>NZ_JAWRXJ010000008.1:0-358819 GCF_046535095.1 Pseudomonas sp. SIMBA_041
GTAGGTCATCGTCAAGATTAAATTCCGAAACCCCTATCTGCGTATGCAGGTAGGGGTTTTGTTTTGCCCGCTGGAAATCCGTCTTGTCGGTTTTCTATGCAACGGCTCGGGGCATGGCTATCATGCGGGCCTCATTGTGAGGCGAGACTTGCATGCTGACGTTGTTAAAGCTTCTTAAAGATGGCCGGTTCCATTCGGGCCAGACCCTGGGTGCTGCACTGGGGATCAGTCGTAGTGCGGTGTGGAAGCAGCTTCAGCATCTAGAGGCTGAGCTTGGCTTGTCAGTTCATAAGGTGCGCGGTCGCGGATATCAGCTGGCTGCACCGTTGACGCTATTGGATCCTGTCGCCATATCGGACGAGGCGCCTGCTTGTGGCTGGCCAATTTTGCTCTTCGACTCAATAGACTCCACCAACGCTGAGGCCTTGCGCGCTATCGAGCGTGGTCAGGCTGCGCCATTTTTGGTGCTTGCCGAGCGCCAGACAGCTGGTCGCGGGCGGCGAGGGCGCAAGTGGGTCAGCCCTTTTGCAGAGAACGTCTATTACAGCCTGGTATTGCGCATTGATGGTGGAATGCGGCAGCTGGAGGGTTTGAGCCTCGTTGTCGGTCTTGCTGTCATGCAGACATTGCGAGCGCTCGGTGTTCCAGGAGCGGGATTAAAATGGCCCAACGATGTTTTGGTGGGGCAGAAAAAGATCGCCGGGATATTGCTCGAATTGGTGGGTGATCCTGCGGATGTCTGTCACGTAGTGCTGGGTGTTGGAATAAACGTCAATATGCAGATGACTGAAGAGGTTGATCAGCTATGGACGTCAATGCGTCTGGAGTCAGGTAAGGCCTTTGACCGCAATCACCTGGTTTCGGAATTGGGCTCGATGCTCCAGAAATACCTGGCTCGACACCAGTTAGACGGATTTTCCTCTATCCAGTCGGAGTGGGAGCAAAACCATCTTTGGCAGGGGCGGGCAGTGTCTTTGATTGCCGGCGTAAGCCAGATAGATGGTGAGGTATTGGGTATCGACAGTCAGGGGGCTTTGCGCTTGAAAGTAAATGGCGTTGAAAAAGTCTTTAGTGGTGGTGAGCTCAGTTTGAGGTTGCGCGATGATTCTTGAGCTCGACTGTGGAAACAGTTTTATCAAATGGCGTGTGCTCTGTGCAGATGTCCGGCGAGTGTTTAGTGAAGGTGTGGTTGATTCGGATGATGCTTTGTTGGAGGGCTTGAGCAATCTAGATGGGCTCGCACTTAAGCATTGTCGGTTGGTCAGCGTTAGAACGGCTGAAGAAACCGCTGCTTTAGCTTCTATATTGACGCAAGCTTTCGGTGTATCCGTGGTGTGCGCGACTCCAGCCCGCGAAATGGCCGGAGTACGCAACGGGTATGACGAGTTTGAGCGGCTGGGTCTCGATCGCTGGCTTGCGATGCTCGGAGGGTTTCATCTGGCTTCCGGCGCGTGTCTGGTGCTTGATTTCGGTACCGCTGTGACGGCCGACTTCATTGCAGCGGACGGGGAGCACCTCGGTGGCTTTATCTGTCCTGGGATGCCCTTAATGCGCAACCAGTTGCGAACCCATACTCGAAAAATTCGATACGGTGACCTGGCTGCCGAGCGAGCGCTCGAAAGTCTCGCTCCTGGCCGTACAACCGTCGAAGCGGTAGAGCGAGGGTGCTCTCTTATGCTGAGGGGGTTTGTCCTGACTCAGTTGGAGTTGGCGCGTAGTTACTGGGGGGATGAGTTTACTGTATTCCTTACCGGGGGCGATGCGACGCTGGTTTCCGGAATCGTGCCCGAAGCCAGGCTGGTTCCAGACCTGATTTTTGTAGGTTTAGCGATGGCATGTCCATTGTCCTGAGGTTTTTATGCGCTGGTTGTTCCTCTTGCTGCTCGTACTCAACGTCTTCTATTACATTTGGCATCAACAAGAGGCCCCGCTGCGGGCGAAAGATGTAACGCCTTTGAGCTTGTACCGAGGGGCGCAACAGGATATTCGCTTGTTAAGCGAGGCGGCGGAAACGACTCGAGATAAAGGAAAATCCGCAGAGGCGGTTAATGGTTGTCTCTATTTGGGGGGCTTTGCTCGCCAGGAGACCGTCCTGCTGGTAGGGCGCCGACTGGGAGAGATAGGCGTCAAGTATCAGTCTTTGCCGAAAGACGCCGTCGAGTCGTCTGGTTATTGGGTGCGTGTAGCCCCCGAAAGCCAGCGTTTGCTGGATGATTTGCAGCTGCTAAACCTTTCTAAAGAATTCAATGAGTTAAAACATAAAATAATGCCGTGTGAGGGGGTTGCACCGGCTGAATAGTTTGCATAGAATGGCGCCCGCTTCGCAGTGAAGACCTTTAGCGGTCAGCAGTGCGGAAGCGGTGTCAATGCAGCTAACCTCAGGTTTTTAATGAGAAAAATGCTTGACAGAAGGCTGGCATGATGTAGAATGCCGGCTCGCTTAGGAGGGGTTCCCGAGCGGCCAAAGGGATCAGACTGTAAATCTGACGTCTACGACTTCGAAGGTTCGAATCCTTCCCCCTCCACCAATTTTAGCGAGAGCTGCAAGCTCCGCGGGTATAGTTTAGTGGTAGAACCTCAGCCTTCCAAGCTGATGATGCGGGTTCGATTCCCGCTACCCGCTCCAAGTTTGCAGATCCTGCAAAGTGTTACGCTCTTGTAGCTCAGTTGGTAGAGCACACCCTTGGTAAGGGTGAGGTCAGCGGTTCAAATCCGCTCAAGAGCTCCATATAACAAGGCAGATATGAAAATATCTGCCTTTGTTTTAATGGTTGATATTACTTGCTCAATTCTTTTGTTGGGGGTTGTTTCGATGGCTAAGGAAAAGTTCGATCGTTCGCTGCCGCACGTTAACGTTGGTACTATCGGTCACGTTGACCATGGTAAGACTACGCTGACTGCTGCTCTGACTCGCGTTTGCTCCGAGGTTTTCGGTTCGGCCATCGTTGATTTCGATAAAATCGACAGCGCGCCAGAAGAAAAAGCTCGCGGTATCACCATTAACACCGCACACGTCGAGTACAACTCGAAGATTCGTCACTATGCTCACGTTGACTGCCCAGGTCACGCTGACTATGTGAAGAACATGATCACTGGTGCTGCCCAGATGGACGGCGCTATCCTGGTTTGCTCGGCCGCTGATGGTCCGATGCCACAAACCCGTGAGCACATCCTGCTGTCCCGTCAGGTAGGCGTTCCGTATATCGTGGTTTTCCTGAACAAGGCTGACCTGGTAGACGACGCTGAGCTGCTGGAACTGGTTGAGATGGAAGTGCGCGATCTGCTGAGCACTTACGACTTCCCGGGCGACGACACTCCGATCATCATCGGTTCGGCGCGTATGGCTCTGGAAGGCAAAGACGACAACGAAATGGGCACCACTGCCGTTCGTAAACTGGTTGAGACTCTGGACAGCTACATCCCAGAACCAGTTCGTCTGACCGACAAGCCGTTCCTGATGCCAATCGAAGACGTATTCTCGATCTCCGGTCGCGGTACTGTTGTGACTGGTCGTATCGAGCGCGGTATCGTTCGCGTTCAGGATCCACTGGAAATCGTTGGTCTGCGTGACACTACCGTCACCACCTGCACCGGTGTTGAAATGTTCCGCAAGCTGCTCGACGAAGGTCGTGCTGGCGAGAACTGCGGCGTGCTGCTGCGCGGCACCAAGCGTGACGACGTTGAGCGTGGCCAGGTTCTGGTTAAGCCGGGTTCGGTTAAGCCGCACACCAAGTTCACCGCAGAAGTTTACGTTCTGAGCAAGGAAGAAGGCGGCCGTCATACTCCGTTCTTCAAAGGCTACCGTCCACAGTTCTACTTCCGTACTACTGACGTGACTGGTAACTGCGAGCTGCCAGAAGGCGTTGAAATGGTAATGCCAGGTGACAACATTCAGATGACTGTTACCCTGATCAAAACCATCGCGATGGAAGATGGTCTGCGTTTCGCTATCCGTGAAGGCGGTCGTACCGTCGGCGCTGGCGTCGTAGCCAAAATCATCGAGTAAATTGTTGTAATGTCTTTTTCGGGCCGGCATAATGGTCGGCCTGATTTTGTTTTAGGTCAGTAGCTCAATTGGCAGAGCGACGGTCTCCAAAACCGTAGGTTGGGGGTTCGATTCCCTCCTGACCTGCCAGATTCACTTGGTGTGTCTGGCTTTCTTTTCACAGGATCTTCATAGATGACTCCTAAAGCTGAAGCTCAAGGCTCTCGCTTCGATCTGCTCAAGTGGCTAGTAGTAGTCGCTTTGGTGGTTGTTGGCGTTGTTGGCAATCAGTATTACTCTGCTTCGCCGATCCTGTACCGTGTACTTGCACTGCTCGTCATTGCTGCTGTAGCTGCCTTTGTAGGCCTGCAGACAGTCAAGGGCAAGTCTTTCTTTGTACTGGTTAAGGAAGCTCGCACTGAGATTCGTAAAGTCGTATGGCCAACTCGCCAAGAAACCACGCAGACCACGTTGATTGTTGTGGCTGTTGTTCTGGTTATGGCGTTGCTGTTGTGGGGGCTTGATTCCCTCCTCGGCTGGCTTGTTTCCTTGATTGTCGGCTAAGGGTGTCCCGTGGCTAAGCGTTGGTACGTTGTGCATGCTTACTCCGGTTACGAGAAGCATGTCATGCGCTCGTTGGTAGAGCGCGTAAAGCTGGCTGGCATGGAAGATGGCTTCGGCGAAATTCTGGTTCCCACTGAAGAAGTGGTTGAAATGCGTAATGGCCAGAAGCGCAAAAGCGAGCGCAAGTTCTTCCCAGGTTACGTGCTGGTACAGATGGATATGAACGAGGGTACTTGGCACTTGGTCAAGGATACGCCTCGGGTGATGGGCTTCATTGGCGGTACTGCCGATAAGCCTGCGCCAATTACAGATAAAGAGGCAGAAGCAATTCTGCGTCGCGTTGCTGATGGTAGTGATAAGCCGAAGCCGAAGACATTGTTCGAGCCGGGCGAGTCGGTACGGGTCAATGACGGGCCGTTTGCTGATTTTACTGGCACGGTTGAAGAAGTTAACTACGAGAAGAGCCGGATCCAAGTGGCAGTGCTCATTTTCGGTCGCTCTACCCCGGTAGAGCTAGAGTTCAGCCAGGTCGAAAAGGTCTAGCTGAGCAAGCATCCCAACCCCGCAGCCCTAGGCTGTGGGGTTTTGTCGTCACTGGGATAAACGCGCAAGTAACCGGGGAGCCTTTCGAGGCGTTTGAACCCGTAATTGGAGTGCCTCATGGCCAAGAAAATTACCGCTTACATCAAGCTGCAAGTGAAGGCCGCTCAGGCTAACCCAAGCCCACCTGTTGGTCCTGCTCTGGGTCAGCACGGCGTGAACATCATGGAATTCTGCAAGGCCTTCAACGCCCGTACTCAGGGTCTTGAGCCAGGTCTGCCGACTCCAGTGATCATCACTGTCTACAGCGACCGTAGCTTCACTTTTGAAACCAAGTCCACCCCTGCTTCGGTTCTGCTGAAGAAGGCTGCTGGTCTGACTAGCGGTTCCGCTCGTCCGAACACCGTTAAGGTTGGCACCGTGACCCGTGCTCAGCTGGAAGAAATCGCGAAAACCAAAAACGCGGATCTGACTGCAGCTGATATGGAAGCAGCCGTGCGTACTATCGCCGGTTCTGCTCGTAGCATGGGCCTTAACGTGGAGGGTGTGTAATGGCTAAGTTGACCAAGCGTCAAAAGGCTATCGCCGGCAAAATCGAAGCAGGCAAGGCCTACAACTTTGTAGACGCTGCTGCTCTGCTGGCTGAGCTGTCGACTGTCAAGTTCAGCGAGTCGTTCGACGTTGCTGTTAACCTGGGTGTTGACCCGCGTAAATCTGACCAGGTTGTTCGTAGCGCTACTGTGCTGCCACACGGCACTGGCAAGACCGTTCGCGTTGCTGTGTTCACCCAGGGTCCAGCTGCTGAGGCCGCTCTGGCTGCCGGCGCTGACCGTGTAGGTATGGACGACCTGGCTGCCGAAATGAAAGGCGGCGACCTGAACTATGACGTAGTTATCGCATCCCCGGATGCAATGCGCGTTGTTGGTCAGTTGGGTCAGATCCTCGGTCCACGCGGCCTGATGCCTAACCCTAAAGTCGGCACCGTAACTCCAGACGTAGCTACCGCGGTTAAAAACGCCAAAGCTGGTCAGGTTCGTTATCGCACCGACAAAAACGGCATCATCCACACTTCCGTTGGCAAGATCGGCTTCGACGCCGTCAAGCTGAAGGAAAACGTTGAAGCCCTGATCGCTGATCTGAAGCGTATCAAGCCAGCTTCCTCGAAAGGCATTTACGTCAAGCGCGTTACCCTGAGCACCACTATGGGCCCAGGTCTGGTCATCGACCAAAGCTCGCTCGACGCGTAAGACATAGGTTGGCGCGAGCGATCGCGCCAATTGAAAGATTGGGGTCCCTGCCTGGCGGGGGCTATCCAAGACCGTAGGCGACGCAAGTCTTAAACCTCAAGCCTACGCAGATGGTGCTCCCGGTTCCTTACCGAATCAGACACCAAAACGACATCCGGCTTCGGCCAGATGAAACGGTAACAAGCAGGAGTTAAACCCGTGGCAATTAATCTCGAAGACAAGAAGGCCATCGTCGCTGAAGTCAACGAGGCTGCCAAAGTCGCTCTGTCCGCTGTCGTGGCTGATGCCCGTGGCGTAACAGTAGGCGCGATGACCGGACTCCGTAAAGAGGCTCGTGAAGCTGGCGTTTACGTACGTGTTGTACGTAACACCCTGCTCAAGCGCGCTGTTGCTGACACTGAATACAGTGTCCTCAACGACGTGTTCACCGGCCCGACTCTGATCGCGTTCTCCAAGGATCATCCTGGCGCTGCTGCCCGTTTGTTCAAGGAATTCGCCAAGAGTCAGGATAAGTTCGAGATCAAGGCAGCTGCGTTCGAGGGCAAGTTCCTCGCAGCTAACCAAATCGACGTACTGGCAACACTGCCGACCCGTGACGAAGCAATTTCTCAGCTGATGAGCGTGATTCAAGGCGCTACCAGCAAGTTGGCTCGTACTCTGGCTGCAGTTCGCGACCAAAAAGAAGCTGTTGCAGCCTAAGGCTGAACATCTCCTTTCGCGTATTTTTGTTTATTTCGATGGCCGCGTAGGCCGTCCCCCAATTCAGGAAATACAGCAATGTCTATCTCCCAAGACGATATCCTCAACGCCGTAGCTGAAATGTCGGTTCTGCAGGTTGTTGAGCTGATCAAAGCTTTCGAAGAAAAATTCGGCGTTACCGCTGCTGCTGCATCGGCTGGTCCAGCTGCTGCTGCCGCTGTTGTTGAAGAGCAAACCGAATTCAACGTCATGCTGACCGAAGCTGGCGAGAAGAAAGTAAACGTGATCAAGGCAGTACGTGAACTGACCGGTCTGGGCCTGAAAGAAGCCAAGGCTGTAGTTGACGGCGCTCCTGCCATGGTTCTGGAAGCTGTTTCGAAAGACGCAGCTGACAAAGCCAAAGCTACTCTGGAAGAAGCAGGCGCTAAAGTCGAGCTGAAGTAAGCATCGACTTTGCTCCTCCAGCCCGAGCGTAAAGCGAAAGGCTGATGGCTGGTGGCTCTTGCCACCGGCCTTTTTCCGTTATTGGCAGCCGACTGGGTCGGTGCTGATAACGAGCTGTAACCACCCGATGTGGTGGCGCAAACCATGGGGTTTGCACGATTTTCTGGCTGCTCCCGTCGGGAGGGGCCAAACAAGCAGGTGACCAAGCTGGGGAACGCTGATGGCTTACTCATATACTGAGAAAAAACGTATCCGCAAGGACTTTAGCAAGTTGCCGGACGTCATGGATGTGCCGTACCTCCTGGCCATCCAGCTGGATTCGTATCGTGAATTCTTGCAAGCGGGAGCGACTAAAGATCAGTTCCGCGACGTGGGCCTGCATGCGGCCTTCAAATCCGTTTTCCCGATCATCAGCTACTCCGGCAATGCTGCGCTGGAGTACGTCGGTTATCGCCTGGGCGAACCGGCATTTGATGTCAAAGAATGCGTATTGCGCGGTGTAACTTACGCCGTACCTTTGCGGGTAAAAGTGCGCCTGATCATTTTCGACAAAGAATCGTCGAACAAAGCGATCAAGGACATTAAAGAGCAAGAAGTCTACATGGGTGAAATCCCCCTGATGACTGAGAACGGTACCTTCGTAATCAACGGTACCGAGCGTGTAATCGTTTCCCAGCTGCACCGTTCCCCGGGCGTGTTCTTCGACCACGACCGTGGCAAGACGCACAGCTCCGGCAAACTGCTGTACTCCGCGCGCATCATTCCTTACCGCGGTTCGTGGTTGGACTTCGAGTTCGACCCGAAAGACTGCGTGTTCGTGCGTATCGACCGTCGTCGCAAGCTGCCTGCATCGGTATTGCTGCGCGCGCTGGGCTATACCACTGAAGAAGTGCTGGATGCGTTCTACACCACCAACGTCTTCCACGTGCAAGGTGAAAACCTCAGCCTGGAACTGGTGCCTCAGCGTCTGCGTGGTGAAATTGCTGTCCTGGATATCCTGGATGACAAAGGCAAGGTTATTGTCGAGCAAGGTCGTCGTATCACCGCTCGCCACATCAACCAGCTGGAAAAAGCAGGGATCAAAGAGCTGCAAGTGCCTCTGGACTACGTCCTGGGTCGCACTACCGCCAAGGTCATCGTGCATCCGGCAACCGGCGAAATCCTGGCAGAGTGCAACACCGAGCTGAACACCGAGATCCTGGCGAAAATCGCCAAGGCCCAGGTTGTTCGCATCGAAACTCTGTACACCAACGATATCGACTGCGGTCCGTTTGTCTCCGACACTCTGAAGATCGACTCCACCAGCAACCAATTGGAAGCGCTGGTCGAGATCTATCGCATGATGCGTCCAGGCGAGCCGCCAACCAAAGACGCTGCCGAGACTCTGTTCAACAACCTGTTCTTCAGCCCTGAGCGCTATGACCTGTCTGCGGTCGGCCGGATGAAGTTCAACCGTCGTATCGGTCGTACCGAGATCGAAGGTTCGGGTGTGTTGTGCAAAGAAGACATTGTCGCGGTACTGAAGACTCTGGTCGACATCCGTAACGGTAAAGGCATCGTCGATGACATCGACCACTTGGGTAACCGTCGTGTTCGCTGCGTAGGCGAAATGGCCGAGAACCAGTTCCGCGTTGGCCTGGTACGTGTTGAGCGTGCGGTCAAAGAGCGTCTGTCGATGGCTGAAAGCGAAGGCCTGATGCCGCAAGACCTGATCAACGCCAAGCCAGTGGCTGCGGCGGTGAAAGAGTTCTTCGGTTCCAGCCAGCTGTCCCAGTTCATGGACCAGAACAACCCGCTGTCCGAGATCACCCACAAGCGTCGTGTGTCTGCACTCGGCCCTGGCGGTTTGACTCGTGAGCGTGCCGGCTTTGAAGTTCGTGACGTACACCCGACTCACTACGGTCGTGTATGCCCGATTGAAACGCCGGAAGGTCCGAACATCGGTCTGATCAACTCCCTGGCTGCCTATGCGCGCACCAACCAGTACGGCTTCCTCGAGAGCCCGTACCGTGTGGTGAAAGACGCTCTGGTCACCGACGAGATCGTGTTCCTGTCCGCCATCGAAGAAGCTGATCACGTGATCGCTCAGGCTTCGGCCACGATGAACGATAAAAAAGTCCTGATCGACGAGCTGGTAGCTGTTCGTCACTTGAACGAGTTCACCGTCAAGGCGCCTGAAGACGTCACCTTGATGGACGTATCGCCGAAGCAGGTAGTTTCGGTTGCTGCGTCGCTGATCCCGTTCCTCGAGCACGATGACGCCAACCGTGCGTTGATGGGTTCGAACATGCAGCGTCAAGCTGTACCAACCCTGCGCGCTGACAAGCCGCTGGTCGGTACCGGCATGGAGCGTAACGTAGCTCGTGACTCCGGCGTTTGCGTCGTGGCTCGTCGTGGCGGTGTTATCGATTCTGTCGACGCCAGCCGTATCGTGGTTCGTGTTGCTGATGACGAAGTTGAAACCGGCGAAGCTGGTGTCGACATCTACAACCTGACCAAGTACACCCGCTCCAACCAGAACACCTGCATCAACCAGCGTCCGCTGGTGCGTAAAGGTGATCGGGTTCAGCGTAGCGACATCATGGCTGACGGTCCGTCCACCGACATGGGTGAACTGGCTCTGGGTCAGAACATGCGCATTGCGTTCATGGCATGGAACGGCTTCAACTTCGAAGACTCCATCTGCCTGTCCGAGCGTGTGGTTCAGGAAGATCGCTTCACCACGATCCACATTCAGGAACTGACCTGTGTGGCGCGTGACACCAAGCTTGGGCCAGAGGAAATCACTGCAGACATCCCGAACGTGGGTGAAGCTGCACTGAACAAACTGGACGAAGCCGGTATCGTTTACGTAGGTGCTGAAGTTGGCGCAGGCGACATTCTGGTCGGTAAGGTCACTCCGAAAGGCGAGACCCAACTGACTCCGGAAGAGAAGCTGTTGCGTGCCATCTTCGGTGAAAAAGCCAGCGACGTTAAAGACACCTCCCTGCGCGTGCCTACTGGCACCAAGGGTACCGTCATCGACGTACAGGTCTTCACCCGCGACGGCGTTGAGCGTGATGCTCGTGCACTGTCGATCGAGAAGACTCAACTCGACGAGATCCGCAAGGATCTGAACGAAGAGTTCCGTATCGTTGAAGGCGCAACTTTCGAACGTCTGCGTTCCGCTCTGGTCGGCCACAAAGCCGAAGGCGGCGCCGGTCTGAAGAAAGGTCAGGACATCACCGACGAAGTTCTCGACGGTCTTGAGCATGGTCAGTGGTTCAAACTGCGCATGGCTGAAGATGCTCTGAACGAGCAGCTCGAGAAGGCTCAGGCCTACATCGTTGATCGTCGCCGTCTGCTGGACGACAAGTTCGAAGACAAGAAGCGCAAACTGCAGCAGGGCGATGACCTGGCTCCAGGCGTGCTGAAAATCGTCAAGGTTTACCTGGCAATCCGTCGCCGCATTCAGCCGGGCGACAAGATGGCCGGTCGTCACGGTAACAAAGGTGTGGTCTCCGTGATCATGCCGGTTGAAGACATGCCGCACGATGCCAATGGCACCCCGGTCGACGTTGTCCTCAACCCGTTGGGCGTACCTTCGCGTATGAACGTTGGTCAGATCCTTGAAACCCACCTCGGCCTCGCGGCCAAAGGTCTGGGCGAGAAGATCAACCGGATGATCGAAGAGCAGCGCAAAGTGGCTGAGCTTCGTACCTTCCTGGACGAGATCTACAACCAGATCGGCGGTCGTAACGAAGATCTGGATAGCTTCTCCGACCAGGAAATCCTGGATCTGGCGAAGAACCTGCGTGGCGGCGTTCCAATGGCCACTCCAGTGTTCGACGGCGCCAAGGAAAGCGAAATCAAGGCCATGCTGAAACTGGCAGACCTGCCAGAAAGCGGCCAGATGCAGCTGACCGACGGCCGTACCGGCAACAAGTTCGAGCGCCCGGTTACTGTTGGCTACATGTACATGCTGAAGCTGAACCACTTGGTAGACGACAAGATGCACGCTCGTTCTACCGGTTCGTACAGCCTGGTTACCCAGCAGCCGCTGGGTGGTAAGGCGCAGTTCGGTGGTCAGCGTTTCGGGGAGATGGAGGTCTGGGCACTGGAAGCTTACGGTGCCGCTTACACTCTGCAAGAAATGCTCACAGTGAAGTCGGACGATGTGAACGGCCGTACCAAGATGTACAAAAACATCGTGGATGGCGATCACCGTATGGAGCCGGGCATGCCCGAGTCTTTCAACGTGTTGATCAAGGAAATTCGTTCCCTCGGCATCGATATCGATCTGGAAACCGAATAACACGTGACGCGAATCGAGAGCGGGGCAGGATTGCCCGCTCTCTGCTCCGCCAGGAGGAAAGGCCTTGAAAGACCTACTGAATTTGCTGAAAAACCAGGGTCAAGTCGAAGAGTTCGACGCCATCCGTATTGGATTGGCATCGCCTGAGATGATCCGTTCGTGGTCGTTCGGTGAAGTTAAAAAGCCGGAAACCATTAACTACCGTACGTTCAAACCTGAACGTGACGGCCTGTTCTGCGCCAAGATCTTTGGCCCGGTAAAGGATTACGAGTGCCTGTGCGGTAAGTACAAGCGCTTGAAGCACCGTGGTGTGATCTGCGAGAAGTGCGGCGTTGAAGTCGCGCTGGCTAAAGTTCGTCGTGAGCGCATGGCGCACATCGAACTGGCCTCGCCAGTTGCCCACATCTGGTTCCTGAAATCGCTGCCGTCGCGTATCGGCTTGCTGATGGACATGACCCTGCGTGATATCGAACGCGTTCTCTACTTCGAGAGCTATGTCGTTATCGATCCAGGCATGACCACCCTTGAAAAAGGTCAGCTGCTCAACGACGAGCAGTACTTCGAAGCGCTGGAAGAGTTCGGCGACGATTTCGATGCCCGCATGGGTGCCGAAGCTGTCCGTGAGCTGCTGCACGCTATCGACCTGGAACACGAGATTGGCCGTCTGCGTGAAGAAATTCCGCAAACCAACTCCGAAACCAAAATCAAGAAGCTGTCCAAGCGTCTGAAGTTGATGGAAGCCTTCCAGGGTTCCGGCAACCTCCCAGAGTGGATGGTGCTGACCGTTCTGCCGGTTCTGCCGCCAGATCTGCGTCCACTGGTCCCGCTGGATGGCGGTCGCTTCGCGACTTCCGACCTCAACGATCTGTATCGTCGAGTGATCAACCGTAACAACCGCTTGAAGCGCCTGCTTGATCTGTCCGCTCCGGACATCATCGTGCGCAACGAAAAGCGTATGTTGCAGGAAGCCGTCGACGCACTGCTCGACAACGGTCGTCGTGGCCGCGCTATCACCGGTTCGAACAAGCGTCCTCTGAAATCCCTGGCTGACATGATCAAGGGTAAGCAAGGTCGTTTCCGTCAGAACTTGCTCGGTAAGCGTGTTGACTACTCCGGTCGTTCGGTAATTACCGTAGGTCCGACCCTGCGTCTGCACCAGTGCGGTCTGCCGAAGAAGATGGCTCTCGAGCTGTTCAAGCCGTTCATTTTCGGCAAGCTGGAAATGCGTGGTCTTGCGACCACCATCAAAGCTGCCAAGAAGATGGTCGAGCGCGAGCTGCCGGAAGTTTGGGACGTTCTCGCTGAAGTGATTCGCGAACACCCGGTTCTCCTCAACCGTGCACCGACCCTTCACCGTCTGGGTATCCAGGCGTTTGAACCGGTACTGATCGAAGGTAAGGCTATCCAGCTGCACCCTCTGGTCTGTGCTGCGTACAACGCCGACTTCGACGGCGACCAAATGGCCGTGCACGTACCGCTGACACTGGAAGCCCAGTTGGAAGCGCGTGCGTTGATGATGTCGACCAACAACATTCTGTCGCCAGCCAACGGTGAGCCAATCATCGTTCCTTCGCAGGACGTTGTATTGGGTCTGTACTACATGACTCGTGAAGCGATCAACGCCAAGGGCGAAGGTCGTGTGTTCGCGGATCTGCAGGAAGTTGACCGTGTGTTCCGTGCCGGCGAAGCCGCACTGCACGCTAAAGTCAAAGTGCGGATCAACGAAACCGTCAACGATCGTGATGGTGGCAGCGTCAAGAACACCCGTATCGTCGACACCACCGTCGGCCGTGCGCTGTTGTTCCAGGTTGTTCCACCTGGTCTGTCGTACGACGTCGTCAACCAGCCGATGAAGAAAAAGGCGATCTCCAAGCTGATCAACCAGTGCTACCGCGTGGTTGGTTTGAAAGAGACCGTGATTTTCGCTGACCAGTTGATGTACACCGGTTTTGCTTATTCGACCATCTCCGGCGTTTCCATCGGTGTTAACGACTTCGTTATCCCGGATGAAAAAGCCCGCATCATCGGTGCTGCCACCGACGAAGTGAAAGAGATCGAAAGTCAGTACGCCTCCGGCCTGGTAACCCAGGGCGAGAAGTACAACAAAGTGATCGACCTTTGGTCCAAGGCGAACGACGAAGTTTCCAAGGCGATGATGGCCAACCTCTCGAAAGAGAAGGTCATCGACCGTCATGGCGTCGAAGTCGACCAGGAATCTTTCAACTCGATGTACATGATGGCCGACTCGGGCGCACGGGGTTCTGCTGCGCAGATCCGTCAGCTCGCCGGTATGCGTGGCCTGATGGCCAAGCCGGACGGTTCCATCATTGAAACGCCGATTACTGCGAACTTCCGTGAAGGTTTGAGCGTACTTCAGTACTTCATCTCCACTCACGGTGCTCGTAAAGGTTTGGCGGATACCGCGTTGAAAACTGCGAACTCCGGTTACCTGACTCGTCGTCTGGTAGACGTGGCGCAGGATCTGGTAGTAACCGAGATCGATTGCGGCACCGAGCATGGCCTGGTAATGACTCCGCACATTGAAGGCGGTGACGTTGTTGAGCCGTTGGGTGAGCGCGTATTGGGTCGTGTTATTGCCCGTGACGTTTTCAAGCCAGGTACTGAAGAAATCATCGTTCCTGCCGGCACGCTGGTAGACGAGAAGTGGGTCGAGTTCATCGAGCTGAACAGCATCGACGAAGTGATCGTGCGTTCGCCGATCAGCTGCGAAACCCGCTACGGCATTTGCGCCAAGTGCTACGGCCGTGATCTGGCTCGTGGTCACCAGGTGAACATCGGTGAAGCGGTCGGCGTTATCGCTGCCCAGTCCATCGGTGAGCCGGGTACCCAGCTGACCATGCGTACGTTCCACATCGGTGGTGCGGCAAGCCGGACCTCCGCAGCTGATAGCGTTCAGGTGAAGAATGGCGGTACCGTCCGTCTGCACAACCTGAAGCACGTTGAGCGAGTGGATGGTTGCCTGGTTGCTGTGTCCCGTTCCGGTGAGCTGGCGATCGCTGATGACTTCGGTCGTGAGCGCGAGCGTTACAAGCTGCCGTACGGTGCTGTGATTTCGGTTAAAGAAGGTGACAAGGTCGACGCTGGCGCAATCGTGGCCAAGTGGGATCCGCACACTCACCCAATCGTTACCGAAATGAAAGGTACCGTGACCTACGTGGGCATGGAAGAAGGCATCACGATCAAGCGTCAGACTGACGAATTGACCGGTATGACCAACATTGAAGTACTTGACGCCAAAGATCGTCCAGCTGCCGGTAAAGATATCCGTCCTGCTGTGAAGATGGTTGATGACAATGGCAAGGATCTCTTGCTGCCGGGTACCGATGTAATTGCTCAGTACTTCCTGCCTGCTAACGCCCTGGTCGGTGTTGCGGACGGTGCGAAAATCGCGATCGGTGATGTTATCGCTCGTATTCCGCAAGAGACTTCGAAGACCCGTGACATCACCGGTGGTCTGCCGCGTGTTGCCGACTTGTTCGAAGCACGTCGTCCGAAAGAAGCCTCGATTCTGGCTGAAGTCAGCGGCACCATCGCGTTCGGTAAAGAGACCAAAGGCAAGCGTCGTCTGGTCATTACCCCGAACGACGGTAGCGATCCGTACGAAGAGCTGATTCCGAAGTGGCGTCACCTGAACGTCTTCGAAGGCGAACAGGTAAACCGCGGCGAAGTTATCTCCGACGGCCCGAGCGATCCACACGACATCCTGCGTCTGCTGGGTGTGAGTGCGCTGGCCAAGTACATCGTGAACGAGATCCAGGACGTTTACCGTCTGCAAGGCGTGAAGATCAACGATAAGCACATCGAGACCATCCTGCGTCAGATGCTGCGTAAAGTTGAAATCGCTGAATCCGGCGATTCCAGTTTCATCAAGGGCGACCAGATGGAATTGACTCACGTTCTGGTAGAGAACGAGCGTCTGGCTGGCGACGAGAAATTCGTTTCCAAGTTCACTCGCGTGCTGTTGGGTATCACCAAGGCGTCGTTGTCCACCGAATCGTTCATCTCGGCGGCTTCCTTCCAGGAAACCACTCGCGTACTGACCGAAGCGGCGGTAACCGGCAAGCGCGATTACCTGCGCGGCCTGAAAGAAAACGTGGTCGTGGGTCGTCTGATCCCGGCTGGTACCGGTCTGGCTTATCACAGCGAGCGCAAGCGTCGCCGTGATGCTGACAAACCGTTGCGCGTAAGCGCCAGTGAAGTGGAAGCTGCACTGACCGAAGCGCTGAACTCTAGCGGTAACTGAGTTCTGCGATAAATGAGCGTAAGGCCCTGGCTGCTCCGTTCATCGAATCGAGACAATTTGTCGAGGTTGGATGGGTGGGGAGGTCGGGGCCTTGCCTTGACTGGGGACAAGATCCTCTTTAGACTCTTGTACCCCTAAATTTGGCGGGAATTCGTTCCTGCCATTTTGCTTTTCTTGCAAGACAATAGCGTCGCAAGACAACAGTGGAGCTAGTAGATGGCAACTATCAACCAGCTGGTACGTCAGCCGCGTAAGCGTATCGTCGAGAAATCCGACGTGCCTGCGCTGCAGAACTGCCCGCAACGTCGTGGCGTATGCACCCGTGTGTATACCACCACGCCGAAAAAACCTAACTCGGCACTGCGTAAAGTATGCCGTGTGCGTCTGACCAACGGTTTCGAGGTTTCCTCGTACATCGGCGGTGAAGGCCACAACCTGCAAGAGCACAGCGTGGTACTGATCCGCGGCGGTCGTGTAAAAGACTTGCCAGGTGTTCGTTACCACACCGTACGCGGTTCTTTGGATACTTCCGGCGTTAAAGGTCGTAACCAGGGTCGTTCGAAGTACGGTACCAAGAAGCCTAAGTAGTAGCGGCTTTTTGTAAAAACTGATTTTCTATTTTTCTGAGTCGATAAGAGTAAGGTCGGAGGCGTCCCGCAAGGGCACCGATTCCGAGCGAACCTGAAGACCGTTTGAGGGCTTATCCATGCCAAGAAGACGCGTAGCAGCCAAGCGCGAAGTGCTTGACGATCCAAAGTACGGCAGCCAGATCCTGGCCAAGTTCATGAACCACGTTATGGAAAGCGGCAAGAAAGCCGTTGCCGAACGTATCGTTTATGGCGCGCTGGAAAAAGTTAAAGAACGCAAGAACAGCGATCCCCTGGAAATCTTCGAGAAAGCTCTCGACGCCATCGCTCCGCTGGTCGAAGTAAAGTCGCGCCGTGTAGGCGGTGCTACTTACCAGGTTCCGGTCGAAGTTCGTCCGTCCCGTCGTAACGCTCTGGCAATGCGCTGGTTGGTAGACTTCGCCCGCAAGCGCGGCGAGAAGTCTATGGCTCTGCGTTTGGCTGGCGAACTGTTGGACGCCGCTGAAGGTAAAGGTGCTGCAGTTAAGAAGCGTGAAGACGTGCACCGTATGGCTGAAGCCAACAAGGCTTTCTCGCACTACCGCTTCTAATTTCAGCGTCACTAATTTTGCGAGGGCTTTATGGCTCGTACTACACCGATTAACCGCTACCGTAACATTGGTATCGTTGCTCACGTGGATGCTGGTAAAACCACCACCACCGAGCGCGTCCTTTTTTACACTGGCAAAAGCCACAAGATGGGCGAGGTGCATGACGGCGCCGCGACCACAGACTGGATGGTGCAGGAGCAGGAGCGTGGTATTACCATTACTTCTGCTGCTATTACCGCCTTCTGGCAGGGTTCCGAGAAGCAGCACAAGGACCAATACCGTTTCAACGTCATCGACACCCCGGGCCACGTTGACTTCACTATTGAAGTTGAGCGTTCCCTGCGTGTTCTCGACGGCGCGGTCGTTGTGTTCTGCGGCACCTCGGGTGTTGAGCCTCAGTCGGAAACCGTATGGCGTCAAGCCAACAAGTACGGCGTTCCACGTCTTGTTTACGTAAACAAGATGGACCGTGCTGGTGCCAACTTCCTGCGCGTGATCGGCCAGATCAAGCAGCGTCTGGGTCACACTCCGGTGCCAATTCAATTGGCCATCGGTTCCGAAGACAACTTCCAGGGTCAGATCGATCTGATGGCTATGGAAGCTGTTTACTGGAATGACTCTGACAAAGGCATGGTTCCAGTTCGTAAGCCTATCCCTGCTGAACTGCAGGAGCTGGCTAACGAATGGCGCGGCAACATGATTGAAGCCGCGGCAGAAGCCAGCGAAGAGCTGATGAACAAGTACCTCGAGGGTGAAGAGCTCACCAACGCGGAAATCAAAGCGGCTCTGCGTCAGCGTACTATCGCTGGTGAGATCGTTTTGGCTGTTTGCGGTTCTTCCTTCAAGAACAAGGGTGTTCCCCTGGTTCTCGACGCCGTTATCGACTACCTGCCTGCTCCAACCGACATTCCTGCCATCAAGGGTACTGACCCGGATGACGAGACCAAGGAAATGGAGCGTCACGCAGACGACAGCGAGCCGTTTTCGGCTCTGGCGTTCAAGATCGCTACCGACCCATTCGTGGGTACCTTGACCTTTGTTCGAGTTTACTCGGGCGTGTTGGCCTCCGGCGACGGCGTGATCAACTCGGTTAAAGGCAAGAAAGAGCGCGTGGGTCGTATGGTGCAAATGCACGCAAACGCCCGTGAAGAAATCAAGGAAGTGCGCGCTGGTGACATCGCGGCCTTGATCGGCATGAAGGACGTCACCACTGGTGAGACTTTGTGCAACGCTGACAAGCCAATCATCCTGGTTCGTATGGACTTCCCGGAGCCGGTTATTTCGGTTGCCGTAGAGCCTAAGACCAAGGATGACCAGGAAAAAATGGGTATCGCTCTGGGCAAGCTTGCTCAGGAAGATCCATCTTTCCGCGTCAAAACCGATGAAGAGACTGGTCAAACGATCATCTCCGGCATGGGCGAGCTGCACCTGGACATCCTGGTTGACCGGATGCGCCGTGAGTTCAACGTCGAAGCCAACATTGGTAAGCCTCAGGTTTCCTATCGTGAGCGCATCACGAAGAACTGTGAAATCGAAGGCAAATTCGTTCGTCAATCCGGCGGTCGTGGCCAGTTCGGCCATTGCTGGATTCGTTTTGCTCCTGCTGACGAAGGTCAGGAAGGTCTGCAATTCGTGAACGAAGTCGTGGGTGGTGTGGTTCCTAAGGAATACATCCCGGCGATCCAGAAGGGTATCGAAGAGCAGATGAAGAACGGCGTTGTTGCCGGCTATCCGCTGATCGGCCTGAAGGCTACCGTGTTTGATGGTTCTTACCACGACGTCGACTCCAACGAGATGGCGTTTAAGGTGGCTGCTTCCATGGCGACCAAGCAACTGGCCCAGAAGGGCGGTGGTGAGTTGCTCGAGCCGATCATGGCGGTAGAGGTTGTTACGCCTGAAGACTATATGGGTGACGTGATGGGCGACCTTAACCGTCGTCGCGGCATGATTTTGGGTATGGAAGACACGGTCTCCGGCAAAGTAATTCGCGCCGAAGTTCCGCTGGGCGAGATGTTCGGTTATGCGACCGACGTTCGTTCCATGTCCCAGGGTCGCGCAAGCTACTCTATGGAATTCAAAAAATACAATACAGCTCCGTCGCACATCGTCGAAACTGTTACCAAAAAACAAGGCTGATTCAGCCCTTTAGGCAAGGAGTTAATTGTCGTGGCTAAAGAAAAATTTGATCGTTCCCTACCGCACGTCAACGTTGGCACCATCGGTCACGTTGACCACGGTAAAACCACTCTGACTGCAGCTCTGACTCGCGTCTGCTCCGAAGTATTCGGTTCGGCCATCGTTGATTTCGATAAAATCGACAGCGCGCCAGAAGAAAAAGCTCGTGGTATCACCATCAACACCGCGCACGTCGAGTACAACTCGAAGATCCGTCACTACGCTCACGTTGACTGCCCAGGTCACGCTGACTATGTGAAGAACATGATCACTGGTGCTGCCCAGATGGACGGCGCTATCCTGGTTTGCTCGGCCGCTGATGGTCCGATGCCACAAACCCGTGAGCACATCCTGCTGTCCCGTCAGGTAGGCGTTCCGTACATCGTGGTTTTCCTGAACAAGGCTGACCTGGTAGACGACGCTGAGCTGCTGGAACTGGTTGAGATGGAAGTGCGCGATCTGCTGAGCACTTACGACTTCCCGGGCGACGACACTCCGATCATCATCGGTTCGGCGCGTATGGCTCTGGAAGGCAAAGACGACAACGAAATGGGCACCACTGCCGTTCGTAAACTGGTTGAGACTCTGGACAGCTACATCCCAGAACCAGTTCGTCTGACCGACAAGCCGTTCCTGATGCCAATCGAAGACGTATTCTCGATCTCCGGTCGCGGTACTGTTGTGACTGGTCGTATCGAGCGCGGTATCGTTCGCGTTCAGGATCCACTGGAAATCGTTGGTCTGCGTGACACTACCGTCACCACCTGCACCGGTGTTGAAATGTTCCGTAAGCTGCTCGACGAAGGTCGTGCTGGCGAGAACTGCGGCGTGCTGCTGCGCGGCACCAAGCGTGACGACGTTGAGCGTGGCCAGGTTCTGGTTAAGCCGGGTTCGGTTAAGCCGCACACCAAGTTCACCGCAGAAGTTTACGT
This sequence comes from Pseudomonas sp. SIMBA_041, assembly GCF_046535095.1. NCBI lineage: Bacteria > Pseudomonadati > Pseudomonadota > Gammaproteobacteria > Pseudomonadales > Pseudomonadaceae > Pseudomonas > Pseudomonas sp. SIMBA_041. The sequence continues at coordinate 20,322 of NZ_JAWRXJ010000008.1, forward strand.
TCTGAGCAAGGAAGAAGGCGGCCGTCATACTCCGTTCTTCAAAGGCTACCGTCCACAGTTCTACTTCCGTACTACTGACGTGACTGGTAACTGCGAGCTGCCAGAAGGCGTTGAAATGGTAATGCCAGGTGACAACATTCAGATGACTGTTACCCTGATCAAAACCATCGCGATGGAAGACGGTCTGCGCTTCGCTATCCGTGAAGGCGGCCGTACCGTTGGTGCTGGCGTTGTAGCTAAAATCATCGAGTAATTATCTCTTCTGAGATAGCTCGGTTTTTTTGAGAAGGCCTCCGCTTAGCGGGGGCCTTTTTTATTGGGTTGACACCTATCTGGGGCGTCTATAGAATTGCGCCTCCTTTTAACGGGCGTATTGCGCTCGGTGGGAATAGCAGCCGGAGTCTGAAATCCAATGCAAAATCAGCAAATCCGTATCAGGTTGAAGGCTTTTGACCATCGCCTGATCGACCAATCCACCCAGGAAATCGTGGAAACCGCGAAACGTACTGGTGCTCAAGTGCGTGGTCCAATTCCACTGCCTACCCGTAAAGAGCGGTTCACCGTTCTGGTCTCCCCGCACGTCAACAAAGACGCGCGTGACCAGTACGAGATCCGTACTCATAAGCGCGTTCTGGACATCGTCCAGCCAACGGATAAAACCGTTGATGCTCTTATGAAGCTTGATCTTGCGGCCGGTGTGGAAGTGCAGATCAGCCTCGGCTAAGACTCGGTCTTAGTCGTGTAACGCTCTGAAATGGGCGGCCATAGCGGGTGAAAGCCCCGTACACTCATGAGGTTTACAACATGACTATTGGTGTAGTCGGTCGTAAATGCGGTATGACCCGTATTTTCACCGAAGAAGGTGTCTCCATTCCGGTCACGGTCATTGAGATCGAACCGAATCGCGTCACCCAGTTCAAAACTGAAGAGACCGATGGCTATCGTGCAGTGCAAGTCACTGTAGGCGAGCGTCGTGCTTCGCGTGTTACAGCTGCTCAAGCTGGCCACTTCGCTAAAGCGAACGTTGCTGCTGGTCGTACCGTAATGGAATTCCGTCTTGAAGAAGGCGAGTACCAGGCCGGCGATCTGATCAACGCTGAAATCTTCGCCGCTGGTCAACTGGTTGATGTAACCGGTCAGTCCAAGGGTAAAGGCTTCCAGGGTACGATCAAGCGTTGGAACTTCCGCGGGCAAGATAATACCCACGGTAACTCCGTGTCCCACCGCGTTCCAGGCTCTATCGGCCAGTGCCAGACTCCTGGTCGTGTATTCAAGGGCAAAAAAATGTCCGGTCATATGGGCGCTGAGCGCGTGACCGTGCAGTCCCTCGAAGTAGTGCGCGTGGACGCTGAACGCAATCTGTTGTTGGTCAAGGGCGCTGTTCCTGGCGCTACTGGCGGCAACTTGGTTGTACGTCCAGCAGCCAAGGCTCGCGGTTAAGGGGAAGCTGACATGCAATTAAATGTAAATGACGCTCAAGCGATCGAAGTTTCCGAACTGACATTTGGCGGCGAATTCAACGAGACGCTGGTTCACCAAGCAGTCGTGGCCTACATGGCCGGCGGCCGTCAGGGTTCCAAGCAGCAAAAGACCCGTTCCGACGTTCGTGGTGGCGGTAAGCGCCCATGGCGTCAGAAAGGTACTGGCCGTGCTCGTGCCGGTACTATCCGTAGCCCAATCTGGCGTGGCGGCGGTACCACTTTCGCAGCTCGTCCTCAGGATCACACCCAGAAGCTGAACAAGAAGATGTATCGCGCAGCAATGCGTTCCATCCTTGCTGAGCTGGTGCGTACTGATCGTCTGGTAGTGGTTCAGGACTTCGCTGTTGATGCACCGAAGACCAAAGATCTGCTGAACAAACTGACTGGCATGGGCTTGACTGACGTCTTGATCGTGTCTGAAGTCGTTGATCAGAACCTGTACCTGGCTGCTCGTAACCTGCCACACGTTGATGTACGTGACGTGCAAGGTTCCGATCCAGTTAGTCTGATCGCATACGACAAGGTGTTGATCACCGTGTCGGCCGTGAAGAAATTCGAGGAGCTGCTGGGATGAACCAGGAACGCGTATTTAAAGTTCTGCTTGGCCCGCACGTTTCCGAGAAGGCTACGGTTCTGGCTGACAAGAAAGGCCAGTTCGTTTTCAAGGTTGCAACTGACGCAACCAAGCTGGAAATCAAGAAGGCCGTCGAAAGCCTGTTCAGCGTGAAAGTAGAGCGTGTTACTACCCTGAATGTTCTGGGTAAGAGCAAGCGCACTGCTCGCGGTCTGGGCAAGCGTAATGACTGGAAGAAGGCAGTTATCTCCCTTCAGCCAGGCCAAGATCTCGATTTCAGCAGCAGTGCTGAGTAAGGAAGGGGTGCATCATGGCAATCGTTAAATGCAAACCGACTTCCCCTGGCCGCCGTTTTGTGGTCAAGGTGGTCAACCAGGAGCTGCATAAAGGCGCTCCTCACGCACCGCTGCTCGAGAAAAAATCGAAGACTGGTGGTCGTAACAACAATGGTCGCATTACCACTCGTCACATCGGTGGTGGCCATAAGCAGCATTATCGTCTGGTCGATTTCCGTCGCAACGACAAAGATGGCATCTCTGCCACTGTCGAGCGCATTGAATACGATCCAAACCGTACTGCTCACATCGCTCTGCTGCTGTACGCAGATGGCGAGCGTCGCTACATCATCGCCCCTAAAGGCGTGAGTGCTGGTGACCAGCTGATCGCAGGTGCTCTGGCACCGATCAAGCCGGGCAACGCTCTGCAACTGCGTAACATTCCAGTTGGTAGCACCGTACACGGCATCGAATTGAAGCCAGGTAAAGGCGCACAGATCGCTCGTTCCGCTGGTGCTTCGGCTCAGCTGATCGCTCGTGAAGGTGTCTACGTGACCCTGCGTCTGCGTTCTGGTGAGATGCGTAAAGTGCTGGCTGAATGCCGCGCGACCCTGGGTGAAGTCTCGAACTCCGAGCACAGCCTGCGTTCGCTGGGTAAAGCTGGTGCCAAACGCTGGCGTGGCGTTCGCCCAACCGTTCGTGGTGTTGCCATGAACCCGGTTGACCACCCACATGGTGGTGGTGAAGGTCGTACCTCTGGTGGTCGTCATCCGGTATCGCCATGGGGCTTCCCGACTAAGGGCGCGAAGACTCGTGGTAATAAGCGTACCGACAAAATGATCGTCCGTCGTCGCAAGTAAATAGAGGGATACGACAGTGCCACGTTCTCTGAAAAAAGGTCCTTTTATCGATCTTCACCTACTGAAGAAGATCGAAGTGGCGGCGGAAAAGAATGATCGCAAACCGGTGAAAACCTGGTCGCGTCGTTCGATGATCCTGCCACAAATGGTCGGTTTGACCATCGCAGTACACAACGGTCGTCAACACGTCCCAGTTCTCGTTAACGAAGACATGGTCGGCCACAAACTGGGCGAGTTCGCCGGTACCCGCACTTATCGTGGGCACGTGGCAGACAAGAAAGCCAAGCGTTAAGGGGTTAGGAAATGGAAGTAGCCGCTAAGTTGTCGGGCGCTCGAATCTCCGCCCAGAAAGCCCGCTTGGTCGCCGACCAGATCCGCGGGAAGAAGGTGGGCGAAGCGCTCAACTTGTTGGCTTTCAGCAGTAAGAAAGCCGCCGAGATCATGAAGAAAGTGCTGGAGTCGGCCGTAGCCAACGCCGAGCATAACGAAGGCGCAGACGTTGATGACCTTAAAGTCAGCACCGTTTTCGTCAACGAAGGGCGTTCGCTGAAGCGCATCATGCCACGTGCCAAAGGCCGTGCTGATCGCATCGTCAAGCGGTCTTGCCATATCACTGTCAAGGTTGCTGACAAGTAACGGAGTCGAAGAGATGGGTCAGAAAGTACATCCCATTGGCATTCGCCTGGGAATCGTCAAGGAGCACACCTCCGTCTGGTACGCAGACGGTCGGACTTATGCGGACTATTTGTTCGCTGATCTGAAGGTGCGTGAGTATCTCCAAGACAAACTAAAAAGCGCGTCCGTAAGCCGTATCGATATCCATCGTCCGGCTCAGACTGCACGTATCACCATCCACACCGCTCGTCCAGGTATCGTTATCGGGAAGAAAGGTGAAGATGTTGAGAAACTGCGTCAGGACCTGACCAAGCAAATGGGTGTGCCTGTGCACATCAATATCGAAGAGATCCGCAAGCCGGAGCTCGACGGTATGCTGGTTGCGCAGAGCGTAGCTCAGCAGCTGGAGCGTCGCGTAATGTTCCGTCGCGCTATGAAGCGCGCTGTTCAGAACGCCATGCGCATTGGTGCCAAAGGCATCAAAATCCAAGTGAGCGGTCGTCTCGGCGGTGCTGAAATCGCACGTACTGAATGGTATCGCGAAGGTCGTGTGCCACTGCACACCCTGCGTGCCGACATCGACTATGCCAACTACGAAGCTCACACCACTTACGGTGTGATCGGTGTAAAGGTTTGGATCTTCAAAGGCGAAGTAATTGGTGGTCGCCAAGAAGAACTGAAACCACAAGCACCAGCGCCTCGTAAAAAAGCTGCTAAGTAAGGGGTACGCCAAATGTTGCAACCAAAGCGTACGAAGTTCCGCAAGCAGATGACAGGCCACAACCGTGGTCTGGCACAGCGCGGTAGCAAAGTCAGCTTCGGCGAATATGCGCTGAAGTCTGTAGCTCGTGGTCGTCTCACCGCTCGTCAGATCGAGTCAGCGCGTCGTGCTCTGACCCGTCACGTTAAACGTGGCGGCAAGATCTGGATCCGTGTATTCCCGGACAAGCCTATTTCCAAAAAGCCCCTCGAAGTTCGGATGGGTAAAGGTAAGGGTAGTGTGGAGTACTGGGTTGCCCAGATTCAGCCAGGCAAAGTCCTGTATGAAATCGAGGGTGTTTCTGAAGAGCTGGCGCGTGAGGCTTTTGCCCTGGCTGCTGCAAAGCTGCCGCTCGCCACCGCCTTTGTTAAACGGACGGTGATGTGATGAAAGCGAATGAACTTCGTGAAAAATCCGCACAGCAGCTGAACGAGCAACTGCTCGGCTTGCTGCGCGACCAGTTCAATCTGCGTATGCAGAAAGCAACTGGCCAGTTGGGGCAGTCTCATCTGCTCTCGCAAGTTAAGCGTGACATCGCTCGCGTGAAGACTGTGCTCAACCAGCAGGCAGGTAAGTAATCATGGCTGAAGCCGAAAAAACTGTCCGTACGCTGACTGGCCGTGTTGTCAGCGACAAGATGGACAAAACCATCACCGTACTGATCGAGCGTCGCGTTAAGCACCCGATCTACGGTAAATACGTTAAGCGTTCGACTAAGCTGCACGCGCACGACGAAACCAATCAGTGCCACATCGGCGACAAAGTCACTATTCGTGAAACTCGTCCTTTGGCCAAGACCAAGTCTTGGGCGCTGGTTGATGTTCTCGAACGCGCTGTGGAAGTCTAAGGACTAGGGGTCGGAGAAATTATATGATTCAGACTCAATCCATGCTCGATGTGGCCGATAACAGCGGCGCTCGCCGTGTTATGTGCATCAAGGTGCTGGGTGGCTCCCATCGTCGTTACGCTGGTATCGGTGACATCATCAAAGTTACCGTGAAGGAAGCAATTCCTCGCGGTAAAGTGAAAAAAGGCCAAGTGATGACTGCTGTTGTAGTCCGCACTCGTCACGGCGTACGTCGTGCTGATGGCTCCATTATCCGCTTTGATGGCAACGCTGCTGTTCTTCTGAACAACAAGCAAGAGCCGATCGGCACCCGTATCTTTGGGCCAGTGACCCGTGAACTTCGTACTGAGAAGTTCATGAAGATCGTCTCGCTCGCCCCAGAAGTGCTGTAAGGAGATCCGACATGCAAAAGATTCGTCGTGACGACGAGATCATCGTGATCGCCGGCAAAGACAAAGGTAAGCGCGGTAAGGTGCTTAAGGTTCTCGCAAATAACCGTCTGGTTATCGGCGGTCTGAACCTGGTTAAGCGTCATACCAAGCCTAACCCGATGTCGGGCGTACAAGGCGGTATCGTCGAAAAAGAAGCTCCACTGGACGCTTCTAACGTCGCCATTTTCAACGGCGAAACCAACAAGGCTGACCGCGTTGGTTTCAAAGTAGAAGACGGCAAGAAAATTCGTGTCTTCAAGTCGACCCAAAAAGCGGTTGATGCTTGAACACTGCTAGGTAGAAGACCATGGCACGACTAAAAGAGATTTACTGGAAGGAAATCGCACCGAAACTTAAGGAAGAACTTAAGCTTTCGAACGTGATGGAAGTTCCACGCGTTACAAAAATCACCCTGAACATGGGTCTGGGCGAAGCAGTCGGTGACAAAAAAGTCATCGAGCACGCTGTTGCCGACCTGGAAAAGATCACCGGCCAGAAAGTCGTTGTGACCTACGCTCGGAAATCCATCGCTGGCTTTAAAGTCCGTGAAGGTTGGCCGATCGGCGTCAAAGTGACCCTGCGCCGTGAGCGTATGTACGAGTTCCTGGATCGTCTGCTGTCGATCTCCCTGCCTCGGGTTCGCGACTTCCGCGGCCTGAATGCCAAGTCCTTCGATGGTCGTGGTAACTACAGCATGGGCGTTAAAGAGCAGATCATCTTCCCGGAAATCGACTACGACAAGATCGATGCTCTCCGCGGTCTGGACATTACCCTGACCACCACTGCCAAGAACGATGATGAAGGTCGCGCCCTGTTGCGTGCTTTCAAATTCCCGTTCCGCAACTGATTGGAGTAGGAAAATGGCCAAGATGAGCATGAAAAACCGCGAGCTGAAGCGTCAGCTCACGGTTGCCAAGTACGCCAAAAAGCGTGCAGCACTGAAAGCTATCATCGTTGATCTGAACGCAAGTCCAGAAGCACGTTGGGAAGCTACAGTAGCTCTGCAGAAGCAGCCACGTGACGCAAGCGCCTCGCGCATGCGTAACCGCTGCCGCCTGACCGGTCGTCCACACGGCGTTTACCGCAAGTTCGGCCTCGGCCGTAACAAACTGCGTGAAGCTGCAATGCGTGGTGACGTACCTGGTCTGGTTAAAGCCAGCTGGTAAGCACTATCAAAGTCTCGGTGTTCGGGATCGCAAGATCCTGACCATCGGTGACCTTGAACTTGAATCAAGCCCCTTTTGGGGCTTGATTCATTTGTGGGGTGTGTCTAGAATACCCGGCTCGCCTGAGCCCGTGCTTTTTCCGCATGGATGAGCTCGGCGACAAGTAGTAGCCGCAAGGCTAATTTTTTTGTATTAGGAGCGTCTAGCCCATGAGTATGCAGGACCCGTTAGCGGACATGCTAACTCGAATCCGTAATGCCCAGATGGCTGAAAAGTCCGTCGTAAGCATGCCATCTTCTACTTTGAAGGTAGCTGTTGCCAAAGTCCTGAAGGACGAAGGTTACATTGCGGGTTATCAGATCAGCAGCGAAATCAAACCACTGCTGTCCATCGAGCTGAAGTACTTCGAAGGCCGTCCGGTCATCGAGGAAGTGAAGCGCGTTAGCCGTCCAGGCCTGCGTCAGTACAAGTCCGTCGATGATCTGCCAAAAGTTCGTGGCGGTCTCGGTGTGTCTATCGTCTCCACCAACAAAGGTGTGATGACGGATCGTGCTGCGCGCGCTGCCGGTGTCGGCGGCGAAGTTCTTTGCACTGTGTTCTAAGGGGGGATAAGCATGTCACGCGTCGCTAAGAACCCCGTTAAGCTGCCAGCCGGTGTCGAAGTCAAATTCGCAGGCCAACAGCTTTCGGTGAAGGGTGCCAAGGGCACTCTCGAACTGAACATCCATTCGTCCGTTGAGATCGTTGAAGAAGCTGGTGAGCTGCGTTTCGCTGCTCGCAATGGCGATCAACAAACTCGCGCAATGGCTGGTACCACTCGTGCGTTGGTAAACAACATGGTCCAAGGCGTAAGCCAAGGCTTCGAGCGCAAGCTCCAGCTGGTCGGTGTTGGTTACAAAGCGCAAGCAAAAGGCACAGTGCTGAACCTGGCTCTTGGCTTCTCGCACCCAGTGGATTATGAACTGCCGGAAGGCATCACCGCTGAGACTCCTAGCCAGACCGATATCCTGATCAAGGGCATCGATAAGCAGCTGGTAGGTCAAGTGGCCGCCGAGATCCGCGACTTCCGTCCACCAGAGCCGTACAAAGGCAAAGGTGTGCGCTACGCGGACGAAGTCGTCCGTCGTAAAGAAGCCAAGAAGAAGTAGGGCATAGCAAATGACCGACAAAAAAGTTACTCGACTGCGTCGCGCTCGCAAAGCACGCCTGAAAATGCACGAACTCGAAGTCGTGCGTCTCTGCGTGTTCCGCTCGTCGCAGCACATCTACGCCCAGGTCATTTCGGCCGACGGCAACAAAGTCCTGGCATCTGCCTCGACTTTGGATAAAGAACTGCGTGATGGCGCCACTGGCAACATCGACGCGGCCACTAAGGTTGGCCAGCTGGTCGCTACGCGTGCTAAAGCCGCTGGCGTCTCGCAGGTGGCTTTCGACCGCTCTGGCTTCAAGTACCACGGCCGCGTCAAGGCGCTGGCTGATGCTGCTCGTGAAGCTGGGCTGGAGTTCTAAGTTATGTCAAATAACGACCAAAAGCGCGACGAAGGCTACATCGAGAAGCTGGTTCAAGTTAACCGCGTAGCCAAAACCGTTAAAGGCGGCCGTATCTTCACTTTCACCGCGTTGACCGTGGTTGGTGATGGTAAAGGGCGTGTTGGCTTCGGCCGTGGCAAGTCGCGTGAAGTGCCTGCTGCGATCCAGAAGGCAATGGAAGCTGCTCGCCGCAACATGATCCAAGTTGATCTGAACGGCACCACTCTGCAGTACGCAATGAAGTCCGGTCACGGCGCTTCGAAGGTGTACATGCAGCCTGCTTCTGAAGGTACCGGTATCATCGCTGGCGGCGCTATGCGTGCTGTCCTCGAAGTTGCTGGCGTTCAGAACGTTCTGGCCAAGTGCTACGGCTCGACTAACCCGGTAAACGTGGTTCACGCCACTTTCAAAGGTTTGAAAGCTATGCAGTCTCCTGAATCCATTGCCGCCAAGCGTGGCAAAAGCGTCAAGGAGATCTTCTGATCATGGCTACCGTTAAAGTTACGCTGATCAAAAGCATGACCGGCCGTATCCCTAACCACAAACTGTGCGTTAAGGGTCTGGGTCTGCGTCGCATCGGTCACACTGTAGAAGTACTTGATACTCCCGAGAATCGCGGGATGATCAACAAGGCTTACTACATGCTGCGTGTCGAGGGTTAATCGATGAAACTCAATGATCTGAGTCCAGCGCCGGGTTCCCGTCGCGAAAAGCATCGTCCGGGCCGTGGTATCGGTAGTGGTTTGGGCAAGACCGGTGGCCGTGGCCACAAAGGTCAGTCCTCCCGCTCCGGTGGCACCATTGCTCCAGGCTTTGAAGGCGGTCAACAGCCGCTGCATCGTCGCCTGCCGAAGTTCGGTTTCGTTTCCCTGAAGGCCATGGACCGCGCAGAAGTGCGTCTGTCCGAGCTGGCTAAAGTGGAAGGCGACATCGTCACCGTGCAGTCCCTGAAAGATGCCAACGTGATCAACGTCAACGTTCAGCGTGTGAAAATCATGCTGTCCGGCGAAGTTACTCGCGCTGTCACCATCGGAAAGGGAATCGGCGCCACCAAAGGTGCGCGTGCGGCTATCGAAGCAGCTGGCGGCAAGTTCGAGGAATAAATGGCTAAGCAAGGTGCTCTCTCTGCGCTCGGCAAAGGCGGTATGTCTGAACTCTGGGCTCGTCTGCGTTTTCTGTTCCTGGCGATTATCGTCTACCGAATAGGCGCACACATCCCGGTTCCAGGTATCAACCCGGACCGACTCGCGGACCTGTTTCGACAGAATGAGGGGACCATTCTTAGCTTGTTCAACATGTTTTCCGGCGGCGCGCTGGAACGGATGAGCATCTTTGCACTGGGGATCATGCCGTACATTTCGGCATCGATCATCATGCAACTGATGACCGCCGTCAGCCCGCAGCTGGAACAGTTGAAGAAGGAAGGTGAAGCTGGCCGTCGCAAGATCAGCCAGTACACCCGCTACGGCACTGTCGTCCTCGCTCTCGTTCAGGCAATTGGCATGTCCATTGGTCTGGCAGGGCAGGGCGTTGCGTTCACTGGTGACTTTGGCTTCCATTTCGTCGCGGTATCCACTTTTGTGGCTGGTGCGATGTTCATGATGTGGCTGGGTGAGCAGATTACTGAGCGTGGTGTTGGCAACGGTATCTCGATGTTGATTTTTTCGGGTATCGTCGCCGGTCTTCCGAGAGCGATCGGGCAGTCTTTCGAGTCTGCACGTCAGGGTGATATCAACATCTTCGCCCTGGTTGCCATCGGTTTGCTGGCAGTAGCGATTATCGGTTTCGTGGTGTTCATTGAGCGTGGTCAGCGTCGTATTGCTGTTCACTACGCCAAGCGTCAGCAGGGCCGTAAGGTCTTTGCTGCGCAGACTAGCCACTTGCCGCTGAAGGTGAACATGGCCGGTGTTATTCCGGCCATTTTCGCGAGCAGCATTTTGCTGTTCCCGGCTTCGTTGGGTGCCTGGTTTGGTCAGTCTGAAGGTATGGGCTGGTTGCAGGACATCTCGCAGTCGATCGCTCCTGGTCAGCCGTTGAATATTCTGCTGTTTAGTGCAGGGATTATTTTCTTCTGCTTCTTCTATACGGCGTTGATGTTCAATCCGAAAGACGTAGCGGAAAACCTGAAGAAGTCCGGTGCCTTTATTCCGGGCATCCGTCCAGGTGAGCAGTCTGCGCGCTACATTGATGGCGTTCTGACCCGCTTGACCATGTTCGGTGCTCTTTACATGACGGCCGTGTGCCTGTTGCCCCAGTTCCTGGTGGTTGCAGCAAACGTACCGTTCTACCTTGGCGGGACCTCGTTGCTGATCGTCGTCGTGGTTGTGATGGACTTCATGTCCCAAGTACAATCGCACCTCGTTTCGCACCAGTACGAATCCCTGATGAAGAAAGCCAACCTGAAGGGTTACGGCAGCGGCATGTTGCGCTGAGTACCCATAAGGTTCGAGGAGTTGGTGATGAAAGTTCGTGCATCGGTGAAAAAGCTGTGCCGTAACTGCAAAATTATTCGCCGCGAAGGTGTTGTTCGAGTAATTTGCAGCGCGGAACCGCGTCACAAACAGCGCCAAGGCTGAGTGTGATTGTGCTTCAAGCCCGGTAGCTAGTGCGCTACCGGGTTGATTATTTGTTATTACAGCGATATTATCTCGCGCCCTATTTCTTGGCTTCCGGGGCGTAGGTAGCTGTCAATTGGAGTCCCACTGAATGGCCCGTATTGCAGGCGTTAACATTCCAGATAACAAGCATACTGTTATCTCGCTGACCTACATCTATGGTGTTGGTCGCACTACTGCACAGAAGATCTGTGCAGTGACTGGGGTAAACCCAGCCGCAAAGATCAAAGATCTGAGCGACGAGCAGATTGAACAGCTGCGTGGCGAAGTGGCGAAGTTCACCACTGAAGGTGACCTGCGTCGCGAAATCAACATGAAAATCAAGCGTTTGATGGACCTCGGTTGCTATCGCGGTCTGCGTCATCGTCGTGGTCTTCCAGTGCGCGGTCAGCGTACCAAGACTAACGCGCGTACCCGTAAAGGTCCGCGTAAGCCGATCCGCAAGTAATCGCCCCCGCGAATCGACAGGAAAATTATCATGGCAAAACCTGCTGCTCGTCCTCGTAAAAAAGTTAAAAAGACAGTGGTTGATGGCATCGCCCACATCCATGCATCTTTTAACAACACAATCGTGACCATCACCGACCGTCAAGGCAACGCTCTTTCCTGGGCTACCTCCGGTGGTTCGGGTTTCCGCGGTTCCCGCAAGTCCACCCCGTTTGCTGCTCAAGTAGCTGCTGAACGTGCTGGTCAAGCTGCGCTGGAATACGGTCTGAAAAACCTCGACGTTAACGTCAAAGGTCCAGGCCCAGGTCGTGAATCTGCAGTCCGCGCTTTGAACGGCTGTGGCTACAAGATCGCCAGCATCACCGACGTGACGCCAATCCCGCACAACGGGTGCCGTCCGCCGAAGAAGCGCCGCGTGTAATCCAGGAGATTGTAAAGAATGGCTCGTTACATTGGTCCAAAATGCAAACTCGCTCGTCGCGAAGGCACCGATCTCTTTCTGAAGAGCGGCGTGCGCGCGATCGAATCGAAGTGCAACATTGAAGCAGCACCTGGTATCCACGGCCAACGCCGCGGTCGCCAGTCCGATTACGGCACCCAACTGCGTGAAAAGCAGAAGGTCCGTCGTATCTACGGCGTTCTCGAGCGTCAATTCAGCGGCTACTACAAAGAAGCTGCTGGCAAGAAAGGTGCAACCGGTGAAAACCTGCTGCAACTGCTCGAATGCCGTCTGGACAACGTTGTATACCGTATGGGTTTTGGCTCTACTCGTGCCGAATCCCGTCAGCTGGTATCGCACAAATCCGTCAGCGTTAACGGTCAGACCGTAAACGTACCGTCGTACCAGGTTCGTGCTGGTGACGTGGTCGCGATTCGCGAGAAAGCAAAGAACCAACTTCGCATTGTCCAAGCTCTCGATCTGTGTGCCCAACGTGGCCGCGTAGAATGGGTAGAAGTAGACACTGAGAAGAAGTCGGGCGTTTTCAAGAACGTTCCAGCTCGCAGTGATCTGTCCGCCGACATCAACGAAAGCCTGATTGTCGAGCTCTACTCCAAGTAAGGGCTAGAAAATAGGTGCATCCATGCAGATTTCGGTAAATGAGTTCCTGACACCCCGCCACATTGATGTGCAGGTTGTCAGTCCAACCCGCGCCAAGATCACTCTCGAGCCTCTCGAGCGTGGTTTCGGCCACACCCTGGGCAACGCGCTGCGCCGCATCCTGTTGTCCTCAATGCCCGGCTGTGCAGTAGTCGAGGCCGAGATTGACGGTGTACTCCATGAGTACAGCGCCATCGAAGGCGTACAGGAAGACGTAATTGAAATCCTGTTGAACCTTAAAGGTCTGGCTATCAAGCTGCACGGTCGTGACGAAGTTACGCTGACCTTGTCGAAGAAGGGTTCGGGGGTGGTTACCGCTGCCGATATTCAGCTGGATCATGATGTCGAGATCGTTAACCCCGATCACGTAATCGCTAACCTGGCGTCTAACGGCGCCCTGAACATGAAGCTCACCGTAGCTCGTGGTCGTGGTTATGAACCGGCAGACTCGCGTCAGAGCGATGAAGACGAAAGCCGCAGCATCGGTCGCTTGCAGCTTGACTCTTCGTTCAGCCCGGTTCGCCGTATCGCATACGTGGTGGAAAACGCCCGTGTCGAGCAGCGTACTAACCTGGACAAGCTGGTTATTGATCTGGAAACCAACGGTACCCTGGATCCTGAAGAGGCTATCCGCCGCGCTGCAACCATTCTGCAACAGCAGTTGGCTGCGTTCGTCGATCTCAAAGGTGACAGTGAGCCAGTGGTTGTCGAGCAGGAAGACGAGATCGATCCGATCCTGCTTCGCCCGGTTGACGATCTGGAACTGACTGTACGTTCGGCTAACTGCCTTAAGGCGGAAAACATCTACTACATCGGTGACCTGATTCAGCGTACCGAAGTAGAGCTGTTGAAGACTCCGAACCTTGGCAAGAAATCCTTGACTGAAATCAAGGACGTTCTGGCCTCCCGCGGTCTGTCCCTCGGCATGCGCCTCGACAACTGGCCGCCTGCAAGTCTTAAGAAGGACGACAAGGCGACTGCCTGATCGTCGTAATCACCGAACGTCGTGTTTGGTAAGGAATGAACCATGCGTCATCGTAAAAGTGGTCGTCACCTGAGCCGCACTAGCTCGCACCGCAAGGCCATGTTTCAAAACATGGCAGTGTCGCTGTTCGAGCACGAGCTGATCAAAACTACACTGCCGAAAGCTAAAGAACTGCGTCGCGTTGCTGAGCCGCTGATCACTTTGGCCAAGACAGACAGCCTGGCTAACCGCCGTCTGGCTTTCGACCGTACTCGTTCGAAAGCTATCGTTGGCAAGCTCTTCAACGACCTGGGCAAGCGTTACGCTACCCGTGAGGGTGGCTACCTGCGCATCCTCAAGTGCGGCTTCCGCACTGGCGACAACGCGCCTATGGCGTACGTCGAGTTGGTTGATCGTGCTACTGCCGGCGAAGCTGTATCCGCCGAGTAAGACGTCAGTCTGAAACGAAAAACCGGGCCTAGTGCCCGGTTTTTTGTGCCTGTAAGAAACGCGCGGTTTATACAAGCTTTCCTGCGTTTCATGCCTTCATTCTGTTAACGGCATTCGTTGGTAGTATTTTTCTATTGATCTCTGCAAATTAATGAATTTGTAGCCTTCTTGATCAATGGTCAATACTCCGTCCCAAGCCGATTAGCCGGCAGCTATAGACTGACAAAGGAAGAGATCGCATGAGCCAGAGTAAAACGCTTACCACCGCCAGTGGCGCTCCTGTCGCCGATAACCAGAATTCCCGTTCCGCCGGCCCCCGTGGCCCGCTGCTGCTCGACGACTTTCACCTGATCGAGAAGCTTGCCCACTTCAACCGCGAAAACATCCCGGAACGCCGTGTACACGCCAAGGGCTCGGGTGCTTACGGTACGTTCACCGTCACGCGGGATATCACCGAGTACACTAGCGCCAAACTGTTTGAGTCCGTCGGCAAGCAAACCTCCACTTTCCTGCGGTTCTCCACCGTTGGCGGTGAGCGTGGTTCGGCCGATACCGAGCGCGATCCACGTGGTTTTGCCCTGAAGTTCTACACCGAAGAAGGTAACTGGGACATTGTTGGCAACAACACGCCCGTGTTCTTCATCCGTGATCCGTTGAAATTTCCGGACTTCATCCACACGCAAAAGCGCCTGCCTCAAAGCAACCTGAAAAGTGCGCAGATGATGTGGGACTTCTGGTCGCATTCGCCTGAGGCGTTGCACCAGGTCACGATCCTGTTCTCCGATCGCGGCATCCCTGACGGCTACCGTCACATGCACGGCTTCGGCAGCCACACCTACAGCCTGATCAACGCCAATGGCGAGCGTCACTGGGTGAAGTGGCACTACAAAACCAAACAGGGAATCAAAAACCTCGCTCCGGCAGAAGCGGCACGCCTGGCGGGTACTGATCCTGATTATGCCCAGCGCGATCTGTTCGGCGCGATCGAGCGCGGTGACTTCCCGAAATGGCGCGTGTGCGTACAAATCATGACGGAAGCTCAAGCTGCGGCGCACCACGAGAACCCGTTCGATGTGACCAAAACCTGGTCGCAGAAAGAGTTTCCACTGATCGAAGTCGGTGAGCTGGAGCTCAATCGCAATCCGCTGAATTACTTTGCTGAAGTCGAGCAGGCGGCGTTCGGTCCGAGCAACATGGTCCCAGGTGTCGGCTTGTCGCCTGACCGCATGCTGCAAGGTCGCGTTTTCGCTTACGCGGATGCTCACCGCTACCGTATCGGCACCAATCACCAGCAATTGCCGGTGAACGCGCCTCGCAGCCCGGTGAACAGCTACCAGCGCGACGGTTCGATGGCGTTTGGCAGTAACGGCGGTGCGGCTCCCAACTACGAGCCGAACAGCTACGTTGACGCACCGAAGCAAGCGCCTCGTTATGCAGAACCGCCATTGGCGCTGAGCGGTGCAGCTGATCGTTACGATCACCGCGAAGATACCGACTACTACAGCCACGCCGGTGCGTTATTCCGTTTGATGAACGACGAGCAGAAAGCGCTGCTGGTCAGCAACATTGCCGGTGCGATGGCGGGGGTATCCAGCGATGTGGTTGACCGTCAATTGCAGCATTTCTACAAAGCGGATCCGGCGTACGGAGAAGCAATCGCAACGCTGCTCAACGTACAGCTTAACGAAGTCTAAATGAGAAACAGAACCGCCCTCGATTGGGCGGTTTTTGCGTGATTTAAACCACTTTTCTCGGAATATCTTCGCTTTTATCGCGCTAGCGGAGTGACCAATCAGTCTTCGTGGTTCAAACTACAGACTTTCAAGCAGGGAGATGTAGGGCGATGCAAGGCCACCCAGACGTAATCGATTACCTCAACACGTTGCTGACCGGCGAACTGGCGGCGCGTGATCAATATTTCGTCCATTCGCGGATGTATGAGGACTGGGGTTTCACCAAGCTCTACGAACGTATCAACCACGAGATGGAAGAAGAAGCCGGGCACGCTGATGCCTTGATGCGCCGAATTCTGATGCTCGAAGGCACGCCGCGTATGCGTCCGGACGACCTTGATGTCGGCAACACCGTGCCGGACATGCTCGCTGCCGACCTGCGGCTGGAATATAAAGTCCGGGCCGCGCTCTGCAAAGGCATCGAACTCTGCGAGCAGCACGGAGATTACGTCAGCCGTGAGATGCTGCGAATCCAATTGAACGACACCGAAGAAGATCACACCTACTGGCTCGAAAAGCAGCTAGGCCTGATCAAACTGATCGGTCTGGAAAATTACCTGCAATCGCACACCTGATTCAACGAAGACAAAAAAGCCCCTGTCACCGAGAAAGTGACAGGGGCTTTTTCATGGCCGTGATTCAGGCCTTGTCGCGAGCCAGCAGCGGCTTGAGGTAGAAGCCGGTATGAGACTGCTTCATCTCCGACACTTCTTCCGGTGTGCCGACGGCAATAATCTGCCCGCCCTTGGAGCCGCCCTCTGGCCCAAGGTCCACCAGCCAATCGGCGGTCTTGATCACGTCCAGGTTGTGCTCGATCACCACCACCGTGTTGCCGTGGTCGCGCAGTCGATGCAGTACATCAAGCAGTTGCTGGATATCCGCGAAGTGCAGGCCGGTCGTTGGCTCATCGAGGATATACAGGGTCTTGCCGGTATCGCGTTTGGACAGTTCGCGGGACAGTTTCACCCGTTGTGCCTCACCACCGGACAGCGTGGTCGCCGATTGCCCGAGCTTGATGTACGACAAGCCAACATCCATCAGCGTCTGAAGTTTGCGTGCCAGCGCTGGAACCGCGTCGAAGAACACCCGGGCTTCCTCGATAGTCATCTCGAGGGTTTCATGGATGCTCTTGCCCTTGTACTTGATCTCAAGGGTTTCACGGTTGTAGCGCTTGCTCTTGCAGACGTCGCACGGGACGTAGATGTCTGGCAGGAAGTGCATTTCCACCTTGATCAACCCGTCGCCCTGGCAGGCTTCGCAGCGTCCTCCCTTCACGTTGAAGGAGAAACGTCCCGGGCCATAACCCCGTGAGCGAGATTCCGGCACGCCGGCGAACAGTTCGCGAATTGGTGTGAACAGCCCGGTGTAGGTGGCAGGGTTGGAACGCGGCGTCCGGCCGATCGGGCTTTGGTCGATGTCGACGACCTTGTCCAGATGCTCCAGGCCCTTGATGCTGTCGTGCGCGGCGGCCTCAAGCGTCGTGGCGCCGTTGAGAGCCGTAGCGCTCAAGGGGAACAGCGTGTTGTTGATCAGCGTCGACTTGCCGGAGCCGGACACGCCGGTCACGCAGGTCAGCAGGCCGATCGGGATCTCCAGGTCGACGTTGCGCAAGTTGTTGCCACGAGCGCCCTTGAGGGACAGCGACAGCTTCTTGTTACGCGGTGTGCGCTTGGCCGGAACAGCGATCTTCACCCGGCCCGACAAGTATTTGCCGGTCAGTGAGTCAGGGTGAGCCATGACCTCGGCCGGTGTGCCTTCGGCGACGATATGCCCGCCGTGTACGCCAGCGCCCGGCCCGATATCCACCACGTAATCCGCCAGGCGAATCGCGTCTTCGTCGTGCTCGACCACAATTACCGTGTTGCCGATGTCGCGCAGGTGCTTGAGCGTGCCCAGCAGTCGATCATTGTCCCGTTGGTGCAGACCAATCGATGGTTCGTCGAGGATGTACAGGACGCCCACAAGACCGGCGCCAATCTGGCTGGCCAGACGAATCCGCTGAGCTTCACCGCCCGACAAGGTGTCGGCACTGCGATCCAGCGACAGGTAGTCGAGACCCACGTTGACCAGGAACTGCAGGCGCTCGCGGATTTCCTTGAGAATCTTGTCGGCAATTTCGCCACGACGGCCTGTCAGCTTCAGCACGCCGAAGTACTCACACGCGTCGCCAATCGGCAGGTTCGTCACCGCTGGCAGGGTTTTCTCGCCCACCCAGACATGCCGCGCCTCACGACGCAGGCGCGTGCCACGGCAATCCGGGCAAGGCTGGGTGCTGAGGAACTTGGCCAGCTCTTCACGCACCGAAGCGGATTCGGTTTCGCGGTAGCGGCGTTCAAGGTTCGGCACGATGCCTTCGAACGGGTGCGAGCGCTTGACGATGTCGCCACGGTCGTTCAGGTATTTGAAATCGACGTTCTGCGAGCCGCTGCCGTGCAGGATGAACTTCTGCTGATCGGCCGGCAGTTCGTTGAACGGCACTTCCAGGCTGAATTTGTAGTGAGACGCCAACGACCCGAGCATCTGGAAGTAATAGACGTTGCGCCTGTCCCAGCCGCGAATCGCGCCCTCGGCCAGTGTCAGCTCGCCGTTGACCAGGCGCTTGATGTCGAAAAACTGCTTCACGCCCAGGCCATCGCAGGTCGGGCAAGCGCCGGCCGGGTTGTTGAAGGAGAACAGCTTGGGTTCCAGCTCGCTGATGGCATGGCCGCAAATCGGGCAGGCGAAGCGGGCGGAGAAGATTATTTCTTCACCCGGCTCGTCGTCCATTGGCGCTACCAGTGCGATGCCGTCCGCCAGCTTCAGCGCGGTCTCGAACGATTCGGCCAGACGCTGTTGCAGATCGGCGCGGACCTTGAAGCGGTCGACCACGACATCGATCGAGTGCTTCTTCTGTTTATCCAGCTTCGGCAGCTCGTCCAGTTCGCAGAGCCGGCCATTGACCCGGGCCCGCACAAAGCCTTGCGCGCGCAATTCTTCGAACACCGACAGATGTTCGCCCTTGCGCTCGCGGATCACCGGCGCCAGCAGCATCAGTTTGCTGCCTTCCGGTTGGGCGAGGACCAAGTCGACCATCTGGCTGACGGTCTGCGCTTCCAGCGGAATGTCGTGATCCGGGCAGCGCGGAATACCCACGCGTGCATACAGCAGGCGCAGGTAATCGTAGATTTCGGTGATGGTGCCGACCGTCGAACGCGGGTTGTGCGAGGTCGACTTCTGTTCGATCGAAATGGCGGGCGACAAACCTTCGATGGTGTCGACGTCAGGCTTTTCCATCATCGACAGAAACTGCCGGGCATAGGCCGACAGCGATTCGACATAGCGACGCTGGCCTTCGGCGTACAGCGTGTCGAATGCCAGGGACGATTTGCCCGACCCGGACAGGCCGGTGATGACGATCAGCTTGTCCCGTGGCAGGGTCAGGTCGATGTTCTTCAGGTTGTGGGTCCGGGCCCCACGAATCAGGATCTTGTCCAAAGTGGCCTCGCTTGGCGGGCGTCGAAAACGTAGGAGTATACGGCCAAATACTGGATGGATGCACACTATCAAACGAGCGGGTTGATGTCTTACATGAAGAGTCTGTCAGCGGAGCGCGTCAAAGCGTCGCGATATACCCTGTCAATCGATGGGACTGGTAGAATCGCGGCCGGTTCACATGAGGTTTTTCCATGCACGATCCCCACAGCGAACGCATGAGTGGCAGCGAGACCCGCGCAGCAAGCGGGCTGGCCCTGGTGTTCGCCTTCCGTATGCTTGGCATGTTCATGGTGTTGCCGGTTCTGGCGACCTATGGGATGGATCTGGCAGGCGCGACACCGGCCCTCATCGGGCTGGCGATTGGCGCTTACGGCCTGACCCAGGCGATCTTCCAGATTCCTTTCGGTTTCATTTCCGACCGCATCGGTCGTCGTCCGGTGATTTACCTGGGGCTGATCGTCTTCGCCCTCGGCAGCGTGCTGGCGGCCAATGCCGATTCGATCTGGGGCGTTATCGCTGGACGAATCCTGCAGGGCGCCGGGGCGATTTCCGCCGCCGTCATGGCCTTGCTGTCAGACCTGACCCGCGAGCAGCATCGGACCAAAGCCATGGCCATGATCGGCATGACGATTGGTCTGTCGTTCGCGGTCGCCATGGTCGTAGGACCGTTGCTGACCCGTGCCTTCGGCCTGTCCGGATTGTTCCTCGCCACCGGCGGCATGGCGCTGTTCGGCATCGTGATCGTGATGTTCATGGTGCCAAAATCCACCGGGCCGTTGCAGCACCGCGAGTCCGGTGTCGCGCGCCAGGCGCTGATCCCGACGCTCAAGCACCCGGACCTGCTGCGCCTGGACCTCGGCATTTTTGTGTTGCACGCGATGTTGATGTCGAGCTTCGTTGCCTTGCCCCTGGCGCTGGTCGAAAAAGCCGGCCTGCCTAAAGAACAGCACTGGTGGGTCTACCTCACCGCGCTGCTGATCTCCTTCTTCGCCATGATCCCATTCATTATCTACGGCGAGAAGAAACGCAAAATGAAACGAGTTTTATTGGGCGCGGTGCTGACGCTGATGCTCACTGAGCTATTCTTCTGGCAGTTCGGCGATAGCTTGCGGGCTCTGGTGATCGGGACGGTGGTGTTTTTCACCGCGTTCAATCTGCTGGAAGCTTCGTTGCCTTCGCTGATCAGCAAGGTTTCACCGGCAGGCGGCAAAGGCACGGCGATGGGGGTTTATTCCACCAGTCAGTTCCTCGGTTCGGCGCTCGGCGGTATTCTCGGCGGCTGGATGTTCCAGCATGGCGGTCTGTCGGTTGTGTTCCTGGGATGCGCCGGTCTGGCTGCCCTCTGGCTGGCCTTTGCTGTTACCATGCGCGAACCTCCCTACGTGACGAGTCTGCGCTTGCCGCTGTCGCCCGAGGCGATCCGCGAAGCGGGTCTGGTCGAGCGCCTGAAGGCTGTCGTAGGGGTAACAGATGCAGTGATCGTCGCAGACGAAGCGGCGATTTACATCAAATTGGACACCGAACTATTGGATCGCACCACCCTCGAGCGCCTGGTGAACAACCCGCCCGAGGCAGCGTGCGTAGCCTAGGAGAACGTTATGGCCCGTGGGGTTAACAAAGTCATATTGGTCGGCACTTGCGGCCAGGATCCCGAAGTTCGCTACTTGCCTAACGGTAACGCCGTGACCAACCTGAGTCTGGCGACCAGCGAACAATGGACCGACAAGCAAACCGGTCAGAAGGTCGAGAAGACCGAATGGCACCGTGTGTCGATGTTCGGCAAGGTTGCGGAAATCGCCGGCGAATACCTGCGGAAAGGTTCGCAGGTGTACATCGAAGGCAAGCTGCAGACCCGCGAGTGGGAAAAAGACGGTATCAAGCGTTACACCACTGAAATCGTGGTCGACATGCAAGGCACCATGCAACTGCTGGGCGGCCGTCCACAACAGGGCGACCAACAAGGCGGGGGCAACAACTACCAGCAGTCCGCCCCGGCTCCACGCCAGCAGGCTCCACGTCCGCAGCAGTCGTCGGCACCGCAACAATCGCGTCCGGCTCCACAGCAGCAGGCCGCGCCTCAGCCGGCTCCGGATTTCGACAGCTTTGACGACGATATCCCGTTCTAAAAAGCGGCGATCCAGTCAGTAACAAAAAAAGCGAAGCCATCTGGCTTCGCTTTTTTTATGGGCGCTATTAACGGGATAACGTGGTGACGTTGGCCCGTGCCGAGTGCAGTTTCTTGTAGCTTTCGATCAACCGCAGGTGCCTGTCGAGCCCCTCCAGTTTCATGTTGGTCGGCGTCAAGCCATGGAAGCGCACGCTGCCGTCCACCGAACCGATGGCTGCGTCGGTACGCTCGTTGCCAAACATCCGGCGGAAATTGGCCTCGTAGTCTTCCAGTTCCAGGTCTTCGTCCAGCTTCATTTCCAGCACCACATTGACGGCCTGGTAGAACAAACCACGTTCAACCGTGTTGTCGTTGTACTGCAGGAACATTTCTACCGCCTCTTTCGCCTCTTCATATTGCTCCAAGGCGAGATAGATCAGCAGTTTCAACTCCAGGATCGTCAGCTGACCCCACGCCGTGTTGTCGTCGAACTCGATGCCGATCAAGGAGGTAATGTCGGTGTAGTCGTCCAGTTCACTTTCCACCAGACGCTCAACCAGCGATTGCAATTCTTCTTCGTCCAGTTGATGCAGGTTGAGGATATCGGCGCGGAAGAATAAGGCTTTGTTGGTGTTATCCCAGATCAGATCATCCGCCGGATAGATTTCCGAATAGTCCGGCACCAGGATGCGGCATGCCGTTGCGCCGATATGCTCGTAGACCGCCATGTACACTTCTTTGCCCATGCCTTTGAGGATGCCGAACAAGGTCGCGGCTTCCTCGGCATTCGAGTTTTCACCCTGGCCGGAGAAGTCCCACTCGACGAATTCGTAATCCGACTTGGAGCTGAAGAAGCGCCACGACACCACACCGCTGGAGTCGATAAAGTGCTCGACGAAGTTGTTCGGCTCGGTCACCGCATGCCCTTCAAACGTCGGCTGCGGCAGGTCATTGAGGCCTTCGAAACTGCGGCCCTGCAACAATTCGGTGAGGCTGCGTTCCAGTGCCACTTCCAGGCTCGGGTGCGCGCCGAACGAGGCGAACACGCCGCCGGTGCGTGGGTTCATCAGCGTGACGCACATCACCGGGAATTCACCGCCCAGGGACGCATCTTTCACCAGCACCGGGAAGCCTTGCTCTTCCAGCGCCTGAATACCAGCCAGTATGCCGGGGTACTTCGCCAACACCTCGGCCGGCACATCCGGCAGGGCAAATTCGCCTTCGATGATTTCGCGTTTGACCGCGCGCTCGAAGATCTCCGACAGGCACTGTACCTGGGCTTCGGCCAGCGTGTTGCCGGCGCTCATGCCGTTGCTCAGGAACAGGTTTTCAATCAGGTTGGACGGGAAATACACCACCTCGCCGTCCGACTGACGAACATACGGCAGCGAACAGATGCCGCGCTCTTCATTGCCCGAGTTGGTGTCGATCAGATGGGAGCCGCGCAGTTCGCCGTCGCGGTTGTAAATCTTCAGGCAGTATTCGTCGAGAATTTCCGTGGGCAGCGCGTCCTTGCGGCCAGGCTTGAACCAGCGCTCGTCCGGGTAATGCACAAACGGCGCGTTGGCGATGTCTTCGCCCCAGAACTGGTCGTTGTAGAAGAAGTTGCAGTTCAGACGTTCGATAAACTCGCCCAGCGCCGACGCCAACGCGCTTTCTTTGGTGGCGCCTTTGCCGTTGGTGAAACACATCGGCGAGTGTGCATCGCGGATGTGCAGCGACCACACGTTGGGCACGATATTGCGCCACGAAGCGATTTCAATCTTCATGCCCAGGTCCGCCAGAATGGCCGACATGTTGGCGATGGTTTGTTCCAGCGGCAGATCCTTGCCCGCGATATAGGTGTGCGCCTCGGAATTGGAGGCAGGCATCAACAATGCCTGGGCATCGGCGTCGAGGTTGTCCACTTCTTCGATCACAAACTCAGGCCCGGCTTGCACCACTTTTTTAACGGTGCAACGGTCGATGGAGCGCAGGATGCCCTGGCGGTCCTTGTCGGAGATGTCCGCCGGCAACTCGACCTGAATCTTGAAAATCTGGTTGTAGCGGTTTTCCGGGTCAACAATGTTGTTCTGCGACAGGCGGATGTTTTCGGTGGGAATACTGCGAGTGTCGCAGTACAACTTCACGAAATAGGCCGCACACAACGCCGATGAAGCCAGAAAGTAATCGAACGGACCCGGTGCCGAACCATCGCCCTTGTAGCGAATCGGTTGATCGGCGACCACGGTGAAGTCATCGAACTTTGCTTCAAGCCGAAGGTTGTCGAGAAAGTTGACCTTGATTTCCATGGGGGATTACCAGAATAACGGGCTAGACGAATTGGCCGCCATTATCCGGCTTTTCAGGCGTATGTCTTGTCGTTGTCGGATCCGGAGTCTGGTTTACGCCTGTTTCAACCTGGCGCCCGATACACGGTATCGGGCGTTTGATGAGCGATTTGATGCTCAGTCGAGGATCAGGTGTGGCAAAAAGCGGCTCGAATCCTTGGTGATCAAGCTGTTGTCTTCCCGCACGCCAATCCCGGCCGCCTGATCGCCAATCACCCAAGAACCGATCAGCGTGTAGCTGTCGCCAAATTTAGGCAGCGGCGCAAATTCCTGAAGGATAAACGGCGCGTCGGTGTAGGGGCCGTCCTCTTTCACGATCAGACCGTCGGCCGTTTGCAGCTCGATGTTGGCGCCTTCGCGGGAGAAGAACGGTTTGCGCACCCAGCCCTTGGGCACGGCTTTGTTCGGATCCGTGTCCAGATGCGCCGCGAGCAGGTTCGGGTGACCTTTATTGAATTCCCACAGCAACGGCAGGATGCCCTTGTTGGAAATAATGGATTTCCACGCGGGCTCAAAAAACTGCGTATCACACTGGGCAATTGCGGCACCGAAGGGCTCGTGGAAGATGAATTCCCAGGCGTGCAACTTGAACAGATGAGGAATCCAGCGATCCTCAAGGTCGACGAAGCGTCCGTCACTGGTCAGGCCGATGTCTTCGATGTCGATGTGCCGTGATTCGATGCCGACCTTTTCCGCGACCAGCCGCAGGTAATCGGTGGTGCCCTTGTCTTCGACCGAGTGTTTCATCGAGGCGAAATAGAACGGCTGCTTCAACTGCAACTGGGCAAAAGCCTGATGCAGTTTGGTGTCGATGCTGTTGAACTGGTCGGCCTGCTTGGGCAGCAGACCACGCTCGATGCATTGTTCCAGCCAGCCCCATTGAAACGCAGCGGCCTCATACAGGCTGGTCGGCGTGTCGTAGTTGAGTTCCAGCAACTTGGCCGGCCCGGTGCCGTTGTAGGAAAAATCCATGCGCCCATACAGGTGCGGGTGGCCTTCGAGCCATGACGTGCGAATCATGTCGTAGAACGCCGGAGGAATACTCAGGCGCTCGAGCAATTCCTCGTTCTGCACCACCCGGGCGACCATGTCCATGCACATCTCATGGATCTCGGTGGTCGGGTCTTCCAGATCCTTTTCGATCTGCTTGAGCGTGAACTGGTAATACGCGCGCTCGTCCCAGTAGGGTTCGTCGTCGATGGTGTGAAACAGAAAGCCGAGACCTTCGGCGGTCTGTTTCCAGTCATGACGCTCTGCGCAATGGATTTTCTTCATGGCCCGGTTTCCTTAACTGCTCGACCCGCCGCCCCAGCCGCTGCGCGCACTGGCCTTGCTGCCAAAGCCGCCACGCGACGTCGACGAGGCAACGGAAGAAACCGGCTTGCTGGCCGATTTGCTGATGGTGGAGCTGTAACTGCTGCCGGATCGCGCCTGGTTGGAGCGGCCAAACGTTGAACCGTTGGCGACGCGCTGACTGAGTGTTGAATTGCCGTAGTTACCGCGATCGTCGCGGTAGCGGTACACCGGCTGCGAGTAATAGCTGTTGCGGTTGTTGCTCAGCATGTTGCCGATCAACAGCCCGGTCAGCAGGCTGCTGGTGGAGAAGCCCGAACCGCCGGTGTTGGCTTCCGAAGCCGGCAATTGCGCCTTGGCGGCGTCGACCTGGGACTGCGTCACCTGGCCATCGGCAGTCAGCTCGAAGCCGCCGAGCCGGGGAATGAACTTGCCGGTCGACTCCTGCTGGCACCAGTCGGCGACGAAGTCGGCATCGCAATCGGCCTGGTTGTCGTACACCGGCGCAATGCGGCGATGTTCGGCCATGGCGGTCATGTAGGCGTCCGAGCAGACGTCTACCGGGAGCTTTTCATCGGCGCATTGCTGGACGGACTGGAAGTTGTACTTCTTCTGCACCGCGTAGGTTTTTTCCGTTGGCCCGCAACCGGATATCGCCATGGCGACCGATGCGGCCAGCGAGAGCTGAACGTACTTGCTTCGTTTCATCAGGATCTCCGCTGCGCAATCAGTTCTGGGAAGGGGTCATGCACGCGGCGTTCAACATGCCCACGCTGATGGCCACTGCCGCGACATAAATGCCCGCCGCGATTTCACCTTTCTTGATGCGTTCCGAGGTGCCTTTGAGCACCAGGCTGGTCATCAGGAACGCCAGCAGTTGCACGAATGCGGCAATGACTGCCCAGACGACGAAGTCGAGCAGGCTGATCGAGTAGGCAATCACATTGCTCGCTGGAATGGCGAAGCCAATGATCGCGCCACCCAGTGCAATCGCAGCCGCCACGTTGCCCGAACGGATCAGTTCGAACTCTTTGTGCGGTGTGATGCGGGTGTAGATGAACTGGAACAGTGCGAACAACACGGCGGCGCCGAGGATGTAAGACACAAACCCGAGCACGGCTGCCGGGTTCAGCGAGATGGAGAGTGCTTCTAGCATGGACGGCTTCCTTGTTAAAAAGTATTCAGGTCGGTGGTGTACAGCGAGACGCCCAGCGACGTGCTCAAGCTGATGGTGCCTTCGGCGTCTTCTTCGACGGAAAACAGCAGGAATTCCCGGCGATCGGTCAAGCCGGTTTCGCGGGCGTACAGCATCGAACGGTGCTCGATGCTGTAGCTGTCTTCCGGGTTTTTCAGCTGTTCGCTCAGTTCGACCAATTCCGTCTGACCGTTCTCGGTGCCCCATTCGCGGGTGTATTCGACGCCGTTATGGGTGTAGGTCGGCAACCCGATCAGGCTTTGCGGGCCGGCCAGCCGTCGCAGCTCTGCTTCGCTGCTGATGGTGATGTAACTGAGGTAATTGAACAGGATCACCGACTCGACCTGGCCGGCGATATCGCCGGTGGTGTGCACTTGCAGCCAATACTCTTCCTCGTTCATGTAATAACGCGACAGCCAGGTCGACTGCCCGAGATCAATGGTGCCGTTGCTCCAGATTTGCTGGGAGCCCGGGATCGTCACCGTGGAGTTGCCGTCGAGCAACAACTTCAGCGTCGTGTCGAACATCACCTCTTTGCCCAAGGCCAGGCCCAATGGGCCAGTGACGGGTGACGGCGTTGCGTTGGCAGTCCATTTCGACGGGGTGTTTGTGTTCGTGTTCGGAGCCTCAAGCCCCATCAACTGTTTAAACCATCCCATTGGAGATCTCCTTCAGGCGAGTGGAGGCAATGTAAAAGAGTTCGCCGCCCTGAACGCGCGTGGCACAGGGCGGGTTGATTGAAGGTTGCTGCGCGCCTTGGGCGCGATAGCCAATGAGCGTGGCGTTGTGGCGCTGTTTCATTTGCGCGTACAGATCGCCAAAAGTCGCCTCATAGGTGTCGGGCAGTTTCATCAGGTATTGAGTGGCGCCTTCACCCACGCACAGCAATTCGTTGATGACCACTGACGAGCCGGGGTCCTGGGAGGCGCGCACCAACATCTCGATGGCCATACTTGAAGTGCATTCCAGGCTGGGGGCGTAGGCGCTGGCGAGCGCGGCGATTTCACTTTCATTGAAGTGTGCGACCACATGCCCGACCGGGTTCAGTTGATTGATCGCCAGCACGGTGGCCAGGGTCAAATCGTCTGACGAGGTACGCACCAGCACGCGTTCGGCGCCGGGAACACCGGCACGCAGTAACAATGCCGCGGAAGACAGGCTTTCACCTTTGATGAAGTCCGCCTTGCCCGGCAGGGGGTTTTCTTCGAGGGTGCAATCGCAAATGACGATCAGGTTGTCGTTCGAGGTTTCGTCCGCCAGCAACAGTTCAATGACCCGTTCGCTGGACGCGCCTTCCCAGCCGATGAGCACGGTATGGCCGACCTTGCCGGTGAAATCGCCTTTACCCTTCATGCCTTTTCTCCATGCATCGATAACACTGCTGGTGGTTTTGCCGATGGCTGCCGTCAGCAGCGCAATGCCGCCGAGCATGACCCAGGTCGCCACGAAAATTCGCCCGGCCGATGTCTGTGGCGCGAGATCGCCATAGCCCACGGTCAGCGTGGTGGTGAGATAGAAGTAGGTGAACGTGGCGGGGGCGGTGAGGTGGTGTTCGCCCAGAAACACCAGTCCCAGCCAGGCTGTGCTCAGGTGTACGCCCAATGCAATCAATAGGCCCGCCCAGCCGAATCGGTGGAAGAGGGACGAAGCATACATGCGCACTAACAAAAAAATCGACATGGGGTCCCTGGCTCCGTGGGGGGTACTCGTTCCTGGCGATAGAGTCGCGTTGGCATTCGAGTGCTCAAGTGCGCTTACCGGGCGGCATTAAACCTGCTGCGCGGTGCAGATAACAGTACTTTGGCTGCGATAAATCCGGCGAAGGCCCCGAACAGATGCCCTTCGAAGGAAATGCCCCGGCGAGGCAGGAAGCCAAAGACCAGGCCGCCATACAACAGCGCCACGACGCCCGCCGTGAGCACATTGCCCCAGCTCTTCTGGAACCAGGCGCGCGACAGAATGTACGCCCACAGCCCGAACACCCAGCCGCTGGCACCAATGTGTACACCTGCAAAACCGAACAGCCAGACCAGCGAGCCGCCCAGCAGAATAATGATGGCGCTGACCGCCATGAACCGATTGAGCCCTTCGACCATCACCAGCGTTCCCAGAACCAAAAAGGCCACAAGGTTGGCGCTCAGGTGCGAGAAGGACGCATGTAAAAAAGGTGAAGTGACGATGCCGAGCAGTCCATGCATGGTTCGCGGGATCAGGCCGAATGCCATAAGGCTGTAGCCGGTCGCCGCGTTGATCACTTGCAGCGCGACCATGAAGATGGCCAGGCTGGCGATTAGCTTGAAACCCTTCAGGGCATCCATCCTTGACCTCGGTTCTACAAAAAATAAGGGCGATGAGTTCAGTCAGTTAAGGTAACCCACCTGTGGGAGCGAGCTTGTTCGCGATGGCGGTGGGTCAGCCAACATTGATGTTGAATGACATACCGCCATCGCGAGCAAGCTCGCTCCCACAAGGTGTTTGGTGTTGCCCCGACCGCTTTACTCGGCCGATTTTTGCTTCAGGCGTTCCAGGATCGCGTTGGCGCTGCCTTCGTTCGGCGTGATGCCGGCTTCGCGCAGTTTGCGTTCCAGGTCGGTACCGGTCGATGCGTCGGCCAGTTCGTCCTGAGCTTGCAGTTCAGCGGCACGTTGTTGCTGCTTGGCCTGCAAACGGTTCAGGGTGCCGACGGCAGTTTCCAGCTTGCCGTTGGCGCCGCCGCTGGCGATAGAGGCGCTGACCTGGGCTTTCTGCACGCTTTCGCGGGCCTTGGCCATGTCCACTTGCTGGCGCAGGCTCTTGATGCGGTTTTCGGCCTTGGTGATGTCTTTGCGCATGTTTTCCGCGTAACCGCCGAATTCGGTGGCCTGCTTTTGCTCGACATCGAGCTCATTGGTCAGGGTCGAAATCGCTTCGGCGACTTCCATCGCCAAGTCTTCACGGCCGGCGTTCAGGGCGGCAACAGCCTTGGATTCCAGGTCCTTGATTTTGGCGTTGTACTCGCTGACGCGGTCGGCCGACAGTTTGTGCTTGGCCATGATGGTGACCAGTTCACGCTTGGCGTTGGCCAGCGCGCTGTCAGCATCGCGAATTTCCTGGTCGAGGATGCGCAGGGCCTGCTGGTCGACGATGGCTTCGCCCACTTCAGTGGCGCCGCCGCGCAGTGCGGTGAACAACTTGCTCCAGATGGACTGAGTCATTGGATCTTCCTTTCCTGATAATTACTTGAAGAAGCGTTCGAAGGCTTCGATGGCACGCTGAACGTTGTCGACGAGGGTTTTCACCTCGGTCACCACGTTGGTCAGGCTGGAGTCGGAACTCAGCGCGCCAAACATGTTGTAAACGACCTGGCCGTTGGGCATGGACTCGATACCGATCGAGGACAGCGGGAACATTTCCCGGCTGCGCAGCACGGCATCGTTGAAGGCTGGCACGTCGCGGATGGACTCGACGTCGACCAGAACGGTGTCGACGATGATTTGCTCACCTGCCACGGCGATGTGAATCGGCAGTCCGCCAAACTCGTTCATCTCCAGCTTCAGGCTGGGTTCGGCGCTCTGGATCAGGGAGAGCGTGATCTCTTGCGAAGCCACCTCATCAAGGGCCTTGAGGGCGTTGTAGAGGCTATCGATGTTCCAGTTGTTGCCTGCGCTCATGTAATTCTCCGACATGAATGAGCCAGCCAGAATCGGTTGGCGTAGCTGTTGCTCCATCTGCTTGAGCAAGCTTCGGTTTTCGGGAAGCACCCAAGATTCGTGTTTCACATAACCGGCGGCTGCCAGGCCTGCGCGCATCTGCTTCATGTAGAAGCTCGATGGTTTTTTCGCGGACGGTTTCGAGCGGCTTTGCATGGCAGTGACTCCGTTGTGAAAATCTCACGCGTGAGAAACCCTACGCCCAATCCTAAACGTCATCAATGACTCACGCGTGAGTTTTTTCTGCCATGCGCCAAAAGGCCCGCTGCATGGCGGGCCCTGTGGTATTTCAAAGTGTTTCCCGACCGTTAATGAAGGTTGGGATGATCACATTTACCGCGTTTAATCACGCAGGAACTCATCGGTGGACACCACGTTGGCGTAGGCAAAGCCCAAAGCCGACATGAACGCCGCGTGAACATGGGCGGCCGGCACGGTCAGGCCGTTGAATTCCAGGTCACGGGTGGCACAGGCGTCATGAATCACCGTGACGTTGTAGCCAAAATCCGCCGCCGCGCGGGTGATGCCATCGATGCACATGTGGCTCATGCTACCGACCACCACCAACTCCTTGATCCCTTGTTCATCGAGGATCGATTTCAGCTCGGTTTCGCGGAACGAGTTGACGAAGTGCTTGAGGACCACGGTCTCATTGGCGAGGTTGAGCACGTTGGGGTGCAGCTTTGCGCCATCGGAACCGGGGGTAAAGAACGGAGCCTCTTCGGAGGTGAATTCATGGCGAATGTGCACCACTGAATCACCAGCCTCACGAAAGGCCTTGAGCACACGAACGGCGTTATCTGCCGCGGCGTCAGCGCCGACCAGCGGCCACTTGCCTTGTGGGAAGTAGTCGTTTTGGATATCAACTACGATGAGCGCTTGCTTGGCCATAAGTGTTTCCTTGAAATGCTTGTTGGGTGTGGAACGAAGTATTGGGCCTGGCGGGCCGTCCGAGGATTGGCCGCACCGACAATAGAAGGGGGAAAACTGACAATGGACGCAGAAAGGGCAATCGCCGAACTGGGCGTGCTGATTTATACCGGCGCGCAGATGGCGGCGGTGCATGGGCTGACGGACCTGTTCGACGTGGCTAACAGAATCGCCGCCGAGCATCAGTCGGCGCGGTTGCCGCTGTTGCGGGTCAGCCATTGGCAGGTTGAGGGCGATCAGGCCCCGGTTCGGGTCTACGACAGCCATCCGGCGCCGGACTCAGCCTTGGTGGCGGTGTTGATCCCGCCGTCGATCGCCAGTTTTTACGCCGGTCAGGTGCCGCAGGCATTGCTCCAGTGGGTTCGTCAGCAGCACGCGAACGGCGCGACCCTCGGTGGCGTCTGCGTGGGCTCGATTCTTTTGGCTGAAAGCGGCCTGCTCGATGGCCGCAGCGCCACCGCGCACTGGACCTCGGCCAAAGCCTTCGCCGAGCGTTACCCTGCGATCAAGCTCAAGGCTGATACGCCGATTGTCGATGACGGCGACTTGATCACCACGGCCGGACTGATGGCCTGGTCCGAGTTGGGGCTGCGCCTGGTGGACCGTTTGCTGGGGCCGAGCATTGCGACCGGCACCGCACGCTTTCTGGTGGTGGAACACAGTGACAGCGCGAGCGAGTGCGGCAGCAACTTTGCACCGATTCTCAGTCATGGCGACGCCTCGATTCTCAAGGTCCAGCATTGGCTGCAAAGTACCGGGGCGACCGATGTGTCGCTGACCGCCATGGCCGAGCGGGCCGGGCTGGAGGAGCGCACGTTCCTGCGTCGCTTCCGCGCGGCGACCGGGCTCAAACCGACCGAATACTGCCAGCACCTGCGGGTCGGCAAGGCCCGGGAAATGCTCGAGTTTACCAACGGCACCATTGATCACATTGCCTGGACCGTGGGGTATCAGGACCCGAGTGCGTTTCGGGCGACGTTCAAGAAAATTACCGGGCTGGCGCCGAGTGATTATCGAACGCGGTTTGGTGTGTCGCCGATGGCCGCAACTCCACGGTAGCCAGATCACTGCATAGCCTGTGGGAGCCGAGCTTGCTCGCGATTGCACCATAACATTCAACACTGATGTGTCTGATACATCGCCATCGCGAGCAAGCTCGGCTACCACAGGGCTATCGTGCAAAATGCAGGAGGTGAATCGACTGTCGTGCAGAATAAAACAGGCCTGATGCCATTACCCTTTTCACAACTATCTGATTTAACAGTTGTTTGCGGCGCCCACCGCTTGGCCTGATCTCTGCACCGTTCCCTCAACACTCATCAATCGCCATTTGAAGGGGGACGCATGACCCCAACAAGCCGCAAAAAACTGGTGGTCGCCCATTCCGTGGGCCCCGATGCGCCACAGCATGAAGTCGAAACCAATCGCGCCCTGGCCCGTTGGCTGGCGCAGATTCTGGGCCTTAAGTACGGCGGCAGTTTTGATCAGAAATTGCATGACGGCCGGGATCTCTACCTGCTGCCGACCCAGACCCTGGTAGGCGCCGCTGCCGCCCGGCAAATGGGCGTCAAAGGGCCGGAAGATTTGTGGGGCGGCTACGTCGACCACGATTTCATCTGCACCAAAGCCATCAGCCATGGTTTGCTCAACAAGAATGCTTATGCCCCACCAGGCTGGTCACCGCTGTTTTCCGAACGCGTGCGCAACGTGGTGCTGGATGGCCTCAGCGTGTTCTCCCTCGACGATGCGCGGCCCGCCGCCGAACACTTGCTCTACAACGGCCCGATCCGGCTCAAGCCGGTGCATGCCTGCGCCGGACGCGGACAGGAAGTGATTGAAAGCCTCGACCAGTTCGACGCCATTCTCGCCAGACCTGATGCCAGCAAGCTGTTCGCCGAAGGCGTAGTGTTGGAGCAGGACCTGAGTGACGTGATTACCCACAGTGTCGGCCAGAGTTTTATCGGCGACACCGTGCTGAGTTACTGCGGTGATCAATACTTGATCGAAGACGGGCAGGGCGAGCGGGTGTACGGCGGCTCCAACCTGCTGGTGGTGCCGGGTTATTACGAGGACCTGCTCAAGCTGCCGTTGCCGGATGACGTGCGATTGGCGATCCGCCAAGCGCAAGTGTTTGACAGCGCCGCCGATGAGGCCTATCCCGGTTTCTATGCGTCACGGCGCAACTACGACATTGCTCAGGGGCTGGACAGTAACGGCAAGCCACGTAGCGGTGTGCTGGAGCAGTCCTGGCGCATGGGCGGTGCCAGCAGCGCGGAAGTGGCCGCGTTGCAGAGCTTCGTCAATGATCCGCGGATGCGCGCGATTCGTGTGTCATCCGTCGAAACCTACATCGATCAACCGCTGCCGGCGGACGCCATCGAGGTGTACCGCGGCCCCGCAGAAAACAGTGACTTTCTTCTCAAGTACGTAACGGTCAAATCCTATGACGGCTAGAAGTGAAACCATTCAGATCGACATCGACGATGAACAGATGAGCGGGACTTTTCTCAGCCCCAAATCCAAGGTTCCCGGCGTGCTGTTCGTGCACGGTTGGGGCGGTAGCCAGGAGCGGGATCTGGAGCGGGCCAAAGGCATCGCCGGTCTGGGGTGCGTGTGCCTGACGTTCGACTTGCGCGGTCACACCGGCGGCACCGGAATCCCGCTGACGCGCGTCACCCGTGAAGACAATTTGCGCGACCTGCTGGCGGCGTATGACCGGCTGCTCGCGCACCCGGCGCTCGACACCTCGGCCATCGCCGTGGTCGGCACCAGTTATGGCGGTTACCTGGCCGCGATACTGACGTCATTACGTCCGGTGCGTTGGCTGGCGCTGCGGGTGCCGGCGCTGTATCGCGACGATCAGTGGCACACACCCAAGCGTGAGCTGGACAAGACCGATCTGCGCGATTACCGCAGCACGTTGATCCGCGCCGACAGCAACCGGGCACTGCATGCCTGCTCGCAATTCACC
This sequence comes from Pseudomonas sp. SIMBA_041, assembly GCF_046535095.1. NCBI lineage: Bacteria > Pseudomonadati > Pseudomonadota > Gammaproteobacteria > Pseudomonadales > Pseudomonadaceae > Pseudomonas > Pseudomonas sp. SIMBA_041. The sequence continues at coordinate 54,158 of NZ_JAWRXJ010000008.1, forward strand.
GGTGATGTGCTGCTGGTTGAATCCGAGACTGACGACTATGTGCCCCACGCAGCCATCATGAGTTACCGCGCGGCGTGTCAGCAGACCCACTCGCTGACCCACCGGATTATCGACGGCGCCGATCACGCCTTGAGCGACCCGGTTTCGCAGCAGGCGTATACCTCGATTCTGGTGGACTGGATTACCGAGATGGTGGTGGGTGAGCGGTTGAGCATTATTCAATCCCGCTGAGAAATCTTCGCTGTTTTCGAGTCCGTCATCGCGAGCATGCCCACCCTACAGGTAGACCGCGATCCAAAATGTAAGAGTGAGCCTGCTCGCGATGGCGGCATCCGACTCCCCCCATACTCAAGAAGGTTTCTTCGAGATCCGCAGCGACTTGGCCTTGGCCTCCACCGCCAGATACATCACCAATGTAATCAATAACGGCAAGATGAAATAAATCGCCCGATACGCCAGCAACCCCGCCACCAGGCTCCCCCGCGAAACCTCATGTTGCAGCAGCGCCACAAACACCGCCTCCAGCACCCCAAGCCCTGCCGGGATATGCGTGATGACCCCGGCGATGGCGCTGATCAGCAGCACACCCAGCACCAGCGGATAGTCCAGCTTGCTCGGCAACAAAGTAAAAATCACCGCCGCCATCAACGACCAGTTCAGCGCCCCCAGTGCCAGTTGCAGCACCGCCATGCGCAGCGATGGCAGGTTGATTTCCACCCCGCGAATCGCCCATTCCCGACGCTTGGAAAACCGGCAGGCGACCAGGTAACCCGCACTCACCAACAGCAGCACCACACCGACGCCTTGCAATGCATCGCTGCTGAGTTTCCAGCCGGGCGGCATGCGCACCAGGCCGCTGCTGAACACGACGCCAGCAATCACCATGTAGCCGAACCAATTGGTCGCGAGGCTCAAGCCGAGGATTTTCGCGATGTTGCCCTTGCTCACACCCAACCGTGAATACAGCCGATAGCGCATGGCGATGCCACCCACCCATGCACTCAGATTAAGGTTAAACGCATAGCTGATGATCCCCACCGGCAGGATCTGTTTCCACGTCAGGTCCTGTCGAATGTAGGTGCGGCCGATCAGGTCGAAACAGGCGTACACCAGAAAGCTCAACAGCGTCAGCCCCGAGGCGATGACCAGCGTACGTACCTTGAAATCGGCCAGGGTGTCGAAGACTTCGTTCCATTCGAGACGCTGGGCGAGCATCGTCAGCAAGACAATCAGCGCCAGGAAAAACAGCAGGGTCAATGGCCGTTTCCAGCGGCTCCAGCGCGATTTCGCCGGGTGCCCGATGTGTGGGGGCGAATGAGCTTCAGCGCGGGACATGGTGATCGCTCCCGGTCGGCTGGCTGAAGGGCTTCAGGTGCGGCTTGTGGGCCGGCAGCCAACCTGCCCACGCGGGGAAATGCCGCAGGAAGTGAAACACCAGGAAGCCGACCGTCATGTGCCAGATGCGTCCGCGCGGGGCGTTGTCGACGGACATGGCTTTGCAGTGGTTGTCGCTCAGGTGTTCAAGGCGTTCGAACAGCGTGCGATTGAACGCACGGTCGCGGATCAACACATTGGCTTCCAGGTTCATGGACAGGCTCAACGGGTCGAGGTTGCTCGAACCGACAGTGCTCCAGTCCTCATCCACCAATGCGACTTTGCCGTGCAGCGGCCGCTCGCAATACTCGTGAATCTGCACGCCTGACTTGAGCAGATAGTCATAGGTCATGCGCGCCGCGAGCTTGGCCACCAGCATGTCCGGCTGCCCTTGCAGGATCAGCCGCACATCGACACCACGGCGCGCCGCGTTGCGGATCTCGCGCAGCAAGCGATAACCGGGAAAGAAGTAGGCGTTGGCGATCACCACCCGACGCTTGGCGCTGCGCAACACCAGCCGGTAAACCTCCTCGATGTCGGAGCGATGGTCGCCATTGTCGCGGTACACCAGCCGAACCTGACCGTCATGATCGTTGAAGGCCAATTCCGAGCGCCGCTGCCGGCGTCGTTGCCACCAGTATTTGGCACGGGCCGGGCGCCCGCATTGCAGCAGCGCAAAGTGATGAATGTCGGCCACCGCCGGGCCTTGCACTTCAACCGAGTAATCCTGTTTGGCCTCGGGGCCGAAGTCGCCCAGATGGTCGGCGGAAAAATTGATCCCGCCGATGAAGGCAATCGTGCCGTCGACCACCACGATCTTGCGGTGCAGCCGACGGAACCAGTTGGTGCGAATGCCCAGATGCTTTGGCGCCGGATCGAATATCTGGATGTGTACGCCGGCCTGGCTCAACGCCGCCAGGAACCCGGTGCTCAATTCGCCGCAGCCAAAGCCGTCGAGACTGGCGGTGACCCGCACGCCGCGCTGGGCCGCGTCGATCAGCACTTGCTGCAGCTCGTTGCCGACCTTGTCCTCGAACACGATGAAGGTTTCCAGGAGGATTTCCGTGGTGGCCTGACGCATGGCCTCGAACACTCTCGGGAAATACGCTTCACCGTTTTCCAGCAACTCGACCCGGTTGTTGCCTTGCCAGCCGTAGTCGACATTGACCACGCCAGGCTCACGGGTGGTCGGGTTTGTGGACAGGCGTTCCGCGCGGGTTTCTTCCATCGACGGGATGCTCATAATTCGATCTCCACCGACAGCGGTGCGTGGTCGGAAAGGTGTGACCAGGGGCGCGCCGCCAACACCTGCGGACGACTGGCCTTGAGGTTGCGCACGTAGATGCGGTCCAGTCGAAGCGCCGGCATTCGCGCCGGAAAACTGCGCGCCGGTTTGCCGTGATGTTCGGCGAACACTTCACGCAGGCCACATGGCTTGAGCAGCACATCGGCGCGCTGGCGCCAGTCATTGAAGTCCCCGGCCACGATCACCGGCGCATCGTCGGGCAACTCTGCGAGGCGTCGGCTCAACAGTTTTAGCTGTTCAGTGCGATGGGCTTCGCGCAGCCCCAGGTGCACGCAGATGGCGTGGATTTCCTGACCGTCACCGGGCAGGCGTAGCACGCAATGCAGAAGGCCGCGGTTTTCATGGCCGCTGATCGACACGTCCAGGTTGTCATGGCGAATGATCTGGAATTTCGACAGCAGCGCATTGCCGTGATCGCCCGCCGGGTAGACCGCGTTGCGGCCATAGGCGAACTGCGGCCACAACGTGTCGGCGAGGAATTCGTACTGCGGCATCGCCGGCCAGTTGCTGTAGCGCATGGGATGCTGCTCATGGGCGCCATGGACTTCCTGCAAAAACACCACGTCGGCGGACACGCTGCGCACCGCTTCACGCAACTCCGGCAGGATGAAACGCCGGTTCAGCGCGGTAAAACCTTTGTGCGTATTGACCGTCAGCACCGTGAAGCGGCGCACGGCGGTCAGGAGGGCGGACGGCTCATCCGCTGCGTCGAGCGGCTCGGGAATGTTCATGGCAGCACGCCTTCCGCTGCCGGCTCACCGGGGGCGGTGGCGAGTTCGTTGTCGAGGTGGAAGCGCTCGAGCAGGCGCCGCGCATCGAAGGGCGCGCGGACCTTGATGTCGTTATCGAAATAACAGAACACCTCGCGGGATTTGCGGGCCTTGGGTTTCTGCCGAGGTGCGATCAATTGCGCGTCCGACGGTTGCTGGCCATGCACCCAGGCGTCGATCCGGTCGGCCCAGCGTTTCAGCGCCTGCGGGGGGTAGCCGCTGGCGTAGAGCTCTTCGGCACCGTGCAGGCGCAGGTAGACGAAATCGCTGGTGAGGTCTTCGCGGTACGGCCATTTACCCGCCGTATCGGCAATCACCAGCGCGGCGTTGTAGCGTTTGAGCAGACGGATGAACGCCGGGTCGACAAAGCTTTCGTTCCTGATTTCCACGGCATGCCGTACAGGTTTTTTCTTGTGCGCCGTGAGGCTGGCGTGGCCGTTCAGGTGCGAATCGTGCTGGCGGGCGAGGGTGGCCGCCTGCTGGGTGTCGTGGGGTAATTGTTCGAGGAAGCTTTCGAACACATCGGCGTCGAATTTGAAGTTGGGCGGGAATTGCCAGAGGATCGGCCCAAGCTTTTCCTTGAGCTCCAGCACGCCGGAGGCGAAAAAGTTTGCCAGTGGATGATGGACATCCCGCAGGCGTTTGATGTGGGTAATGAAACGCGGGCCTTTGACGCTGAAGACGAAACCCGGCGGGGTGTCGGCGTACCACTCGGCGTAACGTTCCGGCCGTTGCAAGGCGTAAAACGATCCATTGATTTCAATACTGTTGACTGCCCGCGACGCGAATTGCAATTCGCGTTTCTGGGTCAGCCCCTTTGGGTAGAAACTCCCCCGCCAAGGCGCATAACGCCAGCCTGAAATGCCGATATGAATCGCCGCCATGTCGCCTCCCGTCTGATGGTCCTCGGACAGCCCTGTCTTTGGATGACTGCCGGGCGGGAGAGAAAGTTTCGACGGGACTACGGACGGTACGGCACACACATATCCAATGTAGGAGTGAGCCTGCTCGCGATGACGGAGTGTCAGTCAACATTCACAGCGACTGATTCACCGCTATCGCGAGCAGGCTCACTCCTTCAGGTTAAATCAGTGCCCGGCGACGATTCGGGTTGAACCTTGATACACCGGCCCCAACCGATCAAGCCGACCGCTCCACGCCGTCAGCGCCAATGCCACCAACACCACCAGGCCACCGATCCACGCGGTATGAATCAACCCCAGGTGCGCAACAATCAAACCACCACCCCACGCACCTCCTGCAATACCGAGGTTGAACGCCGCAATGTTCAACCCCGAGGCGACATCCACCGCCTGCGGCGTGTGATGTTCGGCCTGACGCACCACATACACTTGCAGGCCCGGCACGTTGCCGAACGCGACGGCGCCCCACACCAGCACCGTGACCAGCGCCAGCCATGGATTGCCGGCAGTAAACGTCAACATGAACAGCACCGCCGCGAGCAAGGCGAAGATGATTTTCAGCGCGCTGATCGGGCCACGCGTGTCCGCCAGTTTGCCGCCCCAGATGTTCCCCACCGCCACCGAAACGCCGTAGACCAGCAGCACCAGGCTCACCGTGCCGGCGCTGAAGCCGGAAATGTCCTGGAGAATCGGCGCCAGGAAGGTGAACGCGATGAACGAACCGCCATAACCCACCGCCGTCATGGCGTACACCAGCAGCAGGCGCGGTTGCTTGAGCACCTGCAATTGCTGCAACAGTGAAGCGGGTTTGCTGTGGGCGATGTTTTTCGGCACGTAGATCAGGCTGCCAATGAAGGCGATTACGCCCAAGGCCGACACCGCGAGGAAGGTTTCACGCCAGCCGAAATGCTGACCGATGAACGTCCCCAGCGGCACACCGGTGACCAGCGCCACGGTCAGGCCGGTGAACATGATGGCAATCGCACTGGCGGCTTTTTCCTTGGGCACCAGGCTGGTGGCGATGGTCGAGCCAATCGAGAAAAACACCCCGTGGGCCAGGCCAGTGACGATCCGCGCAATGATCAACGACTCGTAGCTCGGCGCTTGCCAGGCCAGCAAGTTGCCGAGGGTAAACAGCACCATCAGCGACAGCAGCAGCATTTTGCGCGGGACTTTGCCGGTCAGGGCCGTCAGTACCGGGGCGCCGATGGCCACGCCCAGGGCATAGAGGCTGACCAGCAGGCCGGCGGACGGCAGGCTGACGCCAAGGTCGGCGCCGATGGTGGGTAACAGGCCAACGATGACGAACTCGGTCGTCCCGATGGCGAAGGCGCTGAGGGTCAGCGCGAGCAAGGCAATGGGCATGACTGCAACTCCGGTGGGTTTGAGTGAATGGAGCGCAGTGTCGGGGTTCCGGTTGTGCGGAAAAATACAGGAGGGAGCATTTGATATTTGCGTTAAGGTCAAATATCGACAGTGCTCTACAGTTATTCGCGGGAGTGAGCTTGCTCCCACAGGGAATGGCCCCGTCCTTTATCCCGCGGCCAAAACCGAACTTACCCGCTATTTTCCGATCAGGTTCTTACAGACTTTTTCGACGGAGCTCCCCGTTTTGCTCAAGTTCAAAACTGCGATATCGCTGGCGCTACTTCTGTTCACATGCAGCCTCGGGCTGCAAGCGGCAACGCTGCCGGGCCTGCCGGCGACCAGCACCGCCGCGACGCCACCGGCTCAGCCGGAGCCACTGGTCCAGGGCGGTTTGCTCGGGGCGATCAGTTCGAGCATCGATGAGGTCGAGAGCAAACTTGATCTCAACGAAGACCTGGTCGACGCCTGGCGATTGCGCGCAGACCGAGCGGCGGACGAAGTGGATCAACTGGTCAATCATCCCTCGGCGCGTTCCAGTTGGAGCGTGATGGGGGATTTCCTGATTTTGTCCGGTGTATGGATGAGCGTTTTTGCGATGCTTTGGCTGCTCGGTGGAATGCTCGCCACGCGACTGAGCGAGCACCGCTTGCTGCTCACCCGTGAACGCGGCCAGGCCGTGCTCGGTTATCTGTCGCCATTCAGCCTGCCGGCGCTGATCAGCCTGCCGTTGACGATTGTCGTCAGCCACTACCTGCCGGTGTCTGCCGGTCGGGCGCTGGCGCTGTGTTTCGCCTACGCCACCAGCAGCGGCATATTCGCTGCTTCGCTGGTGCTCACATTGGTGGTCCTGTTCAACACCGGGCACAAGCGCCGGGCGGTGCAGATTCTCCGCGATTACACCCCGCGCCCGCTGTTTGGCATCGGTTTTCTGGTCGCGCTCAGCGATGCCTTGACCAGCCCGCAGATCGCCCACCAATTGGGCAGCAACCTGACCAGCAGCATCGCGGTATTGACCGGGCTTGGGGCCTCGATTTCCTTTGGTCTGCTGGTGATCAAGATGCGCCGCCCGGTCGCGCACCTGATCCGCATTCTGCCGTTGGCGCAACGCCTCAAACAGCCGGCATTGCGCGAGACGCTGCGGATTTTTTCGGGGCTGTGGTATTGGCCGATTCTGTTGATGGTGATGGTCTCGGTCATGAACCTGATCAGCATCAGCGATGACAATCAGCAGGTGCTGCGCAGCGCGCTGTTCACCACCGTGTTGTTGATCGCCACGGTGTTTCTCAGCACGACGTTGCATCACTTGTTCAAGTCCCGCAGCGAGCAAGCGGCGCGCCGCAGCAATGCCTACAAAGAGCGATTTCTGAGCCTTTCACACGCCTTGCTGCGGATCAGCATGGCGATTGTGTTCATCGACATCCTGGGGCGTATCTGGGGGGTGTCACTCCTGGAATTCGCGATGAGCAACACGGTCGGACGCGCGATCAGTGATTCGCTGAGCCGCATCGGCCTGATCTTCCTCGTGACCTGGATGGTCTGGGTGGTGCTCGACACGGCGATTCAGGAAGCCCTGAAACCACCGGTCAACAAACGCTCCGCACGCCAGCCAAGCACGCGGGTGAAAACCATCCTGCCGCTGCTGCGCAATGCGATGAAAATCCTGCTGGTGGTGATCTGTGCGATCACCACCATGGCCAACCTGGGGATCAACGTCGCGCCGTTCCTGGCCGGTGCCGGGGTGGTGGGGCTGGCCATCGGTTTCGGTTCCCAGCAACTGGTGCAGGACGTCATCACCGGGCTGTTCATCATCATCGAAGACACCTTGTCGATCGGTGATTGGGTGGTGCTCGATTCCGGGCATGCGGGCACGGTCGAAGGCCTGACCATCCGCACCTTGCGCCTGCGTGACGGCAAGGGTTTTGTGCACTCGGTGCCGTTCGGCCAGATCAAGGCAGTGACCAATCAATCCCGGCAATTTGCTTACGCGTTCTTCTCGGTGCAGTTCACCTATGACACCGACGTCGACAAGGCGATCGAGTTGATCCGTGAGGCCGGGCATTCGATCAGCGACGACCCGTTTCTCAAGTACAACCTGCAAGGGCCGCTCGACGTCTTCGGGGTCGACAAAATGGACCTCAATGGCGTGGTGCTGACGGCGCAGTTCCGTACCGTGTCGGGGGGGCAATATGCGGTGAGCCGGGCGTTTAACCAGCGATTGAAAAAGCTTGTGGATAACAGTCCTTGGGTGCATTTCGCGCAGACTTATCCACAGCAGGTTTTTATGCCGCAGCGGCAGATGGATGGGGATGACGAATTGGCGCAGGAGCATTCGGCGGTGTTGCTGCCGGATCAGCCTAGAACTCAGTGATTTGTGTTGACGCTGGTGGCCCTATCGCGAGCAAGCTCGCTCCCACAGGTTGTATGAACGACGCACATCCAATGTGGGAGCGAGCTTGCTCGCGATGAGGACCGCCCGGACACCATCAATGCCGGATCAGTTTGTTGTGTAACTCAGCACTCGATACCTGATCCAGCTCCAGCCAATAATGCTGCGTGCCGGCAATCTCCGCCGCCGCCGGCAACCCATCGCGGTACACCAACCGATTACTCGCCAACGCCGGCACCTTCGCTCCCGGTAACAGCGTCCCGGCCAGGTTCAGCGGATCAACCCCGCACACTGCAATCAAGCTTCCGTCATGCGGCCGACGACGTACTTCGCGCAATAGGGGAATAGCTTCGGGCAACGCAAATTGTTCGCCGGCCAAACCACTGACAAACCGCCCGCCGCGTATCTCACCCCGTGCCTCCAGCCGATGAAAGGTACGCAGCAATTCGCGCCAGCTCGGCAGCCAATCCGCCTCTCGTTCCAGCAAACGCCAGAACACCACGCCATAGCGTCGCAGCAAGGTCATGGCGATGTGTTCCAGTGTCTCGACAGGCGTGGGCGCTGGGCGTTGGTTCTCCACAACCGGCGTGGCAGGCACGCGGCGTAACAGCGCCCAGCGCCCGGCATCGTCCATGCCGCCGACAAACGCCCCGCGCCCGCGTCGGCTGCTGCGATTCTGGCGTTTGCTGGCCGGGGTGATCAGCGCCCGCAAGCCAGCGAAGCTGTCGGCATTCACCAGTCCGGCGCCGACCAGTTCCTGCAAGGCGATTTCCAGTTCCGAGCGCAGCAGATGGGCTTCGTGAATCAGCTCATCGAAAAACAGCGCGCCGTGCTGGCTGAGCGCTTCGTGAACCTTTTGTGTTTTGGGCGACAGTTCGCTGACCGCTGTCTGCTCGGTCAAGCTACTCCACAAGCCGACCTGGCTGCGCGGCAGCAACAGAATCGGTGTGCTGCGCAGCGCCGTGCTGGCGCTTTTGTTGGGAGCGGTCAGGCGTGTCCAGACCAGTTTTCCGCTGCGGCAAAGATCGTCCAGCCAGCCTGGTGAATAATCTTTGATCCGCGCCGGCAGGATGTCGCTGTCCCAGGCCGATGCAGCGGCGGGGTAGCCTTCGAACTGACTGATAATCGCCGGCAAAACCGCGCTGCCTTGGCCCTGAGTCGAGACCGACAGGTGCTGCCAGTCGAACAGAAAACGCATGAAGTCCTGTAACGCCACCGGCTCGATTTCCCGGCGCAAACGCTTGACGGTGTAGCGGTGAATGCGCGCCAGTAGATGCCGCTCGCACCATTCCTCATGACCCGCGCCGGGCGTGAACCGGCCGCGCAACAGATAGCCTTCGCGTTCCAGTTGCGCCAAGGCCTGAGTGACATGATTGGCCGCCACTCCAAGCGGTTCGGCAATCGCGCCCAGTGGCAACGGCCCGAATGCGCTGAGCCGAGCGCGGATCACTTCAACGATGGCTTCTTCTGGCGCCCAAACCTCATCGAAACCGGGCAACGCTTGCAGTTCAGGCAACAAAATCGCCTGTGGATAAATCGCCTGCCAGCAAGTCAACCGCTCCAGGGCCAGCCACAACGATTGCCTGGCGTTGATCTGCAAGCGGCTGGCGCGCCCGCTGTCGGCCAGGGCGTTCAGCCAATCGAGCCAGTGCGCATTGGCCTGCGCTTCTGTGTCGGTGATGCACGCAAGGCTCATCAACGCCTCGTGCATTTCATCGACGCCGGTGGGTGTCGGCCAGGCCTCATCGCGTACCGCTTGAATCGCTTCGGTATCCAGCGCGCCGAGGTCATCGGTTGACTGTGGGTCGGTCCAGCGCCGGTTGAGCACGGCTTGCGTGCGGCGCTCTTCCAATGGCGCATCGTCGAGAAAGGTGTAGGGCCGGGCGCTGAGGATTTCCGCTGCCAGTGGGGAGGGCGCCGGCAAGTCGCGACTGATCAGCCGCACGTCACCCCGTTCCATGCGCCGCAACAGAGTCAGCCAGCCTTCGCTGTCCATCGCCTCGTGCAGGCAATCGTCGAGGGTTTGTTCCACCAACGGATGGTCGGGAATTTCGCGCTCGCCGGCGAGGTTTTCCACACAGGCAATCTGATCGGGGAAGACGCTGGCGATCAGGTCTTCGCTTTTCATTCGCTGGATCTGCGGCGGCACTTTGCGTCCGCCGCTGTAGCGCGGCAGGGCCAGGGCGACACCGGTATTCCAGCGCCAGCGCACGCCGAACAACGGCGCGTCGAGGACCGCTTGAATCAGGATGTGCTCGGCGCTGTTGCTGTGCAGGTAACGCCAGACGTCGTCGAGTTCAAAACTGTGGCTGGTGGACAGCGACAGCACGATCGCGTCTTCGCTGGCGGCAGCCTGCAATTCGAAGTTGAACGTGCGGCAGAAACGCTTGCGCAGGGCCAGGCCCCAGGCACGGTTGATGCGGCTGCCGAACGGGGTGTGGATGATCAGTTGCGTGCCGCCGGACTCGTCGAAAAACCGCTCCATCAGCAGTGTGTCTTGTGACGGCAGGGCGCCGAGCGTCAGGCGTGCGCGGGCGAGGTAATCCACCAGTTGCTCGGCGCTGGCGAGATTCAGGCCGAGGGTGTCGGTCAGCCAGTCGAGGGCCGGTTGCAGGTTGCCCGGTGTGGCGCCGAGCAGGTCGTCGAGGTGCGCTTGCAAGCGCGCAACGGCAAATGACAGTTCCGCGCTGCGCCCCGGCGCTTCGCCGAGCCAGAAAGGAATGGTCGGCGGCTGGCCCTGAGCGTCTTCGACCCGGACCTTGCCGGTTTCGACCCGCAGGATCCGGTAGGAGGTATTGCCCAGCTGGAACACATCCCCGGCGATGCTTTCCACCGCAAAGTCTTCGTTGACGCTGCCGATGTTCAGTCCTTGGGGTTCCAGCAACACGCTGTAGTCGGCGTTGTCCGGAATGGTGCCTCCGCTGGTCACCGCCGTCAGTTTGGCGCCCCGGCGGCCGCGCAGGGTGCGGGTGACTGCATCACGGTGCAGGTAAGCGCTGCGGATACCCTGACGCCCGTTGTAACCCTCGGCGAGCATGTGCAGCAGCGCCTGATAATGTTTTTCGTCGAGTCCGGCATACGGCGAGGCGTTGCGGAATGTCTCCAGCAATGCCTGTTCCGACCATTCCTGGCAACTGACTTCGGCGATGATTTGCTGTGCGAGTACGTCCAGCGGCGCGGTAGGAATCTGCAGCGTGTCGAGTTCGCCGCGCCGCACGCAATCGAGCAGCGCGGCGCATTCGATCAGGTCGTCGCGGGTGGTGGCGAACAAGCGGCCCTTGGGCGTACCGCCGACCTGGTGTCCGGAGCGACCCACTCTTTGCAGGAACCCGGAAATCGAGCGCGGCGAGGCAATTTGGCACACCAGATCGACGTCGCCGATGTCGATGCCCAACTCCAGCGAAGCGGTGGCGATCAGCACTTGCAGGTCGCCGCGCTTGAGCCGTTGTTCGGCGTCCAGGCGAAACTCTTTGGCCAGACTGCCGTGGTGCGCGGCCACCGCGTCTTTGCCGAGGCGTTCGCTCAGGTGCCGGCTCAGACGCTCGGCGAGGCGCCGGGTATTGACGAAAATCAGCGTGGTCCGGTGTTCGCGGGCGAGGGCGGCGAGGCGGTCGTAGACCTGTTCCCAGACGTCATTGGCCATGACCGCCGATAACGGCACGGGCGGTACTTCGATGTCCAGGTCCCGTGGGCGGGCGTGGCCGATGTCGACGATGGCGCAGGGACGGTCGCGGCCCACCAGAAAACGCGACACTGCTTCGATGGGTTTTTGCGTGGCGGACAGGCCGATGCGCATCAGCGGTTCTGCACACAGCGCCTGTAACCGTTCAAGGCTCAGGGCCAAATGGCTGCCACGTTTGCTCCCGGCGATGGCGTGAATTTCATCGACGATCACGGTGCGCGTGGTGCCGAGCATCTGCCGGCCAGAATCGGAGCCGAGCAGCACGTAAAGGGATTCCGGGGTGGTCACCAGAATGTGCGGCGCGGTCTTGCGCATGGCCGAGCGGTCTTTTTGCGGGGTGTCGCCGGTGCGCACAGCGGTGTTGATCTGCATTTCGGGCAAGCCCATCGCCCGTAATTGCGTGGTGATTCCAGCCAGCGGGTTTTGCAGGTTGATCTGGATGTCGTTGGACAAGGCCTTGAGCGGCGAGACATAGACCACCAGGGTTTCGTCTGGCAGCCCGTCGTCGGTTTCCAGGCCGCGGTGAACCAGGTCGTCGATGACGGCGAGGAAGGCGGTAAGGGTTTTACCGGAGCCGGTGGGCGCGGCGATCAGGGTCGAGCGGCGCTGACGAATCAACGGCCACGCCCGGGCCTGGGCGGCGGTGACCGTCGGGAAGGTGCTGCTGAACCAGGCGCTGACGGCAGGGTGGAAGCCTGCCAGGGCGCTGTCCATGGGGATTGGCAGATTCATGAAGTCAGTTATGCGGGTGGGGAAATGAAGTTGCAAGTACCGCTCGGGATCTGCGCTGTACTTCAGGGCCCTATCGCGGGCAAGCCCGCTCCCACAAGGTTATGTGTTGAGCCAATATTCTGTGACCATCCGATAAACCTGTGGGAGCGGGCTTGCCCGCGATAGGGCCAGTAGCCGCACCACAAATCCGGAGGATCTACACTTTACGGATGACGGTTGCGCACTAAACCCGCAAAATGCAACGATTCCGGCAACTATCAACGGCATTGCCCGCGGGCCGTGTCGATAAAGCCATCGTTCCAATCAGACTGGGCCTGCTGACTCTATGCGAATGCGCCTTATGTTACTGGGCGGCGGAAATGCCCTTGGGCAGGCGCTGATTCGCCTCGGTGCGGAGGAAGACATCGGTTTCCTCGCCCCCCGCCCCCCGCAAGACGGCTGGGATGCCGCGAGCCTGACGCAACTGCTCGACGACACCCGCCCGGACGCGCTGATCAACCTCGCCTACTACTTCGACTGGTTTCAGGCGGAGACGGTCAGCGAAGGGCGTCTGGCCGGGCAGGAGCGCGCGGTCGAGCGTCTGGCCGAACTGTGCCAGCATCACAACATCGTGCTGCTGCAACCTTCGAGCTATCGAGTGTTCGATGGCTCCCGCGCCACCGCCTACAGCGAAAAAGACGAACCGGTGCCGCTGGGGCTACGCGGTCAGGCGCTGTGGCGCATCGAACAAAGCGTTCGCGCGACCTGCCCGCAGCACGTCTTGCTGCGTTTCGGCTGGCTGCTCGATGACAGCCCTGAAGGCACGCTCGGGCGTTTCCTTGCGCGGGCCGAAACCCCCGACGAACTGCTGCTGGCCGATGACCGCCGGGGCAACCCGACCCCGGTCGACGACGCGGCCCGGGTCATCATCTCGGTGCTCAAGCAACTCGATTGTGCAGCGCCGCTGTGGGGCACCTATCATTACGCCGGGCATGAGGCGACCACGCCGCTGGCACTGGGGCAGGCCATCCTGACCGAAGCACGCAGTCTGCATCCGCTGGCCATCGAAGCACCGACCGCCCAGGCTCACGCCGCGCGTCCGGATGCCGCCGAAGAGCCGCAGCACGCAGTGCTGGCCTGCAAGAAAATTTTGCACACGTTCGGGATCAAGCCTCGCGCCTGGCGCGCCGCGCTCCCGGGCTTACTGGACAGGTTTTATCGCCATGGCTGACGGACCCGTTTTAATCACCGGCGGCGCCGGTTTCATCGGCTCGCACCTGACCGACGCCTTGCTCGCCAAGGGCCATTCGGTGCGCATTCTCGATGACCTGTCCACTGGCAAACGCAGCAACCTGCCACTGGATAACCCCCACCTTGAATTGATCGTCGGCGACGTCGCCGATGCTGCGCTGGTGGCTCAGGCGATGCTCGGTTGCAGCGCGGTGGCGCACCTGGCCGCGGTGGCGTCGGTACAGGCCTCGGTGGATGATCCGGTGAAGACGCACCAGAGCAACTTCATCAGTTCGCTGAATGTCTGCGAAGCCATGCGCCAGGCTGGCGTCAAGCGCGTGCTGTTCGCCTCCAGTGCGGCGGTGTACGGCAACAATGGCGAAGGTGAGTCGATTGATGAAGACACCGCCAAAGCGCCGTTGACGCCGTACGCGTCGGACAAACTGGCGAGCGAGTACTACTTCGATTTCTACCGGCGCCAGCACGCACTGGAACCGGTGATCTTCCGCTTCTTCAACATCTTCGGCCCCCGACAGGACCCGTCCTCGCCGTATTCCGGGGTGATCAGCATTTTCAGCGAGCGGGCACAGAAAGGCCTGCCGATCACCGTGTTCGGCGATGGCGAACAAACGCGCGACTTTGTCTACGTCGAGGATCTGGTGGACCTGCTGGTGCAAGCCATCGAAAAACCACAGGTTGAAGTCGGCGCGGTGAATGTCGGCTGGAACCAGGCGACCAGCCTCAAGCAAATGCTCCAGGCGCTGGAAGCGGTGGTGGGCGAGTTACCGCCGATCAGCTACGGCCCGGCGCGTTCTGGCGACATCCGCCATTCCCGGGCGAACAACCAGCGTTTGCTGCAGCGCTTCAGCTTTTGCGGGCAGACACCGATGAGTGTTGGTTTGGCACGGCTGCTGGGACGCTGAGTTTTTTACAGCCACAAAAAAGGCGCCGGTTGAGGCGCCTTTTTTTATGGGGGCTTAGAACTTGTAACCCAGGCCAACCATGTAAACGAATGGGTCTACGTCAACATTGACCTTGGCACGTGTGCCAGGCGCCAGCGAGTCGTTTTCGACGGTCGCGCGGGTGTCGATGTCGATGTAGCGCATTTGGGCGTTGAGCAGGATTTTGTCGGTGATCATGTAGTCAGCACCAACCTGAAACGCCAGGCCCCATGAGTTTTCAGCCTCGAAATTGCTGAAGCCCTTGGCCTGGGCTTCGCTGCCGACGTGTTCGTCATAGATCACGGTGTAGTTGATACCGGCGCCGAGGTACGGCTGGAAATCCGACTTCGAGTCGAGCGGGTAGTACACGACGCTCAAGGTTGGCGGCAGGTGTTTCAGGGTGCCGAGTTTACCGTTGGCCGCGGAACCCAAAGAAGTGCCTTTGAGTTTCACCTCATGCTCGAACGGGGTAGCCGCCAGCAGCTCGATACCCCAGTGGGCGTCAATCATGTACGCGAAGTTCAGGCCCAGCTGCGTGTCGCTGTCCATGGTGGCTTTGCCACCCAGGTTGGTACCGGCCAGCGGGCCTTGGTCGACCTTGACGCTGGAGCTGTCGGCTTTCGGGTTGACGGTGATGGCACCGGCACGAATGAGGATGTCGCCAGCCTCGAAGGCATGGGCGAGCGGGGCTGTGAGCGCTAAGGCAAACAGCGAAGCGCTGAGCAAGGACTTGTGCATGGAGGGCTCCAAAGGACGTTAAAAATTTTCGATGTCCAATGGTACAAAGCGCTCTAATACGGTCTTTTGATTCAGCTCAATGAAACGGTGATGGCCTTGGTTTTTATGTTGGCTCTGAGGGCCCCCTCGCGAGCAGGCTCACTCTTACAGGATTTAGGTGATCCCTGTAGGAGTGAGCCTGCCCGCGATAGCGATCTGTCAGATCACACATGACCACCGGATTCACTCCGGCAGTTCATACACATAAATCTTGTCCGCCTCCATCTGATACCCGGCATCCGCCAGCTCGCTGGTGGACGCCTTGACCTGCATCGCCCCCTCGATCCAGTACGGCTGATACAGCTCATCCAGCTTCACGCCGACTTCGCTTTTCACATGCACGATCTGGTTCGACGGCGGTGGCGGCACGTGGATGCAGGCGCCGAAATACGGCACTAACAGAAAGTCCGTGGTCCGCCCGTCTTCACTGACTTCCAGCGGCACGATGTAGCCCGGCAGGCGAATGTTCTGGCCATCCAGGCTCTTCACCACCGGCGCATTCGGCATGTCCTGCTTGGCGGCGGGTGCCGACTCGGCCGCCAGGGTGCTGCTCATCTGCGACAAGTCGTGCAGCGGCGTCATATTCGGCACTTCCGGCGCGGCGTCCGGCGGGATCATTTCTGACCAGGTCAGGTCTTTCGGCTCGGCCGCCCACAGGGGCAAGGCGACCAGCATTAGCAGCGCTAGTACGGCGCGGGGCATGTTCAACGTCCTCATAGTCGGATCGACAGGCCATCGGCCAACGATTGGCGATACGCGCGCCAGGCCGGCACGCTGCCCATCAGCAAAGCGGCGATCAGGATGCCACCGAGCAGCGTCCATTCATACTCGCTCGGCCACGCCAGCGGCAGGTACAAGCCGTAATTGGCTTGCACGTAGCCCTGGGCGGCGGCGATACACACATACAGCAACGCCACGCCGGCAATCACGCCGGCCAACGCCAACGCAAATGCCTCCAGCACCAGCAACGTTGCGATGTGCCACGGTCGGGCCCCCACCGAACGCAGAATCGCCATCTCCCGCCGACGTTCATTCAGGCTGGTGAGAATCGCCGTGAGCATGCCGATCAGCCCGGTCAGCACCACGAACAGCGAGACCACGAACAAGGCTTTTTCCGCCGTGCTCATCAGGCTCCACAACTCTTGCAGTGCCACGCCGGGGAGGATCGCCAGCATCGGTTCACCGCGGAATTCGTTGATCTCGCGTTGCACCGCGAACGTCGAAATCTTGCTGTTGAGGCCGAGCATGAATGCGGTGATCGCTTGCGGCGTGAGGTCCATGTTGCGCGCCTGATCGGCACTGATCCGGCCTTCGCCTCGGGCCGGCACGCCGTTGTGCCAGTCGATGTGAATCGCCTCCATGCCGCCGAGGCTGATGTGCAACGTGCGGTCCACCGGGGTGCCGGTGCGCTTGAGGATGCCGACCACGGTGAACGGTTTGTCGTCGTGCTTGACCAGGCTGATCACCGCCACGCCGTGGGACAGCACCAGTTTGTCGCCGAGTTTGTAGTGCAGCGCGTCGGCGACTTCGGCACCGAGTACCACTTCGAAAGGATCGGTGGCGAAGGCGCGGCCGTCGGCCAGTTCCAGGTGTTGCTGATGGCCGTACTGGTAATGCTCGAAGTAGGCCTCGGTGGTGCCCATCACCCGATAGCCGCGATGGGAATCGCCGAGGGACATCGGAATCGCCCACTTCACTTTCGGGTTGTTGGCGAAGTGTTCGAAGCTGTCCCAGCGGATGTTGTTGGTGGCGTTGCCAATCCGGAACACCGAGTACAGCAACAGGTTCACCGACCCCGAACGCGCGCCGACGATCAGGTCGGTGCCGCTGATGGTGCTAGCGAAACTGGCTTTGGCTTCGGTGCGCACGCGCTCCACCGCCAACAGCAGGCACACCGACAGGGCGATGGCGAACGCGGTGAGAATCGCGGTGAAGCGCCGGTTAGCCAGACTGGCCATGGCTAGACGAAACAAATACATCTCAGACCTCGGACGGGGTGGCGGCGCGATTGAGTTCGGCCAGCGACAGGTTGCGATCGAACAGCGGCGCCAGGCTCTGGTCATGGCTGACAAACAACAGGCTCGACCCGGCTTCACGGCATTCGGCGAACAACAGGCGAATGAAGTTTTCCCGAGCGTCGTAGTCCAGCGCCGACGTTGGTTCATCGGCGATGACCAGTTCTGGCTGACCAATCAGCGCTCGTGCAGCGGCCACGCGTTGTTGTTGACCGATGGACAGCGAGTCGGCGCGGCGGCTGAGGATGCTTTCATCCTTCAGGCCCAAATGGGCGAGGAGGGTGGCCGCGGCCTGATCGACACTGCCGTGGCGCTGTTTCGCCCGTTCGGCGCGTAATTTGGAGAAGTGGCAGGGCAGTTCAACGTTCTCGCGCACCGACAGGAACGGCAGCAAATTGAATTGCTGGAAGATGTAGCCGGTGTGGTCGACGCGGAAGCGGTCGCGGGCACCGGCACCGAGTTCGGTCAATTCCTGGCCAAGCAGGCGAATGCTGCCGCGATCAGGTTTCTGCACGCCACCGAGCAGGCCGAGCAGGGTGGTTTTGCCACTGCCGCTGGGGCCTTTGAGGAACAGGGTTTCGCCAGGCTCCAGGCGAAACGCCGGGATATCCAGCAACGGCGGGTGACCGGGCCAGCTGAAGCCCAGGTCGGACAGTTCGATGAGTGCTTGGGTCATAGCGCCGATTTCATGGGTGTTGATTTACCTGTGTGAGCGAGCTTGCTCGCGAGGGCGGTGTAACAGTCAATGCAGATGTTGAATGTTATGGCCTCATCGCGAGCAAGCTCGCTCCTACAGGGATCTTCGGTGGATTTAGAATTTCAGGGCGGGCGCCTTGGCGGTCACTTCAACACCTTGCTGCCCGCTCGGGCCGATCAGTTGTACCTGAATTTTCTGGGTGGCCGGGAACGTGTTGAAAATAGTCGCCAGGTCCAGGGTTTTCAGGGCGCCGGGCGCTGCACAGGTGAATTGATAGTGTGCGTGGATTTCGCTGTGATCGTGGTGATGTTCGTCCTTGGCATCTTCATCGTGATCATCGTCGGCGTCCGGCTTGTCACCGAACAGCGGGCTCTCCAGTTCCTGCATGGCGACCACACAGCCAGCGGCTTTCGGCAGATTAAACAACGCCAGCGGTTTTTCCAGCTGGGCGCGGACGGCGGCGACCTTGGCTTTGTCGGCATCCGTGGTGGCTGCGTGTTCGAAGCCCACCAGGTTCATCGCCGGGCTTTCCAGTTCCAGCTCCAGGGTCTGGCCGTCCAGCGCTGCGTTCAAGCGACCGACGCCATGTTCATGGGCGCCAAGGCTGCCGTGCTCATGATCATGTTCATCGGCGGCGTGGGCGACGGCCAACGGCAACAAGGCAAACGGCAAAGCGAGCAGCAGACGGCGCATGGCGGGTCTCCGAAAAGTAAAATGAATAATTTGTTATGTAATCTTATAACGTAAGTGCGAAGAGTTTGACCGCCTGCTTGGCGTTGCACAAGTCCCGTGGGAGCATGCCGGTCAGAAATGTGCAGGAGCAGACCTATGTTGCGAATTCGCGGGAGCATCGGCGACTGGCCGGTGGATTTGACGCTGGAGATGGATGACGGTGACTGGGCGAAGCTCGGCGCGCAGTTGCAGGTGAGCAAGCCCGAGGCCAGTGTCGCCCCGGCCAAACCGGTGACTCAGGATGAGGCGTTGTGGCAGATCGCCAAGGACCTGTTGCGCAAGGCCGGGCAATTGAGCGGGCCGGATTTGCTCGATCAGCTGGAAGGGCTGACGGGTAGCGCGGTGTCGGGCAAGCGCCTGTTGGTGCGCTTGCGCCATAGCGCCGATGTGAAGGTGTCGAGCGGCGGGGATACGCCGCTCTATCGCTGGATCGAACCGGCTTAGTACAGCGCAGCAAACAGCTTGCGGCGGTACGTGGTCACCAGCGGATGGTCATTGCCCAGCAGTTCGAACACCTGCAGCAAGGTCTTGTGTGGCAGACCTTCGCTGTAGCTGCGATTGCGGATGAACAGCTTGAGCAATGCATCCAGCGCCGCGTCGTATTGCTGGCGAGCCAGTTGCTGAATCGCCAGTTGATACACCGCTTCATCGTCCTGCGGGTCTTTCGCCAGGCGCGCTTTCAGGTCTGCCGCATCCGGCAAATCCTTGGCCTGACCGAGAAACTGGATCTGCGCCTTGGCACCGGCCAGCGCCGCTTTGTGTTCATCGCTCTTGACCGCGTCGAGCACGGTTTGCGCTTCAGCCAATTCACCGCGCTCGGTGAGACAGCGGGCGTAGAGGATCAGTGCCTTGGCGTTGGTGTTGTCTTCGCCCAACAGCACTTTGAGCACGGCTTCGGCGTCGGCGAAACGGCTTCCGTCAAACAACGCCTGGGCCTGTTCGAACGGGTCGGCCGCTGCCGGTGGTGGCATCTGAACGTGGGGCTCAAGCATCGCCCGCACGGCGGATTCCGGTTGCGCACCGGCAAAGCCGTCGACCGGTTGACCGTCCTTGAATAGCACCACGGTGGGCAGGCTGCGAATGCCGAAACGGGCGACGATGTCTTGTTCCAGGTCGCAGTTGACCTTGGCCAGCAGCAATTCGCCCTGATAGCTTTCGGCAATGGTCTGCAGCAATGGCATCAGCACTTTGCAGGGCGCACACCATTCGGCCCAGAAATCCACCAGCACCGGCTTGTGGAAAGAGTTCTCGATCACCGACTGGTCGAAATCAGCAGTCGTGGCGTCGAAGATGTACGGCGTTTCCTGACTCATGGGGGATCTCTTGGAAGCGTGAATGGGGCAACTATACGGCTTGGCGGGGGGTGGCCGGAAGTCGGAGCACTGATCGTTCCCAGGCAGAGCGTGGGAGCGATCATGTCCGGGTGGCGTGGTACAGGCTCACATGCCGAAACTCTTCAGGTTCAGCCAGATCCGGCAGGGTCATCGCTTCCAGCATTTCAATGCGCTGATACAACGGGTGACGAAAATCCCGGACCCGCGAATCCGCCACCAGTGCCTCCTTGCCACGGGTCAAAAACTCATCGAGCAATGGCAGGTTCGCCCGGTCGTAGAGCACGTCGGCGACCAGAATCAGATCAAACCGGTCGGCCTCGGCGAAAAAGTCGGTCGAGTAGGTGAGCGGTACGTCATTGAGTTCGGCATTCGCCCGGCACGCGGCAATCGCCAGCGGGTCGAGGTCACAGGCCACCACTTCCAGCGCGCCGGCCTTCACGGCGGCAATCCCCGCCACCCCCGAACCGGCACCGAAATCCAGGACTCTCTTGCCTTTGACCCACTGCGGGAATTCGGCCAGATAACGCGCCACCGCCAGACCACTGGCCCAGCAGAAACTCCAGTAGGGCGGTTCATGCAGGATCCGTCGGGTTTCTTCGGGGCTGAACGCGCGGTCCATGTTGTCGCCGTCGATCAGCCAGAGTTTCAGGTCGGTCTCGGGCAATGCCACAGGCACAAGCTGCGCATCACCGAGCAGTTCACCCAAGGCCTGTTGCAGGTCGAGCGGTGCAATCATGGCGCTTTGACGAATTGCAGCTGACCCAGGGCCTGGGTGGTGGGCTGGGAAATGAACTGCGACGGCAGATGCAGAATCAGCTGACCGGACTGGCTGGCGCGGCCGCGCAGTTCAACGCGGGCACCGACCGGGAATGAGTCCGGGTTGAAGCGCAGGTGAAACGGCAGCGCTTGATTGGTGCCGATCAAGGTGGAACTGGCAAGCAATTGCTGTGGGCGATCCTTTTCATCGATCACCAGCAGCGCCAGTTCGACTTCGGCGCCGGCCGGCACGCCTTGCAAGGTGCCGCTCAATTCACGCTGGTACGCGGGCAGCGGCCCAAGATTGGCCGACTCCTGGGCTTTTTTCTGCGCTGCCTGCGGGGCGGGCCCTGGCGTCGGTGGCTGGGGCTTGGGCGCATCGCTGCTGCAGGCCACCAGCAGGCTGAAAAGACTGAGCAAAACGAGCGGTCTTAAGGACATTTACGGCTCCAGCAAGGTGAAATCCATGGATCAAGCTCTATAGGCGTCTGTATACCGTAAACCCTATGGCTTGTCTTGCCACCGGGATGCGCTACCATGGCCCTCCCTTTTTTTGTTGCCTGCCACCATGCACTGTCCCTTCTGCGGTGCCAACGACACCAAGGTCATCGACTCGCGTCTGGTCGCCGAGGGCGAACAGGTGCGCCGCCGGCGTGAATGCCTGGCCTGCGGCGAGCGTTTCACGACGTTCGAGACCGCCGAACTGGTGTTGCCGCGCCTGATCAAAACCGACGGCAGCCGTCAGCCCTTCGACGAAGAAAAACTGCGTGCCGGCATGCAGCGAGCGCTGGAGAAGCGCCCGGTGAGTGTCGAGCGCCTCGAATCGTCGCTGGTACACATCAAACACAAACTGCGCGCCACCGGCGAGCGCGAGGTCAAATCCCTCGTGGTCGGTGAACTGGTGATGGCCGAGCTGCAGAAGCTCGACGAAGTCGCCTATATCCGCTTCGCTTCGGTGTATCGCCGCTTCCAGGACCTCAACGAGTTCCGCGAAGAGATCGATCGCCTGGCCCGTGAGCCGGTGAAAGAATGAATACGCCCGCCGAACACGCCATCCTCGACGCTCATTACATGGCCCGCGCGCTGGAACTGGCGCGCAAGGGTCATTACACGACGCACCCCAACCCTCGGGTGGGCTGCGTGATTGTGCGGGACGGGCAGATTGTCGGCGAAGGCTGGCACGTGCGCGCCGGCGAGCCGCATGCCGAAGTCCATGCCCTGCGCGCCGCTGGCGACAAGGCCCGTGGCGCTACGGCCTACGTAACCCTTGAGCCCTGCAGCCACCACGGCCGCACGCCGCCCTGCGCCGATGCGCTGGTGAATGCCGGGGTCGCCCGGGTGGTCGCGGCGATGCAGGACCCGAACCCGGAAGTCGCGGGTCGCGGTCTGCAACGCCTGGCCCAGGCCGGAATTGCCACCGAAAGCGGCGTGCTGGAAGGCGAGGCGCGCAAGCTCAATCAGGGCTTCCTCAAACGCATGGAACACGGCTTGCCGTTCGTGCGCGTCAAGTTGGCCATGAGCCTGGACGGCCGCACCGCGATGGAAAGTGGCGAAAGCCAATGGATCACCGGTCCGGCCGCGCGTTCGGCGGTGCAACGCCTGCGCGCCCAGGCCAGCGTCGTGCTGACCGGCGCCGACACGGTGCTGGCGGACAACGCCCGGTTGACCGTGCGCGCTGACGAATTAGGCCTGGATGCGGAGCAAACCGCTTTGGCCATGAGCCGTCCGCCGCTGCGCGTGTTGGTCGACGGTCGCCTGCGGGTGCCGCTGAATGCGCCGTTTTTCAAGGCTGGCCCGGCGTTGGTCGCCACTTGCGTGGCGGTAGAGGAGCAGTACGCCAATGGCCCTGAATGCCTGATCGTGCCTGGCGTTGACGGTCAGGTTGATCTGCGCCAACTGCTGGTCGTGCTCGCCGCCCGTGACGTCAACGAGGTGCTGGTCGAAGCCGGGCCGCGTCTGGCCGGTGCTTTCGCGCAGCAAGGCCTGGTGGATGAATTCCAGATTTTCATCGCCGGCAAGTTCCTCGGTTCTTCGGCGCGGCCGCTGCTCGACTGGCCGCTCGCGCAAATGAAGGATGCTCCCGAACTTAAAATCACCGAAATTCGCGCGGTTGGCGATGACTGGCGGGTCACTGCCATTCCTTCGCCAGTAGCGAGCGTATAATTCCCGGCCATCGCTACAGCGCTGGCTTTGTTCTCGAGGAGAACCTCATGTTTACCGGCATCATCGAATCCATCGGCAGTATTCGTGCATTGACCCCAAAGGGCGGTGATGTGCGGGTCCACGTAGAAACCGGCAAGCTCGACCTGAGCGACGTCAAACTGGGCGACAGCATCGCGGTCAACGGCGTGTGCCTGACCGCGGTAGAACTGCCGGGCAACGGCTTTGCCGCCGACGTCAGCCGCGAAACCCTCGACTGCACCGCCATGAACGACCTCAAGAGCGGCAGTCCGGTGAACCTGGAAAAAGCCCTGACCCCGACCACTCGCCTCGGCGGGCATCTGGTCAGCGGTCATGTCGATGGCGTGGGCGAAGTGGTTGCCCGTACCGAAAACGCGCGTGCCGTGGAATTCCGCATCCGCGCGCCGAAAGAACTGGCCAAGTACATCGCCCATAAAGGCTCGATTACTGTCGACGGCACCAGCCTGACCGTGAACGCGGTCGATGGCGCCGAGTTCATGCTGACGATCATTCCGCACACCCTGAGCGAAACCATCATGGCGTCGTACCAGCCAGGTCGCCGGGTAAACCTGGAAGTCGACTTGCTGGCGCGTTATCTGGAGCGTCTGTTGCTGGGTGACAAGGCCGCAGAGTCGACTGCCGGCAGCACCATTACCGAAAGCTTTCTGGCCGCCAACGGCTACCTCAAATCCTGACTCAAGGGGGTGCCTTGTGGCGCTCAATAGCATCGAAGAACTGGTTGAAGACATCCGCCAAGGCAAGATGGTCATCCTCATGGATGACGAAGACCGCGAGAACGAAGGCGACCTGATCATGGCCGCCGAGTGCTGCAAGCCCGAGCACATCAACTTCATGGCCAAGCACGCCCGTGGCCTGATCTGCATGCCGATGAGCCGCGAGCGCTGCGAACTGCTGAAGCTGCCATTGATGGCGCCACGCAACGGTTCCGGCTTCGGCACCAAGTTCACCGTGTCGATCGAAGCGGCTGAAGGCGTGACCACCGGCATCTCCGCCGCCGACCGCGCACGCACCGTGCAAGCGGCCGCAGCCAAAGACGCCAAGGCTGAAGACATCGTCAGCCCCGGCCACATCTTCCCGCTGATGGCCCAGGCCGGCGGCACCCTGGCTCGCGCAGGCCATACTGAAGCCGCTTGCGACCTGGCACGCATGGCCGGTTTCGAGCCGAGCGGTGTGATCTGCGAAGTGATGAACGACGACGGCACCATGTCCCGTCGCGCTGAACTGGAAGCTTTCGCCGCTGAACACGGCATCAAGATCGGCACCATCGCCGACCTGATTCACTACCGGATGATCCACGAACGTACCGTTCAGCGGATTGCCGAGCAGCCACTGGACAGCGAACTGGGCCAATTCAACCTGGTGACCTATCGTGATTCCGTGGAAGGCGACGTGCACATGGCCCTGACGCTGGGCAATGTGTGTGCCGAAGAACCGACCCTGGTTCGCGTGCACAACATGGACCCGCTGCGCGACCTGCTGATGGTCAAGCAACCAGGCCGCTGGAGCCTGCGCGCCGCCATGGCTGCGGTTGCCGAGGCTGGCAGCGGTGTGGTGCTGTTGCTCGGTCACCCGCTCGATGGCGACGTGTTGCTGGCGCACATTCGCGAAACCGCCGACCAGGCGGCCGTGAAAAAACCGACCACCTACAGCATCGTCGGTGCCGGTTCGCAGATCCTTCGGGACCTGGGCGTACGCAAAATGCGCCTGATGAGTGCGCCAATGAAATTTAATGCGATATCCGGTTTCGATCTGGAAGTTGTAGAATACGTGCCCTCCGAATAATGACCGGTTGTTTCCAGTCTTTGATTCGCGGCTAACAAATCACTGAGGGACGCGTAGAAAGCGCGTCCCGGCTCTTTAAGAGATCTAACGAATGACCCTGAAGACCATCGAAGGTACCTTCATCGCCCCTAAAGGCCGCTACGCTTTGGTAGTGGGCCGTTTCAACAGCTTCGTCGTTGAAAGTCTGGTCAGCGGTGCAGTGGATGCCCTGGTTCGCCACGGCGTAAGCGAAAGCGACATCACCATCATCCGCGCACCTGGCGCCTTCGAAATTCCGCTGGTTGCGCAGAAAGTCGCTCAAAAAGGCGAGTACGCGGCAATCATCGCCCTGGGCGCGGTCATTCGTGGCGGCACTCCGCACTTCGAATACGTGGCAGGCGAATGCACCAAGGGCCTGGCCCAGGTGTCCATGGAGTTCGGCGTTCCGGTCGCTTTCGGCGTGCTGACCGTTGATTCCATCGAGCAAGCCATCGAACGTTCCGGCACCAAGGCCGGTAACAAAGGTGCCGAAGCAGCCCTGTCCGCTCTGGAAATGGTCAGCCTGCTGGCGCAGTTGGAGGCCAAGTGATTAGCGACGATAGCGATCGTTTCAACCCGCGCGATCCAAAGCCTGCGGATGCCGGCAAGCCATCGAAAAGCGTCAAGCGTCGCGAAGCCCGTCAGCTCGCGACCCAGGCGCTGTACCAATGGCACATGGCCAAGCAGTCTTTGAGCGAGATCGAAGCGCAGTTCCGGGTCGATAACGATTTCAGTGATGTCGACGGTGCCTACTTCCGCGAAATCCTTCACGGGGTTCCGGCGAAGAAGGACAAGATCGATGCAGCCCTGACGCCTTGCCTGGACATCACCATCGAAGAGCTGGATCCGGTTGAACTGGCCGTTCTGCGCCTGTCCACCTGGGAACTGCTCGAGCGTGTCGACGTTCCTTACCGCGTTGTGATCAACGAAGGTATCGAGCTGGCGAAAGTCTTCGGTTCCACCGACGGCCACAAGTTCGTCAACGGTGTACTCGACAAGCTGGCCCCACGTCTGCGTGAAGCTGAAGTGAAGGCGTTCAAGCGCTGATTTGCGCTTGATATCGCGATGGGCGAGTTTGAGCTGATCCGCAATTTTTTCGCCGCCGCGCCCTGTGCGCAAGGCGGCGAAGGCGTTGCCCTCGGGATCGGCGATGACTGCGCCTTGCTGGCTGTTCCCCCCGGGGAGCAGTTGGCCATTTCCACCGACACCCTGGTGGCCGGTGTGCATTTCGCAGACCCCTGCGACCCGTTTTTGCTCGGTCAGCGCTCGCTGGCTGTGGCCGTCAGTGACCTGGCTGCCATGGGCGCCACCCCCATTGCCTTTACCCTTGCCCTGACCTTGCCGACGGTGACCGCCGATTGGCTGGAGGCGTACTCCCGTGGTTTGAACCTGATGGCGCGACGCTGCGGCGTGGCGCTGGTGGGCGGCGATACCACCCGAGGGCCGCTGAGCCTGACCATGACCGTGTTCGGTCGTGTGCCGGCCGCTCAGGCGCTGACCCGTAGCGGCGCGCAGCCCGGCGATTTGTTGTGCGTGGGTGGCGAGTTGGGCAATGCGGCCGGGGCTTTGCCACTGGTGTTGGGGCAGCGAATGGCTGACGCCGCCGTTGCCGAGCCGCTGCTGGCGCATTACTGGTCACCGCAGCCGCAACTGGCGCTGGGTCAGGCTCTGCGCGGTAAGGCCACCTCGGCGCTGGACATCTCCGACGGCCTGCTCGCCGACTGCGGTCACATCGCGCTGGCGTCGAAGGTCGGCATTCAGCTTGAGCGGAGTAAGCTGCCCGTGTCGGCTGCGTTAGTGGCCTTTCTCGGACAATCCGCTGCCGAAACCGCAGCCCTCAGCGGCGGCGATGATTATGTGCTCGCCTTCACCCTACCGTCCGTCGAGTTGCCAGGATTGCTGGCAGAAGGCTGGCCAATCCATGTGGTCGGGCGTGTCGTGACGGGGCAGGGCGTGGCGCTGCTGGATGCCGATGGACAAGACATCACCCCGCAAACCCGGGGCTATCAACATTTTCGGGAGACACCGTGACAGATCATCCCAAACAGGTCCCGGCGGAGTTCGTACCGCCTTCGGTCTGGCGCAATCCCTGGCATTTCCTGGCGTTCGGCTTCGGCTCGGGAACCCTTCCGAAGGCACCGGGCACCTGGGGTTCGTTAGTTGCGCTACCCTTTATCCCGTTGTGGCAAATGATGCCCGATTGGGCCTACTGGCTGATGCTGGGCATCACCATGCTGTTCGGCTTCTGGCTGTGCGGCAAGGTGGCCGACGATTTGCGCGTGCATGACCACGAGGGCATCGTCTGGGATGAAATGGTCGGGATGTGGATCACCCTGTGGCTGGTGCCGGAAGGTTGGTACTGGTTGCTGGCGGGTTTCCTGATGTTCCGCTTCTTTGACATTCTCAAGCCGTGGCCGATCCGCTGGATCGACCGGCATGTCCATGGCGGCGTCGGGATCATGCTCGACGACGTGCTGGCCGGTGTATTTGCGTGGTTGGCGATGCAAGGGCTGGTAAGGATTCTCGCCTGACGGGCGAAGCAGGGGACTTGGATGGTTCGGCGCTGGTTGGCGGTGGTTTTCGCAATGCTTTGCTCACTCGCCCAGGCGGGGGACGCCGCGCCGACGCCGTCCGTGATCCATCTGGCCAGCGAAGAATGGGAAGACTACACCGCCGCTGACGGGCATGGCCTGGGCTGGGATGTGATGCGGGCCATCTTCGAACCGGCCGGGGTCAAACTCGACTTCCGTACCGAGCCGTACACCCGCGCCGTGGGCCTGGCCCAGCGCGGTGAAGTGGATGCCTGTGTCGGTGCTTACCGTGACGAGGCCAGCGATGTGCTTTATCCACGCTGGAATTACGACACCGATCACATCTATGCCTTGGGCCTGGCGAGTAATCCGGCACCGAACCCGCAGACCCTCGGCAACTATCGTCTGGCCTGGGTTCGCGGTTACGAATACCAGAAATACCTGCCTAATGTGCGGCGTTACAACGAGGTCGTACGACGCACTGGCATTTTGTCGATGCTGATGCACAACCGCGCCGACTTTTACATCGACGCGCTGACCGAGATTGATTACATCGTCAAACGGGCCAAGGATCCTGCCCAGTTCCGTCGCACCCATATCGCTGAATTGCCGCTGTACTTGTGCTTCGCCAATACGCCCAAGGCCCGAACGTTGATGGCCTTGTTCGACCAGCGCATGGACCTGTTGGTTAAAAACGGTTCACTGAAACCCATCTTCGAACGCTGGAAGCAGCCTTACCCGTTCGACGCGAACTGAACACGGGCCCTGTAGCCGCTGGCGTCAGTGGCCTGAGATCTAACATTTTGATCGTTATGCCCCATAATTCAGCCTAAGCGTCTGTAGGAACCTGCTGTTACAATGCCGCGTCTGCGAATCTCCAGTACTTATTGATCAGGAGCACACCGGTGCCTGTCGTTTTCGTCGCCGCTTCCAAGCTGCCAACGCCTTTTGCGCAATTCACCATGCACGGCTTTCTCGATGAAGAAAACGGGCGCGAGCACGTCGTGCTGAGTCTGGGTGAGTTCGCCGACGGTGCCCCGGTACTCGGCCGGTTGCACTCCGAATGCCTGACGGGTGATGCCTTGTTCAGCCAGCGTTGCGACTGCGGCTCGCAACTTGAAGCCGCGTTGCAGGCCATCGCCCGTGAAGGCCGTGGCGTGTTGCTGTACTTGCGTCAGGAGGGCCGTGGCATTGGCCTGCTGAACAAGATCCGCGCCTATGAGTTACAGGACGGCGGTGCCGACACCGTTGAAGCCAACGAGCGCCTGGGCTTTGCTGCCGACCAGCGTGATTACGCCATGTGCCTGCCGATGCTTGAGCACCTGGGCGTGAAATCCCTGCGTCTGATGACCAACAACCCGCGTAAGGTCAAAGCCTTGACCGACATGGGGATAGTGGTCGCCGAGCGCGTGCCGCTGCACACCGGTCACAACCCGCACAACAAACTCTACCTGGCGACCAAGGCCAGCAAGCTCGACCACATGATGGGCAACGAGCATCAGGGCGAGGCGGATCGGGCGTGACCCGCGGTCAGGTTCGGCGGCGGTTGTCGTTCAGTTGGTGGCAATACCTGGCGCTGGCCTTGTTGCCGTTGTTCGTGATCAATGGCGTGTTCGGCCAAGGCGAGGCGATCCTGCCGGTGCTGGCGATGCCGTTGTTCATCGCAGGTGTGGCGTCGATGTTTGTCAGCCTGAAGTTTTTCGGTGGCTACAAGCACGCCCTGATCGCGACGCAAAAAGCCCTCGATACGCCCGAAGAACCCGCCGCCTGGATCGTCCTGGCCGCCAAGCGACGTACCGCGTTCCTGGCGGCTGCATTGCCGGCCTGGATTGGCGCGCTGGCGGTGTTCGTCGGCCTCGAAGCCGTGCCGTTGGTGTTGCTGGCGCTGTCGACCACGGTGCTGTTCTACCTCTACCGTATTCCGCGTCAACTCGGCTGATGCGCCGGGCCTGGCTGGCGGTTTTGCTATTGGCCGCCAGCGGCTCGGCGGTTGCCGTCGAACGGGTCGTCAGTCTGGCGCCGTCCCTCTCTGAAATCGTGGTTGAACTGGGCTCAGCCGACCTGCTGGTCGGGGTGCTGGATGCTGGTGAACGCCCGGCCGAACTGCAAGACCTTCCTTCCGTTGGCCGCTATGGTCAGTTGGACATGGAGCGTTTGCTCAGTCTCAAACCCGATTTGCTGCTGCTCTGGCCGGGCAGTGTTGGCCCCGCGCAGCGTGAGCAGCTCAAGCACTTGAACATTCCCACCTACGTCGCCGAACCTCACACGCTCGACCAACTCGCTGCACAAATCGAAGCCATCGCCACGCAACTCGGCCGGCCCGAACGGGGCGTGACGTTGGCGACTGACCTGCGGCGAAAACTGGATAACCTGCGCCAGCGTTATCGGCGGGACGAGCCGCTGCGGGTGTTTTATCAGGTCTGGGATCGGCCGCTGTACACCGTGGGGGGTGGGCAGATCATCAGTGATGCGCTGGAAGTGTGTGGGGCGCGCAATGTGTTTGCCGACCAGACATTGCCGGCGCCGCAGGTCAGTGTCGAGGCGGTGTTGCAGCGCAATCCCGAGGTGATTCTGGCCAGTGATCAGGCCCAGCTCGACGCGTGGAAGGCGTGGCCGCAGGTGGCGGCGGTGACGCGGGGGCAATTGCTGCTGGTGTCGGACAAGGGGCTGGAGCGGCCGAGTGGGC
Source organism: Pseudomonas sp. SIMBA_041 (assembly GCF_046535095.1). Taxonomy (NCBI): domain Bacteria; kingdom Pseudomonadati; phylum Pseudomonadota; class Gammaproteobacteria; order Pseudomonadales; family Pseudomonadaceae; genus Pseudomonas; species Pseudomonas sp. SIMBA_041. Next base: position 84,379 of record NZ_JAWRXJ010000008.1, read on the forward strand.
AGATGGTCGAGGCCACTGCAAAGCTTTGCCAGCTTATCGCACCGGACCGCTGAGACCGAGGCGCGGCCATCATGGGCAAGCCTTGACACCACTGACTTCAGATCAGATTTCCGGTGTCCAGGTCACCCCGAACATCAACGCCCGACCTTCCTCGCGATACCCATATTCACTGCCGTCATGGCTATACAGCGCCCGGCTATAGCCTTTATCCAGCAGGTTATCGAGCTTCAGCCCAAGCTTGATTTCACTGTCGAGCTCCCAGCTACTGCGCAACCCTAACAAGGCGTATCCACCCAACGGCTGTTGATTGTTCAGGTCGTCATAGCTGCTGCTGACTGCTTGCCAGCTCGCACCAAGGCCCAGGCGATCAAATTGTCGATCCAGGTCCAGGCTCAATGTCCGCCGTGCACGACGCGCCAAGGTATGGCCGGTATCGCGGTCGCGCGGGTCGATGATCGCCACGCCAAGGTTGCTTTGCCAGCCGAACAGTTCCTGTTTCAGTGCGGCTTCGAAACCGTTGATCCGCGCCGACGCCACGTTCTCTGGCCGCGAGTTGCTGCCAAAAATAATCGCGTCTTCAAGGTCAGTGCGGTACAGCGACGCTTCCAGGCGACTGTTTTCGGTTAGCTGGCTGCGCCATTGCAGTTCATAGCTTTTCGACGTTTCGGGTTTCAAATCCGGGTTGCTGAAGTCCGGGTAGTACAAGTCGTTGAACGTCGGCGCTCGAAAGCCTTCGCTGTAGGTCAGCAGCACGTCGTTGTCCGGATTCACCGGCACAGTGAGGGTGCCACTCCAACTGTTCTGGCCGCCAAACTGTTGGTTCTCGTCGTGGCGCAAGCCCAGCTCAGTGGAAAAACTGTCCGCCCGATAGTGATGCTGGACAAACGCCGCACGGTTCCAGCGACTGTCTTCATCGAACGCTGTAGTGCTGTTGATCCGGTCTTCGTACCAGTCGCCGCCCAGAAGCAGGCTATTGCGGTCGTTGAGCGTCAGGTCGTTCTGCCAGTTCACTGAGTCGCGGTAGGTGTTGAAGACGCTGCGTTCATCGCTGAGCTTGTCGAGGGTCTTCTCTCGGTTTTCGCTGTGGCCGAACTCGACGCGAGTTTTCCAGATGTCGTTAACCCGCGCATCGAGGTAACTGCTGACGCTGCTCACCTCGAAATCGCTGTAAGGCTGTTGCTGCACGGACTCGAAGGTGGTGGAGTCGAAGCGGCCAAACGGGTTGTCGAACTCGCTTTTACCCCGGTTATCCAGCACGTTGGCGCCGATTTCCAGGTCATCGGTGAGCGCGTGACTGATGCTGAAACTGACCGATTGGTTGCGGTATTCATCGTGATCGCTGTCGCTGGGGTACGACTGGTGCGTGCGATTGATCCCGGCGGTTTCATTGAGGCTGGCGCCGAGGTTGAAGCGGGTTTTGTCATCGCCGCCGGACAGCCCAAGGCTGCGCTCCCAGGTCTGGTTGCTGCCAAATCCCACGTGCAACCGCGGTTGCAGACCTTGCTCGTCGCCACGGCGGGTGAAAATCTGAATCACCCCGCCAATCGCATCGCTGCCATAAATCACCGAACGGGAGCCGCGCAGCACTTCCACGCGCTCGACCTGTTCGATGTTGATGTGCTGCAGGTTGCTGTCGCCCGAGGTCGAGTTGCCGATGCGCTGACCGTCCACCAGCACCAGGCTTTGCGCTGACTGGGTGCCGCGGATGTAAACCCCTGGCAGACTGCCGCGCCCACCGGTTTGCGCGACTTGCACGCCCGGCACCCGGCTGAGCAGGTCAGTGATGCTGTTCGGTTGCAGGCGGTCGATGTCTTCTCGGGTGAACACCGTGTTGGCGGCGCTGCTGTCGTTGCGCGCTTCGACCTGACGGTTGGCGGTGATCAGTACGTCGGGCAGTTTCAACGCTTGATCGCGTTCGAAGGAGTCGGCCAGCAGTTGGCCGGCCGGCAGCAGGGTCAGCGTCAGGGCGAGGGGGGAGAGTTTCATCGGCAGTCCGTTGTGGCGCGTTGTAGCGAACAAAATGTGAAGATCACAAAAAACCAATGTGGGAGCGAGCCTGCTCGCGATGACGGTGTGTCAGTCAGGGAATTGTTGACTGTCAGTCCGTTATCGCGAGCAGGCTCGCTCCCACAGGGGATTGCGTGTATCCAGCAGGTTAAATCTTGAGCAGTTGCAGGCGCTCGCGCACCGCCGCTTCGATCCCTGCCTCGTCCAGCCCGCACTCGGCCAGCATCTGTGCAGGCTTGGCGTGTTCGACATAGAGGTCCGGCAAGCCCAGGTGCAGGATCGACTTGAGGATGTTCTCGCGGGCGAGGAATTCGCTGACCGCGCCGCCAGCACCGCCCATGATTGCGTTTTCTTCGACGGTCACCAGCAGCTCGTGGCTGCCAGCGATGTCGCGAACCAGCGCTTCATCCAGCGGTTTGACAAAACGCATGTCGACCACCGTCGCGTCCAGCGTCTCGGCGACTTTCAGCGCCTCGGCCAATTGCACGCCGAACACCAGGAAGGCGACTTTGCTGCCCTGACGACGAACAATGCCTTTGCCGATTTCGATCGGTTGCAGGTCTTTCTCGATGGTCGCATTCGGACCCGCGCCGCGCGGATAACGCACCGCCGCCGGGCCGTTGTAGAGGTGACCGGTGGTGAGCATTTTGCGCAGTTCGTTTTCATCGCTCGGGGTCATCACCAGCATGCCGGGGATGCAGCGCAGGAACGACAGGTCGAAGCTACCCGCGTGAGTCGGGCCGTCTTCGCCCACCAGGCCGGCGCGGTCGATGGCGAACAGCACGTCGAGGTTCTGCACCGCGACGTCATGAATCAGTTGGTCGTAACCGCGTTGCAGGAACGTCGAATAAATCGCCACCACCGGTTTCGCGCCTTCGCAGGCCATGCCGGCGGCGAAGGTCACCGCGTGTTGCTCGGCAATCGCCACGTCGAAATAGCGCAGCGGGAAACGCTCGCTGAACGCCACCAGGTCGGAGCCTTCTTTCATCGCCGGGGTGATGCCTACCAGACGCGGATCAGACGCGGCCATGTCGCACAGCCATTCACCGAACACACCGGAATACTTCGGTCCGCTGGCCTTTTTCGGGGCGGCGGCCGGAGCGTCCAGCGGTTCGAGCTTGGTGATGGCGTGGTAGCCGATCGGATCGACTTCCGCCGGAGCGAAGCCTTTGCCTTTCTTGGTGACGACGTGCAGGAACTGCGGGCCTTTCAGGTCGCGCATGTTGCGCAGCGTCGCGATCAGGGTCGGCAGGTCATGGCCGTCGATAGGACCGATGTAGTTCCAGCCCAGTTCTTCGAACAGCGTGCCAGGAACCAGCATGCCTTTTGCGTATTCTTCAGTGCGCCGGGCGATTTCCCAGGCCCCGGGCAGGCGCGACAGGACCTTTTTGCTGCCTTCACGCATGCTGGCGTAAGTGCGGCTGGAAAGGATCTTCGCCAGATAATTCGACAGGCCGCCGACATTGCGCGAGATCGACATGTCGTTGTCGTTGAGGATCACCAGCATGTTGGCGTTCACTTCCGGCGCGTGGTTCAGCGCTTCGAAGGCCATGCCGGCGGTCAGCGCGCCGTCGCCGATCACGGCAATGGCTTTGCGATCACTGTTTTGCAGGCGGGCGGCAATGGCCATGCCCAGCGCTGCGCTGATCGAAGTGCTGGAGTGGCCGACGCCAAAGGTGTCGTACTCGCTCTCGGAACGACGCGGGAAGGCCGCAACACCGTCCTTCTGGCGCAGGGTGCCCATGCGCTCGCGACGGCCGGTGAGGATTTTATGCGGATAAGCCTGATGACCCACGTCCCACACCAGCCGGTCGTCCGGGGTGTCGAAGACGTAATGCAGCGCGATGGTCAGCTCGATGACGCCCAGGCCGGCACCGAAATGCCCGCCGGTCTGACCGACCGTGTAGAGCAATTCCAGGCGCAACTCATCGGCCAGGGTTTCCAGCTCGGCTTCGCCTAACCGGCGCAGGCCGTCCGGCGTGTTGGCACGGTCGAGCAGGGGCGTGGTCGGGCGCTTGCGGGGAATCTCATGAAACGTCGTGGGCATCAGGCGAATCGTTATAGGTATAAAAGATGCGGCAGTTTACCTGATGCATCGCCCCCTGCCCACGCGTTGCTTTTAACTTGGCCGATACGCTGTCAGCTACGCCGGTCGACGATATAGCGGGCGAGGTCGCGCAAAGGCTCGGCGGCCGCGTCAAACGGTCGCAGCGCGTGCAGGGCCTGATCGCGCAGTTCCAGGGCGTAAGCCTTGGCCGCGTCGAGGCCAAGCAGGGCCGGGTAGGTTGGTTTGTCGCGAGCGATGTCCGCGCCCTGGCGTTTGCCGAGGGTTTCGGTATCGCTTTCGACGTCAAGAATGTCGTCCTGCACCTGAAAAGCGAGGCCAATGGCCTGTGCATAAGTCTGCAACGCTTTCAGTTCGTCCTTCTCGGCACGGCCGCTGGCCAGGGCGCCGAGTTTGACGCTGACTTCAATCAGCGCGCCGGTCTTGTGCCGGTGCATGTACTCAAGGGCTTTTTGATCGAGCTTGAGGCCGACCGAACCGAGGTCGATGGCTTGCCCGCCGACCATGCCCGCCGGGCCTGCCGCGACGGCCAGGGCGCTGACCATCTGCAGGCGGATCTCGGCGTCAGCTGCGTTCAGGCGCGGGTCGAGCAGGGCGCTGAACGCCAGGCTCTGCAAGCCGTCACCGGCGAGGATGGCGCAGGCTTCATCGAATTTCTTGTGAGTCGTCGGCTGGCCGCGACGCAGATCGTCGTCGTCCATGGCCGGCAAATCGTCGTGTACCAGGGAATACGCGTGAATCAGCTCCACTGCGCAGGCCGCGCCGTTGGCTTGCTCGGCCTTGCCGCCCAGCGCTTCGCAAGCCGCGTAAGCCAGTAACGGACGTACACGTTTGCCGCCATTCATCACGCTGTAGCGCATGGCTTCATAGAGACGGGTGAGCTCGGGGCTGGGTGCGTTGAACAGGGTTTCCAGTGCCGCGTTGACACGGGCCTGGCTGGTCGCCGAATACGCTGCAATCATTCTGGCTGATCCGCGTCGAAGGGTTCCTCGGCCAGCTCGCCATCACGCTCGAGCAGCACTTGAACCTTTTGCTCGGCCTGGGCCAGCGCCGCCTGGCAATCGCGGGTCAGACCGATGCCTTGCTCGAAAGCCGTCAGCGAGTCTTCCAGCGACAGTTCGCCGTTCTCCAGACGCTCTACCAGCGTTTGCAGGTCAGCGAGAGATTGTTCGAAATCCAGTGCAGCTTTTTTGCGGGCCATGGCGGCTATTTCCGGTTGACGTTAAACCGGCGCGACACTAGCAGACATGGGGGTTATGGGCAAATGGGCCGGGCATTTCGGCCACAGCACCGGCGGCAACCGGATCACCTGCACCGAGCTCTTTGTAGCAGCCGGACGCAGGCTTCGCCAGCTGCTAACGCTCACCCTATGGCTTAATTATGCTGAGTCATCCGGATAGCTGACCTGATAGCGAGTACTACGCCCGCCACCGGGCAGGCGTTGCAGGCAACCCTTCTCCAGCAACTCTGCCAAATGGCGGGTGGCGGTGGCTTTCGATACTTTCGCCACGGCTTGATATTGAGCCGCGCTGATCCCGTCCGCGAAGCCTCGTTGCCCACCGTCCAGCATGCGATTCAGTACCTTGATCTGCTCGGCTGACAGTTTTGCGTCCCGATTCGCCTGCCAGAAGCGCGCCTTGCCCAGTACCGCTTCGATCCGCGTCATGGCCTGCTGCAAGCTGCGCAGCAGGGTTTGCAGAAACCATTGCAGCCACTCGGTGATGTCCATGGAGCTTTTCTGGCTGGTTTCCAGCACTCGGTAATAGCTGGAGCGGTCGTCCAGAATGCTCGCTGACATGGCGTAGAAGCGGATCGCCTGCGCCTCTCCCTGAGCCAGGGCGAGATCGGTAAGGGTTCGCGTGAGGCGACCATTGCCGTCGTCAAAGGGGTGCAGGGTGACGAACCAGAAGTGCGCGATGCCGGCCCGCAACAAGGGATCGAGCCCGTCCTGCTTCTGGCTGGTTGCAAACCAGGCAAGAAACGTATCGAGCTGCTGTTCAAGCCCAAGGCGTGGCGGTGCTTCGTAGTGAATGGTCGGTTTGTCCAGTCGCCCGGACACCACCTGCATGGGCTCATCGCCACGCAGCTCGCCGATATGGATCGAACGGGCGGCAACATTCATGTCCTGATCGGGAAACAGCCATGTATGCCACTCCAGCAACCGCGGCAGTGTCAGCGGTTGTGCGAAGCGCTGAGTGGCGTCGAGCATTAACTGCGCCAGCCCTTCGCTGCGTTGGCTGACTTTATCGCCATCGACCACCTCCAGGCCCAGGCGCCGCGCCAGTGATGAGCGGACCGAGTCCACGTTGAGCTGTTCACCCTCGATGGCTGAAGACGTCACGATGTTTTGTAACAGCGCGTCCAGTTCGTTCTGTGCGCTGAGTGAGCGATCCACGGAACTGGCCATGCCCATCAACCGGCCTTGCGCCTGTACGCACTCACGCAATAGCGGCGTCAGGCGTTCGGATTGCCAGGTGAAATTCGGCCAGTCGGGCTGTTGCCAAATCCAGTGAGGTGCCATGACCACGGGTAACTCCAGAGTGAATGAGCCGAATAATAGCCTTATTCGGCTCATCTTGTGAGCCGAATAAGGTCGCTATTCGGCTCACGTCCCCACTTCTTCGTGATGCCTACAGCAAATCAAGAGGTATCCGATTGTTAAAAAACTGCCGAATCGCTAACCTTCGCGCCTTCTACGACCCAATAGTCACGGGTCTTTCTGACGAAACGCAGTATTTGGATCTGTAACGCGCCGAGGATCGGGCGCAAGGTTTCGTTATGCATGGCAGGAGGCGTCACATGCGTTCACTTCTTATACTGTTGATGGGGCTGGCCTGCGCGAGCGCCGCCTGGGCCGAGCCGACGGCTGAGCTGTCGGAGCCGGTCGGCGGCTGGCGCTATAACGGCCTGCTCGACCGCAGCGAAAACCCGCAGGTCGCCTATCCCACGCCGCCCATCGACCGCGGTGTGCAGCGCAATCGCACGATGATCGAAGGCCAGCTCAAGGCGATAGGCACGCAACGCGGGCCGCACACCCTCGCCGTCAACGGCAATCCACTGAACCTGTACACCGACGACGAAGGGCGTTTCGCCCGGCCGTATGCCTTTGGCGCGGGTTCCAACAGTGTCGAAGTGCGCAGTGCCGAAGGCAAGTCGCTCAAGCGCGTTCAATTCTATGAAGCCAATGACCTGCGCACGCCGGCACGGATTCGCGTGGTGCTCGGTTGGGACGACCCGAAAGCCGAGCTCGACCTGCACATCATCACCCCCGACGGCCAGCATGCGTTTTTCGCCCACACGGCGTTGACCAATGGCGGCGGCCTCGACCCGGATGGCGTCGATGGTCCCGGCCCGGAAATGTTCACCATGACCGCGCCGCTGCATGGCACCTATCTGGTTTACGTGAACTATTGGGGCAACTTCGGCAGCGAAGGCTATAACTTCGATGAGACCAGCAACCAGAACGAGGTCATCACCTCGCAAATCAACCTGGTGCTCAACGAAAACACCGTCGACGAAAAACGCGAGACCTTCATCGTGCCCCTGCGGGCCATCGGTGACCTGTTGCTGGTCAAGACTTTCAACTATTAAGCATCCCGCACCACGGATGAATTGGGCGTTGTGAACATGAGCGATAACACTGTATCTCCGGCTGCGCAAACACCGGCCGCCAAAACTCCTCGCCGCTGGCCGGCGCTGCTGGTCGGCCTGGCCCTGGTCGCCGGCGTCGCGGGCGGGTTGGGGTGGTTCATGCACAAACCCAAGGCTCCGCCAGCGCAATTGGCCAGCGACAAACTGGGCATGAGCCGGCCGGACGGTCTGCTCGAAACCCATTCCCTGAGCCAATTGCCCAAGGATCTGCTGGCGGTGCCGTTCCTCAAGGAAACCCTGACCGAAGATTTCGTCTTCTATTACGAAGCGCACGTTGATCGCCTCGGCTTGATCGGCAGTCTGCGGCGGATCATCTACGAACATGACCTGAAACTGCAGGACAGCCTGATCGAGCAACTTTTCGATCAACCGGCCGACGTGGCGCTGTGGCGCGGGGCGGATGGTCGGCTCAAGGATTTCCTGTTGGTGATGGATCGCGGTGGTCTGGCCAAAGTGCTGGAACCGCTGGCCAAAGTGGCGCTCGACGATTCGCAGCTGACCCAACTCAGTGTGGTGAAAGTCGGCGCCGACGACGTGGCGCTGTATCAGCTCACCTATAACAACAAAGCGCTGGTGTTCGCCTCCCATGGCGACAAACTGGTGGTGCTGTCCAATCCCGTCAAACTCTACGACCCGAGCAGCGGCCCGAGCGACGAGCGCGGCAGTGTCTCGACCACGGCCATCGCCGCGTTGCTCAACGGCGACAAACTGTTCCCCGAAGCATTCGGCCTGCCACCGCGCGCGCCGGAAGTGAAGCAACGCCTGTCGGTCAATTCGAGCGTGTTGGCCATGGGTTACCAGCGCTTCATCCCGAATTTCGCCGGGCTGCGTTTCGACATGGACGACAAGGGCTGGCACAGCTTCCTTGCGATGGATGAACTGGACGATCAGCCGGACTTCGATTTCAAACCGATCTGGCAAGCCATGCCGATGGGCGCCAGTGCCTGCGTGGCCTTGCCGCTGGCCGCTGAACAGCAGAAACCGTTGCTGGTGAAACTCGGCGCCGAAGAGCCGGTGGCCCAAGCGTTGACCGAACACATGGCCGGTGCGGCGGGCCTGTGCTGGTACGCCGATTCGCGTCTCTACACGCCGTTGCTGGTGGCCAGCCTGAATGACAAGGACAGCGCCAAACTCGATGGCGACCTCGGCAGTTTGTTCGGTTCGATGGTCGGCGCCTATGAGCCCAACGTCGAAGAGCACGCGTTCCCGGTGATCGAGAAACAGGACGGCCCGACTCACCAGTGGCAGCGGCAGGTCAGCTCCAACTTCGGTCCCTACAAAGCCAAGGACGCTGAAGATCCGGACGCGATCTCCGGCAAGGCCTTCATGAAGGTCAGTCTGGCCCGTCACGGCTCGACGCTGCTGTTTTCCCTCGACGACAAACTCGTGGACAAGGCCCTCGGCACCCTCGACAAGCGCTTCCCGCCGATGGCCGACGTGGTGCCGAAAGACCTGTTGATGCCGGTGTATTTCGGCCCGGATGCGATGGCGCAACTGATGCAGCAGGAAACCCTCGACAGCCTGCCGCAGGACATGGAACCGGTGTTTTACAACGCCGCGCAAACCTACCTGATCCCGAAACTGCGCAAGCTCGGCGGTTACGGCAAATACGCCCTGACCTTGCCTGAAGGCAGCGAGCCCGATGGCCATTGGCAATGGCTGCCACTGGAATGGAAAGCCCTGTGACCGCACTCATCCGCGGCCTCGGCCTGCTGGCGCTGTTGCTGGGCAGTCGCGCCTTTGCCACTGAGGCCGCGCCACTGGATCCGCAGCAATCCCAGGTGTTCCGCGCCTGGTTCGTGCGCATCGCCCAGGAACAACTGACCCAAGGCCCGAGCCCGCGCTGGTATCAGCAGGACTGCGCGGGGCTGGTGCGGTTCGCCGCCAACGAAGCGTTGAAAGTCCACGACGATAAATGGCTGCGCAACAACGGCCTGTCCAATCGCTACCTGCCGCCGGAACTGCAGTTGAGCGAGACGCAACGCGGTCTCGCCCAGCAGTGGCAACAGGGCGGCGGCAAGGTCGGGCCGTACGTCAACGCGATCAAGCTGATTCAGTTCAACAGCCATCTGGTGAGTCGAGACGTGGCGCAAGCCCGGCCCGGCGACCTGATGTTTTTCGATCAGGGCGACGACCAGCACCTGATGATCTGGATGGGCCGCTACATCGCCTATCACACCGGCACCACCACCCCCACTGACAACGGCATGCGATCCGCGAGCCTGCAGCAACTCATGACATGGAAGGACACCCGATGGATACCCGACGCAGCCAACCCCAACTTCATCGGCGTCTATCGACTGAATTTTCTCTCCCAATGATCGGTGCCCGCATGTTGCGTTTTTTGCCTCTGCTGTTGGTTTTGCTGCTGCCGTTTTCGGCGGTCAACGCCGAAGACACCGTCGAGCCGAGCGGCTATACGCCGGTGGCCGGTGAAAGCTTTTTCCTGCTGGCCGACAGCAGTTTCGCCAGTGACGAACAGGCGATGGTGCGCCTCGAAGCGCCGGGCCGTGACTTTCGCCGTTTCCGCATGGAGCCTTATGGCGGCGCCGACATTCGCGTGTACCGCATCGACAAGCCGCTGGATTTCCTCAAGCGCCAGAAGAACCTGCACCGTGTGGTCAGCGATGGCCAGTTCAAGGGTGAAGGGCTGTCGAATACCCTCGCGTACCTGTGGGACAACTGGTACCGCAAATCCCGTCGCGTGATGCAACGGGCGTTTTCCTACGAGTCCCGTCAGCAAGTCACCGAGGAAGTACCGGAACTGAAGATGGGCACCGCGATTGCTGCGCCAACGCCTTACGACGCACAGCCGCAATTCGCCCTGATCCCGGGCCTGCCGGTGGTCAGTCAATTCCGCTATCCGCTGTGGCAAGCCAAACCGATCCAGCCGCCTGAAGGCGTGAACCTGGCCGGCTCTTCCAGTGAGTTCGTCAGCGTCGCGCCGGGTAACGTCTACATCCCGTTGGGTAACCTGAAACCGGGTCTGTACCTGGTGGAAGCGCTGATCGGCAAGTACCGCGCGACCACCATGGTCTTCGTCTCGAACACCGTGGCCGTGAGCAAAATCGCCGGTGATGAACTGGTGGTCTGGGCCGCGCGCAAACACGAAGGCAGTTCGGTGCCGAAAGTGAATGTGTTGTGGACCGATGGCCTCGGCGTAATGAGCAGCGGCGCCACTGATAGCGATGGTTTGCTGCGCCTGAAACACGTCAGCCCGGAGCGTTCGTTCGTGATCGGCGAGGATGAAGAGGGCGGGGTGTTTGTCTCCGAGAACTTCTATTACGACAGCGAAATCTACGACACCAAACTTTACGCCTTCACCGACCGGCCGCTGTACCGGCCGGGGGATTGGGTGTCGTTGAAAATCGTCGGGCGCGAGTTCAAGAACGCCCGGGATTCCGTCGCACCGACTGCGGCCGACGTCAACGTAACCGTGCTCGATGCCACCGGCACGGCGCTGCAATCGCTGGCGCTGAAACTGGATTCCAAGGCCGGCACCCAAGGCCGATTCCAGTTGCCGGACAATGCGGTGGCGGGCGGTTATGAACTGCGTTTCAGCTACAAGGAACAGGCCTACAGCAGTGCGTTCCGCGTGGCCGAATACATCAAGCCGCACTTCGAAATCTCGCTGAACCTGGCCAAGCAGGATTACCGCACCGGCGAACCGGTGAAGGGCAGCCTGGTGCTGCTGTACCCGGACGGCAAACCGGTGGCCAACGCCAAGTTGAGCCTGAGCCTGCGCGCCCAGCAACTGTCGATGGTCGACAACGAACTGCAATACCTCGGGCAATTCCCGGTGGAGCTGACCAGCACCGAATTGACCACCGACGCCAAGGGCAACGCGACCCTCGACCTGCCGGCCGCCGAGAAACCGAGCCGCTACATGCTCACCGTGTTTGCCAGCGATGGCGCGGCGTATCGGGTCAAGACCACCAAGGAAATCCTCATCGACCGTGGCGCGGCAAGTTTCAGTTTGCGCGCACCGCAGCGATTCAGTGCGGTGGGCGACAAGGTTGCGTTCAGCTTCGTCAATGAGGGCGCCAGCGAGCAGAGCAAAACCGTGACGCCGAGCAGCTACAGCTGGGTGCGTCTGGAAGACCAGACCTCCGGCGACGGCAAACTGGCCGCCAAAGACAAAGGTTTCACCGTGGCCTTCGAGCGTCCCGGCACCTACAACCTGACGTTGAAAGATGACCATGGTCGAGTCATTGGTGCGACCGGTCATTCGGTCACCGGCGACGGCGTAAAAGCCGTGCCAGGCACCGTGGAAATCGTCCTCGATAAACCCGAGTACAAGGCCGGTGATGAAGCCCTCGCACTGATCACGTTCCCGGAGCCGATCAGCGATGCATTGCTGTCGCTGGAGCGCGACAAAGTCGAGGCCACCGCGCTGCTGTCCAAGGGCGGTGACTGGCTGAAGATGGAGAAACTCAGCGACACCCAATACCGCGCACGCATCCCGGTGAAAGACAATTTCGCCCCGAACCTGACTTTCTCCGTGCTCTACACCAAGGGCGGTCAATACAGCTTCCAGAACGCCGGGATCAAGGTGATTGCGCCGCAGATCGACGTGGCCATCGCCACCGACAAAGAGACGTATCAACCCGGTGAAACCGTGTCGGTCGACCTGACCACACAGTTCGCCGGCAAGCCGATTCCGGCGCACCTGACCGTCAGCGTGGTCGACGAAATGGTCTACGCGTTGCAACCGGAAGTCGCGCCGAGCATCGACCAATTCTTCTACCACCCGCGCCGCAACAACGTGCGCACCAGCGCCAGCCTGTCGTTCATCAGCTATGACGTGGCACTGCCGGGCAGCCCCGGCGCGCCGGGCAAAGCCAACCGCAGCGAGCGCGGGGTGAAAGTGCTGGAACGGCCGCGTCGTGAAGACGTCGACACCGCCGCGTGGCAGCCGGAACTGGTGACTGATGCCAACGGCAAAACCCGTTTCACCTTCAAGATGCCGGACTCGCTGACCCGCTGGCGCATCACCGCCCGGGCCATCGCCGATGACGGGCAAGTCGGGCAGAAGAAGCAGTTCGTGCGTTCGGAAAAACCGCTGTACCTGAAATGGAGCGGGCCGACTAAATTCCGCAGTGGCGACAAGCCGAGTCTCGGGGTGTTCGCCTTCAGTCAGGCCGAGAAACCGGTCAAGGCGGAACTGGTGATTCATTTCGGCGGCGCCGATCAGCGAGTGCCTGTGACCCTGAACAACGGCATCAACTATATCGCGCTGCCGGAGTTCTCGTTGGCCAGTGGCGAGTGGACCGCCGAACTGGTGCAGGACGGCAAAACCGCTGACGCGCTGGCCGTGCGCCTGACCGCCACCGGCGAAGGCTGGCAGGTCACGCAAAGCCAAAGTCTGGACGTGGCCAGTGGTGATACGCCGCTGAGCGTGCCGGCCGATGCGACGGATATCCGCCTGCGTCTGGATGACAGTCCGCAAGCGCTGTTCCGTTCGGCGCTGGATGATCTGCTGAGCTATCCGTACGGCGGCGTCGAGCAGACCGCCAGCCGTTTGCTGCCGCTGAGCATCGCCTATCCGACGCTGGCCTCGAACCCGCAGATCCGCGATCGCTTGCGCCTGATCATGCAAAACAGCCGCCTGCGACTGGTGCAAATGGCCGGGCCTTCCGCGAGCTTCACCTGGTGGGGCATGGATGGCGAGCCGGATGCCTTCCTCACCGCTTACGCCTATTACGCCGACTGGAACGCCAGCAAAGTATTGGACTTGAGCTTGCCGCCGGAGCATTGGCAGCGGGTGCTGGAGGTGTATTCGAAACAGGCCCAGAACACGCCGTTGTTGCAGCGTGCGCTGATCCTGTCGTTCGCCAAACAGATGCAATTGCCGGTGAACACCTTGCTCAGCGGGTTGATGGACGACCTGGCGAAAGCGGGCGAGGGTAATGCCGCGAACCTGATGGAAGATGGCGAAGACAGCATCGTCATGAGCGATCCGGATTCGGCGCTCGGCCTGGCCGCTGCCCGTGTGTTGACGGCATCGCTGGCGCGTCAGTCCAAGGTGACGCTGCCGGAGGCTTTCAATCGTCAACTGGCGGATGCGCAACAGCGTCTGGCGGTCAGCTCGCAGCCGTTCGCCGAAGCGCTGAACCTGTCGCTGCAACCCTTCGATCAGGCACACGCGCAAGCCTTGCTGCAACGCTTGCTGCCCCAGCAATCGACGCTGGAGCGCGCCCTGGCGCTGACCTGGCTGCAACGCAGTATTGAACAAGCTTCGCCGACCATCGCCCTGGCGCCGGGTGAAGGCTGGAAGAAACAGTACGGCGATACCGGTGAGATGTACTGGACGTGGCAGGGTGCTGCGCCCGTGCCAGCGGTGTTGTCCTTGGCCGGGACGCAGGAGCGGCCATTGCGTGCCGTGTTGAGCTTCCAGACCAAACAACCTGCGATTGATCCGATGGCCGTGACCATCACTCGTCGCCTGTCGCGCTTGGTGCCGGGTGATGAAGCCTTCACCTTCAAACTCGAAGCGGTCGGCACCCAGCCGTTGTCCAGCGACAGCCTGTATCTGGATGAAGTGATCATCACCAGCAAAGCCGCGAAACCGTTGCGCTACGGCATGCTCGAAGTGCCGCTGCCGCCGGGCGCCGATGTCGAACGCACGACGTGGGGCATCAAATTGATGGGCAAGGCCGGCACCGAACCGACCGCGCTGGAGAAGGCGCGTTTTGAGCCGGGTCAGATGGCTTATGCGATTCCGGTGGATGCCTTGAGCGGTGAGTTGCGCCTGCGACATTTGGTGCGCTTCTCGCAGAAGGGTCAGTTCAATCTGCCGCCGGTGCGCTTCACGCAGGTCTATGCGCCGCAACATCAGGCGCAGGAACAGAAACCGGCCCTCGGTCAGGTCACGGTCAACTGACATGACCCGGCCTCTGGTCTGGTTGCTGCTGTGTTTGATTCCTGCGCTGGCGACAGCGCAGGACGAACCGCTGCGGCTGGGCTTCAAGGGTGAACTGATTTCGTTGAACCGGACTCAGGTGATTTCACGCGAGCCCTTGCCTGCTGATGTGCAGGCGCCGTTGGGCAGTTTGTGGAAGTTGTTTGTGTACGGTTGGCTGGTGGATACCGGCGCCCGTGAACCTGCGTATGAATGTCGCGGGCAGTCGAAAGATGAAGTTTATTGCTGCACCGCCGGCGGCAAGATCGCGCGTGATCAGGCATTGGTGAAATCGTGCGGTTTGTATTTTGAACCGGCACGCTTGGGCATCACTGCCACTGACTGGCGTACGTATTGGCAGGCGCGACAGGCGCCGGAGTGGTTGCTGGACTTGCCGTCGTTAAAGCCCTCTACGCGAGTGTCCGTCGCTGAATTGCTCAAGGTGTTGGCCGTGATGCCGGCGCAGGATCAGGCGCGGCGGGTGTTGCTGGACGTGGTGCTTAATGCCGCCGACGGCAATGTCGTGGGCGAACTCGGTGGTCGGTTGCGGGTGAAAACCTGGAGCTGGCTGGGGGATCAGGATCCGTCGTCGCGTCAGGGCGGTTTTGCTGGTTGGATGGTGGACGGCACGCCGATCTGGGCGGGTGGGCGCGGGACCAGTCAGAGGGTGCTGCGTCATTACGCTGAAGCGTTGGCCGCAGTGCTGCCGGTTGATTGGCCCGCGGACACGGGACGCTGCGTCGAAGTCGGACTGTTTTCTCGCTATCCGATTGAGCGGGTTCTGGCGGGGGATCGTGTTGTTTCTTCCGGCCCATTGCAGGGCGACTATCGAGTCGAATTCAGCAACGGCAACCAACTCGATATCCACAGTGACGGCGAACTCTTCTTGCTCAAGGATCAGCTTGTCGCCCGTCTGGACCGCGAAGAATACGTCGCCCGCGTCCTCCAGCGCGAAGCCAAACCTGAGCCCGTCGAAGCCGCCAAAGCCCTGGCCATCGCCATCCGCACCTACCTCCTGCAAAACGCCACGCGCCACGGCGACTGCCTGAGCATCGACGACAGCAGCAGCCGTCAACGCGTCGCCCCGCGCCCGGCCACCAGCGAATCACGCCATATCGCCGCATGGACCAGCGACCTCGTATTGGCCGGCAGCACCGTCACCTACCATTCCGACCAACCCGGCCCGGACAAACTCGCCTGGCAGCAAGCCGTCGAGCAGGCCAACGCCGGCCAGCGCTACGACGCCATTCTGCTGCACGCCTACCCTCGCGCCAGCCTCAGCCGCTGGGACAATCCCGTCGCCTCCTGCGAAGCACTGCCCTCCGCGCAAGACTGGCTGCAAACCCAACGCCGCGGCTGGCGTGCGCGGCTGGAAAGCGAGGTTGGCTACAACGAAGTCAGCACCTTCGCCGTCTGCCGCCTGGCCTTCGGCCGCCCCTATGTCGACCGTGAACGCCAGCGCATCTACGTGCGCGGCGTGCTGTCGCTGCAAGACCGCCTCGACCTGACCCACGAATACCTGCACCTGGCCTTCGAAGCACACCCCAACGGCCAGGATGAAACCTACATCGAAGGGCTCGCCCGCCACCTCTTGCTGGAATAGGCCATGAAACTCCGTTATCCACAGGTCTTCCTGTTCCTTTGTACTCTTTGCGCGATGCCGACGATGTTCGCCGCAGACGCCGCCGTCAAACTCGACACCCCCGTCGGAGGCTGGCGCACGGGCGCGGTTGAAGGCGAAGGTGAAAACTTCCGCCAGACCGTCAACTATCCCGCTTCATCGGTGAACACCCCGGTAGGGCAGGCCAACACCGCGCGCATCAGCGGCCAGATCAAATCCACGCCCAAATCAAAGGAGCCGGGTCGTTTGATCGTCAACGGCGTGAGCATGCCGCTGAAGATCGATCCCGCCGGCCGCTTTGATCGCCCGTTCTCGTTTCCCAATGGCAGCAACAGCGTCGAAGTGCGCAGCCCTGATGGACAACAGCGGCATCGCACGCAGTTCCTCAATGCCAGTGGTGGTGCCACGCCGGCCAAGTTGCGGGTGTTGTTGTCGTGGGACAGTGACGGCACGGACCTCGACCTGCATTTGATTACGCCGGATGGGGCGCATATCTGGTACGGCGATCGAGTTGCGCCCAATGGTGCGGCGCTGGATGTTGACGTGACGACCGGGTATGGGCCGGAGATCTTTGCCATGCCAGCGCCGATCAAGGGGCAGTATCTGGTGTATGTGAATTACTTTGGCGGTGGGTATAGCCGTGATGAGGAAGGGCAGGAGGACGCGGTTCAGCCGCTGACGACTGCGCAGGTGACGGTGATTACCGAGGAAGGGACGCCGAGCGAGAAGATGGAGACGTTTCTGGTGCCGATGCGGGCGGTGGGGGAGTTGACGTTGGTTAAGTCGTTTAGTTATCCGTGAAGTTGTATGACGGTTCCTCAAAACGCAGGCATTAAAAAGCCGGCTTGTGGCCGGCTTCTCGGGGACTGACTTGGTTCATTTTTGGTAAACCGCGCCAGCCTTCAAAACGTACACCCGGATCTTGCGTCCGGCTGTGGGACTCGGCGAGAAAATCATCTGCCTTGTCGGTGCGATCTGAGCCGCGGGGCGGGTCGATGCGCAAATGTGGGGCGCAGCATACTGATTATTTGAGGAAATTCCCAGCGTGGAGTGTGGTGTAGAGCGATTGGTGCATTGAGTTCAGTCACTCGTCCGGGTTTGTAGGGTGAATGTTCAGCCGCCATCGCGAGCAGGCTCGCTCCCACATTTGATCGCATTCCAATGTGGGCGCGACGGCGTGTGTTACAGGAACGGCACCGCCGGTCGCCGTTTGTTGAGTGTCGACCACCAGAACACCCACCCCAGCACCCTGATGTTCTGCTTATCAATCTGCTCGGCACTGAAAATCTCATCCGGGTGCTCGGTTTTGTTGTAGCTGCGTAACCGCAGCGCATTCCCGGGCATCCGGTGCAGGTATTTGATGCGCAGCATCCCGTCATGGTCGAGGGCGTAAATCTCCCCATCAATCACTTTGGTCAGCCCACGGTCGATGGCGAGGATAGAGCCGTCCTCAATCCTTGCGCCCATGCTATTGCCGAGCATGTGAATACAGATCGCATCGGCATGGTTGATTTCCAGGGAGTCGAGGTGGCTTTTGGGCAGGCGGATGAATTGGCCGGTGTCTTCCACGATGTGGGTTTTGTGAGACCCCGGGGCGACGGGTGTTTCTTTGTAGAGGGGCAGTTCGACGTCGGTCGGCTCGATCACCGTGTAGATGCCACGAATCGCCTGGGCGTCGAAGGTGTTGCCGGACTCGTCGAGCAGGCGCAGGTGTTTGGCGTCTTCCGGGCCTTCGCCGGTTTTGAGCCAGTGGCTGTTGACCGAAAGTAATCTGGAGACCTCTTCCATGCGGTAAGCGGGCACACCACGGGTGTACCAGTTGTGGATGTTTTGAGCTTCCGTGTCGAAAAAAGCGGCAAATCCTGTCGTCGTGATCTTGGCTTTTTCGAGCAATGCTTTGAACCGTGGGCCGCTAGTGTTCTTTTTCATAAACACGAGTCTACGGGCGCAGGGCGGGGCTTTGAATAAACGAACCGTTCAAATTTCGAGGGAAATTTACGACCGGATGTAAGACGTATTTGGAACAAATTAAACAGAGAAAAACCGCAGTGGCGAAAAGATAAACACGCTGTTTAAAGCCCTTTATGAGCGCCCACAAAAAACCCCGGATCAACCGGGGTTTTTTTCAAGTCGTCAGTGGCGCAAGGCCAATGGCGTCTTAGCCTTTGTAGGCGGCAGCCGACTTGGTGATCGCTTCGCGGGCGGCATCAGCGCCGGCCCAGCCTTCGATCTTCACCCATTTGCCTTTTTCGAGATCTTTGTAGTTCGCGAAGAAGTGCTCGATCTGCTGGATCAGCAGTGGAGGCAGGTCGGTGTATTCCTTCACGTCGACGTACAGCTGGGACAGCTTGTCGTGTGGGACTGCGATGACTTTGGCATCGCCGCCGCCGTCGTCGGTCATGTTCAGGATGCCGACTGGACGAGCGCGGATGACCGAGCCTGGAGCAACCGGGTAAGGGGTTACAACCAGCACGTCGAGGGGATCACCGTCGTCAGCCAGGGTGTTCGGGATGTAACCGTAGTTGGCCGGGTAGAACATCGGGGTGGCCATGAAACGGTCAACGAACAGGCAATCGCTGTCTTTGTCGATTTCGTATTTGATCGGCGCGTGGTTGGCCGGGATCTCGATCGCGACGTAGATGTCGTTCGGCAGGTCTTTGCCAGCCGGAATCTTGCTGTAGCTCATTGGGCGGTGCCCCCGTTAGTTGACCAAAAACACTTGGCCGGATTGACCAAAAAGTGGCGGCGATTATAGGCATATTCCGCCGATGACGCCATGTGCCAGAAGTCGTGTAGACCTTAGTCGCGTGCCTGATAGACCGGGTCCTCGGCCAGAAGTTGCTGCAACCGGCTCAGCGGGTCCTGTCGGTAAAACAACTTCAGCTGTTCATACACCTTTGGATAAGCCTCATGCAGCAAATCCGGGGCACTGAAGAAGTATTCGCTGGTGACGGCGAAAAACTCGGCAGGGTTTTCCGCCGCATACGGATCGATCGCGGTTTCGGCGTCCGGATTGCGCTCCATTTGCCGGTCGAGGTCGTCGTAGGCCTCTTGCATCACCTTGGCCCAATCGCTGACCCGCATGTCCGGGTGCAGCGGCGGCAGGCCGTTGGCGACGCCGTTGAGCATGTCGAGTTTGTGCGCGAGTTCGTGGATGACCAGGTTGTAGCCTTCCCAGCCACCACTGGCCATCACGCCCGGCCAGGCGAGGATGATCGGGCCTTGCTGCCACGCCTCGCCACTGTGTTCGCCGTCCCACTCGTGCTCGACGCCGCTGGCATCGCGATGGCGCTGGGGGCTGAGGAAATCGTCGGGGTAGAGGATGATTTCGTGGAAACCCTGGTACCAGTTCAAATCGCCCAGGTTCAGCAGCGGCAATTGCGCTTGCGCGGCCAGCAGCAGGCGCTGCTCCTGGTGCAGTTCGACGCCGGGCAGGGCGGTCAGGTGTTTGTCTTCGAGGAACAACACACTGGCTTCGCGCAACCACTGGTCTTCAGTGGCGCTGATGCCATCGAGGAAGCTCAGGTGATGGCGCACCCGCTGCCACATGTCGTCGGCAATCGGGTGCTTGGCCAGGGTGCGCTGGCGACGCCAGGCGCTAAGCGACCACATCGCCTGTCAGCGCGATTGGGCTTTGGACGCGGCGTTGCCGAGGCGGCTGCGGACCATGCTGATGATCATCGGCACCAGCGACAGCAGGATGATGCCGACCACCAGCAACGACAGGTTTTTCTTGATGAACGGCACGTTGCCGAAGAAGTAACCGAGGGTCACCAGGCCGCCGACCCAGAGGATCGTGCCGAGCACGCTGAAGAAAAAGAACCGCGGGTAAGGCATCTTTCCGACACCGGCGACGAACGGTGCAAAGGTACGAATGATCGGCAGGAAACGCGCCAGGGTCACGGTTTTACCGCCGTGCTTGTCGTAGAAATCGTGGGTTTGTTGCAGGTAGTCACGGCGGAAGATCTTCGAGTCCGGGTTACTGAACAGTTTTTCGCCGGCCGTTCGACCAATCAGGTAGTTGGTGCTGTCGCCGAGAATCGCCGCGAGCATCAACAGGCCGCCCAGCAATACCGGATCCATGCCGCCACCGGCCGCCACGGCACCGGCGATGAACAACAGCGAGTCGCCCGGCAAGAACGGCATGACCACCAGACCGGTTTCACAGAAAATCACCAGAAACAGGATGGCGTAAATCCAGGTCCCATAGTTGGTCACCAGCATGTCGAGGTAAACGTCGAGATGCAGAACAATGTCGATCGGGTTGAAATCCATGGGGGCACCTGTGGTGACGGCCCGACTCAGCAGGCCTGTGCGGATGACTGCGTATAAGACTACACGGGGGTGTAGTTTTTCTTACAAGTCGGAAAGATCGGGATTATACGGACTGAAAAGTGAAAAGAGCGTTCAGTTTGTAGCGGGGGATGTCGCATTAGACCGATGGTCCAGGCAGGTTTTCTGTGGGAGCGAGCTCGCTCCCACCATGGACGGTCGGGGCTCAGAGCTCGTCGCTGATCGGCAACACGTAGTTCTTGAACTCGGTGTCTTCCTTGAACCCGATGGATTCATAGGTTTTACGCGCGACTTCGTTGTTGCTGCTGGTGGAAACGCGCATGCGCACGGCATTGGTTTCCTTGGCCATTTTTTTCGCGGTACGGATCAGGTTGTCAGCCACCAATTGGCGGCGGGCGTCTTCGGCGACATAAATGTCGTTGAGGATCCATACACGTTTCAGCGAAAGGGACGAAAAGCTCGGGTACAACTGGCAGAAACCCATCAGTTTGTTGCTATCGTCATCGGACAACGCCAGATAAATCACCGACTCTTTGCGGCGCAGGCGTTTTTCGAGGAACGCTCGGGACGAGTCCGGGTACGGCAGGGATCCATAAAATTCACGATATTTGACGAACATTGGCGCCAATAGGTCCAGGTGTTCGAGGGTCGCTTGAATAATCCGCATGGTAGGTCTCGTCTTCAAGTGGCTGTCTTACGTGCGTTGACGGCGATGGGAAACCCGTGGCGGCCGTTCGTCGATCCTGCCTGAAACCCATTCCCAAGCGCAATGCGGAAACGGTTCAGGCATCTGACTGTCCCAACAGGAAGTTTCGTTTCATGTCCGCTCCGGCGTCCGATTCCAGCGTCTGAAGCTGCGCTTCGTCCTTGAGATTGACCCCCGACAGCTGTCTACGACAGGCCTCTCGCATCAAATACAGCAAACGGTGTGCGGCCATGCCGTAACTCAGGCCTTCGAGTCGAACGTTGGAGATGCAATTGCGATAAGCATCCGTCAGGCCAACCTTTGGATTGTAAGTGAAATATAAACCCAGACTATCGGGGGAGCTGAGCCCGGGGCGTTCACCGATCAGGATGACCGTCATTTTCGCCCCCATCAGTTCACCGATCTCGTCGGCCACCGCGACGCGGCCCTGTTCCACCAGCATCACCGGTGCCACAGACCAGCCTTCAGCCAGCACCTGCTCTTCCAGGCGTGAGAGAAACGGCAGGGTATGGCGATGCACGGCCAGTGCCGACAGTCCGTCGGCCACCACAATCACCAGATCGATGCCGCCGGGATTGGCCGTCGCATACGTGCGCAGGGTATGCGCGGATTCATCGCTCAACTTGCGCCCCAGATCAGGGCGCTGCAAATAGCTGTCCCGGTTCGTGGCGGCGCTGTGCAGCAACAAACTGTCGCGCCCGATCTCGGTCAGTTGAGCGCTGAGCCCCGCCGAGTCGAACGGCAAATGCACCGCATCCCGTGCCTGCGCATGGGCGTACTGGAAGTCCAGTTGGGCGCTGGTCGGCATGCTGGTGCCTGTGCGCCCCAAGGCAATCCGCGCGGGTGTCAGCCGGCGCAACTCCAGCAGCGGGTTCTGCGGATCAACGGGTGGTTTATCCATGAATGCACTCATCCCAATTGCGCCATCGCCTGGCGGAAAGCCGGGGGCAGGCTGTCGCCGAAGTGAATTTTGCCGTCCGTCTGGGTAAAGATGCCCATTTTCGTCAGCCACTGCTCGAATTCCGGCGCGGGTTTCAGACCCAGCGTCTGACGGGCGTAGAGGGCGTCGTGGAACGAGGTGGTCTGGTAGTTGAGCATGATGTCGTCGGAACCGGGGATACCCATGATGAAGTTGATCCCGGCGACTCCCAGCAAGGTCAGCAGGGTGTCCATGTCGTCCTGGTCGGCTTCGGCGTGGTTGGTGTAGCAGATGTCACAGCCCATTGGCACGCCCAGCAACTTGCCGCAGAAGTGGTCTTCGAGGCCGGCGCGAATGATCTGTTTGCCGTTGTAGAGGTATTCCGGGCCGATGAAACCGACCACCGTGTTCACCAAAAACGGCTTGAAGTGGCGCGCCACGGCGTAGGCGCGGGTTTCGCAGGTTTGCTGATCGATACCGTGGTGGGCGTTGGCGGACAGCGCACTGCCTTGGCCGGTTTCGAAATACATCAGGTTCTGGCCCAGCGTGCCGCGATTCAGGCTCAAACCGGCGTCGTAACCTTCCTTCAACACATTCAGGTTGATGCCAAAACTGGCGTTGGCCGCTTCGGTGCCGGCAATCGACTGGAACACCAGGTCCAGCGGAACACCGCGATTAATTGCCTCGATCGAGGTGGTGACGTGGGTCAGCACACAGGCCTGAGTCGGGATTTCGTAGCGCTGGATGATCGCGTCGAGCATGTCCAGCATGGCGCAGATCGAGGCGATGCTGTCGGTAGCCGGGTTGATGCCGATCATCGCATCGCCGTTTCCGTAGAGCAGGCCGTCGAGGATGCTCGCCGCGATACCGGCGGGTTCGTCGGTGGGGTGATTGGGTTGCAGGCGCGTGGATAAGCGTCCGCGCAAGCCCATGGTGCCGCGAAACTTCGTGACCACGCGGATTTTCTGCGCTACCAGCACCAGGTCCTGGACGCGCATGATCTTCGACACGGCGGCGACCATTTCCGGGGTCAGGCCGGGGGCGAGCGCGCGCAGGCTCTGTTCATCGGCGGCATCGCTGAGCAGCCAGTCGCGAAAACCGCCGACGGTAAGGTGGCTGACCACGGCGAAGGCGTGTGTGTCGTGTGTGTCGATGATCAGTCGGGTGACTTCATCGGACTCATAAGGAATCAGTACTTCCTGCAGGAAGTGGCTCAGCGGGATGTCAGCCAGGGCCATTTGCGCGGCCACACGCTCGCCATCGTTGAGCGCGGCGACGCCCGCCAGGAAATCCCCGGAGCGCGCCGGACTGGCCTTGGCCATGACGTCCTTGAGGCTCTCGAAGCGGTAGGTCTGAGCGCCGACGGAGTGGGCAAATGCGGCCATGGGGCGATTTCTCCAGTTTTGGACAAGTCTCAATAACAGTGACATTCCCTGTGGGAGCGAGCTTGCTCGCTCCCACAGGGGTTTGCATGCACTTCAATAACGCAGGCGCCAGGCTGCAAGCCCGGCGCCGGTGCAACTTAAATGCCTTCGAGCATCGCATCGGCCGGCGCGTCGGCGCGTTGCTTGGCGGTCAGCTGGAAATACAGGTAACCGGCGGCCATGAAGCCAAGGAACACACAGCCAATCAGCGTGTTGAACCACGCCATCGCCACCAGGCACACCACCGCCAGGAACAGCGCGATCCCCGGAACAATCGGGTAGCCCGGTGCGCGGAAGGTGCGTTCCAGGTTCGGTTCGGTTTTACGCAGTTTGAACAGGCTCAGCATACTGATGATGTACATCACGATGGCACCGAATACCGACATGGTGATCATCGCCGCCGTCAGGGTCATGCCTTGCAGGTTGACCAGGCCATCGCTGTAAATCGCCGCGATGCCGATCACGCCGCCGGCCAGAATGGCGCGGTGCGGGGTCTGGAAACGCGAGAGTTTGGCCAGGCCACTCGGCAGGTAACCGGCCCGCGCCAGGGCGAAGAACTGCCGCGAGTAGCCGAGGATGATCCCGTGAAAGCTCGCCACCAGGCCGAACAGACCGATCCAGACCAGCATGTGCATCCAGCTAGAGTTGTTGCCGACCACGGCTTTCATCGCTTGAGGCAGCGGATCGTTGATGTTCGACAGCTGGCGCCAGTCGCCGACGCCGCCGGCCATCACCATCACGCCGATGGCCAGGAACACCAGGGTCAGAATGCCGCTGACGTAAGCCTTGGGAATCGTGCGTTTCGGGTCCTTGGCTTCTTCAGCGGCCATCGCCGCGCCTTCGATCGCGAGAAAAAACCAGATCGCGAAGGGAATGGCGGCAAAGATGCCGGGAATGGAAGCGATGGTGAATTCATTAGAACCCGACCAGCCATTGAGCACGAAATTACTGAAGCTGAAGCCCGGAGCCACGACGCCCATGAACACCAGCAACTCGGCGACCGCCAGCACGGTGACCACCAGTTCGAAGGTGGCCGCGATGCTGACGCCGAGGATATTCAGGCCCATGAACACGAAATACGCGCCAACCGCCGCGATCTTGGGGTCAAGTTCCGGGTACTGCACGTTGAGGTAGGCACCAATCGCCATCGCAATGGCCGGGGGGGCAAACACGAATTCGATCAGGGTGGCGATGCCGGCGATCAGTCCGCCTTTCTCGCCAAACGCCCGCCGGCTGTAGGCAAACGGCCCTCCAGCGTGGGGGATCGCGGTCGTCAATTCGGTGAAGCTGAAGATGAAGCAGGTGTACATCGTCGCTACCATCAGGGCGGTGACGAGAAAGCCCAATGTGCCTGCGGTGCCCCAGCCGTAACTCCAGCCGAAGTACTCGCCGGAAATCACCAGGCCGACGGCAATACCCCATAGGTGCAGGGTGCCGAGTGTGGGTTTGAGCTGTGTGGAAGAAGTCATAAGTCCTCGCTGTATTTTTTATTGTTTGATCTTTTGGACTTTCAGGTACGACGTTTGGGTGTGGAGCGGGCACGCAAGGCCCGTGCCAGTGGGGCAGGGCGATGTTTTGATGTTGTCGTTAAGGGCGCCATCGCGGGCAAGCCCGCTCCCACAGGGTATTGGGGTGAACCAATATTTTGGGGATAACCACAAATCACTGTGGGAGCGGGCTTGCCCGCGATGGCATTCTGAAGGGCGACACAGGAATACCTGTATCGCCCCCGGTTTTAGAAGAAGCCCAACGGATTGATGTCGTAGCTCACCAGCAGGTTTTTGGTCTGCTGATAGTGGTCGAGCATCATTTTGTGGGTTTCACGGCCGACGCCGGACTTTTTGTAACCGCCGAACGCGGCGTGCGCCGGGTACAGGTGGTAGCAGTTGGTCCACACGCGGCCGGCCTTGATGGCGCGGCCCATGCGATAGGCGCGGTTGATGTCGCGGGTCCAGAGGCCGGCGCCGAGGCCGAACTCGGTGTCGTTGGCGATGGCCAGGGCTTCGGCTTCGTCCTTGAAGGTGGTGATGCTCACCACCGGGCCAAAGATTTCTTCCTGGAACACCCGCATTTTGTTGGTGCCCTTGAGCAGGGTCGGCTGGATGTAATACCCGGTCGCCAGGTTGCCCTCGAGTTTTTCGATTTTCCCGCCGGTCAGCAGCTCGGCGCCTTCGCCCTTGGCGATTTCCAGGTACGAAAGGATTTTGTCGAATTGCTGCTCGGACGCCTGGGCGCCGACCATGGTGTCGGTGTCCAGCGGGTCGCCACGTTTGATCGACAGGACTTTTTTCATAACGACTTTCATGAAGTCGTCGTAGATCGACTCTTGCACCAGCGCGCGCGACGGGCAGGTGCAGACTTCGCCCTGGTTGAAGAACGCCAGCACCAGGCCTTCAGCGGCTTTCTCGATGAAGGTCGGCTCGGCTTGCATGATGTCTTCGAAGAAGATGTTCGGCGACTTGCCACCCAGCTCCACGGTGGACGGGATGATGTTTTCGGCGGCGCATTTCATGATATGCGAGCCGACCGGGGTCGAACCGGTGAAGGCAATCTTGGCGATACGTTTACTGGTGGCGAGGGCTTCGCCGGCTTCTTTGCCGAAGCCTTGCACCACGTTCAGCACGCCCGGCGGCAGCAGGTCGCCGATCAGCTCCATCAGCACGGTAATGCCCAGCGGCGTCTGCTCGGCAGGCTTGAGCACCACGCAGTTACCGGCGGCCAGGGCCGGGGCGAGTTTCCAGGCGGCCATCAGGATCGGGAAGTTCCACGGGATGATCTGCCCGACCACGCCCAGCGGTTCGTGTATGTGATAAGCCACGGTGTTGCCGTCGATCTCGGCGGCGCTGCCTTCCTGCGCGCGGATGCAGCCGGCGAAGTAGCGGAAGTGGTCAGCCGCCAGCGGGATGTCGGCGTTGAGGGTTTCGCGGACGGCTTTGCCATTGTCCCAGGATTCGGTGATTGCCAGCAGTTCCAGGTTCTGCTCGATGCGGTCGGCGATTTTCAGCAGCACCAGCGAGCGAGCCTGGGCGGACGTGGCGCCCCAGGCATCGGCGGCGGCGTGGGCCGCGTCCAGGGCCTTGTCGATGTCTTCGGCGGTGGAGCGTGGGAATTCGGCAATCGGTTGGCCATTCACTGGCGAGGTATTGGTGAAGTACTGACCTTTGACAGGCGCGACGAACTCGCCGCCGATGTAGTTACCGTATTTGCTCTTGAACGAAACGATAGCGCCTTCAGTACCGGGGTGAGCGTAACGCATGGTGGGGTTCTCCTTGGCTTTTGTGCTTATAAGGGAGAGCGCATGTGCGCTTGTATAAGCGTAGAGCAAAGGTCGGGCCACCGCCTTGCAGGGCAGGTAAATCAAGGCCTTGCGCGGTTTTTGTCGGACCGGCGGAGACGCGCTGTGACGCTTTCGGTACGGCGCCCGTGACACTTTGTACCGCTTGTGGCACAGGGTGTGACTGGCGGGTCTTGCCAGCATTGCAATGCGGGCCAGGCTGGAGGATGCTCGGACACGCGCTTCCTGTAGCAGCTGCCGAAGGCTGCGTCCGAGAGCGCAGCGCTTGCCTCGTTTTCGGCCCTGCACACGGGACACAGGTTTTACGACTGCTTCGCAGCCGGACGCAGCCTTCGGCAGCTGCTACACGGGGCGAGCCAGACCTTGTGGAGAGAATAATAAGAAATGCACGACAACCATTTGAGTCGCCATGCCCGGCAGGTCCTGACCGTCACCCAGGGCAAATCGCACCTGCATGGCCCCGGCAGCGATCCTTCCATCGCCCGGTCCTGGCTGCGCTGTCTTGAGGACTATCACCTCGACCCGGCCCTGACCATCGCGCCCACGGTGCTGGAACATGGCCGAGTGCTGGAGAGCCGCGAACGCTTGCAGCAAGTGCTGCAGATCGCCGGCAATGAAATGACCAGCCTCCATCAACAACTTTCCGGCGCCGGCCACGCCGTGCTGCTGACAGATGCCCGTGGCGTGATCCTCAATTGCGTCACCGCCCCCGCCGAACGGAAGATTTTCGAGCGTGCCGGCCTCTGGCTTGGCGCTGACTGGAGCGAGGCCTGCGAAGGCACCAACGGCATCGGCACCTGCCTGGTGGAGCGCCAGTCTCTGACCATCCATCAAGACGAACATTTTCGCGGTCGCCACACCGGCCTGACCTGCTCGGCGAGCCCGGTGTTCGACCCCCATGGCGAATTGCTGGCGGTGCTCGACGTGTCATCGGCGCGCCACGATGTCTCGCGCCAGAGTCAATTCCACACCATGGCCCTGGTCAATCTGTCGGCGAAGATGATCGAGAGCTGCTATTTCCTGCGCTACTTCGACAATCAATGGTTGCTGCGTTTTCACTTGCAGGCCGAGTCCGTCGGGCTGTTCAGCGAAGGGCTGCTGGCGTTCGACGGGGAAGGGCGGATCTGTGCGGTCAATCAAAGTGCGCTGAACCTGCTCGGGCACATTCGCGGCGGCCTGCTGGGCAAACCGGTGGAAGCGTTTTTCGATTGCTCGCTGGATGAGTTGCTCGGTCGCGCCAGTGTGAATGCCAGCGCCAGTTGGCCGCTGCGCACCCGTGACGGTCGCAGTCTGTTTGCCGTATTACGTGGACAGCCCCGCAGTATCCCGGTTCCGGTGGTGCAACGCCCGGCGATTGCCGAGCGTCCAAGGCTGTCGGGCATCTGCATCGGTGATGCTGCGCTGCAGGAAGATTTTCGCAAGTCGCTGCGGGTATTCGAGCGCGATGTACCGCTATTGATCAACGGCGAAACCGGTTCCGGCAAAGAAGCCTTCGCCAAAGCCGTGCATCAGGCCAGTCAACGGGCGGAAAAAGCCTTCGTCGCCCTTAACTGCGCGGCCATTCCTGAAAGCCTGATCGAAAGCGAACTGTTCGGTTATCGCGGCGGCAGCTTCACCGGCGCGCGCAAGGAAGGCATGCGGGGCAAGTTGCAGCAGGCCGATGGCGGGACCCTGTTTCTCGACGAAATCGGCGACATGCCCTTGGCCTTGCAGACCCGGCTGTTAAGGGTGCTGGAGGACCGACAGGTGGTGCCGATTGGCGGCGAGCCGGAGGCGGTCAACGTTCGAATCATCAGCGCGACTCACCGTAATCTGCTGGATCGGGTGCAGGACGGCAGCTTCCGTGAGGACTTGTATTACCGGCTCAACGGGCTGGAAGTCGCGTTGCCGGCGTTGCGTGATCGCAGTGATAAATCCCGGTTGCTCGATTTTTTGCTGGCGGAAGAGGCGGGTGGGGAAACGGTTTTGATCGACGGGCCGGCGCGGGAAGCCTTGTTGGGGTTTGCCTGGCCGGGCAACGTGCGGCAGCTGCGCAATGTGCTGCGTACGTTGGCGGCGTTGTGTGACGGCGGGCGAATCGGGCTGGAGGATTTGCCGGCGATGATTCGTCAGGCGCGGCCGGCGGTTTCATCGACGGTCGAAGCGCCGTCCGAGCATCCGTTGGACGATGCCGAGCGGCTAGCGTTGTTGAATGCGCTGGAGCATACGCGTTGGCATATGACCCATACCGCCGAGCAGTTGGGTGTCAGCCGTAATACGCTTTATAGAAAGCTGCGTAAGCACGGTATCGAGCGCTAGACCGCGTCGCGGCCATTCGCGAGCAGGCTCGCTCCCGCATTTGATCTTCAGCGGACACACATTATGTGAGCACCGCTGAACCCCTGTGGGAGCGAGCCTGCTCGCGAAGGCGTCTTCAAATCCGAAACACAAGGTGCGATTTTCCCCTCCCTACGCTAACCTGCGGCCATGTTTTACGAGGTCGACTAATGCACATTCATATTCTGGGTATCTGCGGCACCTTCATGGGTTCGATGGCGGTTCTGGCCAAGGAACTGGGCCATCACGTGACGGGTTCCGACGCCAACGTCTATCCGCCAATGAGCACTCAGCTTGAGGCTCAGGGCATTGAGTTGACCCAAGGCTACGATCCTTCCCAGCTCGATCCGGCCCCGGACCTGGTGGTCATCGGCAATGCCATGTCGCGCGGCAACCCCGCCGTCGAATACGTGTTGAACAAAGGCCTGCCGTACGTTTCCGGCCCGCAATGGCTGGCGGATCACGTGCTGCAAGGTCGCTGGGTGCTGGCTGTCGCCGGCACTCACGGCAAAACCACCACCAGCAGCATGCTCGCCTGGGTGCTTGAGCATGCCGGCATGAGCCCGGGCTTCTTGATCGGTGGCGTACCGCAGAACTTCTCGGTCTCCGCTCGCTTGGGCGGCACGCCGTTCTTCGTGATCGAAGCCGACGAATACGACAGTGCCTTCTTCGACAAACGCTCCAAGTTCGTTCACTACCGTCCGCGCACGGCGATCCTGAACAACCTTGAGTTCGATCACGCAGACATCTTCCCCGATTTGCCAGCCATCGAGCGGCAATTCCACCATCTGGTGCGGACCATTCCAAGCGAAGGCCTGGTGATCCACCCGACCACTGAGCCGGCGTTGCAGCGCGTCATCGAAATGGGCTGCTGGACCCCGGTGCAGACCACCGGAGCGGGCGGGCAGTGGCAAGTCAAACTGTTGAGCGAAGACGGTTCGAAGTTTGAAGTGATGTTTGAAGGTGTCGCTCAGGGCGTGGTCGAGTGGGACATGACCGGTCAGCACAACGTGGCCAATGCCTTGGCTACATTGGCGGCCGCGCGCCATGTCGGCGTGGTGCCTTCCATGGGCATCGCCGCGTTGAGCGCGTTCAAAAGCGTGAAGCGCCGGATGGAAAAAGTCGCCGAAGTGCGCGGCATCACCATTTATGACGACTTCGCGCACCACCCGACTGCCATTGCGACGACCCTCGACGGCCTGCGCAAACACATCGGCGATGCGCCGTTGATCGCGATCATCGAGCCGCGCTCCAACTCCATGAAGCTCGGCGCGCACCGCGACGGCTTGCCGGAAAGCGTGGTCGATGCTGATCAGGTGATCTGGTACGCGCCAGCCAACCTCGGTTGGGACCTGGCCGGAACCGCCGCGCGGTGTACCGTGCCGTCGATTGTCAGCGATTCGCTGGAAGGCATTATCGAGCGCGTGAAGTGCCAGGCCCAGCCCGGTACCCACGTGGTGATCATGAGCAATGGCGGCTTCGGCGGCCTGCACGGCAAACTCGCCGAGGCGCTGCAATGAGCAGCGGCCCGGATCGCATCACGCTGGCCATGACCGGCGCTTCCGGCGCTCAGTACGGTTTGCGTTTGCTCGATTGCCTGGTGCGTGAAGATCGCGAAGTGCACTTCCTGATTTCCAAGGCGGCACAACTGGTGATGGCCACCGAGACTGACGTCACGCTGCCGCCAAAACCGCAGATGATGCAGGCCTTCCTCACGGAATACACCGGTGCTGCGGCCGGGCAAATCAAGGTGTATGGCAAGGAAGACTGGATGTCGCCGGTGGCTTCTGGCTCCGGTGCGCCCGCGGCGATGGTGGTGGTGCCGTGTTCGACGGGGACGCTGTCGGCCATCGCGACCGGCGCCTGCAACAACCTGATCGAACGTGCGGCCGACGTGACCTTGAAGGAGCGTCGCCAGTTGATTCTGGTGCCGCGTGAGGCGCCGTATTCGAGTATCCATCTGGAACACATGCTCAAGCTGTCGAACATGGGCGTGACGATCTTGCCGGCTTCGCCAGGTTTCTATCATCAGCCGCAAACCATCGATGACCTGATCGATTTTGTCGTGGCGCGGATTCTCAATCTGTTGAACATCCCGCAAGACATGCTGCCGCGCTGGGGTGAGCACCATTTGAGCAGCGATGAATAAGCTACTGATTCTTCTGCTGGTCTTGCAACTGACCGGCTGCGCCACGGCGCGCACCCTTGATGCCGCCAAGCCCGGGGCGCCGCTGGTGTATGCGGGGACGCGTCTGGATTTGTATGCCATGAACGGCGGGTGCTGCGCCAAGGACCACTTTGGTGCCGAGGCGCCGAGTTACCCAGGCTTGGACCTGCCGGCCAGCGCACTGCTTGACACGCTGCTGTTGCCGTTGTCATTGCTGACGGTGATCGGGGTGAGTTTTCAGGCGACGGGTGGGTTGTAGGAGAGCGTTGTGGTGAGGGGCCAAGCCCCTCGCCACAGGTTACTTGCCTAGCTTACGCAACTCATCCGACTCGACAATCCGAACCCCATCCTGTTCTTCCAGCGCCAACCGCCACATCGCCCGGGCCAGTTGGCAAGCTTCGATGCCGTGGTATTTGCCCGGGATCAGGCGTGACAGCGGGCCGGCGACTTTCTCGCCCATGCGTGGCTCGATGCGATCGCCCAGTAACAGCGACGGGCGGCAAATGGTCAGTTGCGGCCAGTCCTGCGCGCGCAATGCGTGTTCCATCTCGCCTTTGACCCGGTTGTAGAAAATCGAGGACCTGCGATCAGCGCCCAGGGCACTGATTACGATCAGGTGGCGTGCGCCCATTTCCCGCGCACGTTTGGCAAACGCCACGACCATGTCCAGGTCCACTGCACGAAACGCTTCTTCGGAGCCGGCCTGTTTGATCGTGGTGCCCAGGCAGCAGTAGGCAATATCGACACGACCGTTGAGCTGCGGCAGAAACACTGCCGGGTCGCCAACCGGGTTTTCCAGGTGTGGGTGTTTGGCGAGTGGACGGCGTGAGGGGGCCAATACCCTTGAAATCGTAGGCTCGTTGAGCAGGCGATCAAGCAGATGTTCACCGGTCAACCCGGTAGCTCCGGCAAGCAATACATGCTGAGGCGTCAAGTACATAGTGTTTCCCCCTTGATACTGTTCAGCTTAGTTGCTCTTTGCATCCTTGCTGTCGATAGAGACACTTTGTAGCGCTTTTCGTGCCTGCTGCTTGCGTAGCAACTGCCAGTGCGAGATGACCGTTTTCGGGGCCCAGAGCTGCGGTTCAGAGGCTTCGAAGCTGTCCGCCAGTTCGCGTTCGGCGACGGTGGCCTTGGCCAGTTTGAAGGCTTGCTCCAGGTCGTCGGTCTGGTTCAGCGCCTGAGCAAACAGCGCGTCGCCGAAGTAGGTGAAGTTGGCTTCCTCGGAGCAGCCAAAGGACACGCGGTCTGCCCGCGTGGCCGTCATGATGAGCGTGCGTTCGTCTTTCAATGCCGGAATGAATCCACCGGAATAGCAGGAGGAAATCACGATGACCTTGTCGCGATTTTTCAACGGCGCCAGCACCGCGGCGAGTTCATCGGCCGGCAGGTCGGACAGCTCCATGCGTGGCTGG
The DNA here is from genome assembly GCF_046535095.1 of Pseudomonas sp. SIMBA_041. NCBI lineage: Bacteria > Pseudomonadati > Pseudomonadota > Gammaproteobacteria > Pseudomonadales > Pseudomonadaceae > Pseudomonas > Pseudomonas sp. SIMBA_041. Next base: position 117,159 of record NZ_JAWRXJ010000008.1, read on the forward strand.
TCGAGCACCAGTTCGTGTTCGGCGGTGCCGTGGCTGGTCAGGTAAATGAAGATCAGGTCTTCCGGGCCGCTGCGCTCGGCCAGGGTTAATGCCGCACGGCGCAGGTTTTCCCGGGTGGCCATGGGCCGGTCGACGAGGTGGTCGCGATGATTCACCAGCCGGATTTGCCCAATTGCACCGAAGCGGCTGCTGAGCATGTTGCTGACGTAATCGGATTCGCGCAGGAACACGCTTTGTTTGCCGTCACCGCCCACGGTCAGGGTGTACAGCTCGACGGCCGGCGTCGAGGTCGGCACGTTGAGCAGGGCGTCGTCGAGCAAGCGACCCTGAGCCAGCAAGCCAAGCTCCAGGCTGTCGGGCAGCAACTTGCCATCGGCGTCACGCACACGCTGGCCATTGTTCCACGTGCCGCTTTGCACGGTGCCGTCAGTCAGCACCAGCGTGCCTCGACCTGAATAGCTGTCGCCGTCGAACTGGCCGGTATAAAAGCTGCCATCGGGCAGATTCAAACGGCCCTGGCCGGTGAAGCGCCAGTCGCTGAACTGGCCGATGTAGTGGCTGCCATCCGCACCGATCAACTCGCCCTTGCCGTTCAGCGAGCCTTCCTTGAACTGACCGAGCCAGACATCGCCGTCGGCATTCTCGTAGCGACCCTTGCCGTGCAACTGATTGTTCTTGAAACCGCCCGCGTAGATGTCACCGTCGGCGCTGTTGAAGGTCCCGTTGCCTTCCAGTTGCCCATCGACGAAATGCCCGGTGAACTGATTGCCGCTGGCGTCGCCGCGCTGGCCTTCACCGTTGGGTTTGCCATGGGCGAACTGGCCCTGGTACGAGCTGCCGTCATCGAGTTCGAGATGACCGAGCCCTGAATATTGATCGGCCTTGAATTCGCCGCGATAGGTCATGCCGTTTTCTTTGAGCGTGCCTTCACCCTCGCGCCGACCGAGTTTGAAACCGCCGGTGTAGCTGCTGCCCGGTGTGGTCAGCGTGCCCTGGCCGTCGAACAGGCCCTGATTGAAATTCCCGCGATAGACCTCGCCGTTGCTGCCATGCCATTCGCCCTGGCCATGCCATTGACCCTTGTCGAATTCGCCGGCGTACCAGCTGCCGTTCGGGTAGTCGATGCGACCCTGACCTTGCAGCAAGCCGTTGACCAGATCACCGCGATAGCGCCCACCGTCCGGCAGCCGGGCATCGGGAGGCAGCAGCGATTCGCCATCGCCGCAAGCGGTGAGCAACAGGGTCAAGGCAAGGAGTGCAAGTGAGCGCATAGCGGGATCCGGGCAATTAGGCGACCGAGTATGCCGCAGCTATGTGTCGTATATATAGAGAGGGTCGCGAAACAGCGTGAGCTGCTTCGCATCCGGGAGGTTTACACGAAGCAGAGGGAAAGTGATTCAGCGATATAGGCCGGTTTTTCCGAGCCTTCTATCTCAAGGGTGCAGATGGCCTTGAGCAGCCATTGACCGGGTTTTTTCTCGGTGGCGTCGCTGAGGTCGACCTTGAGCCGTACTTTCGAATCGACCTTGACCGGTTGAATGAAACGCACGCTGTCGAGACCGTAATTGACCACCATCTTCGCGCCTTGGGGGAGGATGAGGATGTCTTCGATCAGTTTCGGGATCAGTGACAGCGACAGGAATCCATGGGCGATGGTGCTGCCAAATGGCGTTTGCGCGGCTTTGACCGGGTCGACATGAATAAACTGATAATCACCTGTGGCTTCTGCGAACAGGTTGATGCGCTCCTGATCGATGGTGAGCCATTCGGAACGTCCGAGTTCCTTGCCGACATAATCTTTGAGCTCTGCAACGGGAACATGGGGCATTGAGACTCTCCTTGGGTTTCATCGGATTTATAGTTTTTCGAGTGGGGGGATTTGACCTCCCTGTGAACCACTTTAGATCAACATGGCAAATGGCTCCGGTCAACTGTCCATGCTTTTGGCGAATGCCGATCCATAGCGCTGACGTGCTTATAATGCTCGGCCCCTGCTGGGTGGGGCGAGTGCGGGAGATGCCGGATGTTGTTACGTGGCCTGACCTGGCTGGTGCTGTTCCAATTGCTGGGCACAGCCATCAACCACCTGTTTTTACCGGTGCTGCCGGGGCCGATTATCGGTTTGCTGTTGTTGCTGGTGTACCTGATTTCACGCGGACAAGTCGGCGAGCCGCTGAGCCTGGCGGCCAGCAGTCTGCTGCGTTACTTGCCGTTGCTGCTGGTGCCGCCGGCCGTGGGCGTGATGGTGTACTTCAAGGACATAGCCGCGGACTTCTGGGCCATCGTCGGCGCCTTGGTGTTGTCGCTGGTGCTGTCCATGGCGTTTGCCGGAGTGTTGATGCAACGCATGGTCAAGCGCCACGCCCCTCGCGGAGATGACCAATGATCCTGGATTGGCACGGCGCGCTCGACTCGGTGATTCATCATCCGTTGTTCGGCATCGGCATCACGTTGGGCGCTTATCAGTTGGTGTTGGCCGCTTTCGAGAAAACCCGCTGGATCTTCCTGCAACCGGTGTTGGTCTCGATGCTGGTAGTGATCGGTGTTCTGGTGACCTGCGGCCTGACCTACGCCGAGTACCGCAAGAGCACCGAGATCCTCAGCATCTTGCTCGGGCCTGCGACGGTGGCGCTGGCGGTACCGCTGTACCTTAATCTGCGACGGATTCGGCAGTTGTTCTGGCCGATATTTACTACGCTGGTGATAGGTGGCGTGGTCGCCACGGGCATGGGCGTGTTGCTGGGCTGGTGGTTCGGTGCCGAACACATGATCCTGATGACCATGGCACCCAAGTCGGTGACGTCTCCGATTGCCATGCTGGTGGCCGAGCAGATCGGCGGTGTCGCAGCGCTGGCCGCGGTGTTCGTGTTGATCACCGGCGTGATCGGTGCGATCTTCGGCCCGAGCCTGTTGACCCGGCTGGGTGTCCACAGCCCCGAGGCGCGTGGCATGGCACTGGGCATGACCGCCCATGCGGTCGGCACTTCGGTGGCCTTGCAAGAAAGTGAAGAGTGCGGCGCCTTTGCGGCGCTGGCGATGAGTCTGATGGGTGTGGCCACGGCGGTGTTCCTGCCGTTGGTGGTATCGATGATGGTGTAAGGAAATGTCTATGAGTTTGCCGCTTTTCCCGCTGAACACAGTGCTGTTTCCTGGCTGCATCCTCGACTTGCAGATCTTCGAGGCGCGCTACCTGGACATGATCAGCCGCTGCATGAAACAGGGCGGCGGCTTTGGCGTGGTGTGCATTCTTGATGGCGAAGAAGTCGGCATTGCACCGGCAGGTTATGCGCTGGTGGGCTGTGAAGCGCTGATCACCGATTTCAAACAGCAGGACAACGGCTTGCTGGGGATTCGGGTGCAGGGCGGGCGGCGGTTCCATGTCTTGCGCACCGAGGTGCAGCGTGATCAGTTGACCGTCGCTGATGTCGAGTGGCTGGAGGATGAACCTGAGCAACCGCTGCAGGATGAAGACGCGGATCTGGTGGCGCTGCTCAAGGCGTTGGCCGAACATCCGATGGTCGAAGCGTTGAACATGGGCACCGAAGCGACCGGGCAACAGTCGCTGGCCAATCAGCTCGCTTATCTACTGCCGTTTGCCGAGGTGGACAAGATCGATCTGCTGCAACTCGATGACCCGCAGCAGCGACTGGATGCGATCCAGGCGCTATTGGATGAGTTGCAAGGCGAGCTGTTTGCTTGAATCGCACCTGTAGCAACTGCCGAGCCTGCGAGGCTGCTACTTCAGTACGCATACCGCAACATCGCATGCGGTAAATGCCGTAACGCGAAGAACGCAAACAAAACCATCAGCGCTGGCAGCACCAGCCACCAGACTTTAGGCGGCATGGCGTTTAGCGGCGCCTGACGCTGGCTCACCCACAAGCTCGCTGCACACACGCACGCCGCCAGCATCGCGCCGGCCAGTACATCCGTCGGCCAATGCGCGCCCAGGTACACCCGCGACAGGGCAATCGCCAGCGCGGGCAAACATCCCAGCAGCAACCAGGTCAGGCGCATTCGCGGCGGTTGGCCGCGACCGGCCAGTACGGCGAGGGTCAGGAATAACGCGAAGGCGCCGGAGGCATGACCGCTTGGCATGCTGTAGCTGGTCAGCGGATCGCTCAGCACTTCCGGGCGTATACGGGCGAAAAATTGCTTGGTGAACGTGTTGCCTAGAGCGGTGACAAGCAGGGTGCTGCCAGCGAAAATCGCCTGTCGCCATTGCCGAGCGATCAGCAGAAGCGCGACTAGCAAGCCACTGAACACCAGCATGTTGCGGAACTCACCGATCAGCGTGAAGAGCACGGCCACTTCATCGAGCATCGGGCTGCGGTGTTCCTGTACCAGGGTCATGACGCCCTGATCGAGCGCGGTCAGGTGCGGATAGCCAATAAACAGTCCCAGCAGAATCAGAAAGCTCATCCCGGCAATCAACATCGTCGCCTTGCGATGGCGGCGCATGCTGCTGGTGATGCTCAGGCCGACCATGGCCGCAATGGCGCCAGCGACAACACCCGCCTCCGGCCAGAAGCCTTCCGGCAACGGCAAACGAATCGCCGCGCCCGTGGCCCAGCCGGGCAGCAGGTACGCCACACTCCAGCCAGCGGCAGCCAACAGACTGACGGCGAAAAATCGCGGGAAGGGCATGTCGAACATGCCGGCGACCATCGGCAGCATCGGACGCAGGGGGCCGATGAAGCGCCCGACCAACAGGCTGGCAATACCATAGCGCTGGAAATACGCCTCGGCCCCGGCAATCCATTCCGGATGATGGCGCAAACCCGGCAGGCGCCGAATGTTTTGATGGAAATGTCGACCGATGAAGTAGGACACGACATCGCCCAGTACGCCAGCGAAGAACCCTAACAGCAACGTTTCACTCAGCGACAGCGCGCCGCTGCCAGCCAGTACCGCCACGGCAAACAACATAACCGTACCGGGCACGATCAGACCGGCAATCGCCAGGCATTCGACAAAGGCCACGATGAACACCGCCGCCGCCAGCCATTGCGGGTTGACCGTCAACCAACCGGTCACGCTATCGAGCCATGGGCCCATAAAAACAACTCCATCAAATGTTCATTGGTCCCATGGGGGACGAACGCAATCTTCCAGACACTTCAGATCCCTTGTAGGCGTGAGCCTGCTCGCGATAGCTGACTGCCAGTCGACATAGATGTCGCCTGATACTCCGCTATCGCGAGCAGGCTCGCTCCTGCAGGTTTCTGGTCATCAAGACAGTAGAAAATAATCGCGACCTTCGACCTGCCCCCGTCGCAGCGGGTTCCGTGTGCAATACAGTGCATAAGCAGCATCGACGAAGCGGTACATCAAGTGTTCATCGCGCCCATGGGGGATCCCCAGGCGCGTGGTTTGAATGACGTGGGCTGGCGCCGGACCGACGTCCTCAACCAGCAACACCTCATGGTCAAATCGCTTGGCATCCCAGACCGGCACCTTCAAACCCAGCGCCTTGCACAGCAATGTCTGTCCGGCGCACAGCTTTTGCGTCGGGCGAGGGCGGCCTTGGGTGTCGGGGTTGTTCAACAGCATCTGCGCCAGGCTTGCCGGCCCGCTCAATTCGTCGACCCACGGATAGGCGGATTTGATCAGTACCGCGTTGCCCGGGCCCTGAGCGCTGAAGTTCAAGGAGTCGCCGCCACGGGCGTAATACATATAGATGTGACCGCCATCCAGAAACAAAGCCTTACGCTTTTCTGTGTAGCCGAGGGAGGCGTGGCTGCCTTTTTCTTCGAAGTAATAGGCTTCGGTTTCGATAATCCGGGCGCTGAGCCACAGGTCACCGACCCGGTGACGGATGACTTTGCCGAGTAAATCCCGGGCCAGTGTTTGTGCGTCGCGGTCGAAAAACGCATCCGGGAGCCCCGTGGGCAGGCTCGCAGCGGACGCTCGAACAGTCAGGTTGGACATGATGAACGGCGTTTATCAGGGCTGATTGAGCGGTGATGATAACAATTTGCAGCTTAATCCCGGCTGAACGTCGGCAAATTGCCCTCGATTTCGACCATCCGCCCGTCACCGCTGTTAGTCCCGGGACGCGACAGCTATAATCTGCCGCTTTACTCTTTACCAAGACCTTAGCAAAGACCACCACAGACCATGACTGAGTCCGTTCTTGACTACATGACCCGCCTGGGTCGCGCTGCCCGCGAGGCTTCTCGCGTCATCGGCTGCGCCAGCACCGCGCAGAAAAACCGCGCCTTGCAGGCCGCTGCCAATGCGCTGGACGCTGCACGCGCTGAGCTGACGGCTGCCAACGAACTGGATTTGGCCGCGGGTCGCGCCAATGGTCTTGAACCTGCCTTGCTGGAGCGTCTGGCGCTGACCCCGGAACGCATCGACGGCATGATCGTCGGCTTGCGCCAGGTGGCCGCATTGCCGGACCCGGTCGGCGCGATTCGTGACATGAGCTTTCGCCCGTCGGGTATTCAGGTTGGCAAGATGCGTGTGCCGTTGGGCGTGATCGGGATCATCTACGAATCCCGGCCGAACGTGACCATCGACGCCGCCAGCCTGTGCCTGAAGTCCGGTAACGCGACGATCCTGCGTGGTGGTTCCGAAGCTATTCATTCCAACCGTGCCATCGCCGCCTGCATCCAGCGCGGACTGGCCGAAGCCGAACTGCCGGCCGCCGTGGTGCAAGTGGTTGAAACCACCGACCGTGCCGCCGTTGGCGCGCTGATCAGCATGCCGGAATACGTCGACGTCATCGTGCCCCGTGGTGGCCGTGGCCTGATCGAACGCGTCAGTCGTGACGCCCGCGTGCCGGTGATCAAGCACCTGGACGGGATCTGCCACGTTTACGTGAGTGAGCATGCCGACCTGGCGAAAGCCCAGCGCATCGCGTTCAACGCCAAGACATACCGTTATGGCATCTGTGGCGCGATGGAAACGCTGCTGGTGGACCAAACCGTTGCCAAGGATTTCCTGCCGTCGATGGCTGCCCAGTTCCGCGAAAAAGGCGTTGAACTGCGCGGCTGCGAACGCACGCGGGCGATCATCGATGCGGTCACGGTTACTGAAGAAGACTGGACCACCGAATACCTGGCGCCGATTCTGTCGATCCGCGTGGTCGACGGGCTGGACCAGGCCATCGAGCATATTAATAAGTACGGCTCCCATCACACCGACTCGATTGTCAGCGAAAACCTCGCCGATACGCGGCGTTTCGTCGCGCAAGTCGATTCATCGTCGGTAATGATCAACACCCCGACGTGCTTCGCCGATGGCTTTGAATACGGATTGGGTGCCGAGATTGGCATTTCTACTGATAAGCTGCACGCCCGCGGCCCGGTGGGCCTCGAAGGTCTGACCTGCGAGAAGTACATCGTGGTCGGTGATGGCCAGTTGCGCGGCCAGGCGTCGGTCTGACTTGGGCGACCTCGACCCGACAGCCCCAGCCACCGCAAACGAGCCTCAACCTCGGCGCATTGGCATGCTGGGCGGCACGTTCGACCCGGTGCACATCGGCCATCTGCGCGGTGCGCTGGAAGTCGCCGAGTCGTTGGCACTCGATGAATTGCGTCTGACACCCAGTGCCAGGCCGCCGCATCGCGGTACGCCGCAGGTGTCGGCAAAAGACCGTCTGGCGATGGTCGAGTGCGCGGTGGCCGGTGTGGCACCGTTAGTGGTGGATGCCCGCGAATTGCAGCGGGACAAACCGTCCTACACTATCGATACCTTGGAACTGATGCGCGCCGAACTGGCCGCCCAGACCCAGGTTTTTCTACTTTTGGGCTGGGACGCATTTTGCGGCCTGCCCACTTGGCACCGCTGGGAAGAGTTGCTCCAGCATTGCCACATCCTGGTGCTGCAACGCCCGGATGCCGACAGCGAACCGCCGGATGCCTTGCGCAACCTGCTGGCAGCGCGCTCGGTGAGCGACCCGCTGGCCCTCAAAGGGCCGAGCGGACAGATTGCATTCGTCTGGCAGACACCGCTCGCGGTATCCGCCACCCAGATCCGTCAACTGCTGGCCAGCGGTAAGTCGGTACGTTTCCTGGTGCCCGACGCGGTCCTGGCCTACATCGATGCGCACGGACTTTACCGTGCGTCGAACTGAAAAGAGGCGCGCTTCAAGCACGTGATCACGTGTATCGAAGCCCCCGAACATACGAGCAAAACGAGTTTTATATGACTGACAAAGACGTAGCTAAAGTAAAGCGCAAAGGCACATTCAAAAGCGCTCCACTGCCAGTAGAGGCGCCAACCGGGCCGGAGCTGCGCGGTGAAGAATTGGTCAAGGTTGCCGAAGCCGCCCTGGAAGACGTCAAGGCCCAGGACATTCTGGTGATCGACGTTCGTGAAAAGCAGAGCATCACTGACTTCATGATCATCGCTACCGGTACTTCCAACCGCCAGATCGGCGCGATGCTGGATAAGGTCCGCGAGGCGGTCAAGGCTCTGGGCGTCAAGCCGTTGGGTGAAGAAGGCAAGGGTGACAGCGACTGGGTGTTGCTGGATATGGACGATGTCATCGTACACATGATGACGGCCAGCGCTCGTCAGTTCTATGACCTGGAGCGGTTGTGGCAGGGTGCCGAGCAGAGCCGTGCCGGCAGCGCCGCGCACCACAGCCCGGAAAACACCCACGAGCATTTCATCAAGCTCAACAAAGACCAGCAATAAGGGCCCGCTGTGCGACTGCGACTGATCGCCGTCGGTTCACGGATGCCCAAGTGGGTGGAAGAAGGCTGGCATGAATATGCCAAGCGTCTTCCGTCCGAGCTGGCGCTGGAACTGGTGGAAATACCGCTCAATACCCGTGGCAAGAACGCCGACGTGGCGCGCTTCATCCGTCAGGAAGGCGAAGCCATGCTGGCCAAGGTCGGGCCGAATGAGCGTGTTGTCACCCTCGAAGTCCACGGCAAGCCCTGGAGCACCGAGCAGCTGGCGGTCGAGCTCGATCGCTGGCGCCTGGACTCGCGCACGGTGAATTTCATGGTCGGCGGTCCCGAAGGGCTGGCGCCGGAAGTCTGTGCCCGAGCCGATCAGCGCTGGTCATTGTCGCCGTTGACGTTGCCGCACCCGCTGGTGCGTATTCTGATCGGCGAACAGCTGTATCGTGCCTGGACAGTCTTGTCCGGTCACCCTTACCACAAGTAGTTCTGCCCTCATGTCTCAGCCGATCCGTATCAAGGACCACGAAAAAGACGCCCGTCTGGTGCGTGGCCGTGTCGTGTTCGGTGCCATTGCGGTCGTGACGCTTATTTGTGTGCTGATTGCGCGGCTGTATTTCCTTCAGGTCATCCAGTACGAGTACCACTCGACCCTGTCGGAAAACAACCGTGTCCATGTGCAGCCGATTCCGCCGACGCGCGGACTGATCTTTGACCGCAATGGCGTGGTGGTGGCCGATAACCGGCCCAGCTTCAGCCTGAGCATGACCCGCGAGCGCTCCGGCGACTGGCAGCAAGTGCTCGACGTGATCGTCGAAGTGCTGGAGCTGACGCCCGAGGACCGGGTGATCTTCGAGAAACGCATGCGTCAGGGGCGCCGGCCGTTCGAGCCGGTGCCGATCCTGTTCGAACTGACCGAAGAGCAAATCGCCCGGATCGCGGTGAATCAGTTCCGTCTGCCTGGCGTGGAAGTGGTGGCGCAGTTGGTGCGTCACTACCCGCAGGGCGCGCATTTTGCGCACTCGGTCGGGTACATGGGGCGGATCAACGAGAAAGAGCTGAAATCCCTCGATCCGGTCAATTACAGCGGCACCCACCACATCGGCAAGACCGGCATCGAGCGCTTTTACGAGCCTGAGCTGCACGGTCAGGTGGGTTACGAGGAAGTCGAAACCAACGCACGGGGCCGCGTTTTGCGTGTGCTCAAGCGTACCGATCCGATTCCCGGCAAGGACATCGTCCTGAGCCTGGACATCAAATTGCAGGAAGCCGCCGAAGCCGCACTCGGCGGTCGCCGTGGTGCAGTCGTTGCGCTGGACCCGAAAACCGGCGAAGTGCTGGCGATGGTCAGTCAGCCGAGTTTCGACCCGAACCTGTTCGTGACCGGCATCAGCTTCAAGGCCTATTCCGAACTGCGCGACTCGATCGACCGGCCTTTGTTCAACCGCGTGCTGCGCGGACTGTACCCGCCGGGCTCGACCATCAAGCCGGCGGTGGCGATTGCCGGTCTGGATTCGGGGGTGGTCACCGCATCGACCCGCGTGTTCGATCCCGGTTATTACCAACTGCCCAACTACGATCACAAATACCGTAACTGGAACCGTACCGGCGACGGCTACGTGGATCTGGACACGGCGATCATGCGGTCCAACGACACCTACTTCTATGATCTGGCCCACAAGCTGGGAATCGATCGCTTGTCGGCGTATCTGGGCAAATTCGGCATTGGCCAGAAGGTCTCGCTGGACATGTTCGAAGAATCACCGGGCCTGATGCCGTCCCGCGAATGGAAGCGTGCGACCCGTCGCCAGGCCTGGTTCCCGGGTGAAACCCTGATTCTCGGAATCGGCCAGGGCTACATGCAGTCCACGCCGCTGCAACTGGCCCAGGCCACGGCGCTGGTGGCTAACAAAGGTGTGTGGAACCGTCCGCACCTGGCCAAGACCGTCGAAGGCGAGAAGCCGAAAGATGAAAACCCGATGCCGGACATCGTCCTGCGCGATCCGTCGGACTGGACCAAGGTCAACCACGGGATGCAGCAGGTAATGCACGGCGCTCGTGGTACCGCGCGCAAGGCATCGATTGGCGCGCAATACCGGATCGCCGGCAAAAGTGGTACGGCCCAGGTGGTCGCGATCAAGCAGGGCGAGAAGTACGATCGCTCCAAGGTTCAGGAACGCCACCGCGACCACGCCTTGTTTGTCGGCTTCGCGCCGGCCGACAACCCGCAAATCGTGGTGTCGGTGATGGTCGAGAACGGTGAGTCCGGTTCCGGGGTCGCCGCGCCAGTGGTGCGTCAAGTCATGGACGCCTGGCTCCTGGACCAGGACGGCCGACTTAAAGCCGAGTACGCCAGCCCTATCAGCGCAGAGGCTACAGCCCGTGATGAATAATTTTGATCGCATGCTCTCCAGTGAGGATGTGATGCGTCGTCGTGCCACGCTGTTGCAGCGCCTGCATATCGATGGCCCGTTGTTGATTCTGCTGCTGACCCTCGCCGCCGGCAGCCTGTTCGTGCTGTATTCGGCCAGCGGAAAGAGCTGGGACCTGCTGGCCAAGCAAGCCACGTCATTCGGCATCGGCCTGGTGTCGATGATCGTCATCGCACAGTTCGAGCCGCGATTCATGGCGCGTTGGGTGCCGGTCGGTTATGTACTTGGCGTGTTGTTGCTGGTGGTGGTGGACGTCATGGGCCACAACGCCATGGGCGCCACGCGCTGGATCAACATCCCCGGTGTGATCCGCTTCCAGCCCTCGGAGTTCATGAAGATCCTGATGCCGGCGACCATCGCCTGGTACCTGTCCAAGCGCACTTTGCCGCCGCAACTCAAGCACGTAGCGGTCAGTCTGTTCCTGATCGGTTTGCCGTTCATCCTGATCGTGCGGCAACCGGACCTGGGGACATCGCTGCTGATCCTGGCAGGCGGTGCGTTTGTGCTGTTTATGGGGGGCTTGAAGTGGCGCTGGATCATCAGCGTGCTGGCGGCGGCCGTGCCTGTGGCCGTGGCGATGTGGTTTTTCATCATGCACGACTACCAGAAGCAACGAATCCTGACGTTCCTCGATCCGGAGAGTGATCCGCTGGGCACTGGCTGGAACATCATTCAGTCGAAAGCCGCCATCGGTTCCGGTGGTGTGTTCGGCAAGGGCTGGCTGCTGGGCACCCAGTCGCACCTGGACTTCCTGCCGGAAAGCCACACCGACTTCATTATTGCGGTGTTGGGCGAAGAGTTCGGCCTGGTGGGTATTTGCGCGTTGCTGCTGATCTACCTGCTGCTGATCGGACGGGGTCTGGTGATTACCGCCCAGGCGCAGACATTGTTCGGCAAATTGCTCGCGGGCAGCCTGACCATGACGTTTTTTGTTTACGTTTTCGTCAACATCGGTATGGTCAGTGGCCTGTTGCCGGTTGTGGGGGTGCCGTTGCCGTTCATTAGCTACGGAGGAACTTCGCTGGTGACGCTGCTGTCAGCGTTTGGGGTTTTGATGTCGATCCATACCCATCGTAAGTGGATCGCTCAGGTTTGAATAAGGTGAAGAGTTCAATGCAAGTAATGCGTGGCTGGGTGACTCGATACGCGCCATGGGTCGGCCTGGTAAGCATCCTTGGCACAACGCAGGACGCGTTGGCCGGCGATTACGAAGGCTCACCCCAGGTGGCCGAATTCGTCGGTGAAATGACCCGCGACTACGGTTTCGCCGGTGAACAGCTCATGGGCGTGTTCCGCGAAGCCGAGCGCAAGCAGTCGATTCTGGACGCGATCTCGAAGCCCGCCGAACGGGTCAAGCAGTGGAACGAATACCGACCGATGTTTATCACTGACGCGCGCATCGCCCGTGGTGTGGACTTCTGGCGTCAGCACGAAGCAGTGCTGGCGCGTGCCGAGCAGGAATACGGCGTACCGGCGCAGGTGATTGTCTCGATCATCGGCGTTGAAACCTTTTTCGGGCGTAATACCGGTAATTACCGGGTGATCGACGCGTTGTCGACCCTGGGTTTCGACTATCCTCCCCGTGCCGAGTTTTTCCGCAAGGAACTGCGTGAGTTCTTGCTGCTGGCCCGGGAAGAGCAGGTCGATCCGTTGACCCTCAAGGGCTCATACGCCGGCGCCATGGGCTTGCCGCAGTTCATGCCGAGCAGTTTTCGCGCGTATGCCGTGGACTTCGACGGCGACGGCCACATCAATATCTGGAACAACCCGGACGATGCCATTGGCAGCGTTGCCAGTTACTTCAAGCGTCACGGGTGGGAGGCCGGCGAGCCGGTGGTCAGCCGCGCCGATGTTCGGGGTGAACAGGTCGACGAAGGTTTGACCACGGGTATCGAGCCGGTTAAAACCGTAGGGGAGTTGCGGGCGCTGGGGTGGTCAAGTCATGATGCGCTGCGCGATGATATGCCGGTCACGGCTTTCCGCCTGGAAGGTGACAATGGCCCCGAGTACTGGATGGGCCTGAAGAATTTCTACGCGATCACGCGTTATAACCGCAGCGTGATGTACGCCATGGCCGTACATCAACTGTCTGAACAGCTGGTCCAAGCGCGGGGCGTCAAGTAATGCGGGCATTGCCTATGAATAAACCCCTGAAGCTCATGGCTTTCGCCGCATTGGCGGTGCTGCTTGCCAGTTGCTCGACCAGTCGCGCGCCGGCTCAGAAGTCCTCGTCCACCGCCGTGCGTGCTACGCCGGGGCTGGACATCAACCGCGCCCACAAAGATGGCGCGCCATGGTGGGATGTCGACGTATCGCGCATCCCGGATGCCACGCCGACCCTGCACACCGGTCCTTACAAGGCCAACCCGTACACGGTGCTGGGCAAGACCTATTTCCCGTTGCAAGAATCCAAGACCTACGTCGCCTCGGGCACGGCGTCCTGGTATGGCACCAAGTTTCACGGCCAGAACACCGCCAATGGCGAGGTGTATGACCTGTACGGCATGAGTGCCGCACACAAGACATTGCCACTGCCAAGTTACGTTCGGGTGACCAACCTGGACAACAACAAGAGCGTGATCCTGCGGGTCAACGACCGTGGGCCGTTCTATTCGGACCGCATCATCGACTTGTCCTATGCCGCCGCCAAAAAGCTCGGTTATGCCGAAATCGGCACGGCGCGGGTCAAGGTCGAGGGGATCGACCCGCAACAGTGGTGGGCACAAAAAGGCCGTCCGGCGCCTTTGATGCTCAACGAGCCGCAAGTTGCGCAAAATAGCGCGCCGGTGATTACGGCCTCGGCCGGCACCGTCGAGCAATGGACGCCGCCACCGCAGCAACACGCCGCGGCCGTCGTGCCTGTTCAGCTTGATGCAAAAAAAAACGCTTCTGTACCAGCCTCTGGCCAGTATCTGCAGGTGGGCGCGTTCGCCAACCCGGACGCTGCAGAACTCCTGAGATCGAAGCTCAGCGGGATGGTGAGCGCTCCGGTGTTCATCAGCTCGATCGTGCGCAACCAACAGACACTGCATCGGGTGCGTCTGGGGCCGATCGGTTCTCCGGGTGAAATCCAGCAAGTGCAGAACAGCGTGCGCATGGCCAATCTCGGTTCGCCGAGTCTGGTTACCGCCGAGTAATACGTAGTACTTGATTGAAGGTTCGCTTGCAGTTTGGGGGGCGGACCTGGTTGTTGGCTCGTTAAAGAACAAAAGCCCGGCAAGGGTTCTGAGTGAACAACTGAACACGCGATGACCCGTAGGGTTTGTCCGAAAACTCGCCGAGCGGCGATCAGGCAAGGCAAAAACAGGTGGGGAAGCGGAGTGTAGGGGACCTACATGAGCATTCCGAGGCTGTTTTTAACGCCGCATGATCGTCGCGCAGGCAGTTTTGGACAAAGCCTGAAGGTTGTCTGAATAGTTTTGCCCCTGGGCAGTTTCCATTAGCGATTTCGAGAGACGGATGAACATCACCACCTTTGCCAAACGCCTGTTCCTGTTAGTCCCGCTGCTCCTCTCGCCCGCCGCGTTCGCGGTCGAGGTGATGCCATCACCCCCACAACTGGCCGCCAAGGCCTATGTGCTCATGGATGCCAGCAGCGGCAACGTGCTGGTCGAGAACAATGGTGATCAGCGTCTGCCGCCGGCCAGCCTGACCAAGCTGATGACCGCGTACATCGCGACCCTGGAAATCCGTCGTGGCCAGATCGGCGAAAACGACCCGGTGACCGTCAGCGAAAACGCCTGGCGTACCGGCGGTTCGCGGATGTTCATCAAGGTGGGCTCGCAGGTCACCGTCAGCGACCTGCTGCACGGCATCATCATCCAGTCGGGTAACGACGCCAGTGTTGCGCTCTCCGAGCACATCGCCGGCAGCGAAGACGCTTTCGCCGACGTGATGAACAAAACCGTGGCTGACCTGGGCATGACCAACACCCACTTCATGAACCCGACCGGTCTGCCAAACCCTGAGCACTACTCGTCGGCTCACGACATGGCCGTGCTGGCTCGCGCGATCATCCACGAAGACCCTGCTCACTACGCGATCTACTCGCAGAAAGAGTTCTTCTGGAACGGCATCAAGCAGCCTAACCGCAACCTGCTGCTGTGGCGCGACAAGACGGTCGACGGTCTGAAGACCGGTCACACCGACGAAGCCGGCTACTGCATGGTGTCTTCGGCCGTACGTGATGGCATGCGCCTGATCGCCGTGGTGTTCGGCACCAACAGCGAAGTGGCTCGCGCCGCCGAAACCCAGAAACTGCTGACTTACGGTTTCCGCTTCTTCGAAACCCAGACCTTCTATCAGAAAGGCGCCGAGCTGGCTCAGGCTCCTGTCTGGAAAGGCGCGACCAATCAAGTCAAAGCCGGCCTGGCTGAAGACCTGACCATGACCCTGCCAAAAGGCCAGCTGAAAAAGCTCGCCGCCAGCATGACCATGAACCCGCAACTGGTTGCGCCAATCGCCAAGGGCGACGTGATCGGTAAAGTCGAAGTGAAACTGGACGACAAAGTGGTGCACAGCGCCGACCTGATCGCTCTGGACGCTGTCGAGGAAGGTGGTATCTTCCGCCGCATGTGGGATAGCATCCGTCTATTCTTCTACAGCATCTTCAACTGAATACAGTGTGCACCTGCATGACTTCGCGCTGATCCGGCGCGGGGTCATGCCCGTCGCCACGGCTTACGCTTACGAGGCCGTTACGCCATGACCGATACCGAAGTAAAGGCGCCAAAGATCGAATTTCCCAACGTTGATTACCCGGTTAAGGTGATCAGCGATACTGGCGTGGGCAACAAAGACAAGATTATCGACATCGTCAAGAAGCATGCGACCATCAATGATGACCGCATCGACGAGCGTCAAAGCACCAATGGCAAATACACCACGATTCAGTTGCACATCGTCGCCACCGATCAGGACCAGCTGTACAACATCAACAGCGAACTGCGGGCTACCGGCTTCGTGCACATGGTGTTGTGATGTCTGGCACGCTGGGCTTTCGTGAGCTCGGCCAGATGGCTTACGAGCCGGTCTGGCATGCCATGCAACGCTTCACCAACGAACGCGGCACCGAGGCTGCCGACGAAATCTGGCTGGTCGAGCACCCGCCAGTGTTTACCCAGGGGCAGGCTGGCAAGGCCGAGCACTTGTTGCTGCCGGGAGATATTCCGGTGGTACAGGTCGACCGGGGCGGGCAGGTGACTTATCACGGGCCCGGCCAACTGGTGGCTTATCTGCTGCTGGACGTACGCAAACTCGGGTTTGGTGTGCGTGACCTGGTCACCCGCATGGAACTGTGCCTGATCGAACTGCTGGCGAGTTACGGCGTCACTGCCGCCGCCAAGCCGGACGCACCGGGTGTCTATGTCGACGGGGCGAAAATCGCGTCCCTGGGGCTGCGGATCCGCCACGGTTGTTCCTTTCATGGCCTTGCCCTGAACGTGGACATGAACCTGGAACCGTTTCGACGAATTAATCCCTGCGGCTACGCCGGGCTGGCGATGACCCAGCTGAGCGATCACGCAGGACCGATTGAATTTGCCGAGGTAAGTGCCCGGCTGCGCGCGCAGCTCGTCAAACACCTCGACTATGCTGAGCAGACGACCCTAACGGGCGGAATCGACTGATATGACTACTGATGCAGTGCAAACCATGATCCCGACGCTCGATGTCACCGAGCGTCCGGCCCCGCGTGCCAAGGTTGAAGCCGGCGTCAAGCTGCGCGGCGCCGAGAAGGTTGCACGTATCCCGGTGAAGATCATTCCGACCACCGAACTGCCGAAGAAACCCGACTGGATTCGCGTGCGCATCCCGGTTTCCCCGGAAGTCGACCGCATCAAGGCCCTGCTGCGCAAACACAAGCTGCACAGCGTGTGCGAAGAAGCGTCCTGCCCGAACCTGGGCGAGTGCTTCTCCGGCGGCACCGCGACGTTCATGATCATGGGCGACATCTGCACCCGTCGCTGCCCGTTCTGCGACGTCGGCCACGGCCGTCCGAAACCACTGGACGTCAATGAGCCGCAAAGCCTGGCCATCGCCATCGCCGACCTGAAACTCAAGTACGTGGTGATCACCTCGGTTGATCGCGACGACCTGCGTGACGGTGGTGCCCAGCACTTTGCCGACTGCATCCGCGAGATCCGCAAGCTGTCGCCTAACGTGCAGCTCGAAACCCTGGTCCCGGATTACCGTGGCCGTATGGACGTGGCGCTGGAAATCACCGCGGCCGAGCCGCCAGATGTGTTCAACCACAACCTGGAAACCGTGCCGCGCCTGTACAAGGCTGCGCGTCCGGGGTCGGATTACCAGTGGTCGCTGACCCTGCTGCAACGCTTCAAGCAGATGATGCCGCACATTCCAACCAAGTCCGGCCTGATGCTGGGCCTGGGCGAAACCGACGAAGAAGTCATCGAAGTCATGAAGCGCATGCGCGAACACGACATCGACATGCTGACTCTGGGCCAGTACCTGCAACCGTCCCGCAGCCACTTGCCGGTGCAGCGTTTTGTGCACCCGGACACCTTTGCCTGGTTCGCCGAGGAAGGTTACAAGATGGGCTTCAAGAACGTCGCTTCCGGCCCGCTGGTACGTTCCTCGTACCATGCCGATGAGCAGGCGAAGCTGGTCAAAGCCGAGCTGATCTCGTCCCTGTAATTTGGCGATGACATAAAAGGCGCCCGCATGGCTTTTCAGGCCTTGCGGGCGTTTTTTTGCCTGGCCAGCGCCAGCCAGTGTTTTTTCCTGTAACCGGCGGGCGACTGAGCCTCTTCTGTTTGTCCCCGTTCCTGACTACTGTGTGCTGAAGATTTTCGCGCAGGGAGATTCATGGATGACCGTTCGACCGACCCACACGCTGTATCCGCATAAACCTGTTCCAGCCTTGCCGTTGGAAGGGTTGATCGGCGTGATTGCACCCGCCGGCCCAGCCGGGCTGGACACTGACAAGGCCATCGCCTGGATGCGCGCTCGCGGCTATGCGCTGCGGGTATTTCCCGGGGTGTACGAGAAGGAGGGTTATCTGGCCGGCAGTGACGAGGTGCGGCTCAATGATCTGCACGCGGCGTTCGCGGATCCCGAGGTGGATGCCATCATCTGCCTGCGCGGTGGTTATGGCACGCCGCGTTTGCTTGACCGTATCGATTTCGAACTGCTGCAAAACAACGCCAAACCGTTCATCGGCTACAGCGACATCACGGCGCTGCATCTGGCGATCAGTCGTTATGCCGGTTTCGTGACCTTCCATGGTCCGTTGCTCAATGCCGATCTGCTGGGCGACAAGCAGAAACCTACCGAGTCATCGTTTTTCAACATGCTCAGAGGCCAGGTGAAGGCCGGTAGCGTCATTTCGCACCCGGTGGCCTGGCCGTTGACCACGATTGAGCCAGGCATCGCTCACGGGCGTTTGCTTGGCGGTAACCTGTCGATGATTGCCGCGACCATGGGCACGCCCTACGAATTGGAAGCCGAGGGCGTGATCCTGTTGATCGAGGACGTCAACGAGCCGCTGTATCGCATAGACCGGCTGCTGACCCATTTGCGGTTGGCGGGTGCGCTGGGCAAGCTGCGCGGGGTTTTGGTAGGGGATGTGGCGGGGGTTGATGCGGTCGCGCTGGAGCGGTTGCTCAAGCAGACCTTCGAGCCGTTGCGGATTCCGGTGCTGGCTGGTTGGCGTAGCGGGCATTGTGATCCGAACCTGACGTTGCCGATGGGGGCTTTGGTTCGATTGGATGCGGGGAAGAAGGAGTTGGTGCTGGAGCAGGATGTGGTGGTCAAGGCTTAGAGCTTCGTCGCCTGATAGTCCGTCATCGCGAGCAAGTCGAATCGTCGCGCCGTCGCTCCCACAGGTTTTGTGTCGTACACAGAACCAATGTGGGAGCGACGGCTTGTTCCGGGCGGCGTTCCGACGATGCTTCTAGCGGTTACGCAAACCTTCCAGCAACTTGTGCGTCGGATATCCATCCGCCGGCCAGCCAAACGACTGCTGTGCACTGCGGATCGCTTTGCGTGTATTGGCGCCGATAATGCCATCCGGGATGCCCGCGTCGTAGTTCTGGGCACTCAACAGGCTCTGCAATTCCATGCGCTCGGTACGGCTCAACGGCAAATCATCTTTCGGCCAGGTGCCGCTGATCAGCCCCGAACCATTGAAGCGTTCGGACAACAGACTCACCGCCAACGCATAGGACGACGAATTGTTGTACTTGAGAATCGCGCGGAAGTTGTCGAGCACCAGGAATGCCGGGCCACGGTAACCGGCCGGCAGCAGCAGGGCTGCGGAGAGGTGTTCCGAGCCTGGCGGAATCCGAGCGCCAGCGGGCAGAGAAACCCCCAGTTGCAACCATTCGGCGACGCTTTTGCGAATTGTGCCATCGGCCAGGACGTAGTTGAAACTGCTTGGCAGTTGCACTTCAAAGCCCCACGGCTGGCCGTTCTGCCAGCCGGAGCTTTGCAGGTAATGCGCGGTCGAGGCCAGGGCGTCGGCGGGGCTGTTCCAGATGTCACGGCGACCGTCACCATCGAAGTCGACAGCGTGGGTGTTGTAAGTCGTCGGGATGAATTGGGTCTGGCCCATGGCGCCGGCCCAGGAACCGAGCATCTTATCGGGTGTGATATCCCCTTGTTGCAGGATTTGCAGGGCGGCGATCAATTGATCGTGGGCAAAGCCGGGGCGCCGGCCTTCGTACGCCAGGGTCGCCAGGGAGTTGATGACCGACTTGCTGCCCTGGAACTGACCGAAGTTACTTTCCATGCCCCACACCGACACGAGTGCCTGGCGGTCGACGCCATAACGCTGTTCGATGCTTTGCAGGAGGGCCGCGTTTTCGCTGATCAGCGCTTGGCCTTTACGTACTCGCAGTGGAGAAAGGGCGCCGTCGAGGTATTCCCACACTGGACGGGAAAATTCCGGTTGGCTGCGATCCGCACGGATTACGCTGGGGTCGAAACTGACATTGGCAAAGGCGTGGTCGAACAGATCGGCGCGGATACCGGCGGTCAGTGCATCTTTGCGGAAACCTGCTTGCCATTCGGCGAACGTCTGGGTGGGCTGGATGTCGAGGTTTTCTCCGGCCGGCACCACGGGCGGAATGACCGCAGGGGCTGTCGCGACGGGAAGGGTTTGCAGTGGCTGGGCGTCGGCGGCGGTTGGTTTTTCCGCGCAGGCGACAAGCAAAATGAGGCTGGAGGCAGCGATCAGTTGGCGAACGGGCCAACGACGGGAAAGACGAAGGGGCATGCACAGGTCCAGAAGATACGAATCAGGTACAGACCTTAACATGTCGAAGGGGTGTTCTGCTTTACGCAGCCAGAAAGTAAGAAGCCTCCCAGCTATTAGACTGGAAGGCTTCGCGGCGGTAGCTGCCTTTGCCCTTGCCGGCTCGCTCCTGACGGCTGCGGAACAGTGGCTGGGCGATAATGGATTTGGCCTTGTTCGGGCCATGCTTTGATGGCTTTTTGCTCATGATGATTCTCGCGAGTGAGTGGTTTTTGCAGGGCAAATCATCGGCTGAAGTTGGGGTTCTGTCTAGTCCCCACAGGTTGTAGGACCTTTCGCCGATCGCAAAACCTGTACCAGCTGGCGAAGCCTGCTACAAGGGTGCGTTTATTCGGCGGGCAATGTCAGGCGTTGACCGGCCATCAACAATGACAATCGACTAAGGCTCATCCACGGCGAGCCGGCCGCCTGACCCTTGATCTGCGCGTCAATGCGCTGCGCTTCCAGCAACAACTGCGCCCAGCGTTGCGCCGAGTAACGTTGCAGGGCTTTGCTCATCAAGGGTTTTCGTTTGTCCCAGACCGGTGGGCGGGCTGAGCTGAAGGCTTTGTCCAGTGGCACGCCCTGGCTGTATTGCAACGACAGGTTGGCCAGCAGACGCAGTTCCCGGGCCAGCGCCCAGAGAATGACCGGAGGTTCGACACCTTCACCGCGCAGTCCTTCAAGCATGCGCAACGCGTGGGCCGCCTCGCCATTCAGGATGGCATCGGTCAGACCGAATACATCGAAACGTGCACTGTCGGCCACAGCGGCCTGTACGGTTTCGACGGTGATCTGCCCACCTTCGGCCATCAATTTGAGCTTTTCGATTTCCTGCGCGGCGGCGAGCAGGTTGCCCTCGACGCGCGCGGCAATCAGTTCGACCGCGTCCTGGCTGGCCGACAACCCGGCTTGAGACAGACGCTGGCGAATCCAGCTTGGCAGCTGGTTGGCATCCACCGGCCAGATTTGCACAAACTGCGTGTGCTGACCTTCGACCAGCGCCTTGCCCCACTTGGTCTTCTGCGCACTGCCATCGAGCTTGGGCAAGCTGATCAGCAATATCGTGTCTTCGGCCGGGCGCGAGCAGTATTCGATGAAGGCGGCAGCGCCCTTGTCGCCGGGTTTGCCGGAGGGCAGGCGCAGTTCCAGCAGGCGCTTTTCGGCGAACAATGACATGCTCGCACCCGCCTGCAACAACGTGCCCCAGTCGAAACTGGCGTCGGCGGCGAAGACCTGGCGTTCATCGAAGCCTTGTTGGCGGGCGGCGGCACGAATGGCATCGGCCGCTTCCTGACACAGCAACGGGTCATCGCCGCTGATGATGTAGACCGGCGCGAGGGCACCTTGCAGGTGTTTACCGAGTTGGGCGGGGGCGAGTTTCATAAGAAAGGGCCATCGGGGCGCCGGAGCGCCCCGAAAGTCTTACTGTTGCGGGATCTGGACAGGCGACTGGCGCGGAGTATTCGCTTCAGCCTTCTGTGCGGCTTCCAGCGCCTGGGCTTCGGCCTTGGCCTTGGCTTCGGCGGTCTGCTGCAGCTGATCCAATTGGGTCGGGGTGATCTGTTGCAGGCGCAGCATCATGCGCTGAATCAGCTCGCGACGAGTTTCTGCACGGGCAGTGTCGGCGTCCTGGTCGGACCCCGCCAGGTTGTTGCCGTCATGCATGAAGATCTTTTGCACTTCGAGCTTGTCGCTGATCAGTTGCAGATCATGTGCGCCACGAATGTCGTAGTTCAGAACAGTGGTGATCTGATACTCGCCAGTATGGCCGCCACCTGCGTAGCTGATGATGCGCTGGCTTTCCTGCTCATTGGTCAGCACCAGCTTGTAAGGTGCGCCGGTGTAGACCTTGACGCCACTGCCTTCCAGCACCTGACGCATTTGCTTCACGGTCTCGCCGTAGGCGTTACGGGCGCTCAGGTCGAGTTCCTTGATCGCCAGTTCAGTGGTGCCGGTGCCGCGCAGCTGGAAACCGCAGGCGCTCAACAGGACCGCAAGGCCCATCACCAGCAGATTGCGTTTGATCATTTTGTTGCTCCCCTTGAAACCATGTGGGCCGATCTTGCGGCCCGAAAGGTTTTACTCGGCGCCGGGCATGGCCCGGCGCCTGATCCAATTAGCTGGCGACGATGTTGACCAGTTTCCCGGGCACGACGATCACTTTGCGAATAGTCAGGCCGTCGACAAAGCGCAGCACGTTCTCGTTGATACGGGCCGCGGCTTCGACTTCTTCGCGCGTTGCGCTGGCCGGCATTTCGATCTGACCGCGCAGCTTGCCGTTGACCTGGATGACCAGCGTCAGGCTGTCCTGCACCAATGCGTTCTCGTCCAGCACCGGCCAGGCGGCGTCGATCACCGGGGCAGCGTGACCCAGTCGATTCCACAGCTCGTGGCTGATGTGCGGGGTGATTGGCGCCAGTAGCAGCGTCACGGTTTCCAGACCTTCCTGAACCAGTGCGCGATCCTGTTCGGTGCCTTGCGGGGCTTTTTCCAGCACGTTCATCAGCGTCATCACCTGGGCGATGGCCGTGTTGAATTTGTGGTTCTGGCCGACGTCGTGGCTGGCTTGCTTGATCGCCTGGTGGATCGAGCGGCGAATGACTTTCTGTTCGTCGTTCAGGCCGGCGACGTCCAGTTTGCCCGGCAGGCCCTGAGTGACGTGGGCTTGAGCCAGGCGCCAGACGCGCTTGAGGAAGCGGTGCGAACCTTCCACGCCCGAGTCGGACCATTCCGCGCTCATGTCGGGTGGCGAGGCGAACATCATGAACAGGCGGCAGGTGTCGGCGCCGAACTGGTCAATCATCGACTGTGGGTCAACGCCGTTGTTCTTCGACTTGGCCATCTTCTCGGTGCCGCCGATTTCCACCGGCAGGCCGTCCGCGATCAGCTTGGCGCTGATGACCTTGGCCTTGCTGTCACGCTCGAGTTCCACGTCCGCCGGGTTGAACCAGGTGTAGGCGCCATTGGCCTCACGGCGATAGTACGTCTCGGCGATCACCATGCCTTGGGTCAGCAGGTTCTTGAACGGCTCGTTGGAGCTCACCAGGCCTTCGTCACGCATCAGCTTGTGGAAGAAGCGCGCGTACAGCAGGTGAAGAATGGCGTGTTCGATACCGCCGATGTACTGATCCACCGGCAACCAATGGTCGGCCGCGGATTTTTCCACCAGGCCGCCTTCATAGTGGGGCGAGGCGTAGCGGGCGTAGTACCACGAGGACTCGACGAAGGTGTCCATGGTGTCGGTTTCACGCTTGGCAGGCTGGCCACATTTAGGGCAGCTGCACTCGTAGAACTCGGGCATGCGAGCCAGTGGCGAACCGGCGCCGTCGGGTACGACGTCTTCTGGCAGCACAACAGGCAACTGGTCTTCCGGCACCGGCACGTCACCGCAGCTAGTGCAGTGGATGATCGGGATCGGGCAACCCCAATAGCGCTGGCGGCTGATACCCCAGTCACGCAGACGGAACTGGGTGCGCGAGGCACCAAGGTTTTTCTTGATCAGCGCGACTTCAATGGCGTCAAACGCGCCGGCGAAATCGAGGCCGTCGAACTCGCCGGAATTGATCAGCGTGCCGTGCTCGCCATACGCGTCCTGCCACGGAGCCGGGTTGGTGTCACCCGAGCTTGTGCGCACCACGGACTTGATCGGCAGGTTGTACTTGGTGGCGAACTCGAAATCACGTTCGTCGTGCGCCGGGACAGCCATGACCGCGCCATCGCCGTAATGCATCAGCACATAGTTGGCGACCCACACCGGCAGTTTCTCGCCGGTCAGCGGGTGCTCGACGAACAGCGAGGTCGGCAGGCCTTTCTTCTCCTGGGTGGCGACGTCGGCTTCAGCGACGCTGCCGCCCTTGCATTCAGCGATGAACGCTTGCAGCTCAGGACTGTTCTGCGCGGCCAGGGTGGCCAGCGGGTGTTCGGCGGCCACGGCAACGTAGGTCGCACCCATCAGGGTGTCCGGACGGGTGGTGAATACTTTCAGCGCGCCGGCTTGGCCGATGGAATCGACGTTGTACGGGAACTGCACTTCCATGCCGCGGGACTTGCCGATCCAGTTGCGCTGCATGGTCTTGACCTGTTCAGGCCAGCCCGTCAGTTCGTCGAGACTCTCCAGCAGCTCATCCGCGTACGCGGTGATCTTGAAGTAGTACATCGGGATTTCGCGCTTTTCGATCAGCGCGCCGGAACGCCAGCCGCGACCGTCGATTACCTGCTCGTTGGCCAGAACGGTCTGGTCGACCGGGTCCCAGTTCACGGTGCCGCTTTTCTTGTAGATCACTCCTTTTTCGAACAGGCGAGTGAACAGCCATTGTTCCCAACGGTAGTAATCCGGCTTGCAGGTGGTCACTTCGCGGGACCAGTCCACCGCCAGGCCCAGGCTGCGCAGCTGGGTTTTCATGTAGGCGATGTTTTCGTAGGTCCACTTGGCGGGCGCTGCGTTGTTCTTCATCGCGGCGTTTTCCGCCGGCATGCCGAAGGCGTCCCAACCCATGGGTTGCAGAACGTTCTTGCCTTGCATGCGCTGGTAGCGGGAGATCACGTCGCCGATGGTGTAGTTGCGCACGTGCCCCATGTGTAGCTTGCCGCTGGGGTAAGGGAACATCGACAGGCAGTAGAAAGTCTCCTTGCCTGGCTGTTCACTGACTTCAAAGGACTTTTGCTCGTCCCAGAACGACTGGGCGGCGGCTTCGATTTCACGGGGCTGATATTGTTCGTGCATGGCTACTTTTGAACTGAATAGGGGTGGCCTAATCCTCTTCAATGCGACGCTGGACGGTGAGCACGCCAAATCGGCGTTTCGGTGCCCAGACGAGCTGGAAGTGGAGTTACAGGAAGCGCCGTAGCATACATGACCGCACTCTACCGAGGGAAACCCTGATTACGCTCGCGCGTCTCGCAAAAACGGCTGCGAGGGCCGTTGGTCGCAGTGTTCAGCCGGTTTGTTCATGGAAGCTAAGCTCTAAATGGGGAGTGAGTCTTATCTTCAATGAGGTGAGGGATGGTTGAATCACAGCAAAAAGCCACAAAACCGGAACTGTACGAAAGACTGATCGATCGTTTGGGAATGGCCCTGGACGCTGCAAAAACTGCTGGCCGGCTGCGCGATGAGCGTCCCCTGGAGCTGGAACTGCGCGGCCTTAGCCCCGCAGAGTTTGAATTGGTCAAAGCCTATCTGGATCGCTGTGAACGTGAAACACACGGATGCTTGTCAGCAGCAGTGAAGCAACTCGATGCACCACGTTCGGCCAAAATCATCTGGCTCAAGGACAAAGTACCCGGCAGGGACGCGGTAAAGGTCCGGTCTCTGCAATTCAAGTAAGGGCACTTGAGGTCATGGCCCGGCTTCTTTTTTACTCTTTTGAAGCATAGTCCTTCCATATCTGTTGTCGCATTGCGTCAACCCACTTAGGCTTCGGGCATCTCTGGAGATGCTCGATGCCTTTTCGATATTTTGTGAAACAACTGCTGTTACCTCCCGGTATTCTTTTGCTGCTTTTGGTCCTTGCGTGGTGGTTGCGCCGCTCAAGGCCAAGGCTTGCGGGTGCGTGCTTTGTTCTGGGTGTCGGTGGTTTCTGGTTGATGAGCTTGCCCGTGGTAGTGCAGTGGAGTGCCAAAGCGCTTGAGCGTGATCCGCCGTTGTCACGCGACGAATGGGCGACCCTGGGCCAGCGCGCGGACGCCATCGTGGTGTTGGGTTCCGGGCGTGAGCGCGGCGACATTGCCTGGGGCACCGACCAGCCGACTGGCATAGGGTTGGAGCGTGAGCGATATGCGGCGCGTCTGGCCAAAGCTTCCGGTTTGCCTGTGCTGACCAGCGGTGGCCTGCATTACGGTACGCCACCCACCGAAGCGAAGTTGATGGCGGACTCGCTGCTCGATGATTTTGGCGTGACGGTACGCTGGCAGGAAGGGCGTAGCCTCACGACGTGGGAGAACGCGAAGTTCAGTGCCGAGGTGTTGTTGCCTCAGGGTATCAAGCGGGTAGTGGTCGTGACCCAGGCCTGGCACATGCCGCGGTCTGTCTGGAGTTTCCAGAAGGCAGGGTTTGACGTTGTGCCTGCGCCGGTGGGCTTTTTAGGCGTCGACAATGCCCGACCGCTGGGCGGCTGGATGCCGGAATTCAAGTCGATCTGGCAATCCGGACAATTGATGAACGAGGCGGTGGGACAGGTCGGGTATTCGCTTTTCTATCGCTGATGATCGTTCCCACGCTGAGCGTGAGAACGATCAGATGGGGTCAGACGGTTTTTGCCATCCGGCTAGCAATCAACGCCCAACCAAACAACAACACGCAAACGATGATCAACGGCCACGAGCGCCATTGCAGGTACGGCGTCAGGTTGTGCATCGGCACCACTTCGCCGTAGAGGATGCCGCGTTCGAACTGCGGGATCTGCGCGGTAATCTGGCCAAACGGGTTAATCAGCCCGGATACGCCATTGTTGGTGGCGCGGATCATCCATCGGCCCGCCTCCAGTGCGCGCATCTGTGCCATCTGCAAATGTTGCAGTGGGCCGATGGAGGTGCCGAACCAGGTGTCGTTACTGATGGTCAGCAGCAAATCACTGCGCGCTGCAAGGCTGGCGGCGAATTCCGGGTAGACCACTTCGTAGCAAATGAACGGCGCAACCTGATACCCCTTGGCCTGCAACATCGGCTGGTCGGCCGGTCCACGGGCGAAATCGGACATCGGCAGGTCGAAGAACGCGATCAGTCCGCGCAGTACATCCTGCAACGGCACGTATTCGCCGAACGGCACCAGTTTTTGCTTGAGGTAAGTGCCATCGCCTTCGCCGACGACTGTAATACCGTTGAAGAAGCGTTTCTCGTGACGCACTTCCTGACGGATCGGTACGCCGGTAATCAACGCCGAATTACGCTCGGCGGCGAAGTTGCCCATCATGGTCAGGTAGCCCTCGGCGGACGACTTGAGCACCGGTACGGCGGTTTCGGGCCAGATCAGCAGGTCGACGCGTTTGGAGCTGAAGCTCATGTCGCGGTACAGCTCCAATTGCGCGTTGAGCTGCGCCGGGTCCCACTTCATGCTTTGTTCGATGTTGCCTTGAATCGCCGCGACGCTGAGCGCAGGGCCCGCCGGGCTGGTCCAGGCATGTTCTTTCAGGGCCAGGCCGGCCACCCACGGGCCGACCAGCAACAACGCGCCCGCTGCAATAAACCCTTTACGCCCGGTGCGCACCAGTCGCAACGCGTTGTAGATCAGTGCGGCCGTCAGGGCGAGAGTGAAGGAAATCAACCACATTCCGCCTAATGGCGCGAGCCCGGCCAATGGACCGTTAAGCTGACTGTAGCCGGAATAGAGCCACGGGAAACCGGTGAGGAACCAGCCGCGAAATGCCTCCTGGCCGACCCACAACGCTGCAAACGCCAAGGCATCTGCCAGCGGTGCTTCGTTGCGACGTAGCCAGCGCGCCCAAATCCAGGCCGGCAGGGCAAAGAACCAGGCAATCGCTGCGGTGAACGCCAGCATCAGCAAGCCCGCCAGCAACACCGAGGCGCCACCGAAGTTGTGAATGCTGTAGTAGATCCAGCTGGTGCCGGCGCCGAACAGGCCAAAACCGAAACACCAGCCACGGCCCAGGGCCTGACGTGGGCTCAGTTCGCGCAAACCGGCGTAAAAGAAGCCGACCGCCAGCAATGCCAGTGGCCAGATATCGAACGGCGCCAGCGCCAGGGTGGTGAGTGCACCGGCCGCCACGGCCAGCAGATTACCGGGCCAGCCGGGACGGGTGAGACGGTGCATGTCAGTCCTTAACGGGCAATTGGAGTCAGGCGCAGCAGATGAATCCGACGGCTGTCGGCGTTCAGGATGCGGAAGCGATAAGGGCCGATTTCAGTGATCTCGTTGCGTTTGGGCAAGTGCCCGAACGCGCTCATCACCAGGCCGCCGACGGTATCGAACTCATCGTCGGAGAATTCGCTGTCGAAAAACTCATTGAAGTTTTCGATCGGTGTCAGGGCCTTGATCAGGAAGTCACCGCTGGGCAACGGCTTGATGTAGCTGTCTTCCTCTACGTCGTGCTCGTCTTCGATGTCGCCGACGATTTGTTCCAGCACGTCTTCGATGGTCACCAGGCCAGCCACGCCGCCGTATTCGTCAATGACGATGGCCATGTGGTTGTGGTTGGCGCGAAATTCGCGCAGCAGCACATTCAGACGCTTGGACTCGGGCACGAACGTGGCCGGGCGCAGCAGGTCCTTGATGTTGAAGCTGTCGCCGTTCTCCTTGAGGATCAACGGCAGCAAGTCCTTGGCCAGCAACACGCCCATCACGTCATCGTGGCTTTCGCCGATCACCGGGTAGCGGGAGTGGGCCGAGTCAACCACGGCGGGCAGAAACTCGCGAGGGGTCTGGGTCGCCTTGATGCTGACCATTTGCGAGCGCGGGACCATGATGTCCCGTACTTGCAGGTCTGCAACCTGGATGGCGCCTTCGACGATGGCCAGCGCTTCGCTGTCCAACAGTTTGTTCTGGTGTGCATCGCGCAGGAGCTCCAGCAGCTCCTGACGGTTTTTCGGCTCGTGGGCAAAAGCCTGGGTGAGCTTACCCAGCCAAGACTTCTGCCCGTTGCTCGATCGATCTTCGCTCATAGCGATTACTCTGAATCCTTTGTTGTAACGATAGGGGATGTTTCGGTTTCGTCGTCCGCATACGGGTCGGGATAACCCAACTCTGCAAGCAACGTTCGTTCCAGTGCTTCCATTTCTTCGGCTTCGTCGTCATCTATATGGTCGTAACCCAACAGATGCAAGCAGCCGTGAATGACCAGATGAGCCCAGTGGGCCTTCAATTCCTTGCCTTGTTCGGCGGCTTCACGCTCGACCACGGCCACGCAGATCACCAGATCGCCCAGCAGCGGGATATCAAGGAACTCGTCGGGCACGTCGGCGGGGAACGACAGAACGTTAGTGGCGTAATCCTTTTGCCGCCAGGTGTGATTCAGCTCGCGGCCTTCTGCTTCGTCGACCAGGCGGATGGTCATTTCGGAGTCGGCAGTGCGCTGGCGCAGGGCGAGTTCGCACCATTGGCGGAACTCGGCTTCGCTGGGGGCGGACGCTTGTGTAGCCAGTTGCAGATCAAGCTCAAGCATCGCGGCGGTTGTCCTTGGGTGCTTCTTCGGTCACGCGATTTTCGAAGCGCTCGTAGGCTTCGACAATGCGCTGCACCAGTGGATGGCGCACAACGTCCTTGGGCATGAAATGGGTGAAGCTGATGCCCGGCACGTCCTTGAGCACCTCGATCACATGGTGCAGCCCGGACTTGGTGCCTTTCGGCAGGTCGACCTGGGTAATGTCACCGGTGATGACCGCGGTGGAGCCAAAGCCGATACGGGTCAGGAACATCTTCATTTGCTCGACGGTGGTGTTCTGGCTCTCGTCGAGAATAATGAAACTGTTGTTCAGCGTGCGACCGCGCATGTAAGCCAGCGGTGCCACTTCGATGACCTGGCGCTCGATCAGCTTGGCGACGTGTTCGAAGCCGAGCATTTCGTAGAGCGCGTCATAGAGCGGGCGCAGGTACGGGTCGATCTTCTGCGACAAATCGCCGGGCAGGAAGCCGAGCTTCTCGCCGGCTTCAACCGCTGGACGAACCAGCAGGATGCGACGAATCTGCTCGCGTTCCAGCGCGTCTACGGCGCAAGCCACGGCCAGATACGTCTTGCCGGTACCGGCAGGGCCGATGCCGAAGTTGATGTCATTACCGAGAATTTCTTTCACATAGCGCAGCTGATTCAAGCCTCGAGGGCGAATCATGCCTTTCTTGGTGCGCAATGCGACGGAAGGTTCGGAGGGGGAGACGTTGTCCAGTTCCTCGACGGCCGATTCCTGCAGGAACAGGTGAACCATGTCCGGCGACAGCTCGGTACCCTTGGTTTCCCGGTACAGACGGCGCAGGAGGTTTTCCGCGGAGGTGGTGTGTTTAGGTTCGCCGATCAATTCGAACTGGTTTCCGCGGTTGCGGATCTCGATCGTCAGGCGCTGTTCGATCAAGCGTAAATGCTCGTCGAATTGCCCGCACAGATTGGCGAAGCGGCGAGCCTCAAAGGGCTCGAGGATGAAACGATGCGGTTCTATGGGTGCGTTCAAGGTCGTATTTAGCCGCCCTGGGGCAATTAAGATGAAATCAAGGATAACGCCAGTGGGCTGGGTGCGAAAGCTCTTAATATTCCAGCCTCAAACACGGACCCCTATGGGAGCGAGCAGGCTCGCTACCACAGGGTTACTCAGTGTTACTGGATCAGCGAGCCCCGCAGCGAGTGCGGTTGTGCGGCATCGATGTGCACGTCGGCGAATTGGCCAATCAAGGTTGGCGTGTCGCAGCGGAAGTTGACGATACGGTTATTCTCGGTCCGGCCTTGCAGTTCGCCGGGGTCTTTTTTCGAGTAATCGGTGACCAGGATCCGCTGGATCGAACCGACCATTTGTCGGCTGATTTCGAAACCTTGCTGGTTCAGGCGATGTTGCAGGGCGTTCAGGCGCTCTTTCTTCAACGCTTCCGGCGTCTCGTCGACCAGGTCGGCCGCCGGGGTGCCCGGGCGCTGGCTGTAGACGAACGAGTAGGAGAAGTCGAAACCGACGTCTTCGATCAGCTTCATGGTTTGTTCGAAGTCTTTTTCGGTCTCGCCCGGGAAGCCGACGATGAAGTCCGAACTGATGCAAATGCCCGGCACGGCGGCCCGCAGCTTGCGCAGTTTGGATTTGTATTCCAGCGCGGTGTGGTTGCGCTTCATCGCCGAGAGAATTCGGTCCGAACCCGACTGCACCGGCAAATGCAGGTGTTTGACCAGTTCCGGCACATCGGCGTGGGCCTGGATCAGGCTGTCGGAGAACTCCAGCGGGTGCGACGTGGTGTAGCGAATCCGGTCGATGCCATCGACGGCGGCCACGACACGAATCAGCTCGGCCAGATCGGCGAGGCGACCGTCATGCGTGGTGCCGCGATAACCGTTGACGTTCTGACCCAGCAGTGTCACTTCGCGCACGCCGTTTTCAGCCAGGTGGATGATCTCGGCAATCACATCGTCGAACGGCCGGCTGACTTCTTCGCCACGGGTGTACGGCACCACGCAGAAGGTGCAGTACTTGCTGCAGCCTTCCATCACCGACACATAAGCGCTTGGGCCATCGATGCGCGGTTCGGGCAAATGGTCGAACTTTTCGATTTCCGGGAACGAGACGTCAACTTGCGGCAGCTTGGTGGCGCGTGCGGCGTCGATCATTTCCGGCAGGCGGTGCAAGGTTTGCGGGCCGAAGACCACGTCGACATACGGCGCGCGATCACGAATGGCTGCGCCTTCCTGACTGGCCACGCAACCGCCGACGGCGATCACCATGTCCGGGTTGGCGAGTTTCAGTTCACGCCAGCGGCCTAACTGGGAATACACCCGGTCCTGGGCGCGCTCGCGAATGGAGCAGGTGTTGAGCAGGATCACGTCGGCGTCTTCAGCGCGGGCGGTGACTTCCAGGGCCTGGTGTTCGCCCAGCAAGTCGACCATGCGCGAGCTGTCGTACTCGTTCATCTGACAACCGTGGGTTTCGATGTAAAGCTTCTTGGCCATGGACAGAGTCATCACGTGATTCAAAGAACCGCGCATTATAGGGAACATGTCCCAAGGTTCCTACCGCTGTGCGTCCGGTGGCTATGCTATAGTTCGCGCCCTCATTTTTATCCCAAATGTGTTGCTCGCCCACCATGACCAAACGTGAAGCTCCAATCTACAAGGTGATTTTCCTCAACCAGGGCCAGGTGTACGAAATGTATGCCAAGCAGATCTATCAAAGTGATCTGTGGGGCTTTCTGGAAGTGGAAGAGTTCGTCTTTGGCGAGCGCACGCAAGTGGTCGTCGATCCGAGCGAAGAGAAGCTCAAGGCTCAGTTCGAAGGCGTGGTACGCAGTTTTGTGCCGATGCATTCGATTGTGCGCATCGACGAGGTCGAGCGCCTGGGTACGCCGAAAATCAGCGAAGCCCGTGGCGCGGTCGGCAATGTCATGCCGTTTCCGATGCCGATGCCTGAAAAGTAAGCCTTAAAACCGAGTCGCCCCATTCGACTTGCTCGCGAAGGGGCCTGTCATTTCGCCGCAGAAATCAGGGTAGCGGTGCAAAAGGCGTTCGCCCATCCGCATTCTGCAATTCCATCAGGTATTTACGAAAGATTTGCCCCAGCACCTGAGTCGCCACTTCCAGCTCTTCGCGCGGCATTTTCTCGGTGACTTCGTCGGCGGTGTCCAGCGCATCTTCAGCACCGTTGACCGCAGCCATTTTCAGCAGAATGTAAGCCTGAACGTTATTGGCCTGAACACCTTCGCCATGGAAGAACATGGTGCCCAGTTTGAATTGCGCCTGGGCGTGGCCTTGCAGCGAGGCTTTTTCGAAATAGCTGAGGGCTTGATTGAGGTCGCGAGGCGCGTTTTTGCCTTCGTAGTAGAACTCACCCAACTCGTATTGCGCTTGTGCATCCCCTTCATCCGACGCTTTCTGGCAGGCGGCGAGCGCTTGCGTCAGGTCTTGCGGCTGAGTATTGAGGGTGCAGCGACCCATCGCTGGGATTAACAACGAGTTGCCGCCTGCTTGTGCGTGCGCGAGCAGGGGCTGAAGGAGCAACAGGCAGCCCAGTGCAAGGGCGCGGCCGGTGCGGTTCATGAGAATCGACTTACCTCTGAAGGGCGCGCGGACCCATCGAGGGATCCAATAAGCGCGCATTATGAAATAAGCAGGGCCAACCTTACAAAGTCTTTACTCGTTTTTCTGCTGCGCGGGGAATATATCGCCCAATTTGCGGGAGATTATTGGCAGAAGCGTAGGAATAAGGGTGTGAATGCAGGTAAAAGCTGACGCTGGCAGTCGCCAACGTCAGCGGCAGAGCGATTATTTCAATGCGGCGAATGCACGCTCAGCGGCATCCAGCGTCAGTTTCAACTCGGCGTCGCCATGGGCGATCGAGGTAAAGCCGGCTTCGAATGCGCTCGGCGCCAGGTAAACGCCACCTTCAAGCATCAGATGGAAGAAGCGACCGAACAGCGCCGCGTCGCTGGCCATTACGTCATCGAAGGTCACGATGTCGTCGGCGCCACTGAAATACAGGCCGAACATGCCGCCCGCCTGCGTGGTCACGAACGGAATACCCGCCGCATCGGCGCGTTGTTGCAGGCCATCGAGCAGGCGACTGGTGTAGTCGCTCAGCTCGGCATGGAAGCCTGGACGGCTGATCAGGCGCAGGGTGGTCAGGCCAGCGGCCATGGCCAGCGGGTTACCCGACAACGTGCCTGCCTGGTATACCGGACCCAGTGGCGCGATGTGCGACATGATTTCGCGTTTACCGCCGAAGCAGCCGACCGGCATGCCACCGCCGATAATCTTGCCGAAGGTGCTCAGGTCCGGCGTTACGCCGAAATGCGCTTGTGCGCCGCCGAGGGCGACGCGGAAACCGGTCATCACTTCGTCGAAAATCAGCACCACACCGTGCTTGTCGCACAGGGTCCGCAGGCCTTCGAGGAAACCTGGCGCCGGCGGTACGCAGTTCATGTTGCCAGCGACGGGCTCGACGATGATGCACGCCACGTCCTGGCCGACTTCGGCGAGCATGGTTTCCACCGCGTCGATGTCATTGAATGGCAGGGTCAGGGTGTGTTTGGCGAAGTCCGCCGGCACGCCGGCCGAGCTCGGTACGCCCTGGGTCAGCGCGCCGGAGCCAGCCTTGACCAGCAGACTGTCGGAATGACCGTGGTAGCAGCCTTCGAACTTGATGATGCTGTCGCGGCCGGTGAAACCACGGGCCAGACGGATCGCGCTCATGGTCGCTTCGGTGCCGGAGCTGACCATGCGCACCATTTCCATCGACGGCACGATCGAGCAAACCAGGTCCGCCATTTCGGTTTCCATCGCGGTCGGGGCGCCGTAGGACAAACCGTGTTCCAGCTGTTTACGCACCGCGTCCAGCACGTCCGGATGGCTGTGGCCGAGGATCATCGGGCCCCAGGAACCGACGTAATCCACATAACGCTTGTCGTCTTCGTCGGTGACGTAGGCGCCTTCAGCGTGTTTGAAAAACAACGGGGTGCCGCCGACGCTTTTGAACGCGCGCACAGGCGAATTCACGCCACCGGGAATGTGTTTCTGGGCATTGGCAAACAGGGTTTCGGAACGAGACATGGTCGGGCTCTCAAATCAGACTTTAAGTAATTCGTTAAACGCGCGAGCGCGGCGGGTCACTTCGGCTGCGCTCTCGGCGCCAAACAGACCGTGGACAACCGCCAGCAGATCAACTCCGTGGGCCACCAATGGCGCGGCATTTTCCAGGGTGATGCCCCCAATCGCGCAGATTGGCAGGTGCAGTGTGCTGCGGGCCTGATCGAGCAAGTCGAGGCTGCAGGTCGGTGCGCCGGGTTTGGTGTTGGAGTTGAAGAAACGGCCGAAGGCGACGTAACTGGCGCCTTCTTTTGCAGCCTGTTCGGCGAGTTCGAGTTGCGCGTGGCAAGTCGAACCGATGATGGCTTGGCGACCGAGCAGGGCGCGGGCCGGGGTCAGTGGGCCGTCGGTCTGGCCCAGGTGCACGCCAACGTTCAGGCGCGCAGCGAGCTCGGCATCGTCGTTGATGATCAGGTGAGTCTTGTAGCGTTCGCACAAATCACGCAGCGCCTCAGCCTCACGCAGACGCCGTGCCTCGTCGCTGCTCTTGTCGCGGTATTGCAGCAGGGTGACGCCGCCTTCCAGCGCCGCCTCCACGTACGAAAGAAATTTACCGGCCAGCAACTGGCTATCGGTAATGGCGTACAGGCCACGTAGTTTCATCGGACAAGCCTCGGCGCTTTACGCTTCAATAGTTACGAGCAGAAATCCAGGGGCAGACGGCGCGGCACGAACTGGCCTTTGCCCAGCTGCTCTGCATCACGCAGGGTTCGCCATGTGTAGTTAAGCGCGGTCTGTACCGCACTGGCGAGGTTTTCACCCTGGGCCAGACGACCGGCCAAGGCGCTGGCCAGCGTGCAACCGGAACCGTGATAGCTGCCGGGCAAGCGCTGGCAGGTAAAGGTTTCGCGGCGACCGTCGCGGCTGTAGAGGCGGTTGTGGATTTCGTGTTCGTCGCCATGGCCGCCAGTGATCAGCAGGTGTTTGACGAACGGCAACAGTTTTTCGGCGCATTCGTCGGCCGTGCCTTCTGGCAGTTCGGCGAGGATGCGCGCTTCGGGAAGGTTAGGGGTGGCGATGATGGACAGGGGCAGCAGGCGTTCGCGCATGGCGTAGCCGACTTCGTCCTTGCCCAGTCGTCCGCCACCGCCGGCGCGCAGCACCGGGTCGCAGACCACCGGCAAATGCGGGTGCGCCGAGAGCAGTTCGACAACGGTGTCGACCATCTCCAGGGAACCGAGCATGCCCAGTTTGACCGCAGCGACTTCGGAATCGTTGAGCACGGCATTGGCCTGGGCCAACACCCACTCACGGTCGAGGACGCGAAAGTCAGTGACGTTGACCGTGTCTTGCACGGTCAGGGCAGTGACGGCCGGAGCCGCATGGCAACCCTGGGCGAGCAGGGCTTCGATATCTGCCTGCAAGCCGGCGCCACCACTTGGGTCGTGGCCGGAGAGACAGAGGACAACGGGGCGAGAGCTGTAGATATTCATGGTGCGCGAGCTTACCACCAGTCGACCAGCGAGTCATGAGACGGACTTGTAGCCGCTGGCGAAGCCTGCGTCCGGCTGCTACAGGGATATGTAAAACGGCCGATGCATTGATAGAACCTGACCAACCACGCTGATTTTGCGCAAAATTTGTCGCTGGAACGCCCGTACTAGAGCCTCTGCAGTAAATTTTTCAATGGTGTTCAATGGCCACCAGCGGCTATGCTAGAGTGGATCCAAACCAATAACAGGTAATGCCGGTTTTACGTCTACTCAAAGGGAATGAGGGGCTTCCTGAGATAACCGGACAGGCCACGCTGGGGCTTAAATGCGCTATTTGCTGATGTTGCTGCTTTGCTTGCCCCTCATGGCGAGCGCCGTCGAGTTCGACGAATTCACCCAGAGCCTTCCCCTGGGCCGAGTCATGCAGGTGTACGAAGACGCGGGTGGTCAGGCGACCATCGCTGATGTTCGTGCGCAGGCTGCGGCCGGAAACTTCAAACCCCACGACAAAGCCACGCTCAACGCCGGGTACTCGCGTTCGGTGTTCTGGCTAAAAATCGATCTGCATTACCGCCCGACCAACCCCGCGGCGCAGCGCACCTGGTTGCTCGAGCTGGCCTATCCGCCCCTCGATCACCTTGATCTGTACTTGCCCGATGCAACCGGCAGCTATCAATTGGTGCGGCAGACCGGTGATGCCTTGCCGTTTGCCACTCGCGAGATCCGCCAGAACAACTACCTGTTCGATTTGAATTTCACCCCAGACCAGGCGCAAACCGTCTACTTGCGCCTGCAAAGTGAAGGCTCGATTCAGGCGCCGGTGACCTTGTGGTCGAGCACCGCGTTTCTTGAAGAACAACCGGTGCGCCTCTACGTTTTGGGGCTGATCTACGGCGTCTTGCTGGGGATGTTGGTGTACAACCTGTTCATCTACCTCAGCGTGCGAGACACCAGTTACCTCTATTACATCTTCTACATTGCCTCGTTTGGCCTGTATCAGCTGTCAGTCAACGGCGCGGCCGTGGAGTATTTCTGGCCGAATAATCCCTGGTGGGCCAACGCGGCCACGCCGTTCTTCATCGGCTGTGCCGGGCTGTTCGGCAGCCAGTTCGCCCGCAGCTTCCTGCAGACCGGGTCCTACGGTCGCTGGCTCGACCGCTTGTTGCTGGCATTGATTGCATTCGGCGCGGTGGTGATCGGGCTGTCATTGATGGCCAGTTACGCCCTGGCCCTGCGCCTGGCCACAGCGTTGGCCTTGACCTTCACCGTGGTGATTTTCGCCGCCGGGTTGTGCGCCTGGCTTCGCGGCCTGCGGGTGGCGCGCTACTTCATCATTGCCTGGTCGGCGTTTTTGCTCGGCGGCATCGTCAACACGCTGATGGTGCTGGGTTACCTGCCCAACGTGTTCCTGACCATGTATTCGAGCCAGATCGGTTCGGCGATTGAAGTCGCCTTGCTGTCGCTGGCCCTGGCCGACCGCATCAACGCCATGCGCGAGCAGCAGGCGCAAACGTTGTTTGATGCCGGCCAAAAGCTTGAAGTGCTGAACCAGCAACTGGCCCACAGTAACAAGCTCAAGGACGAATTCCTCGCCACCCTGACCCACGAATTGCGCACCCCCATGAACGGTGTGATCGGTTCTTTGGAGTTGATGCAGACCGTCGAGATGGACCCGGAACTGGAGCAATACCAGCAGACCGCCGCCGGTTCCGCGCGGGACATGATGCGCATGGTCAACGGCATCCTGACCCTGACCGAATTGCAGGCCGGCAAGCTCAAGGCCACGCCGGCAACGTTCAGCTTGCGCGGTGTGGTCGATGCCTTGCGGGCGCAGTTCGAGGGCAATGCCTCGAGCAAGTCGCTGGACTTCAAAGTCGACGTCACGTCGGGGCTGCCGGACCGCTTGCACGGCGACAGCACCAAGCTGGCGCAGTGCCTGGAATGCCTGCTGGACAACGCGATCAAGTTCACCCGGGTCGGCGGGCTTGCGCTGCGGGTGACCGGCAAACCGGTGGAAAACGGGCGGCTGTCGTTGTCGTTTGCGGTGATCGACACCGGCATCGGCTTCACCGATCTGGGGGAGGCGACGATGTATCAGCGTTTCTTCCAGCTCGACGGTTCGATGACTCGCGAGTACGGCGGCCTGGGCGTAGGCCTGGCGATTTGCCGGCAACTGGTCGAATTGCTCGGTGGCCGCCTGACACACCGTTCGGAGCCGGGCAGTGGCAGCCGGTTCCAGCTGGATGTCGACTTTGAAGTGCCCGTGGTAGAGCGCCCGCACGTGCCGTTGATGAGTGGTGATCCTGCGCGTTTGCGCCTGCCTCAGGATTGCAGCGTGCTGCTGGTCGACGACAACAGCGTCAACCAGTTGGTGATGCGCGGCATGTTGCTCAAGCTCGGGTTTCGGGTGCGTTCTGCGGACAACGGCGCGGCCGCGCTCGATCAGTTGCAACGTGAAACCTTTGACGCGGTGCTGCTCGACTGCCAGCTGCCGTCTCTGAATGGCCTCTCGTTGTGCTGCCAGATCCGCGACTTGCCGGGTTGCGCCGAGTTGCCTGTGTTTGTGGTCGCACTCAGCGTCGATCGCGAACGCTGCCCGACCGGCGACATGATCGATTACCTGAACAAACCGGTGAAATTCGAAGACTTGCAGGCCGCCCTGTATCGGCGGGTGTTGTGCCCAAGGCAAGGCGAAAGCGCCGACAGTTAGGCGGATATGCCACTTTGTTCAGCCTCGGGGCAGTGCTTAACTGAATCCCTTGGCTGACCCAAAGGAGCCCCGTCATGAACCTGCATCAGTTCGCCGAAACCCACGAAGTCACCAACCAGCCACCGTCGCTGGACGGCACTAACCTCTACCGCATCGACCTGCCGCTGCAGGAGTGGTCGCGACGGTTCGGGGCCGGTTGGGCCGAGTCGCGGATCGACGCCTATGGCGCACTGGCCGGCGGGTCGCTGATGGAGGCCGGGTTCCTCGCCAATCAGAACAAACCGGTATTCGTCAGCCATGACCGTTATGGCCATCGCATCGATCTGGTGGAATTCCACCCGGCCTATCACCAATTGATGCGCACTGCCGTCGAACACGGGCTGACGTCGTTGCCCTGGGCGCATCCACAGTCCGGTGCCCATGTGGCCCGCGCGTCCATGAGTTACTTGCACAGCCAGGCCGAGGCCGGCAGCGGTTGCCCATTGACCATGACCTTCGCCAGCGTCCCGGCGATGCGCCTGCAACCGGATCTGGCCGAGCAGTGGCTGCCGAAAATCCTCTCGACCGAATACGACCCGCGCAATGTCGGCATGGCCCACAAGGCCGGTGTGACCATCGGCATGGCCATGACTGAGAAGCAGGGCGGCACCGATGTGCGCGCTAACACCACCAAGGCCTATCCGGTCGGCGCCAGCGGCCCGGGCCAGGCTTACGAACTGGTGGGACACAAGTGGTTCTGTTCGGCGCCGATGTGCGATGCGTTCCTGACCCTGGCGCAGACCGATAAGGGTTTGACCTGTTTCCTGCTGCCGCGCCATCGCCCCGACGACACGCGCAATCAGTTCTACATCCAGCGCCTGAAAAACAAACTGGGCAATTGCTCGAACGCCTCCAGCGAAGTGGAATTCCGTGGGGCACTGGCGTGGATGATCGGCGAAGAAGGACGTGGCGTGCCGACCATCATCGAGATGGTGGCCATGACCCGCTTCGATTGCATGGTCGGTTCCAGCGCGCTGATGCGTCAGGCGCTGACCCAGGCCAGCCATCACTGCGCGCACCGCAGCGTTGGCGGCAAGCGGCTCAGCGAACAACCGTTGATGCAAAACGTGCTCGCCGATCTGGCGCTGGAAAGCGAAGCCGCCCTCGCGTTGAGCCTGCGCATGGGCAAGGCGCTGGATCATCTGGACGACAGCCATGAAGCGAAATTCGCCCGACTGGTAACGGCAGTGGGTAAATACTGGATCTGCAAACGAGCGCCTGCGATGATCAATGAAGCCGCCGAATGCATGGGCGGCGCCGGGTATGTCGAAGAAAGCATCCTGCCGCGCCTGTATAGAGAGGCGCCGGTCAATTCGACGTGGGAAGGTTCCGGCAACGTGCAGTGCCTGGATGTGTTGCGCGCTTTGTCGAAGGAACCGGGTGTGCTGGATGTGTTGTTCAGCGAACTGGGCGATGGTCATGGCGACAAACGCCTGGCCGCGCACATCAGCCAGTTGCAGGCGGCATTCAAGGACACCAGCGACATTCAGTACCGCGCGCGGCAACTCACCGAAGATATTGCATTGGGGCTCCAGGCCAAACTGTTGCTGGAGGCCGGCAATTCGGCGGTCAGTGATGCGTTTATTGCCAGTCGGCTAGGCTCGGCCGGGCGGGTGTATGGCGCGTTGCCGCGAGGGCTGGAAGTGGAAGCGATTGTCGCCCGCGCAACCCCGCAAGGTTTCTGAGCACGATGAACACCACTGAGCCCGCTCCCACAGGTTCAGTGGTGTCTGAGAATTGCTGTACTGGCAACATTCCACTGTTCCCGTGAAGCGACGATGCAGGCAAGATGAAGGTCTGCAAGTCAGAACACAGGATGCTGATCGTGACCGAAGCTTTTATTGTCGTTCAAACCGCCGAGCAAGCCGTGGACCGGCTTGCGCTCTTGCACAATCGTGCAACCACCGCGCTGAACCAGGCGCTCAAGCGTTACCTCAAGGATCGTGTCGAGCCGGACGCCGAACAGCGTGCGATGTTTCGTTATCCTGAACTGCGTCTGACCTATCACTGCCAAGGCGAAGTCCCGCAGACCACGCGTGCCTACGCCAAGGTTCAACTGCCGGGGACCTACAGCGTCACCGTCACCCATCCGGCCGCTTTCCGTAAATACCTGCTGGAACAACTCGTGCCATTGATGCACGACTTCACCGTGACCGTCGAAGTCGGCGTCAGCCAGCAAAACATTCCTTATCCGTACGTGGTCGAGCAGGGCGATGAACTGGCCGGCTCCGGCGTGACCGCTGCGGTGCTGGCGCGGGTGTTCCCGAGCACCGATTTGTCGGCCGCCACCGATGGCATTGCCGATGGTTTGTACGATTGGGAAAACACCGACCCGCTGCCGCTGGCGCTGTTCGACGCCGCGCGGGTGGATTTTTCCCTGCGTCGACTGGTGCATTACACCGGCAGTGACTGGCGTCATGTGCAGCCGTGGATCCTGCTGACCAACTACCACCGCTACGTTGACCAGTTCATCGTCCATGGCCTGGAGCAATTGCGCAGCGACCCGCGTTTTGTGCGCATGATTTTGCCCGGCAACGTCATCATCGAAAAAAGCATGGACCACGGCGAAGCCTCGGCGATTGCTGCGGGCGTGGTCTGGCACCGTTACCAAATGCCGGCCTATCACCTGATCGCCAGCGATGGCCACGGCGTGACGCTGGTGAACATCGGCGTCGGCCCGTCCAACGCCAAGAACATCACCGACCACCTGGCGGTGTTGCGTCCGCATTGCTGGCTGATGATCGGCCACTGCGGTGGCTTGCGTCAGTCCCAGACCATTGGCGACTACGTGCTGGCGCACGCTTATATGCGCCGCGACGGGATTCTCGACCGGGTCGTGCCGCCGAACATTCCGATTCCGGCCCTGGCTGAAGTGCAGATGGCGTTGCAGCAAGCGGCGGCCAACATCACCGGCGAAAAAGGCGACGAGCTGAAGAAACGCCTGCGTACCGGCACGGTATTGACGTATGACGACCGTAACTGGGAATTGCGCTGGGCGCAGGAGCGTCCGTTGATCAACCTGTCGCGCGCTGTCGCAGTGGACATGGAAAGCGGCACTATCGCCGCCCAGGGCTATCGTTTGCGGGTGCCTTACGGCACGTTGCTGTGTGTCTCGGACAAACCGTTGCACAGCGAAATCAAGCTGCCGGGCTCGGCCAACGCCTTCTATGAGCGCGCGGTCAGCCAGCACTTGAAGATCGGCATCGAAGCGGTGGACCTGTTGCGCACCGAACTCAACTCGCTGCATTCGCGCAAACTGCGCAGCTTCGACGAGCCACCGTTCCGCTAACAGTCATGGTCATTTAACGGTCAGAGCACTAGCATTAGCAGCCCTGACCGTTAGATGTTTCTTTCCCCATGCCCCGTCCACCACGTCCCGCTCCTCGCCGTCCTGGCGCGAATACACCATCCTCAGCCCCGCGCCGTGTCGCCAAGGCGCCGCCGGCCGAGCCGAAGCTGATCCTGTTCAACAAACCGTTCGACGTGTTGACCCAATTCAGCGACGGCGAAGGGCGGGCGACGCTCAAGGATTACATCGAGATTCCCGGAATCTACCCGGCAGGACGGCTGGACCGCGACAGTGAAGGCTTGCTGCTGCTGACCAACGATGGCCAGCTCCAGGCGCGGATCGCCGACCCGAAACACAAACTGGCCAAGACCTATTGGGTGCAGGTGGAAGGCGAGCCGAGTGCCGAGCAATTGCAGCGTTTGCGTGATGGCGTTGAACTGAACGACGGCATGACGCTGCCGGCCGAGGCGCGGCAGCTTGAAGAACCGGAGCTGTGGCCACGCAACCCGCCGGTGCGCTTTCGCAAAAGCGTACCCACGAGTTGGCTGGAATTGGTGATTCGTGAGGGGCGAAACCGTCAGGTGCGGCGCATGACGGCGGCGGTCGGCTTGCCGACATTGCGGCTGGTGCGGGTCAGAATCGGCGACTGGACGATCGAAGGGCTCGATCAGGGCCAGTGGAAAGAAGTACCGGCGCGTTTATAACGTGCCGGATTCGATCAGGCCGATCA
Source organism: Pseudomonas sp. SIMBA_041 (assembly GCF_046535095.1). Taxonomy (NCBI): domain Bacteria; kingdom Pseudomonadati; phylum Pseudomonadota; class Gammaproteobacteria; order Pseudomonadales; family Pseudomonadaceae; genus Pseudomonas; species Pseudomonas sp. SIMBA_041. The sequence continues at coordinate 159,897 of NZ_JAWRXJ010000008.1, forward strand.
CCACGCTTTTGATCACGAACGCGGCCACGCCCAGACCCAGCACAAAGAACAGAATCATCGAGCCAAAGCGCCCGGCCTTGGACTTCTTCGCCAGATCCCAGACGATGAAACCCATGAAAATGATCAGGATGCTGACAAGGCCCGTCATCATCCACTCTTCAAATACTGCAGGATCCATCGAACATCTCCAGCGCAGGCGCGGCTAAAAGGGCGCGGCGAGTATACGCCACGGGGGATTGGCGATGTATTGACCTGCGTCGGTGTGTCGCAGTCATTCGTCGCTTGTGCCGGCCCTATCGCGAGCAAGCTCGCTCCCACAGGGGATCTTTGGTGCTCAGAAGATCCAGTGTGGGAGCGAGCTTGCTCGCGATGGCGTCCTCAGCTGCGCAAATGAGTCAGCGGTAATTCAGTGCTATTGAGCACCTGATTCAATACAAAACTCGACCGCACACTCGTCACCCCTTCAATCCGGGTCAGGTGCCCCAGCAGCAGTTTCTGATAGTGATCCATATCGGGCACCACCACCTTCAACTGATAATCCGCATCCATCCCCGTCACCAGGCTGCATTCCAGCACCTGCGGCAAGGTACGAATCGCCGCTTCAAAGTTTTCGAACCGCTCGGGTGTGTGTCGGTCCATGCCGATCAGCACGTAGGCCGTCAGGCTCAAACCGAGCATTTTGCGGTCGAGCAGGGCGACCTGACGGGTGATGTAGCCGTCGTCTTCCAGCTGCTTGACCCGGCGCGAGCATGGCGAAGGCGACAGGCCAATGCGTTCGGCCAGTTCCTGGTTGGAGATGCGCGCGTCACGCTGCAATTCCGCCAAAATGCTCAGGTCGTATCGGTCGAGTTTGCTCATCAATCAGGCCTTTGTCGTAACTATTGCGGCAGATTATCTATCCAGGGTTAAAAATTGCGCAAGTGATGTTTATTTGAGCAATCTTAGCAATCCTCTGCCGGCGCCTCAGGCCTATTCTTATCACCAGAATCACTGCTCGGACAAACAGTCCACAGCGACTCGCCCAATCAGGCCAGTCGCGGCCGCCACCCCCACCGGGGATGTGCCGGCCCCCGAGCTACACACTGTCCAGAAGACGGCGTGAGGTGAGCCGGCGTCATAAGCGTCGAGCACGGACGAAGTTCTCAAAGGGAGGCCGACGGGTCTCCCTTTTCTTTTGCCCGCGATTTCTCTTCTGCCCTCAATAAATAAGTTTCGCGACTGATAACCTGTTGCAGAACCGGTCTGTGCTTTTCCAGTCTTACGTACAGGCCCTAACCCGCAGTGAGGAAAAGCATGAAGTCGCGCATCTGGCGTTTGGCCGGTGTTGGTTTGCTGTGTGTTGGTGTCGCTGCACAATCGCTGGCCGATGATCAGCAAAACCGTGGAAACGATGGCGGGCAGCATGGGCCGGATGGCCATCAGGGCAACGGTCAGGGGCATGGCAACAATCAGCAACGCCCGCAGAACAATGAGCAGAATAATCAGCCCCGTCCGCAGAACAACGAGATCATTCGTGGCGAAAACAGCCGCCAGTTTGAACATAACGGCCAAAACCAAAACAACGGTCAATGGCAGAACCAGAACCAGCCACGACCGCAGCACGACTACAACAACCCGGTTCGCTCGCCGCCACCGCCGCCGCAATTACCCGCCAATGACCTGCCGATTCAGGGCCGGCCCGATACCGTGCGCCAGACCCAGCAGCCGCAGCGTGGGTACTATCAGGACAATCCGCGCAACAACGGATACAACCAGCAGTGGCAAACCGGCGGTATGGGCGCACACCCCAATGATCATTACTGGGCAGGGCGCCCGAATGGTCACGGCAACGGTTGGGGACCCGGTCCGCAGTATCGGCCCGGTCAGGTGATCGATCGTTTCCCGGATCGCGATTACCGCGTGCCTTACGGCGGTCGGGATTACTTCTATTCCGGCGGCTACTGGTATCGCCCGCAAGGCCCGCGTTACGTGGTGGTGCAGCCGCCGCGCGGGATTCGTGTGAGTTACTTGCCCGATTACGCCCGTGAAGTATGGATTGGCGGAGCGTTGTTGTTCCTGGCCGCAGGCTCGTATTACGCCTATCAGGAAAGCACTCAGGACTACGTCGTGGTCGAACCGCCCGTGCAAGCGCAGCCTCAGCCGACGAGCAATGGTTATGACGTCACGGCCTATCCCGCCAACGGTCAGTCACCGGAGCAAGTCAGTCAGGACGGCTACGAGTGCTATCAATACGCGGTGCAGCAAAGCGGCTTCGATCCAAGAACCGCCACCTACCAACCGGATCCTTCGGTGGTGCAAGCCTACCGCCAGGCCCAGGGCAATTGCCTCAGTAGTCGCGGCTATCAGGTTTCTTTCTGAGTCCTGGTGGCCAACGCCACTTCCTGCGGGTCGGCGTGCACCAGCACTTCGGCTCGCGGGTAGGCGGCGTGGATGGCATCGGCGGCTTGATCGCTGATGCCGTGGGCAACTGAAAGCGTCAAATCCCCCGGCAATTCCAGGTGCAGTTGCACGAACCACTGGTTACCGGAAATCCGTGTACGCAAATCATGCGCCCCCAGAACACCCGGCACGCTGCACGCCAGTTCCAGCATGTGCTGACTGACATCCGGTGGCAGTTCTGCATCCATCAACACCGTGAAGCTTTCCCGAGCGATCTGAATCGCGCTCCAGAGAATGTACGCGGCAATCCCCAGACCGAACCACGGGTCGACCTGATGCCAGCCAAACCCGGCCAGCACCAGCGCCACCAGAATGCTGCCATTGAGCAGCAGGTCCGAGCGGTAATGCAGCGAGTCTGCACGCACCGCGTTGGAGCCGGTGGCCTTGACCACGCGATGCTGCACCATCAGCAACGCCAGCGTCAGCACCAGGGAAAACACGATCACCCCGATGCTGATCCACGGCGCGCCGACCGGCTCCGGGTGTTGCAGCCGGTCAATCGCCTGCATGGAAATCAACACCGCACTGCCGCCAATGAACAACGCCTGGGCCATGCCCGCCAGCGACTCGGCCTTGCCATGCCCGTAACGATGGTCGTCATCGGCCGGGCGCAAGGCGTAATGCACTGCCAGCAGGTTGAGCAGCGACGTGACGCCGTCGAGCGTCGAGTCGGTCAACCCGGCGAGCATGCTCACCGAGCCGCTCAACCACCAGGCGATGGCCTTGGCGACGATCAGCGTACACGCCACCGCCACCGAGGCACGGGTCGCCAGCCGCAGCAGGCGGGCATGTTCGGAGCTGGAAATCATAGGGGCAGCTTTTCCTTTTGGTGCACCGATTACGCGGCGGGTTGCAGGCCGAGCAGGGCCAGTTGCTGGGTGCTGCCTTTGTGTTGGATCAGGCGTGGGTCGTCCAGCGGGAAGCTGCGGCCCAGTTCAGTTTCGAGAATAGTCTGCAACTTGTGGTTATCGACCTTGCCGTCCGCTCCGATCGCTTCCTTGAGCTTCTCCGGATCGACCTGAGCCGTCTTGCCAGGCTCGAAGTAAATCGCGCCGGTGGCGAAGTCGACCGCAAACGCGATCAGGCCGGGGATGATGTAGAACAACAGGCCCACGGCATCCAGCGCGGCGATGGCCGGGTCAATCTTGCCGTCGATTTGCCCACGGCGGTCGGGGTAGAAAATCGAGCCGCAAGCGGTCACTTGGGTGAGCAGGGTTGCAACCAACACACCGCCAATCAGGCGAAAGGGAACACGCATATGAAATCTCCTGGGTAATTTCAAAACGAAAAGGCGTCGGTATGAATTAGGACCCTTACGAACGCCTGGCAGTTCGCCGTTATACTCGCGCCGGCAGGGCGTGCCCACAGTAAATTGCGGCCGCGTCTCACCCCCATTGGGATAGTTGAGGATTGATGTTGTTTTTTTCAGATCGGCAACGCGCAACGGCTGATGAAGTTTTTCGGGGTTCGGCCCTCCGGGCTGAAGCTGTGGACGCGCCATGCTGCGTTGCGGGACTTGGCAAGGAAACGACCTTTACCTGCGTCCCGCGCCTTGCCTGGAACGTCCACAGCTTCAACGTGACTCACAATTTACTGTGGGCACGCCCTGGGGAGCCAGCATGATTTCTTTGCCGATTGATGAAGTTTTACCCGCGCTGCGTGACGCCTTGGCGATACGCCACGAAGCCGTGCTCGAAGCACCGCCCGGCGCCGGTAAGACCACCCGTGTTCCATTGGCCTTGCTCAACGAGGCCTGGCTGGCCGGGCAGACCATTGTGATGCTTGAACCGCGCCGGTTGGCAGCGCGGGCGGCGGCGGAGCGGCTGGCCAGTGAATTGGGTGAGAAGGTTGGCGAAACGGTCGGGTATCGCATTCGCCTCGACAGCAAAGTCGGGCCCAAGACCCGTATCGAAGTGGTCACCGAAGGCATCCTCACGCGGCGCTTGCAGGACGACCCGGCGCTGGAAGGCGTTGGCCTGCTGATCTTCGATGAATTCCACGAGCGCAGCCTCGACGCCGACCTGGCGTTGGCCCTGAGCCTGAATGGCCGGGAGCTGTTTCGCGACGATCAGCCGCTGAAAATCCTGCTGATGTCGGCAACCCTGGAGGGCGAACGCCTGGCCGGGTTGCTCGACGATGCGCCAATTCTGCGCAGCGAAGGTCGCATGTACCCGGTGGCGATGCGCTGGGGGCGGCCGTTCCAGCCCGGTGAGTTCATCGAGCCGCGAGTGGTGCAGACCATCCTTGAGGCCTTGAACGATGAAACCGGCAGCCTTCTGGTGTTCCTGCCGGGACAAGCGGAAATCCGTCGGGTCCATCAACAATTGGCTGATGCCTTGGGCGATAGCCCGCAGGTGCTGCTGTGCCCGCTGCACGGCGAACTGGACCTGAATGCCCAACGCGCGGCGATTGATCCAGCGCCGGCAGGCTTTCGCAAAGTGGTGCTGGCAACCAACATCGCCGAGACCAGCCTGACCATCGATGGCGTGCGCGTGGTGATCGACGCGGGGTTGGCGCGGGTACCGCGTTTCGACCCCGGCAGCGGCATGACCCGCCTCGTCACCCAACGCATCTCCAAGGCCAGCGCCACGCAACGCGCGGGCCGGGCAGGGCGCTTGGAGCCGGGGGTGTGTTATCGCTTGTGGTCACAGGATCAGCATGAACAACTGGCGGCCTACGCCAGTGCGGAAATTCTCTCGGCGGACCTCGCCGGCCTGGCGTTGCAACTCGGTCGCTGGGGCGTGACGCCGGGTCAGTTGGTTTGGCTGGATGTCCCGCCGGCCGCCGCCTATGCCCAGGCTCAGGACTTGCTGGATCGACTGGGCGCATTGGACGGTGACGCGCTGACCCGACACGGTCAGGCCATGGCCGAACTGCCGGCGCATCCGCGTATCGCGCATTTGTTGTTACGCGGCCAGGCGCTCGGCTTGGCCGACATGGCCTGCGATGTCGCGGCATTGCTCGGTGAACGCGATATCTTGCGCGGCGCGGGTGCCGATCTGCACAGTCGCTTGGTGCTGTTGTCCGGCGAAGAACGTGCCGCGCGCGGTGCTCAAGGTGGCGTTCAACGGGCCCGGCAACTGGCGCGGCAATATCGTGGTTATTTGCGTGGCAAAGCCTCGGAGCCGGTCAGCGATCCGGATCATCCGCGCTGGCTCGGCGCACTGCTGGCGCTGGCTTATCCCGACCGTGTTGCCCAGCAGCGCCGTGCCGGGGGGGCGGAATACCGCTTGGCCAACGGCCGCGCCGCGTTGTTCGCCGAGGCTGACAGCCTGATGAAACAGGCATGGCTGGTGATTGCCGATCTCGGCAGTCGTCAGGGCCAGCGGGAGGAAAGGATTTATCTGGCGGCGGATTTCGATCCGGCGCTGTTCGACTCGGTGCTCGCCGAGCAAGTGCGCATCGTCGATCAACTGGATTGGGATGAGCGCGAAGGTGTGTTGCGCGCCGAGCGTCAGCGCAAGGTCGGTGAACTGATCCTGAGCCGCGAACCGTTGACCGGTCTCGATGAAACTGCGCGCAGTCAGGCGTTGGTCAATCTGGTCCGGCGCAAAGGGCTGGAGCTGTTGCCGTGGACTCCGGAGCTGCGTCAGTGGCAGGCGCGGGTGGCCTTGTTGCGTCAGTTGGATATGGCCGGGAAGGGCGAAAGTGAATGGCCGGACGTCAGCGATGCTGCGCTGCTCAAAAGCCTTGAACATTGGCTGATGCCGTATCTGGGCAAAGTCTCGCGGCTCAGCCACTTTGCCAACCTGGACCTGTCGAGCATCGTCCATAACTTGCTGCCGTGGCCGCTGCCGCAACGGCTCGATGAGCTGGCGCCGCATCATCTGAGCGTGCCGTCGGGGTCGTCGATTCGTCTGGATTACAGCGAGCAGCCGCCGATTCTGGCGGTGCGTTTGCAGGAACTGTTCGGCCTGGCCGAGACCCCGCGCATTGCCGGTGGCCGGCAAGTGGTCAAGCTGCATCTGCTGTCACCTGCGCGGCGGCCGGTACAGGTAACTCAGGACCTGGCGAGCTTCTGGCGCAGCACCTATGCCGAGGTGAAGAAGGATTTGAAGGGGCGGTACCCGAAGCTATTCCATAAGTTAGATCCTTGGGTTGAATCGCTTAAGAAGAAATGATTGACAGTTTTCTTGAAATTTTTCTCCCCTAACACACGTTATTGACGTTTGGTGGCACGCATACGGCATGCGCAGACCAGAGGTTCTGCGCACCTCGTTTATCCGGATGTAGGGAGGAAGTGTTATGGGTTGAGATGAATCATAAAGGTCTAACCGCTAATGTCGACTCACCCATATCAAAGGTGAGTCATGTCTTATATCAATCCGCTTCACAAAAAACGCCTGATAATCATTCCGTGTGTCCGGAATGCTTTCGCAAAAATTTCTACCCATGAAACCCCTGGTGCAGTGAGCTTGATGCTTGAGGGGGCCGAGGTGGAGGGTGTATATCAGATCAATGAAATAGGAACAGAGAACGAAGTTGATATACATCATTTTTCATTCCTGTTTCATGCCAATGGTGACCCGTGGCAAGAGGCCAACGCTTACTTACACAGACTCCTGTCTGAGAGAACACAGTTAAATCGCCGCACTGATGATATAAGACGCATAGCTAGTAAGTTGCTTGATTATCTTTTGTTTTGTGAAAGCAATGGTCAGAGCTGGCTCGACTTCTCTGGTGTTCGTCCATCTTTACGCCCTACCTATAGATACTTTTATTATTTGATTAATAGCGGTAACCGTAGTAATGCAGTGATTAATCAATACACTTCAGTCGTATATCGTTTTTATAAGTACGTTGCTGAATGTTGGGTTGAGCTTGATATCAATCGAGTTGATACGGTAAAGCAGGCGCGACTAGTTATCCAAAGTGCAAAAGGTACGAGGCTGATAGATGTCGAAAAGCGTAGCCAGACAAGGAGGGTTTCCAATAATAGTGCTGTGCCTATTGGTTTTGTGCGTGAGGATGGCGAAGAACTGAGGCCGCTCTCAAATATTGAACTTGAAGCGTTCCTAGGCGCCATAAGGGACGAGAGCAAATGGTCCGCGACCGAGCGACTAATCTTGCTCACATCACTGATGACTGGGGCACGAAAGCAAACTGTCCTGACTATGCAGTTAAGGCATCTAAATAATTTTAAGGATGAGCGACTATCCCCGGAGGGCACGTATAAAATTCACGCGGGTCCAGGCACTGGTATGGATACCAAAAATAACAAGTCGCAAGTTATTTATTTTCCGAAGCAACTTGCTGAAGATCTTTTGATGTTAGCTAATAGCTCGCTCATGCAACGTCGTCGAGCAAAGCTGTGCGCACATCTAGAGAAAAATTTCCCCCGGTTGGTGATTAACGAAGAGAACATGTATTTGTTTCTTTCCGATCAAGGTAACTGCTATTACATGGCGAAAAGTGATCCTCGATACTTCTTGGTAAAATCGCCTCCGTCGGGACAGGTAACAGAAACAATAAAGCGAAAATTGCTTAATCAAATTCCTGGCAGTTTTCCGAAAGATTTTTCCTACCATTGGTTAAGAGCAACGTACGCGTATCAACTCTACCAGCGGCTACGAATGGCCGTCGAGAAGGGGCTGATTCAGCCCGGGGAAGACATAGATTTTATTCAAAGGCGTATGCATCATGAATCCAGAATCACAACTGAGAATTATCTCAAGTTGTTTAGAATGACGCATGAGAAAATTATTGCTCAAGAAATATGGGAGAGTGATCTATTTGGTGGTGGTTACAATGCTCTAAAAGTGAGTGCGGAAGATGCGTGAGATAGAGCAGTATGTGCATCGCCAAGACACAAAAATCATAAGTTTACGTGAGGCAACACATTATTTTTCAGAGCCTGAGGGGCTGCGCCTTCAGTTATCTTTTAAGGCAAAAAAGAAACCATTGGATATCGGCAGTCTTGCATACTGTAAGGTTGGGAGGAACTCTAGCATACATGACGATCGTGGTACGCCCGTTATTATTTCGTCGCTTGTCGCAGGTCGGCGAGAACTAGTAAGGAGATTGTTGGGGCTTTTTGCCGGTGCGCGAGATGAAACAGTTGTTCAGACTTTTGTACGTGTACAGTATTTTGTGAGTTGGCTCAATTCTACTGGTTATAGTGAGATATTTGAAGGCGAGTTACAAGCGCAAGAAGCATACCGAGATTATACGGCGTATTTAAACCAGCGGATATTCATGCAAGAGCTGAAGCCCCGCAGCGCCAACCATTATCAAGAAGGAGCTATTAGCTTGATTGAACTTTTGTATCCTGAGAGTTATCACCATATTCTCTCGGGAGCTATAAGAATAATCGCTGTAAGAAACTCGGTTGTTCCATGCGACTCTCATGTTCAACTATACAAAGATGTCTGTATGGCTATCGCTCAACAATGCAGTGCATTTGTCCTAGGTTCAAAGCCGTATCCATGCGTCGTTGCTATCATGGATTACGAGGTAGTATTGTTTCCATCGAATGTGGGCGCCATTGGACCGTTTAAAAAGCCAGTGCCACTCTACAATGTGGCAGAGCGCCGTGTTGCAACCGCTGAGGAATACATAACTAACTGTGCGGTACTAGGTATAAAAAATGTTAAGAGTAAAGACGTAGCTCGGGCTGTTAAGGGGGCGCTGGAGAACTTCGAGGGTTCTAATAAAAACGCCAGGCATAGACATCGAATTTGTTTGGCTGCTTTAGCTGCCAAAGCCTACGCTTGCCTTTTTGTTCTCATTACAGGTGCTTCTCCGAGCGAGTTTTCCCAGTTTACTTATAAGGACGCACTCGAGGTAGAAAAATCTCCTCTAAAAAAAGAGTTGTCGGCTGTAAAGTTTCGCGCAGGAGGAAAAGCAACTCTCTACAATATTGGACGAAACAATGGTCTCGGACTGCTGAGGGAGTACTTGAAGCTTCGAGAGTGGATATTAAATGGGCGTGCGAGCGATAAGCTTTTTTTTTCGATTTCTGAACTTGGAACGCGGATATATAAACGAGATCAGGGGGTTGGTGAGTTTCCGGTAACTCATGCAATGAGGAGTTTTTATAATTCTATAAGTGGTGTGTTTATCGATTCTAGCGTACCAATTCTTACCGCGCGCGCAATGCGTAAGCACAAGAGCCTAGTGCAACATTCAGCTCGATTGTCTCCGTCTACGGTGTCGAAATCGCTTAATCACACGGAAGTCGTAAATGCGTTGTATTACGCAGAGGGGACACTCGAGCAGCAGAAGAAGGAGTTCGGTCTGTTCTGGAAATCCCTGCGTCATGCCGCAACCATAGTTCGTGAGCGCAGCGAAAAAACGCCTGGCGATTTGCTCTCGACAGCGGCTGGCCACTGTGGTGGATTTGATCAACCAGAAATTTTAAGCGGAACCAGTATCCCGTTAGTTGAACTTAACTGTCGTACGCAATATGGCTGTATATACTGTCAGCACTATGTCTGTCACTCCGATGAGGAGGACATACATAAACTCCTGAGCCTGCAATACGTGATCACTGCGGTACGTAAAGTAACTTCTGATTCGGCGCATGCTGAAGCTTTGTTTAAAGAATTGTCAATAAGAATCGAGTTTATAATTGACGCGCTTTCCAAGCGCTCTGAGTCGGTAAGGCAGATAGTCGATATGCTCAAAAAAAACGTGTTTGAGTATGGCATGCTTACTTTGTTTTGGGAAAAGCGGCTGGTCCGCTACGAGATGATGGGGGTGGTATTTTGAGCTCTGTTGTAGCGTCGATAGGTAATCTATTTGCTAGTGGGGAGTTCTTGGCTTCTTGTGAGCCTGATAATGCGTTACATCTATATTCCAAACCGACATTAGACTTCGTTTTATGCCGTGATCAAAACGGTAAAGCAACTGCAATATATGGTGGGTCTGTTTGGAATTTTAATCCCTACAGGCTTTCGGCAAATAAAATTAATAAAATACATTTTGACTCTGTATTTATTGATTTCGGAGAAGAAGAATGTGTACTAATTGAAGAGGCAAAATATCTTTTGTACTGCTTGATTTATTTCGGTGGAGGTGGACGAATCGGATCTATAAGCGCGGCTACGCTGATACAGTATTGGGTGCAGGTGGTACGCAGAGCGATGCAGTTCTGCCTCGCACAAAGAGAAAAGCCTATCGTTGGCGTGCTCTCCTTGCAGCAGCTATTTACTGTGCCTGTCTATTTAGCATCCTTCATTCGCGAAAAAGTTAATGACGGGAAAGTATTATCTGCGATTCTTAGTCAGTTGGTCCGCGTGGGCGAACAGCGCCTTGGATATGCCGTACTGAATCCTAGTAGTCTTTCTTTGACCAGGCCTGAATATAAGCAACACCCTGTCATTCCGACACGGATCTATTTGAACCTGATAAATGTTACGGGAGATATACTTGATCGGCTTTATAATGGCAGCAATAGCTTAGATTGTTTCATCGCGTCGTTTGGTGACGAGCATTATGGCATTAATGTTGGTGTTCAGAGGGCACGCGGACTGGGAGGTAGGGTGCATTATCGACCCGATATGTCGCAGGCCATTATGGATCACGGTCTTAAAATGGTTTTTTCAGAGGAATTTGCTTGTCCGTTCAGGAAGAACCTACAACGTGTCTTACTCAAGATGCAGTATGTAGCGAAGTCGGTCATTCATCTCTACACCGGAATGCGCGAACAAGAGGTAATGCGTATGCCGTTTAACTGCCTGAGCGAGCAAGTCGTCAGGCAACCAGTATTTGATGACCAAAAAATTTTACGTGATAAGTCTCAAACGATAAGCGTCCTCTCGACTACCACAAAGTATGCGGGCTATAAAAAATCTGGTGCTTGGTTGGCTCCAAGCGAAGTTATCAAAGCTGTTGAGGTTGCCCGGGCGATTTGTCGCGGTCTCGCAAAGTTATATGATGTGGAGTTAGATGATCGCTGTCCGCTATTTCTCAATCCTTCTATTGTGAGTAAATTTAGGAACGGCAAGGAGGTCGCTGTTACTAGCTTTCCGTCTACAAAAACTCATCTGGATTCTTTTAAGTCTCTGACAATACAGGAGGCGGACTTGGCAGAGTTGGCGCAAAGTGACTCAGGTCGAGATTTTCATAGTGAATTGGCCTTTGCAGTTGGGCAACCTTGGCCTCTATCTAGTCATCAATTTAGGCGTTCTTTAGCCTTTTATGGTAGCAGCAGTGGTTTTGTATCATTGCCAACACTTCGCGCGCAATACAAACATATGACGATTCAGATGGCGCGATACTACGCTAACGGTTTTGATAAGCTTCGTACCATTTTTGGCTATTACGATGAAAAGAAAAAAGATTTTATGCTGCCAAAAAATCATATTGCCTTCGAGTTTCAGATGGCTATGCCAATGTCTGTGGCAAACGAATTAATCTCTGATCTTTTGTTTCGTGAAGAGCCTCTATTTGGCGGTACTGGCTCATACATGGAAAAGCAAAAAAAGAGTTTTTTTGTCGGTGAGATAAATATTGAAGATGTTCGTTCTGATACCGAGCGTCGAGTAAAGAATGGTGCTATTAGTTACCGGCCAACGCTACTAGGAGGTTGTACTAAAGTTGGTCGCTGTAATTCATTCCTGCTTGGTGATTACTCTGAGTGTTTATCCTGTGAGGGCGCCATCATCAAACCAGAGATGTTGAATTTTGCTATTGAGGATGCTACTGAAGAAGCTTCTCATTATGCAGAAAACTCAGGTGAGTACCAAATTGTAAAGAGTGAAATTTCACGACTGTTGGCCTTCAAGGCTAGTCTAATAGCTGCGGTAGAAATTTAATTATGACTCCTAAATATTTTAGTAAGGGGCTAGCTGCTTGCGAGGAAGCATTGCAGCGTCTTTTGGACGGAAAGCCTATTGTTCCAGAGCATGTGGGTTTGAATTCATCAAGGCTTACGGCAAGCATTGTCAGCCTAGAAGCAGGCTTTGATCGTGGCTATCTAAAAAGGGCACGTAAAGCACATTTGCCAATATTGGCAAAGATTGAGGCTTCACGGGCCGACACTAAAAATAACTCTGGCTCTCACAATGAAAAGAGAATGGTTCGTTTGGCAGCTAAATTATTGCTCTTGGAAGGTGAACTTGCGATGGTTCGAGCGCAGCGTGATAGGGTACTTTCCCAGAATCTCCAGTTGTGGGAGCAAGTAAGGTGCCTGGAATTGATCGCAAGAAAAAATAAATCTCAAGTCCGGTTGCATCTATAACTCCGGCTCATCATTGGTGTAGAAGTTAAGACTTTAGCGGACAGTCACGACCAGCAATCAAGTAACTGTAAGATTAAGCCTTAGCTTCTACATCTAAGCAGAAATGTCAGTCGATTTATTTGTCCGAATTTATCGGATGTATTAGTCGATACTGGAGCTTAGAAAAACCCATGGATGCGCGTCTCCTCTTTGCTCTTCCACCTTACCTGCAAGCAGTACCTCTTTCGCCGAAGGATAGTGGCGCAACAGGCGGTGGGCTTCGTTACGCACGGGCTCAGGTAGTGCTTGATCACGAGACAGACTTATCAAAAAATCTCGGGTTTGAATGATCGAGCGCGTGCGCTCATTCGGCATCGTCATAACTCTCTCCTTCCCTTAAGTTGCTATCAATTTTGCCCATCACACTTGTAAACAGGGTCAGGTTGTAGATAACCCCTTTAGAAATCCGGGGGTTGGCTCGTTTTGTCCTAAATCGCCGCAATGACGTCCTTTGCGCTATGGGAAAAGTTCGGTATGCGACAGGTTACGTGACCATGGTCGCGTGATTTGAACACCATAGTTGATCCTCCTCTTTACGTATGTGAGTAGCTGGCCATATCTACTGAATACGAAAACAGCACTGGACATCTCCGCCCAAAGAAATGGTTGGTTGGCAGGCGAACAGTGATTTGACTTAGTACAAATATAGCCTGCGCCTGCTGGTCACGAAATCGCACGCGTTAAGGGCGTCCTCACCAATTCTGGCATTTGGTACCGCTCGTGCGATTTGTGGCGAGAGGTTGCAATTGAGACAGGATCGGCAGGGCATCACGGGCTGGTCATGGGGGCAAAGCTGTGCTGTCTCGAACGCCATGAGGCGCGGCTGACGATTTGAGTGGTTCCTTTTTTCACCGAGGTCACTCCAGCGTTCATTCCTCTTCGTCGAGACTGCTAAATCGTTGTGGCCTTGGAATGGGAGCATTGCCGCGTAAGACCGCTTTGATCGACTCGGCCGCCCGTTCAAGGCTTTCTAGATCGGCCGCGTATACCGCCTCTACCTGCCTATCCCTGGCTCCTCGTTTGACCTCGAGTATGTCCTCGACGCTGGAGTTTTCCGAAAGCTTGTTGTCGTCGCTCATAAAGCTAACTCGTTCAGAGGTTGTTGGCCGAACTTATCAACTGATCCTAATGCACATTCTGCTGACGACCAAGGGCGGTATAACCTCAATGACCGAACGGATGGTGGCATTTCCAACGTGGATTTTGCGTGTAGTCCCTATGATTTAGACGGTGGCTAACACCAGCACCTGTGTACTTAGCCCCAGCGTGCGAACGGGCTTCTGCGCCGCGCATCTGAACCGTCTCCCCGTTTGCCTTGGTCGTTAATCTCATCGCTGCCAGAGGGCTAACGCGCACCTTGCCCATACTTGCTTGCCTTGGGCCGCTTATAGATTCCGCGAACTACATGCTCAAGGGCACCGGCCTGAAAAAGTCTAGAGAGCTCTTTGTTGACTGATGCGCGACTGTCAACCTGCGCGAAAAGGCTACCGAGAAAAGGCCGCGCCTAAGGCACGTATTGGATTCGTTTGGCGATTGATTTTGCGACAGACATTATGGGCTCCAGCATGCCATGAAGCCGTTGGGTTTTCTGGCAAAGGTAGTACCTGTAAGTACGTAAAGCTTTCACCTCAACAGATAGCTTATCGGTGCCGTTGGGAGTTGATCCAAAAAATTGGTTGCAGGAGCAGTAAAAATGCTCGCGTCCAGCTACTCAGTGGAGGGCGTCTCGGTGACCTCTTTACGAATGCGGGTGATTAAGGAGTCTATTGTGACGGTGTCATCGAGCAGGAGGTAGCAGCGCATCAGGACTGTCAAAGGATGAACGTCCATGACAGCGGCAAGAGCGTCCACCTTTTCAAGGGTAGGCCCCTTTCCGCCACCCTCCAGTTGGCTAAGGTAGGTTTGGCTGCTACAGCCTCCGAAGTCCTCTTGACTCAGATGGCGAGACTTCCTCATCTCTCTCAAGGCCATGCCAAACGCCTGTTTCAGCTCCATTTTTTTCATCCCCGCAAAAGGAATGATGAAGCCGCCTTGAACGCCAGACCTCCATTAACTATTGTTAATATTTCGAGGGTTTTTTCCATGTTTAAAACATATAGCCATGCCGAGCTGCTTCCTATGAGCGTTTTTGCGGATGCGGGAGTTCAGCACTGGCAATTTGTCGAGCATGAAATGCGTTACCCATGGTTCTACATGGAACTAGTGCGAGATCACGGCGATGATATTGTGGGTAGCATGCTCATGATTCCAACGGTTCCGATACTTCAGCAGATGCTTCTCGAGCTGGATGACCGCTCATGGTTTGCTCAAGCTTATCTGATCTCACCAGGCTACTTGAGAGGAGAAAAAAGCTGGGTGATGGAACCACTTATTGAGGTGAGTATTGCTGAGGATGATGCTTACAATCTGGAGGATTACATCTTCAGAGTCGAGGGTGGAGCGTGTTACAGCATTCAGCACGAGAAGAGGTGCGGCAATCTTAAAATCACAAAGACAATTTTTTCGGCGGAGCGCCATCTACGTACGTGTGGATGAATCGAAATTTATCGACGCGACGGGGTGAGCGAATCGGTCATAGATGTTCTCGCTGAGGGCCGCCAAATCAAAGGTGCTCCGGCGCTATGTCGGTCAAAGTCACATCTGTTCGATGCTACAGAACCTTACGGGTGTTAGCGCCTACGCAGAATTGAACCAGTTGCCGAGATGTCACTTCCCCATTTTGATTCCTTGCGAACCATTGCTTGTGCTGGATTTCTGCGCACTTGGGGAGGGGCACTCTTGTGTCGGCACGTGGGCCAATTCGGCGTCGACGTCCACAGGGCTCGGATCAAAAGCACAATTCTCACAGTCAAAGAAGTGAATATAGGTGAAATTACGCAGTGAAGGTTAACTGAATTAATCTTTAAAAAAAAAAGGGTTGATCTGTTTTTTAAACTCTGCGTGAATTCAGCATTGTCTCTGAATACCCCTCAAGCCATGACGTCTCGAGAAGACATCTCGACTAGTCGGGGATACAATGCGGCGATATGGCCCGGGACGACTGGATAAGTCCACCAGTCTGCGCAATGCTGACTGGAGAGGGTCGCCAGTTTTGGAACGGGGACGCATGAAGACGACGCAGATCGAAAAGAGAGATGCCCATTTTTCCGGGCACGAAACGTTTCCTCTACGCCAGATGTGGCTGAAAAAGGCGGTGGACAAGGCAGATGCCGATGGCCTTCTGTCAAAGGACATTTTTTCGAGCGAGAAGGCGATTGCCGACTTTGGAGTCGGTAGAAATATGGTCGCGTCTATCAGGCATTGGGCACTTGCATGTGATGTGATCGCTGAAGACGAGTCTCGTCGCAACTTTATGCTGACTTACGAAGGCAAGAATATCTTCGGGGCGTCAGGCTTTGACCCCTACTCCGAAAATCCGGTGACCGCTTGGTTTGCGCATTGGTGCCTTGCAGGCCGTGGAACAAGATCTACTACGTGGTTCTGGCTCTTCAACGTTTTATCTGCCCAATCCTTCAGCCGTGACGAAGCGCTGCCAACGTTGACTAAGTATGCGCTTTCGGTAGCAGGTGGGAAAAAGCTTTCGCAAGCTACGCTCAGCCGCGACTTAGACACATGCCTTCGCGGATACGCTCCGCGCTCGGCATCCTCATCCGTTGAAGAGGCGGCCGAGCCGATGCTGGCCGAACTAGGATTACTCCAGGAAGAACGAAAAGGGGTCTTTTCATTTCGTAGAGGACCTAAGTCGACCCTGTCAGACGCGTTTTTTGCATGGGCGCTTCTCGACTATTGGATACGGTACCGAAGAGCTGAGTCCTCACTAACGTTCGAAACTGTCGCATATGCTCAGGGATCTCCCGGACGCGTGTTCAAACTTGACGAGGAGTCAGTCGCAGAGCGCCTATTCTGCCTTTCCGATCTTACAGACGGAAAACTTCGCTGGTCGGATACTTCAGGACTCCGTCAAGTCCATCGCGGTGATTTCGATCCTGCAACGCTGATGACACAACTTCTGAGAAAATCTTATGACTACTAATTCCGGGACTGCGGCTGATGACGCTCCAGTAAAGATCGTCAGGCATTATCGACGCTCCGTCCGGATTGACGCAGACATCGGCAGATCCGATGCGTTGGATGGGTATGTCCTTACCGAGACGGCAAAGGAAGCGCTTTCCGTGATGACACGGCAAATCGCAGGGACCAATCAGCGTGCTTTTACGTGGACCGGGCCTTACGGGGGCGGAAAGTCTTCGCTTGCTCTAGTCCTAGCGGCCTCCGTTTCGAATGACAAAGTGCTTCGACAAGAGGCATCTGCAATTGTCGATAATATCCCTCACTTTCAGAAAGCATTTGCGGCAGATGATGCCGAGTGGCTTGTCGTCCCCGTTGTAGGAACGCGTGGTAGCGTTACGTTAGAAATCTCTAGGGCCTTGGATAAAGCCATTGGGAAAGAGAACTTCTCGACGCCTGAGACGTTAGTCGCGGACCTAACTAACGAAGCTGAGCGCGAAGGGCGCGGAGGCGTCCTTCTTATTGTTGACGAAATGGGCAAGTTTCTCGAAGCCTCCGCCGCCGGTGGCGACGACGTTCACTTCTTTCAGGACTTGGCCGAAACAGCAGCTCGTTGTAGGGGGAAAGTAGTAGTTATAGGCATCCTCCACCAAGCGTTCCGCCAATACGCATCTCGTCTAGGCATCGAGGCTCGAGAGGAATGGGCAAAAGTTCAAGGACGTTTTTCTGACGTTTCCTTCGTGGCAACGGGGGACGAGGTTGTCGAGCTTATCGGCAGAGCAATCGAGACCACTATCTCCCATCCACAAACAGCTGAAGCAAGCAACACCGTTGGTGCTGCTATCTCAGGGCGCCGCCCCGCTGTGGGCGCCGGTATGGGAGTACTCTTAGATCGTTGCTGGCCACTTCATCCGGTGACGGCGGCTCTTCTCGGACCAGCCTCTAGGCGCCAATTCGGGCAGAACGAGCGTAGCGTATTTGGGTTTTTGACTTCCCTAGAGCCACATGGTTTTCAGGACTTTCTTGAACAATGGGATGGAAAGTCAACCTATGGACCCGAGCAGTTCTGGGATTATCTTCGGGCGAACCTCGAACAGGCTATCTTGGCGTCTCCCGATGGGCACAGATGGGCTCAGGCGGTGGAGGCTGTAGAGAGAACGTCAGCAAAAGGTGGCGCCGAGGCCGAGACGGCACTAGCGAAATCCCTAGCATTGGTTGATATGTTCAGAGGGGTTTCGGGGTTAGTCGCAGATGACAATGTGCTCAGGACCGTTTTGCCTGAGAATACACCCGGCGAAGTCTCGGCTCTGCTGGAGCGACTTTCTGTATGGCGCGTTGCGTTGTATCGAAAGCACATCGGGGCTTGGACGATCTTCGAAGGTAGTGATTTTGATATCGACGAGGCGGTTTCTAAGGCAAGGAGCACCTTTGCGTCTGCCGACATGAAAACGCTAACCGCGATGGCAAATCTCCATCCAGTCATTGCCAAGCGGCATTACAACGATACGGGAACATTCCGATGGCTCGGTGTTTCTATGCACTCGGTCCAAGAGGCAGAGCGTTTAGCAAAAACGTATCACCCCGAAGGCGGCGAGTTTGGTCGTCTAGCCTTGGTTTTGCCAGAACGCCACTCCAACAGCGAAGAGACTGCCAAAGTACTCTCCAGTCTACCAATTGAGCCGAAAAACCCGCTTTTCTTCGGGGTTCCACCTAACCATGAGCTGATTGCAGATCTTGGATCAGAACTGCTATCCCTTAGGCTCGTTTTTGAAGGCCGCCCGGAATTGGAGGGCGACTCAGTAGCCCGCCGAGAGGTGGCTGCACGCTTGTCTTCGGTCAAAGGCGCACTTGAGGAGGCCCTTAGAGAAGCTGTTACTCATGCCGATTGGCGAGTTGAAGGTAAGCCAAAACGCGCCCAGACCCTGTCATCACTAGCGTCGGAAATGGCCAGCGAGATTTTCTCGGCCGCGCCAAAAGTATGGAGTGAGCTGGTCAATCGGGATGCACTATCAGCCAACAGCGTTAAAGCGCGTCGCGATTTACTTCACCGGATGGTGGACAATACGTTTGACGAAAATCTTGGAATCGAGGGGTTCCCGGCTGAGCGAGGGTTGTATGACACACTGCTGTCTTCTACCGGTTTGCATGAACGTACACCGGATGGCACATGGCGGTTCTGTCCACCACAACCCTTCAACCAGAGAAACTTGCATCCGCTATGGGAATCAGGCCTGGAGATGGTATCTACGCGAATCGCGGGTACCGTAGCCGTTAAGGAGCTGTACGCTCTTTGGGGTAGCCCTCCCTACGGTGTAAAAAGCGGACTCATGCCGGTCCTAGCATTGGCGTTAATGCTTGCCCATTCGGACAAGATTGCAGTTTACCGAGATGGTGTTTTTGAACCGAGGCTGACTGACGTCGATGTCGACGAAATGCTTCAGGATGCGGGTCGCTTTTCGGTTCGCTGGGTAGACGAAAACAGCGAGAGGAAGCGCGCTCTGATGACGCTTTCGGCTACGGTTAAGCGCTGCGGATTCCCTTCAGCGAGCGATGCTCCACTTGAGGTAGCCAGGGCACTTGTCGCGTTGGCGTTTTCACTGCCGATGTGGGCAAGACGCACTCAACACATCTCTCTGGAGGCTCGAGCCGTCCGTGACATCCTGCTCAAGGCGTCGGATCCCCATCGTTTACTTTTCATGGACCTTCCTGAGACCCTCAACTCAGCAGCAGCTGATATAGGTGAGCGGCTAGAAGCTCCATTGATGGAGATGTTAGCAGCCTATCCAGAAATGCTCCGGAAGGTCGACAGTAGGCTCGCAGAGGCTATTGATGGCAGAGCGGGGGATGATCCAGAGCTAAGGGAGCGTGCCGAGTATATTTCCAAGGTTACTGGCGACCTCCGCCTAGAGGGATTTGCTGCGAGACTACGCAAGCGCGACGGCTCTACCAATTCTATTGAGGGTATTTTGAGTCTTGCGGTAAACAAGCCACCTAGGGATTGGACAGACCTCGACGTAGATGCCGCCCTTGTGGCCGTAGCCGACCTTTCTCTTGCGTTCCGGAAGGCCGAAGCATTTGTTTCAGTTGAAGGACGGCAACCTGGACGTGAGTCTTTCGCTGTGGTTATAGGCGCAGGTGGCTCTTCAACCGTGGTCACAAAAAACTTCGAAGTCGCAGGGCGGGATCGTGAGGCTGTCCGTGGCACGGCGGACAAAGTTCTCGAAATTTTGAGGGCATCAGGTTTACAAGGCGATCTGCTACTTGCGGCATTGGCCCGCGCTGGAACCACCATTGCTAAGGAAGAGGAGACTGAGCATGCGTGAACGGCATTTGCTAGGCCTTTCTGGTGGACGCGACAGCGCAGCTTTGGCCGTCTATGTCCGGCAAACACGCCCCGAGTTAGATATTGAGTATTTCTTCACAGACACTGGCGAGGAACTCCCTGAAGTTCAGGAGTTTCTTGGCCGCCTTGAAGGTTTCTTGGGGAAGCCTATTCTCCGGCTTAACCCAAGACGAGACTTCGAGTTCTGGCTTAAGGAGTACAACAATTTCCTGCCCTCTCCTCAAACACGGTGGTGCACGCGTCAGTTGAAGCTGGCGCCGTTTGAGGAGTGGACCAGACCTATGCTTGCCAGTGGAGAAAAAGTCTTCTCGTATGTCGCAATCCGCTCGGATGAAGATTACCGCGAGGGCTACTCCTCAAAAAACGAGAATCTCAAAGTTGTCCTACCTTTTCGCACAGACGGAATCGATAAGGCCGGAGTCATTGAGATTCTGGAGTCAACAGGCGTAGGTCTCCCTCGTTACTATGAGTGGCGTAGCCGGAGCGGTTGCACGTTCTGCTTTTTTCAACAGAAGATCGAATGGGTGCGCTTGCGCGAACGGCATCCTAATTCGTTCCAGGAAGCCAAGGATTTAGAGAAAACGGCCCTTGCACAGGGATCTCCATTCACATGGAGTAAGGGCGAACCACTGTCCGACTTGGAGAAGCCAGAACGCGTAGATGCCATTCGGAAGGAATATGAAGCTCGTCTTCTGAGGACCAGAGCACGCAAACCCCGCAACCCCCTCCGGCCATGGGAGGAAAACCTGGATATTGATGATGCGTATGGCGTGGATGAAGCTGATGGGGGCTGTAACATTTGCCATAAATGAAATTCAGGGGCGTTTAGCCCCTGAATGTCTCCCTATTTTTTAGCAGTCAGTTGGCCGGGAATTCCCTTTTATCGTCAATAATGATCGCCTCTACAGCTAACGCCATGTCTGGATCGGAGAGAAAAGGGGCCTGGGCATAGACTAGCCCCTGCTCTCCAGCCAGGCGCGCGGCGAGGTGCCCTCGACCAAGCAATTGTTCAGCGCCCCCCTTATCCAAGACGATCTTCGAAGTTGCCTCGCTTGCAACTTTAAGAATCAGTCGGTTGCCAAGGTTATCGCGTAACTGCATGGGCATGACGTCTTTATCAGGACGCTGCGCAGCAAAGAACAAGTGGATGCCGGCGGCACGAGCTTTTACACCAAGGCGCTGGACAGCAGCCCCGACTGCCGTCTTGTATTCAGGATCGAGCATCCAATCTGCGAACTCGTCGTGAACCAGGAACAACATCGGCAGCCTGTCGGAAGAGGAGGCAGCAGCGTTATAGGTCGCTAAATCACGAACTCGCATTCCTGCGAACAATCTATAGCGAGACTCCATCTCATCGACGATCTCCGACAAAAGCTCGGACGCACGAGCCTTCTCAGTGACTACAGGTTCGCGCAAGTGAGGCAGCGTATCGAGAGCGACATAGTCGACCCCCATTTTCGGGTCAATCAGAATAATCTTGGCTAATCTAGAAGAGTTTGTTGCTGCGATGTCGAGCAACATCGCTTGAACAAGAACCGACTTACCACTGCCCGTCGCACCAGCTACCAATGAGTGCGGTTCATGCTGGGATAAACCACCGAAATCTCCACCCAAATTTAGGTACAGAACAAACCCATTCAGCTCTTGCAGCCCAAGAATCAGCGAGACGTTGATGCCTGCTGCGTTGCGGTTCACCTTACGTGCAGCCCAGACATCCCAGAGAGATACTGCCTGTCGTTTTTCGCCTGCTAGCGTGACAACAATCTCACCCGGTTTAGGCTGTACAGTAACTAGCCGTATGCCATGTGTAGTGAGCAATTGCATACGCCGAGCTTCTATATCCTCCATGCGTAGGCGGTCGGAACCAGCGAGTCGGACAAGACAACCATTGGGTGTCAGACGGGTCCCAAGGACCTGCGCTTGTAAGCCATATCCATTAAGGGCAGCCTTCAATTTTTTCGTACTGTCTTCAGCCCATGCTCCTCGTTCTGCTTCCGTATCTCCTGCACCAGCAGCCTTTGACGTAATTAATGCGCTCAAATTGGGGCCGTACGCTCCCTGCGCAGGCTCAACTCGTAATGACGCTAATGGCACCGAAAGCTGCGAATTGTCTTCAGGCAATCCTTCTTGGATTTTTGATTCTGTTGCGGGAACGGGAAGGGCGTCTTTAACAGTAGTCTTTGGTGTGACTGATCCGATCACATGCTCATCAACAGTTTCCGACAGTAAGTCCGTTGGTACGCGGGGAGCAGGGATCAAGGAACCTACCATTTCGGTCCAGGTGACGCGTGGAGCTGGCGGACGAACGTTAGCCGATTCCCAAGGTGTGTCATGGCCAAGACCCGTGCGCACCGGAATTGGGTTCGCCACATCCGCATAGGACTCCACGAGCCGACGAAGCTCTGGACGATCAAATACTTCCTGCATGGCGACCGATGTTCCGCGGCACTCCACTGTTACGCGTTCGGAGCCAGGACCCGTTCCGCCGGAATCATGGGAATGGACGAAGACTTCAGAGTAGCCTCTAAGCGAGATTCTGACCTTCCCGTCTCTAATTGCCGACCGGGCTCGCTCCAAGAGGCCGGTCTGCCCCGGCTGTACCGTTGCATCAAGCAAGAAGTCGGATAGTCGGGCGAGCCAAAGGTCGCGATCGAGGCGACCCGGGTCACCAAATATGGCTTCGTCCAGCGTACTTAGTGTCGCGACAAGTTGCGTCGCGGACGATTTTCGTGCCTCAGCGGCCTTGCTCGCCGAGACATATTTCGATTCCATAACAGAGAGATGCAGACGTATCCCGTCCCCATCCTCCTCAACGCATATTCCAAGTAGATCAGCAATCCGGTTCTCTTGATAAGCTAGCCACGTGGCATAGTCATCTAGCAGGAAGAAAGCTGTCAGAGTCTGGCGGTCACCGCAGATATTGACGAACTCGTTCTTCATAATCCATTGACTGAGGACAAGCCCGAGTAATTCTCCTGCTGAAACGCCACGCTTCGCAGCTCTCAGGACTATGTCGCCGGAGATCGTTAAGGCATCGTCCACGAAACGCTTCGCTAGTTGTTCCAGAGCCTCGTCATTCTGTGTTAGGCCGAGCTCCTGAATTCGTCGCTTCACTAGTACAGTGAGAAGTCGCAAGTCTGAAGTTGAACTGACGATAATATTTCGGCCATTGGTCTGCTGCCGGCGATATCGAACCACGGTGATGCCGTTTGCTTGCAATTGTCGCTTGTCGAGTAACTCGTCATAGGTCGCAACCCATTCGGAGAGACTATGAGCCTCATCTAGCATGGAGCGCAGCACTTCATCTTGCAGCGATATACGTCGTGCAGGAACAGATGCGGACCCCATTACATGATCCTTTTGATTGGAAACTGCCCCGACGGCATTCACCCAGGTCCGACCAGAACGTGTTTGTCGAGGGCAGGTGAGAAATGTCGCAGCTTTTAACTCGTCTTCGCCGGACACTCCTCTGTACGACCAGCGAGAGGGCGCATGCTCAAGATCGGCACAGTCAGCAGGCGACTCCATGTCCAGCCACTCGACCGAGGCGGTTCGGGCAACTACATCGTGCAGAAAGGCTATGTCGAAAGGTTTAAAACCGCTTGCAGTTCTCGGAGGAGTTGAACCAGGTGGAGATACCGAGACCCGAAGCTTCGACATAAAATTGTCGGAAGTCTCGCTAACTACAGGTACATCAGGGTCCTGCTCGCTCATGGAAACCAGTTCAGAGTAAATGCTGCGCAATCTGTCAGGCTGTCTGTGTCGAACCGCAACATTACACTGGAAGTCACCGCCAGTAGTCTGTAACGCTTCTAGTTCTCTTATAGTGGCTAGCGGCAGTGCAGCTGCATCCGCGTCAAAAAGGAGAACACTTAAGTTGTCCGCCTCATGCGGCTGAAAGTTAACGTAGCGCTCGAGCAAGTCGCGTATTTCTTTGGCGGCCGGTCCAGGAAGAACATCGGTCATCGAGCCGCTCTCGTCCCGCTCAGGCGGTTCCAGGAGGCTGTATCCATTAACCGTTGCGGTTTCCGCTACAAGCACCAATCCAGCGCCGTTGGTAGCTAGCGCAATCTCGGGATAAAAGGGATGCTCCAGTTCCGCTGAGAATTCCCGAAAAAAGATATTTCGGTTACCGAATGATACGTTGTTGCCCATCAGCATGTGTCCAATCAATCCAGCACAGCGACGGGTTTTCACTGATAGCGCCTTCATGCGCTCCGGATGCCATGGAGGAATTATCAGTGCTTGGCTGCCCCCTATGAGCCGTACAGTGCCAACAGCAAGCACTCGAGCGACAAGCCTACCCCGGCATATGTCTCCACGGGCGTGTGTTAGCAAAGTCCGTAATAGGGCTCCGAAGGCATCAGCTTGGTCAACAAAAATATCAGCATGCAGACCGACTCCTACAAAATCGTTTAAAGCGCGAATATAGATTGCCTCAAACGCGTCCCAAGCGAGTCGAATTTCGTTGCGCTGGTCACGGGTGTAACGCTTATCGCGCTCCAACTCGTCGATTAGATCTTTGAGTTCTTTGCGCATGCTCCCTAGCTTGCTCGCGGTAGGAATGAGCGCTCCAGCATCACGACCAAAGATTGCCTCCAGCGTACCCACGTCGAGCAATGAAACGTTCTGCGACGCTCCCTTCTGGCTAACGAGCTTACGCGGTACATCGGTGCAGGCGCACCCGCCCCTCTCAAGGAGACGTATGACATCGTCCCGGAGCGCAAAGCCTATTGCGTTCGGCCGCATTGACCATACTAATTGGGTTTTCCCGAGATCGTTGACGACCTCGCCTAAGCGCTCGAGTAGGTGTATCTCAAATTTAATCTGTAGTGACTGACGACTAGCAGAGGTGCATTCTTTCAAGCGCCCTGTTCTGTTTTCCTCAGCAAAAAAACCTGGATAATCGAAAAGCGGGCTGTGACTATTGCTGCCTTGCCCGTCTATCTTCCAGTCGATACGCTCGCCTAGAGCCTGCTCAAGGCCACGATACATCATCGAAAAGAAGGCTCCGGCATCATGATTAAAATTAGTACGCCACTCTTTTTTTCCCTTTCGAACCCGGACTCGCAGGAATCGCTCACCTGCTGACGGACCTGCAGGAATGACCAAACGTTGAACAATCGTCAGAAATTCATCTAGAAAATCAAAACAATCAACCGGCTTTCCGAAAACAGCCTTTTCCCATCGTGCTCGAAGATTTGGCTCATCCTCGATGTAGGAACGGTGGAGTTCGAAAAACTCCTCATCCTCGGGCTGCCAGTCAGACCGTTTCTCTCGTGTTTTTAGGTCCTCTAAATGATCCTTCCAGCGACTCTCAAGAATGCCTGGTTTGTCGTAGTCGAAAAAATCAATCGTCGCAACCGCAAGTCCTTGTTGTCGGTCTTTTGGTCTTTCAAAAATTAGATGAACTCCGTCGCGCTCCCACTCTAGCTCCGTTAAAGCCCGAATCGCGGCCACGTCGCCGGGATCTGCTTGAATAAAAGACCTGATAATTGGCCGTACTACTTCTGGAATATCAGACTCACTCCCCTCATACCGTTCCTCCATATCAACTCGGTCAATCAATTGCCCGTTCTTGCGCAACTTTTTGATTAGGGGAGCTCTATCTGATACGAGCTTCTCAAATGCCTTACGCCAGGGAGTGATTAGGTGGCCAAAAGTGCGGTCACTGGCGAAAAGTGACGTATCACGAGGCATTCCAAGAGCAGGCAGAGCATTCCCTAAAGCCTGCCGGATAGGCAATCCGTCGATTTGTATCGCCTTCGCCACAGCGGCCGAATAGTTACCGGCCTGCCTAAGTGGGAGATCGAGATCCCTAACTGATAGAAGAGCGGTAAGCGCAGCGATGAAAATTCGCATGTCATCTGGTGTTGGGGATATTCCCACCACCTTTATTGCGGCCTGGGCCCAGGCATCGCCATGCGATTTGAATTCTTTAGCCCCAAGAGCGGTAAGCCAGGCTAAGGTATCTGCGACTCCCGGCTCGTCACCGTTAGCGGTCAGCAAAACGAGCCTATTCGTTTCCAAATTCCGGCCGAGACCGGCATTCCCGACTATTACAGTTCCCTCAGGCATCGCCTCACCGAGAACCAAGGTATTGGGGATTTTTACATCTACAAGTGGGGCAAGTTCCGGGTCCGCAGTGATCTCTCGCACTACCGCGCAGAGCTGTGCTGACGACAACCGATCCAAACGAAATCTCGCGCTTCCCTCAATGCTCGTAGAGTCAATCTCCGCCACACGTTTTTTCAGTACGACGGCGCCCACGCGCCCTACAATACGGTCGGCTATCATCGACCTTCCTCGCTAAACGGATTTTCAACAAACGAACACGAATCGGAAAGACGCCTCAGCAAGCCTAAAGCGAGGAGTCTCTCTTCAAGTCGTGCAGCGTTATCGCTCAATGCGTCCTGATCGACTGATCCCTCCTGGACGAGCCGGGCACCCTCTGCCTCACCTATCACAATACCGTAACGCCTTTTCGCCTCGCGCAAGAATTCACTGAACTCGATGCGGGTGTGGACCATCGTCACGACTAAAGTTTTGAGAAGTCGATCATTTGGAGCGTACCGCGTGCGACGACTAAGACGCCGAGAACTAAGACCAAGTGAGCGTGCCCATGATGAATGAATCTTGCCAAAATGTTGGGAGTGGCGGGACTCGGCCTCGTCAACTAACTCAGCAATAAGCTCGTCCGGTTCCAGAGATACATCTTCTGCAGGCCACTGGAATTGGCCGCGCATCAACGCTGCACAATCGTGGCGGGGTGAACCGGAGGTGAGAGCAGTTTCCCATTCGGGCATACGCCGTACACTCTCCACTGAAGCGCGGGTGGCCCTCAGCGAAAGCCCTTGGTTAGCCTGCCAAGAATCGGCCGATAATGCGCGGACCTTAGAGCGATCCCGCGAAACAATCTCACAGATGAACTCAACCGGATAAGAATCGCCAACAGTGACCTTTCCACGCTCAAGAAAATACAAAAGCAGGTTGAGACCCGCTGATGTAACGAGATGCTCGATTGCGTTACCAACTGGCATGTCTCGTGAAAGGATTGCGATCCAGTCATCACACATCCGGTCAAAGCGCTCTGTAGGCACGACCGGCAGGTAGCCGGATGTGCGCGATGACTTGGCGTCATCGGCGGAGCCTTGAATCGCCCTCGCTAGACGATTAAGCATTGAGGATTGGTCGAATAAGCGTGTAACTAACAATTGGCCCAGTTCTGGAGCCCTTTCGGCCCTGCACAGCATGAGGTAGAGCAGCTCGCCCGATCTTGCAAAAAAGCGACGATCATTCGACGCGCTCCCCGTTTTCGCGTCCACGCGCAAATCTTCATAAAGCGAATCTGGACCGAACGGAAAGACAAATTTTGAGCTCCACCGTTTGTTGCTATTAACTTCAAAAGCGGAAGCTCTCAGAAGTTCGACAGAGCGAGCAAAATCCTCAAAATTTTGAAACACATCTCGTAGATGGGTCAGATCTTGGTCGCCGATGCCGGAGGTGCCAGCAAGAAATGAACGATGCCACTCATTCCATTTGTCCTCGTCCGGTACCCGACTTGTTGAGATGGTGTCTATATGGGGGTTGTTGAACAACACATTTCTCAATAGAAACTGTCTTCTTGGAACATAACGAACGAAACCGTCAGAATCGGCTTCAAGTGGCTTGTCCCGCTTGAATAGCAAAATCCCTAGAAACTCGAGAAATGTGAGGTGCGGGAGCTGTTCATCATAAAGTCGGTGCCCCCAAATATGCTCCTCGACAGCAAATGCAACGTCGTCGATATGCGGTCTCATTCTGGAACCCTCAGAGTAACCCTATGCAGCGCTCCCTGACCGTTGCGATCATTTACCTCGATGAATGAAAGGTCGAGTGTCTGTGAGTCGTCCCACGCACTGCTATCATCGGCTTCAGTTTTGCGGGCAGTCTCCGCGGCACCAAGCAACCGGGCTTTAAAAGCGAGCAAGTCCTCAAGGCATTCGTTGGAGAAACTTCCTGGTAGAGCTCCCTCCGCTACACGGCATAGGAACTCAAATCGCACTGGAGTCATATGAAAACGCACAGCGGGCTGACCGGAAGCAACGATGACATCCATACAAGGGATACCTGTCCCTTCATCCTTGCAAACCGCAACACTCATCCCTGCACTCCGCCTAACGGGAACTTCAGTCTGACAAAGCACGCTTGTTCGAGACCTTGCCGCTCCACCGCCGTCCGCGACGAAAAGGCGATCCGTGTTTTCTACAAGCAGCCCCGTGAAAACCCTATTCAATCCTTTGACGAGCATGGAGCTCGCTTTGTCTGCCGCGACAGAGCGCCGGCCTTCTAAAGCTTGGACGGTGGCAAGGTAATCACCGGCATGCCTGAAAGAGGTAAGTCCCCAGTTCGGGTAGGAGGGACCGGAGTCGTCAGGCAGCGTAAAAAACAACCTGCGCCGTTGATCCGCAAGTCTGGCAAGAAATGCGTCGTCATCCTCGTCCTCCCGAACCCCTTCTTCGCCTTCCAGGTAACGGCGCTGGGCAGCAAGGTAAGCTGGGGATGCTCCGTAAAGCCTGTCATCGGCGACAAGGCGATCAAAGGTATCCCGTAGACGAGTATCATCGAATCCATACACTAACAATCCATCGATTCCATTAGCGGTTTCTTGACCTGCGCCGAATACAGAAAGCATCCTGAATACGGGTCGTTCCATCGCTCTTTTCTTTGTGAGATTTGCCCCAAAGACATTTCGATAAAGACTGGCTTTGTCAACCGTCCTATCATCTTGAATCCGCTGGACATCCTGGCACTTCATCAGGTCTTCCTTAACGTCGGGATGACCGAGAAGAATATTCGTTGCTAGAGCTAGCAGGTCTCTGACTGGCAGATGCGCTCCATTGAAGCGGGATAATTCAACAAGATCACCCAGACGCCTGACGAACAAATTCTCATCGGAACTTCCGATGACGCGAGAACGGTTTTCGGCGATAGGGCAAATCCGGTCACCGCTGTTCCAGCTGCACACCTCGCACCGTTCCCAATCGGGATGCTCAGCAACCGCCTTTAAGACATCTTCGAGGGCACCTCTGTTGGCAGCCCTGCTAAGATCAACAACTGCAAGTCGGTCGTGTTGGTGTCCAGGGTTGATGAAGGCTTGCTGGACGATTTGGTGGATTTGTGAGTGGGAGCTTGTTTTCTGTACGCTGCGGCGTAAACGATCCAGTATCTGACCGTGATTTGTCGCAATCACGTAGCTCACCGTATCGTTCCCTGAGAAGGACGTCTCAAGCCCTACCAGAATTTCCTCACCTTCGGCTTCCCCAAGCTCGCTGAGGTCTTTAACGAACACGATCTTACGGCCGTCAACGTCAAGACTCTTGATGCTGCCGTGGCTTGCCCAATTGACGTCACTCCCACCGAGCTCCGTCCATAGCTTGCGGCAATGATAGGTTTTACCGTCGCCGGCAGTTCCGGCCACCAACAGCGAGCACCCTGCGATGGAGACGACGGCTTTCATCTCTGCTAATCGAGGGGTTGGAACAACAACAGGCCGAATACCTGCACGCGCTATAGCCTTCGTTAGGTGTTCGTCGAACAAATTCTCGTTTGTAGGAATAGGGCCATAGTTGCGTAAGAATTTGACCCAGGCGGCGGCCGGCGGTGAGGTAGCTTTTAGTCCATTATTTGACATAGTTCTTCTCGGAAGATCTCAGAACCGCCCCTCTATTTATGGAGCTGTGTTCGTTCAGTCAGGGTGCCATGACCCAACCACCTGAATAGCAGTGGCAGATTGCCTTGGCCGTTCCCTGGAGGATACCTTCGATTGCTCTCCATCGCCTCTTGTCTTCAGCTGAAGTGGAGAGCCCCTAGCCAATCTCGCCCCTCGCCGATGAGAATGATCATGGCCAAAACTCTTAAAAGTAAGCCTGCGAAAAAAAGTGGTCGCCCTCGGTTGGAAACATTGTACGTGCGATATGAAATACAGATCACGGACTGGGATTTTAGCTGGTCTTACTACCCGGTTCGGCCTTCGGAGCGGAGACAAGGGAAGAGTCCCTTCAAGGAGATTGCTACCCTGACGTTGGAGGGGCATGTTGTTGAGCCGGAGGGGTTTAAGTATCCACAAGCGCTCCTGCGGATAGTGGCAGATTCTTCGTATGTAGGCTTGATTGAGCAGCCAAAAGCTGTCGGCTCGGTCCAAGTTACTGACAATCTTTTCACTGGCTATGTATTTATCCCGAGCAATCAAATGCCGGTGTTGGTCAGCGCTGCAAGCAGGTTACGCTTTATAGAGCTCAGCGGAACGCCATTACGGTATCGGAAGGCGTTGATAGATGCGCTCCACTTAAACTCTGCTCCTGATTGATCACTAGCCGAATGTGGGAATGCTGATCGCAACGAGGACGTTACCTGTCATGCGTAGCTTCTTGAGCTCACTGCCGGCCAGGCAGTGTGCCAATCCCAGCCAACCAGCCAACCAGCCAATAGCCAGCCGTCATAATGCGGAAGGGGTACGCACAATGGCAGTTTAGTATTATGCTGAAGGCTTTGCTCAAGGATGAAGTAGAGGCGATGAGACAGTCCTCCCGATCCCATTCACAATATTGCATGAATATCCATGTTATATGGGGCAATTTCAAAAGTCATAAAGTTGTGCTGCTGAAGCGCAGTGATTTGGCTATGCTCGTCCGCAACCAGGCGGGGGATTTTATATCTATCGCTAAAAATAATTAATTTTGGCCCCGGAAAAATATTTGTACTTTTAATAGAGGTGAATAATGGCTGTGGGTTTCAGAATAGCGGCTCGAACGCTTCGGCATCTCGGAGGAGAGCTGATTACATCGGACGATGTTGCTCTTAACGAACTGATAAAGAACGCTTTTGATGCTCGGTCACCGCGAGTGCGAGTTAAAATCAACGCTGCTGTAGACTTGTCGGCGTTGGAGCTTATAGATGAGCAGGTTCGCACTGGTGACCTTTCCAAAGAAGAAGCCACTGAGCGAGTTCGTAAAGCTATATCAGCCGAGCTCCCCTCTGAAGAACGGGCTCAGATCGTTGCTGAGGCTAAAAGTTGCCTTAGTAGAAGGGAGTTTTCGGTATTTTTGAAAGGCCTCAAGGAACAGCAGTATATTCTTGTTGAGGATACAGGCTGTGGGATGGGGGCGCAGGACCTTTCTGACAGGTTTTTAGTGATAGGAACCCCCGGAAAACTTAAAGAAAAGGCCAAGGCATCAGCTAATGATCCGACTTTGCTCGGAGAAAAAGGTATTGGCCGTTTATCAATGATGCGACTGGGTAGTAAGGCTGTGGTTGAGTCAACTAGAGCCAGTGACTCGAATTGGCACAAAATTGAATTCAATTGGTCGGAGTTCGATGATCCCGACCTCTATTTGGATGAGGTCTCTGTCGAAGTCGAAATATCTGGCGAGTCGACTCCGGATGAGCAAGGTACGAGAGTGCTCATTACAGACTTAACCGCTAACTGGACTCAGGAAAAGATCGACCTCTTTATTCAAAGATATATGCGTAGGCTGCAAGATCCATTCCTCCGGACCAAAAAGCCGTACCCTATTGATATTTTTTTCAATGGAAAGCGTCAGCCAATTGCTTCGCTACACGGTTGGCTTAAGGATTGCGCTCAGTTTACTGCAGTTATCGAATTCGACCCTGCTGGAATTGATGGCACATCTACTATTCTGCGACGAAAATTAATATGGCGCTCCTCTGAATCAGAAGAGTTGCGTACATGGACTGGTAAAGAGCTTTCGAATTATTTAAATGTATCTGGAGAGGTCTTTAAGCAGTTAGGGGCATGGACGGCTAGGTGCCTTTGGTTTAACCGGCAAATGCTTGTTACGAATACTGTTGACTACTCTCGTACGCAAATCGCGGAAGAACTTAATAATTGGTGCGGTGGATTTGCGATATATAGGGATAATTTTCGCATCGGGAAAACTGGAGGGATGGATGACGACTGGCTCGAATGGGACAGTGGTGCTCTTAAATCGAAAGGTTTTGCGCTAAATAGATATCAGACGGTCGGAAGTATAAGTATTTCCTCCAGCGTTAACCCTTGCCTCGTCGATTCTGCAAACAGAGAACGTTTAATTGGCTGTCCTGAACAGAACGTTCTTAAACAGATTTTAGGTGAGGTACTAGTTAAGGATCTGCGAGGACATATCAATACAATACGAGAGGCTGAGGCGAAGATCACAATCGCCGAAGACTCGACGAATGACTCGCTGAGTCAGTCGGAAGATAAGTTGAAGCGAACTATAAAAGCGGTTCAAGAGATCGGCAAGTATCTTCCTAAAGAGCACAGAGCGAAGATTAATGAAATTCAGGACGCTCTGCATGGGCAGGTGGAATATGTTAAGACGATTAAAAACTCACTAAATATGTCGCGAGAAACTCGCGTTGAGCTGCTTGAGCTAGCTAATATCGGATTAGTGGTGGAGATAGTTATACACGAACTGTCACGCTTGACGGAGCGAACTAGTGAGCTTCTTAGTGAGCTTAAAAGTGGAAGCGAAAAGGAAGTGGTGCAAGTTGTAGATAATCTGCGGTCGCAAATTATTTCTACAAACAAAAGAATCCGTACGGTGGACTCTATGAGTCCATCGGGACGAAACCGCAAAGAATTTTACAATCTAGCTGCGCAGGTTTCCGGAATTGCATCAGGTTTCAGCAATCGATTCAAGCGTCATGGTATCGAGTGGTTAGTACACCTTGATGGCGTAGAGTCGAACGAACCTCTAAATGTCCATATGGTGAAGGGACTCATCGCGCAAACGTTAGAGAACCTTGTCAGTAACTCGGTTTACTGGGTTCAGCAGGGGCTGAAAGCTGGAGAGGATAAGCGCCAAATAGTATTCGATATTGACTCTCGAGCTCTCACTGTAAGTATTACTGATAATGGTCCCGGAGTAGATCCGCGATACGCTCATGAAATATTCAAGCCTTACTTTACATTGCGAAGAAAAGGAAAAGGCTTGGGGCTCTATATTGCCTCGGAGCTTGTTGAATATCACGGCGGAAAAATTTATTTAGAGGAGAGCGTTGATGAGGATGGGCGCCTTCGTACATTTACTATTGAGTTGCCGAAGGATGAGGTTTGAGTTTATGAGTGATTCCGTTGCTGAGGTTTTGTTAGCGCAAGAGGCTACTGTGGAGGGAGTGATTCAACCACCGCAGGAGGAGATCAAGGTTATAGTAATTGATGATGAGTTGGCGGGTTTGACTTCATTTCATCTCCAGCAAATGGTACATAATTTTGAGGGGATCTTGGGAGATTGCACCTCTCCTGAATTTGAAGAGTTGTGGTCGCTGACTGAGGAGCTAGGAGGGCTTCCCGGCGCTCAGGATTATGATGAAGAGGCTCAGCGGAAATACCTGCTTTCAGATAATTTTGTTTCTAGTGTGGTACTTAATCCTCAATTTGAGAATAAGATTAGCGATCCTGTTAAAGGATTGCTAATTCCATTTTTGGACCGAGCGAAGAAGGTTGAAGGGCTTCGTGATGCAATAAAAGAAGCGTTCGATGGGCAAGGCTCAAGCTCGGAGTTCACACCAAATCGTCCAACTAAGCCGCAAGATCTTCTGAAGTATGATTTGATTATATTTGACCTGGTTCTACAGAATAGTACTGCTCCTGTGGATGAGTTGGTTAGGTATTTGAAGTCCCTAGGCGAAGAACAGCCTTCACATCTTCCAAGCATCATCGTGATGTCTAGTCGTGATGAATTGATACAAGAACGTAAAAAGTTTAGTACGGAGTCTAACATTAGCGCGGCTGGCTTAATGCTGTTGCCTAAGAGTGAGGTTTTCAAAGCAAATTTTGGCGCTCACGGCATTAAGCTAAGTTATCAACAATTGAAAAGGCAGCGTGAGATCGCACAGCACATGCGAGTTTTTATATCTGCGTGGACCCGGGCTCAAACTGAGGCTCAGGAGAAGGCTAGATTTACTCTCTGGAATTTGGATGCTGCAGCAATGCAGGAGATCCATTTGAGCGCAAGTTTGGATAGTGATCCATATGACGGGCATTTGAGTGAGTTTTTGGCGAAAGAGTACCTTTGGCACGTTGAAGGTGCTGTTGATGTCGCTAACGCAATTGATAAATTAGATGAGTGCTTCACGCAACAGTTGAGGCTGAATGGCAATGTTCCCGCAATTGCTACACGCTTTATGGCTCCATTCGTTAATCCGTCGATCAATCGTGATTTAGTTTCGCATTTTACTTGGTCCGGTTTCTCGCTAGACAAGAATATCCTAACTAAAACTCACGACGAGATACTGGCTGATTTTAGCCATGCTCTACCTTTTGGGGCGGTCCTAGCGGAAGCAGAGGTGGCAGACGATTCAGACTTTCTTGTCCATATAACCCAGCAGTGCGATATCTTGAGTGTTGCGCGAGCAAAAAAAGAAGGTTTTACAGCCAAATTTGCCGTAGCACGTGCCATTGAGGTTAGCGATAATCGTGTGCCTGTTCATGATAATGATGAGGTCGTCGCCAAAGGTCTGAAGCTCGGTGATAAGGAATATGACCTTAAAATTGTAAACGGTAATATTTTGGCGCTTCCTGCTCAGATGCTGACTACCTATATCAAAGAGAAAAATTTCAATATTGTCGGCCGATTACGTCATGAGATTGCAACTCAATTTTTGGTTGCTACAGCTAACTACATGACTCGGCCAGCAGGAATAAAAACTACCAGGGCCCAAGTTCATGCAGTGAATTTGTATCTTTATGGAACAACGTTCGGTGATCTTGTTCCGTTCATTGATGATGATGGCGTTGCGTTGAAGTTGTATGTTACTAAGAAAAATGCTTCTTATTATTTCTCTGATGAATCAAGTATGCGTATCGCATTGTGGATCAAGAGTCAGGTCGATCAGCATTACGGTAAAGATATTGAGCTGCAAAAGACTTGTGATTCGCTTAGTGTTGGTGTGGCTAATAATACTTGTGTTTCTGGAATTGTGAGTCTGGTCTTCAAAGAACAGATTTTTGACGCGCGTCAACGTGGTGAGCAATTTCCTGCTAAAAATGAAAAGCTTGGAAATCGAGTTCAGTTACTTGCTTTATGTGTTTGATGTGGTTTTGGAATGGACCCGCTTTCGTGGGTTCATTGCTACATGTAGGTGATAGAGGTATGCGGCTGTGATCATCTTAATGCTCCAGGTTGCATCGAAGCGGTAGAGCAGGTGGTAACGTCATGCGGGAAACTAGTAGTAATGCCAGTGATAGCCTGTAGAGACACCAGACTCAACCGTGCCCCCGGAGTTAACGATGATCCACCTAAATCGACTTGCTGATTGGGTTTCCCGACCGCCGCCCGCAGTGGGCAAAATAGCGTGAGCGCGAGTTCATACGAGCAGTGAACAGCCTCAAGACGTTTTCGGTTACCGGCCATGGTGGCATGTCCATCGATCCTGAAGAGATCCGTTAGCAGGTGATTGAGTCGCGAGAGCGGCTGAAGCACTTTGTCCACAGGGGTGAGAAGCCGGCCAGTCTTTCCGCGAGTGCATCAACTTTGAGGTTGAGTCAGGGGGTAGGGGATTCTAAGGTGGCTGAAATCCAGCAAGGCGATTGCATCGAGATAGTTACCTGGCGTTGTTTGGCAAGCGGAGCGGCAGTGCTTACTTGTGTACAGTCCATGGCCTCAGGTCAGTCCGTTGTCGCAGCTGCATGGCTTTACTCAGAAGGCGGTGAGAGCTTGCCAGCTTGGGTAGATGGAAACGTACATCGGCAAGTCGCTGCAGCGATTCAGGTCAATGATCTGCGATGATATGAGAGCGCCGCTGATGCCATGAGCGCATGGGATGCAGACCTCTGCCACGGGCCCGGTCTGCGCGATTTGGAACTGCACTGGCGAGCTTAGAAAACTTCGTCCTTCACAGTTAAGATGGCTGGTAATACCTTACCCCATCATTCTGTAATGACCGGTGGCCTTGAAATGGATTTACTAACGCCTCTCTTTGAAGATGAAAAGCTTCATCAGCACTTCAAGACGATTTCCGATGGACGAATTGGTAGGTATTACCAGCGCGATGAGATTCTGCGGTGGCTTGAAGGTTTTCCAGATAGGGATAACAAGTTCGTGAAAGAATTTCAGACCACCTTCAATTCCAGTTTCTGGGAGATCTACCTTCACGCGGTTTTCCGTGAGTATGGCTTCTCGTTTGACTGGACTTACGCGGCGCCCGACTTCTTGGTGTCGGCGGCAGACACTACGTTCACTGTGGAGGCCACCACCGCGAATCACGCAGCCGATGGAACGCCAGAATGGGGCGAGCCTCTGACGGCAGAGTTCTTCGATAATGTCGACTTCAACGAGCTCAACAGAATCGCGATCATCCGCCTGGCCAACGCATTCATGGGCAAGTCCAGGAAGTACCTGGAGAAGTACGCGAACCATGGTCATGTGAAAGGACGTCCATTTGTTCTGGCAGTTGCGCCGTTCGAGCAGCCTGGATTCAATCTCCAGTCTTATCGGGCCATCGAAGCATTACTGTTCGACCACTACGTAGACGAGGCCGAATACCTGGCTGATCCGGATCGCTTTCCTGACGGGCTCCTGGTCAAATCCTTGGGCTGTGTGGAGAAGGACAACGGTGCTGAAATCGAGCTGGGTTTTTTCCAAAGCCCGCGATTCCGCCACATCAGCGCGGTGGTCTTTAGCCATCTGGCTACTTGGGGGAAGGTAGACGCTATGTGCGGAAACCCTGATGCATTCATAAGGTCGATTTGGCTTACACCTGAGGGCATGAAGCCCATTGTGACTCGAGCCAGCGAGTGCACTGAGATGATCACTGATGGCCTCCGAATCTACCACAATCCTTACGCCACGAATCCTTTGCCGCTAGAGGCATTCCGAAGGGAGGGGGTAGTACAGTTTTGGGGAGATCATCAGAATCACTCGCTGCTCCAGGAGCAGGCTGAAAACTGCCTACAATCCCGGACAGCGATTACATTGCTCAAGGGCAATGACGAAGATTTCAAAGAAAAGGCTGTTCCATAACCTCAGCCACCGCGCCTTGGGATCTCAATGAATGCCAGGCGCAGAAGGGTGCTCCCCGAGGAGCACTCCACTGTCACTTAGCGGCATGCCATAAGCGCCCGATCGTGCTGGTGAGCAATCCCAGCTTCCTGCTGACCTCTACCTGAGTGTGGCCAGCTTCCTGAGCCGATCGGCTATGTAGGTGCCGTTTAGGCGCTGCACTGAATTGGTAAAGTAATCCTGGACACCACTTAAGGTTCACGCCGCCGGTTTCTCCCTGACGACCGGCGACCGGTAATCGTTGTAACTGTGGGGCCTGGTGATGTTGTAGCGTGAGACATAACGCTGCACTGGTTGGGTGTATCGGTCAAGATTAGTGACTACCCAAGTCGTGATGCGGGGTAATCGACAGCCCAGTGATAAGACGACCTTTTACTTTTAGCTTCTAGAGCTCAAATAGGAGATTGCCACTATAGCTGGGAGCTAGTCGCCGTGTATGCTGGCCGTGCGCCATGCTCGGGTTTTCGTTGAGAGATTTCCTATCTGTTCATACCCAAAGATCGTAAAAGAAACCCGGGCTCTGGAAAATATAACCAACATTAACGCTGATAATATGATTACTAAAACTGGAAAAGAACTTAAAAATATAGAAAGATGCTTGGCTTATATTGTTGCTAATGTAAGTATGAGTAACTCGACTGGGAAAACTGATGTTAATGTAGAGCTTGAACGGTTTGTTAAGCGACTTTTGAATCTGTACTACGGGTTAAACTTTGAGCTGACTAGTAGTATCTCCTCGACGTATCCTGCAATTGATTTGATCGATAGGCGTGCCAGAGTGGCCTGTCAAGTAACATCAACTAATAATGTTAAAAAGCTAAAAGACACAATTAGAAAGTTTGATCAACTTGAGATGTCAAAGGAGTTTGATGAGCTTAAGTTTTTTATTCTTTCGGATAAGAATGCACCTAAAATAAATAAAGCTTTTGGCGAACTTGGTACAAAGTGTACGGTGCTAACAATAAAAGCATTTAATGCTTTGATACACTCTCTGGATGATGAAGGGAAAATTTCTAAAGTAAACAGCTTATTCATTGGTGAGGAAATATTCAAGCCGCTGGTCGAAGTAATTAAAGATAAAGGGGGGCAGATTGTTCGGCTTGGTTCGATTAGGAAACTTTTAAAGCAGGCCCAGCTCGAAGCAGAAATAGATTCCGATCAGGTTGAGCAATATATTGATGATGTGAAGGCATTGGTTGATGAGGTATCTAAGATGAACGTAGAGCAAAGAGAACTACTTTGCGACCTGATTTGGAAGGCGCATATCCAAGTTGGATCCTGCACTTGCCTTTACTTGGAAGAAAGCGAAGTTGTCGTGGAGTTTAGCGAGAGAGAACGGCTGGTGATATCATCTCTTGTAAGCAAAAATCTTATAGAGTGGGATGATGGTTTTTCAAAGAGCCATGTGGAGAATGAGATAACGGCTTTACTTATAGTGAATAAATGTGAGTCAGAGCCAAATATTTTTTTAGAGCTGAGAAAAGCTTCGGAAGGAAGTCTGGAGCAGCTTAGAAATATGTTGGTGGAGCTGGATTTTTCAAGCTTGGAATAAATAAATGATATTTCTCATTGCTATAATTTATGAGTTTCCGCCTTGCTTAAGCAAAAAACACTTGCGAAAAAGGCAGCTGTATAGTTCGATTCGCTTTGAGGGCGCTTCAGCTCGAACTGTCGTTGCGTTGAAGTGATATCTATGGAGGGCTTATGAAAACGAGTATAGCTAGGAATCATCACTTTATATCGCAAGCAGAGCAACGGCTGAATGCTATTGATGCAACTGTGAAGCCGAGGAATCAACGTATTTATAATTTTGAAATTTTGCAGCGTGAATCCCCTCGAATACGAAAAATTAAATCGGCTGGAGTAAAGATAGAAAGTAATCTGGCCAGAATGGATTTATACGCTTTAAAAGTACTTGAGGGTGCCGAGCAGTATAATCTCGAGGTCGCATTTCAAAAATATGAGAATGACTGCTCGAGAATTACGAGAACTTTGCTCAAGAATCTGAAAGCTAGCAAGCCGGAAAGCCTAAAAAGTGAGCTGCTTCGATTATATGTGCTCAAGCTTGTAAACACCATCAGAAACCCTTACACCATAAAGCGGACTCTTGAAATGTTTAGAGAGCTGCGCGGTGTATTACCTGGAAGCGAAACCCTGCAGGCTGACTTTATCTCCTTTGACTGCGCTAGCCGACCACAGGTTGCGAAAATATGCTCTGAATTCGGAGTTTCAGAGGACGAGTACGTATCTTGGCTTAAGGTTATCTTTCTATTGATAATGCAGCCTTTGGGGGAGGGATTAAATCTTATAGAAAGCTTGATAAAAAATCTAATCGAAAATACAAATGTCATAAAAAATTTCTTGATTTACAGATATGATGAAGGTCTTGAAGGGCGGGGTGTTTTACTTTGCGATCGAATGATTGATCAAAGACCTCTCGTTGGAACTCAGATGCAAATGTTTAATTTGGATGCGACTGCTTTTATGGTGGTGATACTTGTCGATGTAAAGAATCAAGACTTTGTTAGTTTGACGCCAGAGGACGCTAGTCTGGATTTTAGACAAGGAAATCTTATTCATGTAGATTACGCTGAAAATAACTTAGAGGCGCTAAAGAATTTTAATCAGCATTGTGTCTGGCTTGCCAATGCAAATGTTTTTTGCGCGTCCGAAAACCCTTTTGGCGTCGATGTAGAAATGCAGATTCCAGTTGAGGAAAGTCTTCAAAATCGGTTTGGCTCAAATTTGAGTTCGGTCGATAACGAGGCTGCAAATAGTGGCCTATGATGGGTAATTATTCTCGCCAAGACTAGGCGATAGTAAAAGATTATAAGCTTCTCAGAGCCTCGTTCGTTGCTTTAGGTTCACTCACCGAGCCAGCGGGAATGTTCGATTAAACAAAGATAGAGGTCTCAAACTCATATTATTAGTTCGTCTCATTATTCGAAATTGGTTACTGAATTATGAGGGCCTACGATAGCGTAGGCCTTGAACTCCCTGCCTATCATCGCTCCTCCCCACACACACACTCACACTGCGGGGAATATCCTCCTTATTCGCGACAAGTACATCACTCAGCCTTCACGAAGCGATCCGCGTATTAGTTGGCTTTTTAACTGAGGTCAAGGTCATCACTTTTGGTGTAAAGCCGTCTGGGTGAGGGTTGGTCCGGATGTTTAAAATCCTTGTATTTTTCACCAAAAATACTGTTTGGTATTAGCTCGGGTTCGAAATCCTCGACAAAGCTAATAGCTGCGCTGATTACAAAATTAGGTGATGCCTTTGAAGCAAAAAAATCAATCATCGTCTGGACGGTCACGTTGTTGAAATCTAACCCCCTTCCAATGAGATTCTCTCCTAATGCTGCTATCCACAGGCGCGAGTGATCATAGACTTGTCGGGAAGTTTTTGCAGTTTTGGCGATGCTTTCCAATAGATTTAGGATTGGCGTTTGCATTGTTGCTGCAATAGCCTGCTCGCCGTTCTCTGTTTCTATGAAATCGTAGAGGACTGCATGGCAGGCGCTGGTGTTCAAGATGAATTTGTTAAGTTGCCCTTTTAATATGGATTTGAAGCCAGCTGCTGCGCCATTCTGGAAGTATTGTTTCTTCGCCTCGTAAAAGACAACCCCGTCAATGTATTTTTCTTTATTAACCCAGATCCTGACTATT
This sequence comes from Pseudomonas sp. SIMBA_041, assembly GCF_046535095.1. Taxonomy (NCBI): domain Bacteria; kingdom Pseudomonadati; phylum Pseudomonadota; class Gammaproteobacteria; order Pseudomonadales; family Pseudomonadaceae; genus Pseudomonas; species Pseudomonas sp. SIMBA_041. Next base: position 200,625 of record NZ_JAWRXJ010000008.1, read on the forward strand.
ACGGCTATATCACCATATTTGGTTTCAGGTGTCCCTGAAAGCTTTAGTCCCTGCCATACAGTTTTTAGTGGCTTGTCTTTCCAGTTGATGTCTGTGCCGATCTTTATTAGCGAAGAAAGTATCTCGCCTGTGATCATGTTTTCGTTCCAGTAGCCCTGCGCGTCTCTGTATATGCAACTTTTAATAGCTTGATTTACATTGGCGCTTGCTTGGTTGCACCAATCCTGATACTTAATGCCTAACATTTGAAGCGCTCCAGTATTTGAATGGTATTTTAAACTAATGAAAGAGAGTGTGAAGGTTCAGTAGTATTTAAACTGACTGTTTCCTGGGCGAAGAAGGCACTCGCTCATCGCTCACTAAAGCTGAAAAGCGTTCCTGTATTCCTGACCCAGATAGAGGTTCGCGATTTGAATTGTCCTTGCGCCTGCTAATTAGAGGTACGTCTAGCCATCTAGTAGCACTGGATTTGGGGTGTCAGAATTGTCCCTGTTCCTAGTGTTGTGTCAATCCCAGGCAAGGTATTGTTGCGTTTCGCTCGAGAGCTAGTGTCAATCTTGTGCTGAAATGCCCACGAATTAGTCAACCGATAGACTCAGATTGACAGTCAATGGCTCATTTCCCGAAGTACGTGCCAACCCGTGTTATTACTGGTATTGGGGGCTGTCAACGGTTGGAGTGTTACGTGATACGAAGCATTACTGGCCGGATGATCCATTGGTGGCCGAAGCGACTGCGCGGATCAAACCCCGCAAGTAACTCTTGGGGTAGAACACAAAAACTGTGGCGAGGGAGCTTGCTCCCGTTGGGCCACGAAGCGGCCCCATAATCGGCCGCCTGAATGTGTCAGATACACCGCATGCAATGGAGATGCGACTGCTGCGCAGTCGAACGGGAGCAAGCTCCCTCGCCACAGGATTTCACTTGGCTCATGTGCTTGCGCCGGCCTTGGCAGTGAGTTGCTCCCGGCAATAGTCGGCAAACAACTGCGCGGGTTTGGTCAGTTGTCCGCGCTTCAACCATGCCGCCACCAATCCCGAACCAGTGACCTCTTCGACGATATCCACGCACACCACTTTCTGCCCGTCGTAAGTGCATTCCGAATGCGGCCGCGTCACCAGGATCGAGAAGCCGAACCCTTGCCCGACCATCCCCCGGACCATCTCGATCGAGGGTGAGCTGAAGGCAATGTTCGGCGACAGGTTCAATTCCTCGAACAGGCTGACGAAGTACGTCCGGCTCGGTTGCACGTCCAGCAGAATCATCGGCTCCAGGCACAGGTCGCGCAGCGATACCTGCTTGAGTTGGGCAAAGCGATGGTCTGCCGGCAGCAACGCATAGGGTCGCTGCGCCGGCATCAACGGTTCGGTCTGGATGGTGGCGTCGAGGTCGTGTTCGTACAGGATCGCCAGGTCGAAGGTGCCCGACGTCAGGCCTTGCACCAGCTCTTGTTGCTCGCCGTCGCGAATGCGGATTTTCACCCCCGGATACAGCGCCGAGAATCCGGCAATCAATTGCGGCAAGTACAGCGGCGCGACCGTTTCGAAGCAGCCGATGTCGATCTGTCCCGATACCACGTCATTGTCGGCCAAGGCGTTCTGTTCGAACTCCTTGGCCATGCGCAACAGCTCCTGGGCCTTGCGGTAGAAGCGCGCGCCGCTCGGCGTCAAGGACACGCCTTGGGCGTGATGACGGATCAGCAGTTGCACGCCGAAGCTGTCTTCCAGGCCTTTGATCGCCGTGGAAATCGCCGGCTGGGCGATGTACAGCTTGCGCGAAGCCTCGGCGACGCTGCCGCATTCGACGGTGGTGATGAAGTATTTCAGTTGACGCAAGTTGTAGGCAGCCACGGCAAACCTCGGGGTGGATGATCCAGACATCCAGGCAATATTCGCGCCGACTGCGTCCGTTCTGACGACGGTGTTGTTGTGCTTGAACAATAACCACATACCGCGCCACGGGGGAGGTTGGCTGCCCAGTTTTTTCATGGTCTGCGAAAACATTTTTACTATTTTTCGTGGACACGGGGCTGGGCCACCATCCAATCACAAGAAAAGCCCTTGGAGCATCTGAACGTGTTCGAGCTTGCATATTGGCAAAACAAAGCCGCAGCGCTGCAGTTACCCGACCAGGCCGTGATCGACGGTAAACGCCGTTCGGCGCAGTCCGGCCAGACATTCGCCGCGATCAACCCGGCCACCGGGCAATGCCTGGCCAACGTGACCGCGTGTGGCGATGAAGAGGTCAACGCTGCCGTCAGCAATGCGCGGCAGGTATTTGAAGCCGGCACCTGGTCGGCGCGTTCGCCCGGTGAGCGCAAACAGGTGCTGCTGCGCCTGGCTGACCTGATCATGGCCAATTGCGAAGAACTGGCTCTGCTTGATTCGCTGAACATGGGCAAACCGGTGATGGACGCCTACAACATCGACGTGCCGGGCGCGGCCGGGGTGTTTCGCTGGTACGCCGAAAGCCTCGACAAACTCTACGACCAGATCGCCCCCAGCGCGCAGAACGTACTGGCGACCATCACCCGTGAAGCCCTCGGTGTGGTCGCGGCCGTGGTGCCGTGGAATTTCCCGCTGGACATGGCCGCGTGGAAACTCGCACCGGCCCTGGCCGCCGGCAACTCGGTGATTCTGAAACCCGCCGAACAATCACCGTTTTCCGCCCTGCGTCTGGCTGAACTGGCGCTGGAAGCGGGTTTACCGGCAGGTGTATTGAACGTGCTGCCGGGCCTCGGCGAGCAGACCGGCAAAGCCCTCGGTTTGCACCCGGATGTGGATTGTCTGGTGTTCACCGGCTCTACCGAAGTCGGCAAATACTTCATGCAATATTCTGCGCAGTCGAACCTCAAGCAGGTATGGCTGGAGTGCGGCGGCAAGAGCGCGAACCTGGTGTTCGCCGATTGTCAGGACCTCGATCTGGCCGCTGAAAAAGCCGCGTTCGGGATCTTCTTCAATCAGGGCGAAGTCTGCTCGGCGAATTCGCGATTGCTGGTGCAACGCTCGATTCATGGTGAGTTCGTCGAACGCCTCATGGCGCACGCGGAACGCTGGCTGCCGGGCGATCCACTGGACCCGTCGAGCGGCGCCGGGGCGATTGTCGACAGCCGCCAGACCGCGCGCATCATGAAGTTCATCCAGCAAGCGGAACGCCAGGGCGCGACAAAAGTGTGCGGTGGCCGGCAGTCGATTTTCAACGGCTCTGACAACTTCATTCAGCCGACGATTTTCACCGGCGTGACCCCGGACATGCCGCTGTTTCGCGACGAAGTATTCGGCCCGGTGCTGGCGGTTACCGCATTCGATGACGAGGCCAACGCTTTGCAACTGGCCAACGACAGCGTCTACGGTTTGGCTGCGTCGCTGTGGACCGATGACCTCAATCGCGCCCACCGTGTGGCGCGGCAATTGCGAGCGGGGACCGTATCGGTCAACAGCGTTGATGCACTCGACGTGACCGTGCCTTTCGGCGGCGGCAAACAGTCCGGTTTCGGCCGTGACTTGTCGCTGCATTCATTCGATAAATACACCCAGTTGAAGACCACCTGGTTTCAGCTGCGCTCATAACAGCCGCTAACAACAAAACGGAGAACTGGCGATGACCACACCACGTGAAACCCGCGACTACCAGGCCGCCGACGCTGCGCACCACATCCATGCATTCGTCGATCAGAAGGCACTCAATGACGAAGGACCCCGGGTGATGGTTCGTGGCGAACGCCTGCATCTGTGGGACAACGACGGTCGGCGCTACCTCGACGGCATGTCCGGGTTGTGGTGCACCAACCTCGGTTACGGTCGCAAAGACCTGGCGGCGGCAGCGACTCGGCAACTTGAGCAACTGCCGTACTACAACATGTTTTTCCACACCACTCACCCGCAGGTGATTGAGCTGTCGGAGCTGTTGTTCAGCCTGCTGCCGGGGCACTACAGCCACGCGATCTACACCAACTCCGGGTCTGAGGCCAATGAGGTGCTGATCCGCACCGTGCGGCGTTACTGGACGATTCTCGGCAAGCCCGAGAAGAAAATCATGATCGGTCGCTGGAACGGTTACCACGGCTCGACCCTGGCCGCGACGGCGCTCGGTGGCATGAAGTTCATGCACGAAATGGGTGGCATGATTCCCGATATCGAGCACATCGACGAGCCGTACTTTTTCGCCCACGAAGGCGACCTGACCCCGGCCGAATTTGGCCTGCGGGCAGCGCAGCAACTGGAAGCAAAGATTCTCGAACTGGGCGCGGACAAGGTCGCCGGCTTCATTGCCGAACCGTTCCAGGGGGCGGGCGGGATGATCTTTCCGCCAGAGAGTTACTGGCCGCAAATCCAGCGAATCTGCCGCAAGTACGACGTGCTGCTGTGCGCTGATGAAGTGATCGGCGGCTTCGGTCGCACTGGCGAATGGTTCGCCCACGAATACTTCGGTTTCGAGCCGGACACGCTGTCGATTGCCAAGGGTTTGACCTCCGGTTACATCCCGATGGGCGGGCTGATTCTGTCGAAGAAAATGGCCACCGTGCTGGTGGAACAAGGCGGGGTGTTTGCCCACGGCCTGACGTATTCCGGGCACCCGGTAGCGGCGGCGGTGGCGATTGCCAATCTCAAGGCGTTGCGTGATGAGGGCGTGGTGACTCGGGTCAAGGATGATATCGGCCCGTACCTGCAACAGTGCTTGCGCGAGGTGTTCGGCAATCACCCGTTGGTGGGGGATATTCAGGGTGTCGGCATGGTCGCGGCGCTGCAATTGGCCGAGGACAAAACCAGCCGCAAGCGCTTTGCCAACGAGAACGACATTGCGTGGCGTTGCCGCACGATTGGCTTTGAAGAGGGGGTGATTATTCGTTCGACGCTGGGGCGGATGATCATGGCGCCGGCGTTGATTGCCAGTCGTGAGGAGATTGATGAGCTGGTGGGCAAGACCCTGAAAGCAGTGGATCGTACTGCTCAGGAATACGGCCGACTCTAAGAGTGTCGGAAGGTCGTTCGGACCTTATCGCGGGCAAGCCCGCTCCCACAGGAATTGTGTCGGCCTCGTAATCCGGGCATGACACGGGACCTGTGGGCGCGGGCTTGCCCGCGATAGCTATCGTCCATTCACTACCGTTTTCCAATCGTGCACCCACCTCGGGCGTCCCCGCCCACAGCGCTCTTTCGCGGTGCGCGCTACACAGCTTTTTCATCATTCGCCTCGACATATTTCCTAATTTTCCTTCTCCCCGCACTGGGCCAACATCGACTTCGCCAGTCAGCCCGATGCTGCCCGCCACAAGGTCCATCAGAGACCTGAGGTGACAGCTGATGTCCAGGGCCGCTGGCCGTACTGCCCATCAAAACTAAATCAACAGCTTTGGGAGTGCTCCATGATCAAGTCCTTGCTAACCCGCATCGCTCATCCATTGGCGATCACCGCCATCGCCGCCACGGTCGCCACCAGCGCCCAGGCCGGCACCCTCTCTATCGGTCACACCACCTGGGTCGGCTACGGCACCCTCTACCTGGCTCAGGACCTGGGCTACTTCAAGGAAAACGGCTTGACCGTCGAATTGCCCGTCGTCGAAGAGGCTTCGATGTACATGGCCGCGCAGGCCTCGGGCGAGTTGTCGGGCTCGGCGTCGACCATCGACGAAGTGCTGAAATACCGTCCGCAATTCTGCTTCAAGGCTGTGGCCGCGCTGGATGACAGCCATGGTGGCGACGGCGTGCTGGTGGGCAAGGACGTCAAGAGTCTGCAGGAGCTCAAAGGCAAAGCGGTGGCGGTGAACGAAGGGTCGACCTCGCAGTTCTGGTTGTCGTATTTGCTGAAGAAACACGGCATGACCATGAGCGACATCACCGTGCAGAACATGACAGCCGACGATGCGGCTACCGCGTTCATCGCCGGTCGGGTGCCGGCCGCCGTGACATGGGAGCCGCATCTGTCGATGGTGCGTGACAAGAAACAGGGCAAGGTGCTGATCGACAGTAGCAGCACGCCGGGTGTGATTGTCGATGTGGTCGCACTCAACTGCGCCGTCATCGAAAAGCAGCCGGAAGACGTCAAGGCCTTGGTCGCCGGTCTGTACAAAGCGGTCCAGTACACCAAGGACCATCCGCAGGAAGCCTACAAAATCATGGCCAAAGGCGTTGGTGGTTACCTCGCCGATCCGAAGGAACTGGCCGCCGCCGCGCAAGGCGTGCGCTTCTACGATCAGGCCATGAGCGAAAAACTCCTCGGCTCGCCAGGCAAGCCGGGCGACAGCGAACCGCTGATCAAACTGGCCAATGAAACCGCCAGTGAATTGCAGGGCAAACCCTACAACGTCAGCAATGACGATTTGATCGACAACCGTTTCGTCACCCCGCTGTAGGAGGTTTGCATGTTCAAGCGCAATTCATGGCTGAGCCGCTGCATCACGCCCAAGACCGGCCTGCCGGTGCAGGTGATCTGGAGCGCAAGCGGCTTGGCCTGGGTATTGTTGATCGGCCTGTGGGCGGGATTGTCCTATGGCGGTGTGGTACCGGGCATGTTCCTGCCGACACCGGGTGCGGTGGCCGAAGCCGCCGTACGCCTGGGCCGCGACGGCACCCTTGGCCTGCATGTGTGGGCCAGTCTCGAAGTGGTGATGGTCGGTTTCATTGTCTCGTCGCTGGTGGCGGTGCCGCTGGGGTTGCTGATGGGCAGCTTCCGTATCGTCCAGGCGTTCCTTGAGCCGATGGTCAATTTCATCCGCTACCTGCCGGTCACCTCGTTCGTGCCGCTGTTCATTCTGTGGATCGGGATCGGCCTGGAGCAGCGGGTCTCGGTGATCATCTTCGGTGTGTTCTTCCAGCAACTGGTGATGATCGCGGACGTGTCCAAAGGCATCTCCAAGGATTTGATCAACGCGTCCTACACCTTGGGCTCGACCCGTCGCGACGCGGTGCTGCATGTGATCGCCCCGGCCTCTTTACCGGGTGTGCTCGACACCTTGCGCGTAACCATGGGCTGGGCCTGGACCTACCTGGTGGTTGCCGAACTGGTCGCCGCTTCCAGTGGCCTGGGTTACTTGAGCCTTAAAGCCATGCGTGGCTTTCAAGTGGATGTGATTTTCCTGGCAATCGCGATCATCGGCCTGTTGGGCCTGGTCACCGATCAGCTGTTCCGTTTCCTACGTCTGAGGATCGCCGCATGGGCTCAGTAAGCGCCGTCAACCCTCGCTTCGTCACACCCTCGGCCGCCCCGGTGCAGGCCGCTCCAAGGCTGCAAGTGGACAAGGTCAGCCTGCGCTATCAGAAACCTGACGGCGGCATGTTCACTGCGCTGGAGCAGGTATCGTTCGAGGTGCCGGACCAACAATTCGCCGTGCTGGTCGGACCTTCGGGGTGCGGCAAGTCGAGTTTGCTGTACCTCACCGCCGGCCTCAACGAACCCACCGAGGGCGAGATCTACGTCGGTGGCCAGCAAGTGCAGGGGCCGGGTGCTGACCGCGGCATGGTGTTCCAGAGCTATACGCTGTTCCCTTGGCTGACCGTGCGCCAGAACGTCGAATTCGGCCTCAAGCGTCGCGGCATGGCGGCTGCCCAGCGCAAGGAGATCGTTGACTACTACGTCAATGAAGTGGGCCTGAGCGGGTTTGCCGATAACTACGCCAAGCAGCTGTCCGGCGGCATGATGCAGCGTGTGGCGATTGCCCGCGCGCTGGCCAATGATCCGCAGATCCTGCTGATGGACGAACCTTTCGGTGCGCTCGACAGCCAGACGCGCCTGCAAATGCAACAGCTGTTGTTGCGGGTCTGGGGCAACAGCAAGAAGACCGTGTTGTTCGTGACCCACGATATCGACGAGGCGGTTTTGCTCGGCGATCGGGTCTACGTGATGGGCGCCAGGCCTGGGCGGATCAAGCAGATTCTGGATGTGCCGATCGAACGCCCACGGACCCTGGACATGGTCATGGAGCGCTCGTTCATCGACATGAAGCGCAAGATCTTCGGGCTATTGCATGACGACCTGGAAGAGGTGCATTAACGCCGGCCCTGCACCCATCCCTGTAGGAGTGAGCCTGCTCGCGATTGCGGTGTTCCAGCTACATTGATCTCGACTGACACGACGTCATCGCGAGCAAGCTCGCTCCCACAGGTTTCGTATTGTCAGTTGGCAGGTAGCAGGAACCGCGCAATCACCGGCAAGTGATCAGAGATGCGCAACGTATCGTCCTGCCTCACCATCGCCTCGACCCGCTTGAGGCGCGGGCTGTAGAACAGGTAATCAACCGTGCGGTCCGGGCCGCTCAAGCCGGGGTCATTCGGGTAATGCGTCAACCACTGGGCCCGATCAGCGCCGCTGGCTTCGTTGTTGGTCGGGATCATCGGGTACTTGTCCCACAGCACATGCAGCGCGCTGTCGGCCGAGTAGGGCGTGCGTTGTTCCTCGGGCAGTCGGCGAAACTGCCCGAGCGGCAACAGATTGAAATCGCCACCGATCAACCACGGCGTGCCACGGCCTTCGAATTTGTCGAGGACCTTGGCAACAGCCGTTACTTGGGCTTGCAGGGTTTCGTCGGGCTGGATGAGGCGGTCCAGGTGGGTGTTGAGTACCGCCATCTGACCGCCGTCGTTGAACGGCAGGTAAGACACCAACAAGGCGTTTTTCGGTTTGAACTGGCGGCTGATCAGGTTGGCCGGCGCGACCGGCAATTGCAGGCGTTCGGCATGTTCGATCTGGTAGCGGCTGAGCGTCGCCAGTTGCCGGCCGACGCTACCGAAGATATGCGGATCCGGCACGAAGTCTGCCTTCCAGTCGAAGGCGTAAGCGCTGCACGGATACAGGTCGGCGACCCGCTCTTGCAGCAGTTTGAACTGGTGTTGGTAATCGCTGGTCTTGGCGTTGTCATCGAGCTCCTGCAACAACACGATGTCAGGGTTTTCGTCGCGTATCACCCGCGCCACTTCGTCGAGGCTGAAGGCCATGTCTTCGGGGGTGGGGTTTTCATCGGCGCCCTGCGCGAGGTCGTTCCAGAACACATAGCGTTTACCCGCCAGGTACTGAACGTTCCAGGTCATCACTTTTAATGCCTGACCGGGTACCAGGGTGGGCGCTTGAGTCGTGCAACTGACCGGCAGCACTTCCTTGGGGGCGGGGCGCCAGGTCAGGTTGTAAATCAGCAATGCGATCACGCCGGTCACGATCAACAGGCTCAGCAGGGTGTAGCGCAGTAGACGGGTCATGGCTCGGCTTATAGCGTTACAAAAGGTGGCCCCGAGCATAACCGAGACCGGAGCCGAAGCCCACGGTCAGAGCGGCCCCTCAATCTTCTCGGGCGTATCGCCGATCAGCATGAACAAGCGGAACAACACCACGCTGGTGAACAGTTGCAGGAAGCTGTGGGCGCTGTCGATCAGCAGGGAAATCACCGGGTTTTGCGGGTCCGGGTACACCGCGAGGGTGGCGCCCTTGAGCACCCACAGCGGACCCATCACACACAGGATGCACACCAGAATGCGCATGAAATGGCCGCGGGTCAGGCGCAGGCTTTCTTTCATGGCCGCCAATGGGGCCATGCCACGCAACACCAGCAGGTACTCGCCGAAGGCCAGGGTCACCATCAGATAGATACCGGGCAGGAAGTACAGCGACAGACCGAGCAGGATCAACAGGGTGTTAAGTGCCGTGAGCAGGGCGAAGCGCGGCCACAGGTACGCCGAACGTGTCAGCAGGTCACGGTTGCGCGGCGATTCACCGCGGCTGCGGGCGTCGAGAAACAGGATCAGGGCCGCGGTGTACAGCGGATAAACCAGCAAGCCGACGATGACACTGACGCCGGGGAAACTGTCCGGCTCGGTGGAGTGGTCGACAATTTGTTGCAGCAGCGCCTCGAAGATCACCAGCGGCAGGCACAGTTGCACGATCTGCCCCAGATTGCGTTTGAAGAAATACAAGGAGTCACGCAGTACATCGAACGGATTCATCAGTCGGTATCGCAGGTTGGAAGCAGTGGTCCACTTTAACCGATCAAACCCTTGGGGGCGCAAACGTAAACGTTAGGTAAAGCTCATTGAAACAACTTGTTTCAGCCTCCATTAAGGTCGAGCACCTTATCCTCTTTGGAAAAGGACAACGATTTTCCCCGGCAATCTACGAGGTCGCCATGAACAGCGAAGAACAAACCCTGATCGATGGACTGTTTTCCCGGCTGCAACAGGCCGAAACGGACTCAGCCCCGCGCGATGCCCTGGCTGAGGCGCGGATCAAGGAACACCTGACTCGCCAGCCTGCGGCCGGCTATTTCATGACCCAGGCGATCCTGGTTCAGGAAGCTGCCATCAAGAGCCTTGACGAACAGAACAAGCAACTGACCCAGCAAGTGCAGCAATTGCAGGCCGAACTGCAAGCGGCCAAGGCACAGACAGCGGCCCCGGCGCCAAGCGGTGGTGGCTTTTTGTCGAGCATCTTCGGTGGCAGTGCCCGCGATCCACAGCCCGCACCGACCCAGAGCGCCCCATCGTCCACGGGCGGCTGGCGTGAACCGGCACGGCCATCGTTCAATTCACAGCCACCGCAGCAGAATTTTGGTGCCGCGCCGCCCCAACAAAACTACGCCCCGCAGCAACAAGCTCCGGCGGCGGGCAGCAGTTTTCTCGGTGGCGCGCTGAAGACCGCGGCCGGTGTCGCGGGTGGCGTGATGCTGGCACAAGGCATCAGCAGCCTGTTCCATCACAATCAGCAGCCGGAAGTGGTTGAAGTGATCAAGGAAGAGCCGGCGCAGGTCAATGACCAGAGCAACGGCGGTTGGGGCGATGACCAGCGTATGGCTGACAACAGCACCAATGATCAGGGCGGTTTTGCCGACACAGATTACAGCGATGACAGCTCGTCATTTTTCGGCGGCGATGACGACGATTCCTTCGTCTAAGACGCCATTCGTCCGGGGCGCGACCGTGCCCCGGGGCGATTATTCGCGGAACAATCCTTCGGGCTGGCATACTGGGCGACTTTTCGGGCCAGGTGCCTGATCTCGCCTGCGCGCCTGTGCGCCAAGAGGAAACCCGCGGTGAAAAAAATCGCAGTGTTCGCCGATGTCCAAAACCTCTATTACACCGTGCGTCAGGCCTATGGTTGCCACTTCAACTACGCCGCGCTGTGGGCTGACATCAGCAAACAGGGCGAGATCGTCGAGGCCTACGCCTACGCGATTGATCGTGGCGACAGCAAACAGCAGCAGTTTCAGCAGATCCTGCGCAACCTCGGCTTCACCGTGAAGCTCAAGCCCTACATCCAGCGCAGCGACGGTTCGGCCAAGGGCGACTGGGACGTGGGCATCACCCTCGACATCATGGACGCCGCCGATCACGTCGACGAAATCGTGCTGGCCTCCGGTGACGGTGATTTCGACATGTTGCTGGAACGCATCATCAGCAAGCACGGGGTGCAAGCGGTGGCTTACGGCGTGCCGGGCCTCACGGCCAACTCGCTGATCCGCGCCGCCAGCCGCTACGTGCCGATCGAAGGCGCGTTGCTGCTCAAGAATTGATTTTTACGGAGTTGAAACAGGTTTGGAACGCATAGCAGTCATCGACTTTGAAACCACCGGGATCTCCCCGAGCAGCAGCTGCCGGGCCACGGAAATTGCCGTGGTGATTCTTGAACAGGGGCGCATCGTCGAGCGTTACCAAAGCCTGATGAACGCCGGCGTGCGCGTGCCGGCTTTCATCGAGCAACTCACCGGCATCAGCAATGCCATGCTGCGCACCGCGCCGTCGGCCGAGCAGGTGATGAACGAGGTTAATGAGTTCGTCGGCATCACGCCGTTGCTGGCGCACAACGCGGCGTTCGACCAGAAGTTCTGGGACTTTGAGCTGGGGCGGATCAAGCGCACGCGTTTGCAGAACTTCGCCTGCTCGCTGCTACTGGCCCGCCGCCTGATGCCCGCCGCGCCGAACCACAAACTCGGCACCCTCACCACGTTCGCCAACTTGCCCGATACCGGCAAGGCTCACCGGGCGATGGCTGACGCGGAGATGGCGGCGAATCTGACGACGCATTTGATGGAAGAGTTGCGGCGCAAGCATGGCTTGCGCGAGTTGTCCCATGATTTGCTGTGCGGCTTGCAGAAAGTGCCGGCGGCGAAGATCAACGAACACCTCAAGCGCCATCGCGGGTTCTAATACCACCGCAAACCCTCTGTAGGAATGAGCCTGCTCCCGATTGCGGTGTTCCAGCTACATTGATGTCGGCTGACACGACGCCATCGCGAGCAGGCTCGCTCCTGGAAGGGATCTCCTGCAGCTTTAGATTGTTTTGCCATTGCCTTCGATGTGCCCCAACGGCACGCGCTTCTCTATCGCACTCGACAGCACAATCGACGTCTTGCTGAACCCGAACTTGGCAATCCGGTTGATCAACTCCTCCAGCTCCGGCATCGAGCCCACTGCCGCTTGCATGATCACGCACGGATCGCCGGTCACCCGGTGGCATTCGGTCAATTGCGGGATTTTGATCAAGTCGTCGTAGGCCTTTTGATTGCCGTGCTGGTTCAGGCGCAGTTCGATCACGCACTGGATTGGCAAACCGAGCTTGGCCATGTCGACTTTCGCCTGGTAACCGGTAATCACGCCGCTGGCTTCCAGCTTGGCCACGCGTTCGGCCACGGCCGGGGCGGACAGGTTGACCTTGCGCGCGAGGTCGGCGTAGGACGCACGACCGTTTTCCAGCAGGGCGCTGAGGAGCATGCGGTCGTATTTATCCATCGGCGTACACCTTGAAAATGACTGACTTTCGAAAGCATGGTTTATAGCGCTGATCTCCGTGTTTTGAAAAGTGTACTGGCGCTATAAACAGGTTTTGTAACTTATTTTTAGCGTTTGGCCTTTCTAGAATAGCTGTTCACATTGTTCTGTCATCGAGCTGCCCATGCCTGGCTTACGTCGTTTTCCCTTACCCTTGATCGCTGCCTTTTTCGCGTTGTACGTGATTTGGGGCTCGACCTATCTGGTGATCCGCATCGGCGTTGAGTACTGGCCGCCGTTGCTGCTCGCCGGAATCCGTTTTGTGCTCGCCGGGACGTTGATGTACGCCTTCCTGCGCTGGCGTGGGGCGCCGGCACCGACGTGGGCGCAGTGGAAAGCGGCCGGCATGATCGGGATCTTGTTGCTCGCCTGCGGTAACGGCGGCGTCAGTGTCGCCGAACACATGGGGGTGGCCTCCGGTGTGGCGGCATTGGCGGTGGCGACGGTGCCCTTGTTTACTTTGTTGTTCGGCTATTTCTGGGGGGCGCGAAATACCCGTCTCGAATGGGCCGGGATTGCGCTCGGGCTGATCGGCATTGCCATGTTGAATCTCGGTTCGAACCTGCAGTCGAGCCCGTTGGGCGCGCTGTTGCTGGTGTTCGCGGCGGCCTCCTGGGCGTTCGGTTCGGTCTGGAGCAAACACGTGCCGTTGCCAGCGGGGGCGATGGCCAGCGCAGTGGAAATGCTGGTCGGCGGCGTGGCGCTGCTGATCGGCAGTGTCGTGAGCGGCGAGCATCTGCAAGCCATGCCGCCGATTGAAGGCTGGGCTGCCCTGGCGTATCTGACGTTCTTCGGCTCGATCATCGCGTTCAACGCTTACATGTACCTGTTGAAAAACGTGCGTCCCGCGGCGGCGACCAGTTATGCCTACGTCAACCCGGCCGTCGCGGTATTGCTGGGGATTGTGTTTGTGGGCGAGACCATAGGAATCGAAGAAGGGCTGGCGATGCTGGTGATCATCAGCGCTGTGGTGTTGATCGGATTGCCACAGTGGCGTCGGGCGCCTGTGCAGACGGCTGTAGTCGCGCCGACAGAATCCCGTGTGAATTAGGGTAAACTGCGCGCCATTGCATCTTGTTTTGCACACTTGTTTTGAAAAACCCGCGCTGAATTTTCCTACGGTAATCCCATGACTTTCGCCACCCTTGGCCTGATCGAACCCTTGCTGCGCTCTCTCGAGACGCTCGGCTACCAGACCCCGACGCCGGTTCAGGCGCAAGCCATTCCGGCGGTGCTGGCCGGTCGCGACCTGATGGCTGCGGCCCAGACCGGCACTGGCAAGACCGCCGGTTTCGCGTTGCCGCTCCTGCAATTGCTGGCCATGGAAGGGCCGAAAGTCACCGCCAACTCGGTGCGCGCACTGATTCTGGTGCCGACCCGCGAACTGGCGGAGCAAGTCCACGAAGCCGTGCGTCAGTACGCCGAGAACCTGCCACTGAGCACTTATGCGGTGTACGGCGGCGTCAGCATCAACCCGCAAATGATGAAGCTGCGCAAAGGCGTCGACCTGCTGGTGGCCACGCCGGGCCGTTTGCTCGACCTGTTTCGCCAGAACGCGCTCAAGTTCAATCAGCTGCAAACCCTGGTGCTCGACGAAGCCGATCGTATGCTCGACCTGGGCTTTTCCGAGGAACTGGGCAACATTTACAAGGCGCTGCCGAAGAAGCGCCAGACGCTGTTGTTCTCGGCGACGTTCTCCGATGCGATCCGCACCCTGGCCGGGCAGATGCTCAACGATCCGCTGAGCATCGAAGTCAGCCCGCGTAACGTGGCGGCCAACACGGTTAAGCAGTGGGTAGTGACGGTCGACAAGAAGCGCAAGCCGGAACTGTTCGTTCACTTGCTGCGTAAAAGCAAATGGAAGCAGGTGCTGGTGTTCGCCAAGACCCGCAACGGTGTCGACGCGCTGGTGGAAAAACTCCAGGGCCTGGGCATCAATGCCGACGGCATCCACGGCGACAAACCGCAGGCGACGCGTCAGCGCGCACTGGACCGTTTCAAGGCCAGTGAAGTGCAGATCCTGGTCGCCACTGACGTCGCGGCCCGTGGTCTGGACATCGAAGATTTGCCGCTGGTGGTCAACTTCGACCTGCCGATCGTGGCCGAGGATTACATCCACCGCATCGGGCGTACCGGCCGTGCGGGTAACACCGGGCAGGCGATTTCGCTGGTGTGCGCCGATGAAGTGAATCTGCTGTCGGCCATCGAGACGTTGACCCGTCAGACTTTGCCTCGGCAGATGGAGCATGACTTCGAACCTGAGCACCGCGTGCCGGACACCGATGCCAGCGGTCAGGTGGTGAAAAAACCGAAAAAGCCGAAGAAACCGAAGACTTCCAGTGGCGGTAAACGCAATTTGGGCAAGTGGGTCGAGAGCGGGGATGCTTCGGCGCCGGAGCCTTCGATCAAGCCTGTGCGTAAAGTGCCGGTGTTCAACACTGGGCCGCGCAAGCGTAAGCCTTAACAGCAGCTATAAGTTGCAAGCTACAAGCTGCAAGTTAAAAGCCATTAACTTGCAGCTTGTAGCTAAAACTTGGCGCTGCTTCTGAGCCATTCCACCATCCCCATCCCCGCCGCACGCCCACTGGCGAAACACGCGGTCAGCAGATAGCCGCCCGTCGGCGCTTCCCAATCCAGCATCTCCCCCGCGCAAAACACGCCAGGCAATTGCTTGAGCATCAAGCGTTCATCCATCGACTCGAACGTCACACCACCGGCGCTGCTGATGGCTTCGTCCAGTGGGCGGGTTTTCACCAGCGTCAGCGGCAGTGCCTTGATCGCTTTGGCCAGCAACGCCGGGTCGCTGAAGCAATCGGCCGGTGTCAGCTCGCGCAGCAACGCGGCTTTCACGCCATCAATGCCCAGCTGACTGTGCAGGTGTTTGGACATCGAGCGTGAACCGCGAGGTTTGCTCAGCGCGGCCTGCACTTTATCCACAGGCTTGCCCGGCAGCAGGTCCAGATGAATGGTCGCGGAACCGTTGAGGTTGATCGCCTCACGGATCGGAGCCGACAAGGCGTAAATCAGACTGCCTTCAATCCCGGTCGCGGTGATCACGCATTCCCCGAGCCGCGGCACGTCGTCATTGAGGCCGATAGCGATGTTTTTCAGCGGCGCGCCGGCGAATTTACTGACCATCAATTCGCTCCAGGCCTGCACCTCGAAGCCGCAATTACTCGGTTGCAACGGCGCAAGTCCTACACCGCGTTGTTCCAGCGGCAGCCTCCACGCGCCATCCGAACCGAGCCGCGACCAACTGCCGCCGCCGAGGGCCAGCAGGGTGGCGTCCGGTGTCAGGCTTTTTTCACCGTCGGGGCTCGACAGTTTCAGGCTGCCGTCGGCATTCCAGCCGAGCCAGCGGTGGCGGGTGTGGATAACTACGCCAGCGTCGCGCAGGCGTTTGAGCCAGGCACGCAGCAAGGGCGCGGCTTTCATGTCGGTCGGGAACACCCGGCCGGAACTGCCGACAAAAGTTTCGACGCCCAGGTCATGAATCCACTGGCACAGCGCGTCGGCGCCAAAGGCGCGCAGTAGCGGTGCAATCTGTGGCGCGCGCTCGGCGTAACGCGAGAGAAACGCCGGGTAGGCTTCGGAGTGGGTGATGTTCATGCCGCCAACCCCGGCCAGCAGGAATTTGCGGCCCACCGAGGGCATGCCGTCGTACAGGTCGACCTTGATCCCGGCCTGGCTCAACACTTCAGCCGCCATCAGGCCGGCGGGGCCACCACCGATGATGGCGACGTGAGGGGGGAGGGCGGTGGAGGATCGGGTCATGGAGTGCGCTGCGGTTTGGCGGGATAAGCGGCGCATTCTACCAGCACAGATCCCTGTGGGAGCGAGCTTGCTCGCGATAGCGGTGGGTCAGTCAGCGTAGTGTTTACTGATAATCCGCTATCGCGAGCAAGCTCGCTCCCAGAGGGGATTTGTTATGTGTTCAGGACCTGGTTAAAAAACAACCACCGCAGTGTAGGCTATGCGCCGTAAGGGCTGTAGGCCGTTTCACTCAGGTTATCCACAGGCAGTTCCACAGGCATTGTGGGTAAACACTCACGGTTCAATGACAACCTGATGACTGCCACACCCGTTGCGCGCTGTGATGCAGAATCCCGTGCCGCCGCGCCAACGCCTTGCGGTCCGTGCTGTAACCGCCGCCAATCACCCCGACCACTGGAATATCCCGGCCCAGGCAATGGCGCATCACGCTTTCATCACGCGCCGCCACGCCTTCGTCCGTCAGTTTCAAGTAACCCAGGGCGTCGTCCTTGTGCACATCGACCCCGGCGTCATACAACACCAGGTCCGGTTGATAGAGCGGCAGCAAATAGTTGAGCGCATCGTCGACCACTTTCAGGTAGTCGGTGTCGCCCATGCCCTTGGGCAACGGGATGTCCCAGTCACTTTCGGCTTTGCGTGCAGGAAAATTCTTTTCACAGTGCAGGGAAACGGTCACCGCGTCCGGGGTGTTGTGCAGGATCCGCGCAGTCCCGTCGCCCTGATGCACGTCGCAATCGAAGATCAACACCCGATTCACCCGGCCACTTTCCAGCAGGTAATGGCTGATCACGGCCAGGTCATTGAAGATGCAGAAGCCCGCCGGGTAGTCGTAATGCGCGTGATGGGTGCCGCCGGCCAGGTGACAGGCCAAACCGTGTTGCAGCGCCTGCTCCGCCGCCAGCAACGACCCGCCGACCGCGCGCACCGTGCGCCGGGCCAGGGCTTCGCTCCAGGGCAGGCCGAGACGCCGCTGGTCTTCACGGGACAACTCGCCACTCATATAACGTTCGATATAGGCAGCGTCATGGGCGAGGGCGAGAATCTCCGGGGGGCAGAGCTCCGGGCGCAGCAGATCGGCGTCCCGGGTCAGGCCGCTGTCCACCAGGTGATCGCGCAACAGGCGAAACTTGTCCATGGGGAAGCGGTGGTCCGCCGGAAACTCGGGGCTGTAGTCTTCGTGATAAATCAGCGGCAGCGGCATGATGATTTCATGTAGGAATGAGAGAAGGATCCTACCAGCGATGTAGACTTGCGGCATGGAAACGGGGGAACGCAATGGAGCCAATACTGCAACTCGAAAGTGCGCGACTGCTGTTGCGGCAGTGGCGCGACGAGGATTTGCCGGAATTTGCGGCGATGTGTGCCGATCCACAGGTGATGCGTTATTTTCCGGCGCCGTTGAGTCGTCTGGAAAGTGCCTCGCTGATCGGGCGCATTCGCGGGCATTTTGCCGAGCATGGTTTCGGCCTCTGGGCGCTGCAACGCAAGGACACCGGCCAGTTCATCGGGTTTACCGGGCTGGGTGTGGTGGGCTTCGATGCGCCATTCACCCCGGCGACCGAAATCGGCTGGCGCCTGGCCCGCGAGCATTGGGGCCTGGGGTATGCCAGTGAAGCCGCGTGGACCGCTCTGCGTTGCGGGTTTGACCGGTTGGGGCTGACCGAAGTCGTGTCCTTCACCACGCAATCCAACACGCCTTCCGAGAAAGTCATGCAGGCGATCGGCATGCACCATGATTCAGCCGATGACTTCGAGCATCCGAAGCTCGCCGCCGGCCATCCCCTGCGTCACCATGTGCTGTACCGCATCACCCGTGAACAATGGCTGCAAACCTTGCATGGATAAGCCGCCGCGGACGTTTACAATGGCCCCCATCTTATTGGCCCTGGCCAGAAACTGAATCGACCGTCGCAGCCAAGACTGCGCGGCAATGTTTTGCGTGAGGAGAGCCTGAATGAGCCAAGTGTTGGATGATCTGGTCGACCTGTTGACCCTGGAACCGATCGAAGAAAACCTGTTCCGTGGCCGCAGCCAGGACCTGGGTTTTCGCCAGTTGTTCGGCGGTCAGGTGATCGGTCAGTCGCTGTCGGCAGCCAGTCAGACGGTAGAAGAAGCGCGGCATGTGCATTCCATGCACGGGTATTTCCTGCGTCCGGGCGATTCAGCATTGCCTGTGGTTTATCAGGTGGATCGGGTGCGCGACGGCGGCAGTTTCAGCACGCGACGGGTGACGGCGATCCAGAAGGGCAATCCGATTTTTACCTGCAGCGCCTCGTTCCAGTACGACGAAAAAGGCTTTGAGCACCAGGCCCAAATGCCGGTTGTGGTCGGACCGGAAAACCTGCCTTCGGAACTGGAACTCACCCAGCAGCATGCACACCTGATCCCTGAGCACATGCGCGAAAAACTGCTGTGCCCGAAACCGATCGAATTCCGCCCGGTGACCGAAAAAGATCCCTACAACCCGCTGCCCTCTGACCCGGTCAAGTACGTCTGGTTTCGTGCCGACGGTGCCCTGGCCGACTCGCCGGCGCTGCACAAATACTTGCTGGCCTATGCGTCCGACTTCGGTCTGCTGGTGACTTCGATGCAGCCCCATGGCAAAACGGTCTGGAACAAGGACATGCAGGTCGCCAGCCTCGATCACGCGCTGTGGTTCCATCAGGATCTGCGCGCCGATGACTGGTTGCTCTATGCGATGGACAGCCCTTGGGCCGGTAATTCCCGTGGTTTTAACCGTGGCAGCGTGTTCAACCGTGCTGGACAACTGGTGGCCTCGGTCACTCAGGAAGGCCTGATTCGTCATCGCAAGGATTGGGCATGAGCCTGGCCGAGGTGCGTCATTGGGTGTTCGACATGGACGGCACCCTGACGGTGGCTGTGCACGACTTTGCGGCGATTCGCGTGGCATTGGCGATCCCGGCCGAAGACGACATCCTGACCCACCTCGCCGCATTGCCGGCCGATGAAGCGGCGGCTAAACATGCGTGGCTGCTGGAGCACGAACGTGATCTGGCACTGGGGTCGAAACCGGCACCCGGTGCGGTAGAGCTGGTGCGTGAGTTGGCCGGGCGCGGTTATCGCCTGGGCATTCTCACGCGCAATGCCCGGGAGCTGGCGCATGTGACGCTGGAGGCCATCGGCCTGGCCGACTGTTTCGCCGTGGAGGATGTGCTGGGGCGTGATGAAGCACCGCCCAAGCCGCATCCCGGTGGCTTGCTGAAATTGGCAGAGGCCTGGAACGTGCCGGCGAGCGAGATGGTGATGGTCGGTGATTACCGCTTTGATCTGGATTGTGGTCGCGCGGCGGGGGCGCGAACGGTGTTGGTGAATTTGCCGGATAACCCGTGGCCGGAACTGACGGATTGGCATGCGGCGGACTGTGTGGCATTGCGGGAAATGTTGTTGGCTTGAGGGCCCCTTCGCGAGCAGGCTCACTCCCACAGGGGATCGCTATGGAATACAAAAACTGCGTCCGCTAGAGATCTACTGTAGGAGTTAGCCTGCTCGCGAAAGCGTCCGTTCAGGCATCAAAAAACTCACTGCCCAAACAAAGCCTTCTGCCCCTCCGGCGACGTCAACATCCCCTGCCCGTTATGCCCAACCCCCGGCACTTCCACCAGCCGCTGGTTCACCCCTCGCGGATTACGACGCAGCAAATAATCAAAGTAAAAATGCCCGCGAGCCAGCCGGTTAGTGCCCTGGGCTTCAGCCTCGCACCCCTTGTCCAGCGCCGGTTGCTGCGGGTCGGTGTCTTGCTGCCCGAGCAGATACGTCACGTCACGTTTGACGTAGTTGCCTTCAATCTGTGGTGCCGTTTGCCCACTGGCATAAAGGGGCAAATCCGTCAGGCCATATTTCCAGCGGTTGAAACCAGAGCATTTCGCGTGATCGAACGCCACGGGCCGTCGCTCATCGAAATACGCGTACGAGGAGGGGTTGGCGACCACATAAAGGACTTTCACGCCGGCAGCGCTAAGCGCGGGTTGATCGTGAGCCAGCAAGGCATAGCGTTGAACCACCTGGGCCCCCCCGGAGTGACCGGCGATGACGATTTGTTTCACGTCCGGAAACTGTTGGCGGTCGCTGACTCTCGCAATGATCTGATCCAGCGCCCCAAAGGAACTCAGTGCAAACGGGGCTGTGGATAAACCGCCGGCCATCCAGTCGTCGCCCTGCCAGCGCAAGACGCTGTCCGCCACGGGGTGCAGGGCGACATCGGTTTCATTGAGAAACTGTGGGGCGATGACCAGCGTGGTCTGGCTTTGTCCTGCCAGTTCAGCCGCCTGCTCGGCGCTCTGGCGGTAGGTTCCAGCGTTGCGCAGACGGCCGTGGATGATGATCAGCACGCGTTCGATTTTGGCCGGCGCGGCGCCGAGGCTCACCGCCATCTCGCCTTCTTTGAGCAACAGCCGGCCGGGGCTGAGTTCTTTGACCGCATGTTCGGCGGCTTGGGTACTTGCGCAGGTAAACAGTACAGCTAACAGCCACTTATTCATTTACAGGTTTTTCGCCGCAAAGGTATCGCACTGGCCCACCTGGCCTTGTGCAAATCCGGTTTTAAACCAGCGCACCCTTTGCGCTGACGTTCCATGGGTAAACGAGTCCGGTACCACGCGCCCCTGACCTTGCTGTTGCAAGCGGTCGTCGCCGATGGCATTGGCGGCGTTCAGGGCTTCTTCGATGTCGCCTGGTTCCAGCCAGTTCAGACGCTTTTGTGCATTGTTGGCCCAGACTCCGGCCAGGCAATCGGCCTGAAGTTCCTGACGCACGAGTAACCCCCCGTCGCCTTCCATTTGGCGGCCTTGGGCGCGAGCGGTCTGAATTTTCGCCGATACGCCGAGTAAAGTCTGAACGTGGTGTCCGACTTCGTGAGCGATCACGTAGGCCTGGGCGAAGTCACCGGCGGCGGAGAAACGTTGTGACATTTCCTGGAAGAATGCCATGTCCAGGTAGACTTTCTGGTCGGCTGGGCAATAGAACGGACCGGTCGCCGACGTTGCCAGACCGCAGGCGGAATTGACGCGATTGCTGAACAGCACCAGGGTCGGGTTCTTATATTGCTTACCGGCCTGCTGGAAAATCTGGCCCCAGGTGTCTTCGGTATCGCCGAGGATCGAGCGCACGAATTCGGCACCTTCATCATTGGCCGGTGGCGCCTTGCGCGTTTGATTAGTGGCGGGCGCCGACTGCTCGCTCATTTGGCCGGTGAGTTGTCCGAGGATCTGCAACGGATCCTGGCCGGTGATCCAGCCAATCCCGACAATCAGGATGATCGCGGTCAGGCTCAGGCCCTTGCCGCCACCAAAACGCATCCCGCCGCCACCGCCGCCGACATCATCACCACGGGCGTCCACCACGTTGTCGCTGCGTCGGCCTTTTTTCCATAGCATGTGGGAATCCTCTGATTGTCCGTGGGGATGAGTGTTGCTGGTGTGGCGGAGCGGCGCCAGTCCGATCGTCCGGGTTTCGGCTATTGCCGGCAATCGCCAGCCGTATTCCAGACTTGTATGAACGTGGACTCCCTATCGAATTCCGTCAGGCGCCGGGTTTTTATCGAATCAACCTGTCGATCGTCGAGTTCCAGATTTCGCATTACCGGGTTCGTCTTCTAGAATCAGGCAAATTGTATGTGGAACCTCCCATGGCCGGCAGTCAGATCGAACGTGTTTTCAGTGTGCTGGAAAGCCTTACCAGTGACCCTCGCGGTGTGCCGATGCAGGCGCTGGCGGAACAACTGGACATCCCGAAAAGCGCGACCCACCGCTTGCTTGCCGAGCTGATACGGCTGGGCTATGTGCGACAGAATCCAGAGAACCTGCGCTATCACCTGACCACCAAACTGGTGGCGATGGGGTTTCGTTATCTCTCGGGCAGCGGCGCCGATATCGTGCAGCCAGTGCTGGATCGCCTCGCGCAGGAGACCGGCGAACTGGTGCGCCTTGGCGTCATTGAAGGCGAGCGGCAGGTCTGGATCGCCAAGTCGCAAGGTGCCCGGTCCGGCCTGCGTTACGACCCGGACATGGGCCGCGATGCGCCCTTGTTCTACACCGCGTCGGGCCACGCGTGGCTGGCGTGCATGAGCGATGCCGAGGCGTTGTCGCTGGTCGAACGCCAGGGCGGTGAGCGGCCCAAAGACCTGGGGCCGAATGCGCCGCGATCCAACATTGAACTGCTGGAGCGTCTGCGTCTGGCGCGCGAGCAGGGTTATGCCTGGGTTGAAGAGAGTTCGGCGGTGGGCACCTCGGCGATCGCTGCCGTGGTGCGGCACCCGAGCGAGGGGCGGGTGATGGGGGTGCTGAGTATCGCCGGGCCCAGTGCGCGTATGCCGGGGGCCCGGTTGCATGAATTGGCGCCGCTGTTGTTGAGGTATGCCGAAGAGTTGTCGGCGGCGAGCCTTGCTTCAGAGTTGTTCAGCTGATTTGGGATGTCTGTTCGTCCGGAAACCGTGCGATGTTCGAACACTTTCGGCCTATGCTTGTATAGGAATCTGGAACCAGGTTCTAAATTATTGGAATTCGCCAGGCACAAGGGAACCCCATGACCGTCAGCACTCCGCTCTCCGGCGTAAACCAGCCCTTCAAAGGGATTTTGCTGATCGTCGTCGCCACCTTTCTTTTCTCCAGTCACGATGCCCTGTCCAAATACCTCTCCGGTTTCTATCCGATCGTCATGGTGGTCTGGGCTCGCTATGTGGTTCACACCTTGTTGATGGCGGGAATTTTCCTGCCGCAATCCGGATTGCGCGTGCTGCGAACCAAACGGCCATGGCTGCAAGTGATGCGGGCGTTGTGCCTGTTGGGCACCAGTCTGTTTTTCACCACCGGTTTGCAATACATCCCCTTGGCTGAAGCCACGGCGGTCAACTTTCTTGCGCCGGTGCTGGTCACGGCGCTGTCGGTGCCGTTGCTGAAGGAACACGTCACCCGTGGCCAATGGATCGCGGTGATTTGCGGATTCGCCGGCGTGTTGATCATCGTCCACCCCGGCGGTGATCTGTTCACACCCGCGGTGCTGCTGCCGCTCTGCTCAGCGTTGTTTTTCTGCTTCTATCAATTGCTCACCCGCAAGCTCAGCAACATCGACAGCCCGACCACCAGCAACTTTTTCGCCGGCCTGTGCAACACCCTGGTGATGAGCGCGCTGGTGCCGTTCTTCTGGCAAGTGCCGAGCCTTGGGCATGGACTGATGATGGTGGCGCTGGGCGCGTGCGGGATGACGGCTCACTTGTTTCTGACTCAGGCGTTTCGCTACGCCGCGCCGGCGTTGCTGGCGCCGTTCGGTTATTGCCAGATTGTGTTTGCCGGTCTGCTGGGCTGGCTGCTGTTTGCCCACACGCCGACCCTGACCACGGTGGTCGGGATCGCGGTGATTTGCTGCAGCGGGTTGGCGGCGGCGTGGCAACAGAGTCGTCGGTAGGACAAACAAAAAGGCAGGCCTGGAATCAGGCCTGCCGGGGGAAGGGCAATTACTCGGTGACGGCAGGAATCTTGCGCGGTGCCATGAAGTACATCCAGGTGAGGGCAATGAAGTACATCGCCGGAATCAGGGTGAACAGCACGGTGTAGTTGTTGTGGGTGACGGTCAGGATGTGGCCGACCAACTGCGTCATGAACATCCCGCCGATGGCTGCGCACATGCCGCCAAAACCGAACACTGTGCTCATCATGTGTTTAGGCGTGTAGTCCATGACCAGGCTCCAGATGTTCGCGGTCCAGGCCTGGTGCGCGCCGATGGCCAGGGAGATGGCGAACACCGCGACCCACAGACTGCTCGAACCCGCCGCCATGATCACGCCGACGATGCAGCAGGCAAACAGGAACATCGACATCAGCCGCGCCTTGATCGGATTGACCCCGCGACCGATCAGGAACGAGGAGAGGATCCCGCCACCGACGCTGCCGAAGTCGGCGGTCAGGTAGATGATGATCAGCGGAATCCCCATCTGGGTCACGTTGATCCCCAGGTTGTATTGCTGATTGAGGAATGGCGGCAACCAGTACAAGTAGAACCAGAACACCGGCGCGGTCATTGAGTAGGCGAGGGCGAAGGCCCAGGTGCCGCGCATGCGCAGGATTTTCGAGAACGGCACGCGGGCTTGTTCCGGTTCGACTTCGTTCTGGATGTAGTCCAGTTCCGATTGTTTGACGCTCGGATGATCTTCCGGGTTGAAGTATTTCAAACCCCAGAACAGCAACCAGATCCCGCCCAGTGCCGACATGCACAGGAACGCGGCCTGCCAGCCCCATACGTGCAGGATCAGTGGCAGCAACATCGGGGTGAACATCGCGCCGACGTTGGTCCCGGCGTTGAAGATGCCGGTGGCCACGGCGCGTTCGCCGGCCGGGAACCACAGCCGCGTGGTCTTCACGCAGGCCGGGTAGTTGGCGGCTTCGGTCAAGCCAAGGATGAATCGGCAGACCATGAAGCCTACCGCCGACGTCGCGAGGCCGTGGGCACCGGTAGCGATGCTCCAGAGCAGCACGGCGCAGAAGAACACGCGCTTGACGCCGACCCGGTCGATCAACCGGCCTTGCAGCACGAAACCGATCGCGTAGCCGACCTGAAACCAGAAGTTGATGTTGGCGTAGTCCATCGCCGTCCAGCTCATTTCCTTGGCGAGGATGGGCTGCATGACGCCGAGGGCGGCGCGATCGATGTAGTTCAGGGTTGTCGCGAAAAACACCAGCGCCAGCATGCCCCAACGGGTTTTGCCGACCGCCATGGCGCCGCGGATCTTGTCGCCGATGCCGCCGCTGGCAGGAGTCATGGAGGCGTGCTCCATGGGAGAACTTTGAGAAGGAGTCATGTAGTCCACCGATTATTTTTATGTGGTGTTCTGTGTCTTTGGTAACCGAGCCCGACGATGCATGACCGGTCTCAATGTGGAGTCGATGTTGCGCAGTGGACAAAAAATCGTCAATTCACCAATGGCCATTGTGTTCGATAATCGAACACAAAACTAACCGGGTAGTACACTTTAAATTGCTGTGCGAGTTCGTCCAGCCAATAATTCCCCACAAGCTAAACGCAGACCCTGTAGCAGCTGGCGAAGCCTGCGGCGACATAAAGCGAAGCGTGCGATCTCGATAACAAGACTGTCTCCACCACCGGGAGTCGAAACATGCAGCGTTCCATTGCCACCGTGTCCTTGAGCGGTACCCTGCCGGAAAAACTCGAAGCCATTGCCGCCGCCGGTTTTGACGGGGTGGAGATTTTCGAGAACGACCTTCTCTACTACGACGGTAGCCCACGGGAAATCAAACAGATGTGCGCCGATCTCGGGATCGCGATCACGCTGTTCCAACCCTTCCGGGATTTTGAGGGATGCCGCCGTGATCGGCTTTCGCGCAATCTGGAACGCGCCGAGCGCAAATTTGACTTGATGCAGGAACTGGGCACTGACCTGGTGCTGGTCTGCAGCAATGCATCTGCCGATTCCATCGGTGATGAACAAATCCTCGTCGATGACCTGCGCCTGCTGGCCGAAAACGCCGGTGCGCGCGGTCTGCGAATCGGTTATGAAGCGCTGGCCTGGGGCCGGCATGTGAACACTTATCAACAGGTGTGGAACATCGTCCGCCAAGCCGATCATCCGAGCCTCGGTGTCTTGCTCGATAGCTTTCACACCCTGTCGCTCAAGGGCGATCCGAGCGCCATCGCCGAGATTCCGGGCGACAAGATCTTCTTCGTGCAAATGGCCGACGCACCGATCCTCGCCATGGACGTGCTGGAGTGGAGCCGGCATTTCCGCTGCTTCCCGGGCCAGGGCGAATTTGATCTGCCGGGGTTCCTCGCGCCGATTATAAAGAGTGGCTACACCGGCCCGCTGTCGCTGGAAATCTTCAACGACGGTTTCCGTGCCGCGCCACCCCGGGCCAACGCCGCCGACGGTTTGCGTTCGTTGCTGTACCTGGAAGAGAAAACCCGCCAACGCCTGGCGCAGGAAGCTCAACCGGCACCCAACCTCGACATCCTGTTCGAGACACCCACGGCCAGCGAATACAACGGCGTCGAATTTCTCGAATTTGCCGTGGATGAAAGCCTCGGCGCCAAGCTCTCCCATTGGCTTGAGCGGCTGGGTTTCGTCAAGGCCGGGCAGCATCGCTCCAAGAGCGTAAGCCTGCTGCGTCAGGGCGATATCAACCTGATCCTCAACTCCGAACCGTATTCGTTTGCCCACAGTTTTTTCGAAGCGCATGGCCCCTCGCTGTGCGCCACCGCCGTGCGGGTCAAGGACAGCAGCAGCGCGCTAGCCCGAGCTGTGGCTTATAAAGGCCAGCCGTATCGTGGGCTGGTCGGGCCCAATGAACTGGAATTGGCGGCGGTGCGCGCACCGGACGGTAGCCTGATCTATTTGGTGGATCAGCAGGCCGACGTCTACGGCACCGACTTCAATCTGAACCCAGCGGCGGTGGCCAGCGGTGGCCTCAAGCGTATCGACCACATGGCCATGGCATTGCCGGCCGACAGCCTCGACAGTTGGGTGCTGTTCTATAAGAGCCTGCTGGATTTCGAAGCCGATGACGAAGTGGTTCTGCCCGACCCGTATGGCCTGGTAAAAAGCCGCGCACTGCGCAGCCGCGACAGCTCTATTCGCTTGCCGTTGAACATTTCCGAGAACCGCAACACCGCGATCTCACACGCGCTGTCGAGTTATCGCGGCTCCGGTGTGCATCACATCGCGTTTGATTGCGATGACATCTTTGCGCAAGTCAGCCGTGCGAAAGAGGCGGGCGTGCCGTTGCTGGACATCCCGCTCAATTACTACGATGACCTCGCCGCGCGGTTCGACTTCGATGACGAGTTCCTCAGCGAGCTGGCGTATTTCAACGTGCTGTACGACCGCGATGCCCTGGGTGGCGAACTGTTTCATGTGTACACCGAGCCGTTCGAAGGGCGGTTTTTCTTTGAAATCATTCAGCGCAAAAACGGCTATGCCGGTTATGGCGCGGCCAACGTCGCGGTTCGACTGGCAGCGATGGCCAAATCCCGCAGCGGTGCCATTCGTCAGGCCAAGTTGTAGCAAAATCGTAAACGCCGGGACAAACCGCTGCCGCGCGGCTTCCTTCACTGTGCGCAGCGGCCCATAATCGCCAGCTTGTGCAGTGATGGCCGTGAGCCCGCAATGACAATGACTTCAGAACGCTCCGCAGTGCCCGCCGAACTGATCGCCGAGCCCCGCAAGAGCCGCAAAAACAACCCGGAAAAGACCCGCGAGAATATCCTTCAAGAGGCGATTGTCGAGTTCGTCCAACAGGGGCTTTCCGGTGCTCGAGTCGATGCAATCGCCGAGCGTATCCACACCTCCAAACGCATGATCTATTACTACTTCGGCAGTAAGGAACAGCTCTACGTCGAGGTGCTGGAAAAGCTCTACGGTGATATTCGCAACACTGAAAACCGCTTGCACCTGACCGAACTGGGGCCGGTGGAGGCGATTCGTCGCCTGGTGGAGTTCACCTTCGACCACCACGATCACAACGTCGATTTCGTGCGTATCGTCAGCATCGAGAACATTCACAATGCCGAATACGTGAAGCGCTCCGATGCGATCAAGGCCATGAACAATACGATTCTCGACGCACTGGGCGAAATTCTGCGTCGCGGTGCCGAGGAGGGTTTGTTCCGTGCAGGGCTAGTGGCGCTGGATGTGCATCTGCTGATCAGTTCGTTCTGCTTCTATCGCGTGTCGAACCGTCATACCTTCGGGGAGATCTTCCAGATCGATTTGCCGGACGAAGCCATCAAGCAGAGGCATCGTGCGATGATTTGCGAGTCGGTGTTGCGTTACTTGCAAGCCTGATATCAGGTGAGGGGGCTTTCCCTTCACTGCAGCCCCTCACCGCATCCCCTCAGTCGTTCATGCTCTGAAAGTGCGCGAGCATTCGCTGCGCATCCGGCACCACGTTGCTGAACAATTCAAACGCCTTCACCGCCTGAAACACCGCCATGTTGCCGCCGTCCAGCGTGCGGCAACCGAGCGCGCGGGCGTTGCGCAGCAGTTCGGTTTCCAGCGGGAAGTAAACGATCTCCGCCACCCACAAGGCTGAGCGAAGCAACTCGACCGGCACTGGCATGCCCGGCAGTTTTTTCATGCCCATGGGCGTGGTGTTTACCAAACCATCAGCCAGGCTCAACGTGCTCGGCAGATCGTGCCCGGCCACCGCCCGGCCAGCCCCGAAGTGTTGATTGAGATTGTCTGCCAGCGCCTGCGCGCGGCTTGGCTCCACGTCAAAAATACTCAGCAGTTGTACGCCTTCGCTCAACAACGCGTGGGCCACTGCCGCGCCGGCGCCACCAGCGCCCATTTGTACGACGCGCTCACGGGCAGCGTCCTTCAAGCCACGGCGAAATCCTTCGGCAAAACCCAGGCAATCGGTGTTATGGCCGATGCGTTTACCGTCCTTCAACACCACCGTGTTCACCGCGCCGATGCCGCGGGCTTCCGGCGACAGTTCGTCAAGCAACGGGATGATCGCCTGCTTGCACGGGAAGGTGATGTTCAGCCCGGTGAAGTTCATTCGTTCGGCCGCCATCAACAGGTCGGGCAGGGCACTGCTGTCGAGCTTCAATTGATCCAGGTCGATCAGGCGATAGAGGTAGCGCATGCCCTGCGCTTCGCCTTCGTGCTCGTGCAGCGCCGGTGTGCGCGAGGCTTGAATCCCGGCGCCGATCAGCCCGGCCAATACAGTGTTGTGCTGAGCCATCGTGTTCACCCCTTCAATTTCAGACTGAAATGTTCCAGCGCCAGGCGATAGCCGTGGCTGCCGAAACCGGCCATCACCGCGGTGGCGATGGCCGAGACAAACGAGTGATGCCGGAAAGGCTCGCGAGCATGGACGTTCGACAGGTGGACTTCGATCACGGGCAGTTCGCTGGCGACGAGGGCGTCGCGAATCGCCACCGAGGTGTGGGTCCACGCGGCTGGATTGATGACAATCCCGGCGCAACGACCGCGAGCGGCGTGAATCCAGTCGAGCAATTCACCTTCGTGGTTGGTCTGGCGGAACTCCACGGCCAGGCCGAATTCTTCAGCAGCGCGTGCGCACAGCGCCGAAATGTCTGCCAGGGTTTCGTGGCCATAAGTCGCCGGTTCACGGGTGCCGAGCAGGTTCAGGTTCGGGCCGTTGAGCACCAGAACGATAGGGGGCATCAAGGGTCTCTCCACTTATTATTTTTGGAATCGGCTCTAGGTTTCAGCCTGTGGAGACAAATTGTACTAGCTGGTTAATTAGGTCAATTGAAGAGACGTCTCGAAGGGGATTTGTGTGCGGTGATCGGACGATTTCGCTGTTTATCGCGGCAGATGCTCCACCAGGAAATCGATAAAGGCGCGCAACCTCAGGGGCACATGACGGCTTTGCGGATACAGCAACGTGAACGGTCGCGAGCGGCCGCTGTAAGGCTTCAATACTTCCACCAGCGAGCCATCGGCCAGTTCGTTTTCGACGATAAACCGGTACGTCTGAAACAACCCCGCCCCGTGTTTGGCCAGGGTCACGCCACCCAGCACATCGTCAGAGCAACTGAGACTGCCCTCGGCCAGAATCTCCCGAGGTGTGCCGTTGTCATTGAACAGCCAGGCGATCCGCCGACCGCTGCTGGGCAGTTCGTATTGGATGCATTCGTGCTGCGCCAAGTCTTCGAGTGTTTGGGGGACACCTGCACGCTTGAGGTAATCGGGACTGGCAATCATCACCAGCGCGGCGTCCTCCAGATGCCGGGCGATCAGGCCGGAGTCCGGAATGGCCCGTACGCGAATCGCCATGTCGTAACCTTCGCCGACGAAATCAATATTGCGATTGCTGATGTGCGACTCGACCTTCACGTCGGGAAAACGCGCCCGAAAGGCTGGCAGCAACGGCAAGATCCGGTGGTGCGCATACGTCGTGGGAATGCTGATGCGCAAGGTGCCAGACGGTTGCTGCTGCTGGCCCATGACCTCGCGCTGAGCCTCGACCAGCTGCGCCAGAGCCTGACGACATTCTTCGTAGTAACGACGACCGCTGTCGGTCAACTTCACACTGCGGGTGGTACGCGCAAACAGCCGCACGCCCAGACGCTCTTCCATGCGCGATACCGAGCGGCTGACCGCGGCTGGTGTCACGCCCGCCACCAGTGCGGCGGCCGTAAAGCTGCCGGCCTCGGCGGCGAGGCAAAACAGCTCGATGCTGCCCAACTGAAGATCATCGAAGACACGCTGCATGATTGATTACACCGGGGATCAAATGAGGACTGAATGGCGTCACTGTAGATGAAATCGCCGTGGCAGTGCTTGACCGGCGTAGGCGGCTTTTTTTTGTGAGTGCAGTGAAAGGATTGCTTACTATTTTGCCGCCGTCATAGGCGAGTCAAAAAACGTTCAAGGGCTAGGCTCAAAACCGAGTCGATCGTCAAACGGATCAATCGCCAATTGCCGGGTTCTTCAAGGAATGGAGAATCTTTGCACTCTATAACCTAACGGATGGGTTGCATGAACGTATGTCGCTTTAAGGACTTTTCATTGGTCATCATGTTGCGCGATCAACATTGCCCGCCGCATGTCCATGTCGATGCACAGACATGGAGCGCACGCTTCAAATTCAGTTTCTGGCACAACGGCGTGGAGCTTTGGGACGTCGTTCCTCATTCGCAGCGCCCCCCTTCAGCAGTGCTGGAAGGATTGCGCCAGGCGCTGCGGCAACCGGCGCATTTACAGCGAGCGCGTGGCCTCTGGTGGCGAAAATTGTGCACCGCTTGCCTCGATAATCAGTTGTGGGATTGGGAGAGCAATGAAGTGGTCGTGATGAAACGACTCGCCAGCACGACTTACCTGATTGGCTCGGCCAGTTACGAGCCCGAAGTTAACAAGACGCTGTTATCCCTGACGGGGGCTGCCGAGGGAGTGGAAATCGAATTATGAAAACCATACAGGCGAGCATTCAGGCGGATCGCCCCGTCACCGAAGAAACATTGGAACAGGCCATTGAGCGAGGCGAGTTGAGCCGTCGCAGCGGTTTGAATGCGAGAGCCGTGAGCTGGACCGGACATTGCCTGGTCATCAGTTTTGAGGACGGTAGTGGCGTGCTCCTGCCGGCGAAGAACTACCCGGAGTTTGATGGCTTTGACGATGAGGATTTCGCCGACTTGAGGGTTGGCTTTGCGGGAACCGCGCTCTGCCATGAAGGCAGTGATTTGCAGGTGTCCATCGCCGGCCTGATTTCAGCGAGCAAGCCATTGATGGACATGGCGTCTTCGGTCATCGCCTCACGCAATGGGCGCCAGAGCAGCGTCGCCAAGGCCGAGGCTGCGCGGGCCAATGGCAAAAAGGGGGGGCGACCGCGCAAGGTAGATGCGGCACTTTGATTCGCCTACAAAAAAGCCGTCGTCATGACGGCTCATTTGTATCGGCAACAGCTCTCAACGACGGGTCAACAACACCCCGGATTCCATGTGATGGGTCCACGGGAACTGGTCAAACATCGCGCACTGAGTGATGCGATGCGTGTCGTGCAACTGGGCGATGTTCGCCGCCAGTGTTTCCGGGTTGCAGGAAATGTAGAGGATGTTGTCGAAACGTCGGGTCAGCTCGCAGGTGTCCGGGTCCATGCCGGCGCGGGGCGGGTCGACGAACACGCTACCGAACTCGTAGCTCTTGAGGTCGATGCCATGCAGGCGGCGGAACGGGCGGACTTCGTTCAGCGCTTCGGTCAGCTCTTCGGCGGAGAGTCGCACCAGGGTGACGTTATCCACCGCGTTTTCGCTGAGGTTGCTCAGCGCTGCATTGACCGAGGTCTTGCTGATTTCGGTGGCCAGCACTTTGCGTACGCGGGTCGCGAGCGGCAGGGTGAAGTTGCCGTTGCCGCAGTACAGTTCGAGCAAGTCGTCCGGGCGATCACCCAACGCGTCGTAAGCCCAGTTGAGCATCTTCCGGTTCACGGTGCCGTTGGGCTGGGTGAATGCGCCTTCCGGCTGGCGATAGCTGAAAGTACGGCCGCCGACTTCGAGCTGCTCAACCACGTAATCGTGACCGATCACTTCGCGTTTGCCTTTTGAGCGACCGATGATGCTCACGTTCAGGTCCGTGGCCAGTTTCGTGGCCGCCGCATGCCAGTGCTCGTCCAGCGGGCGGTGATAGCACAGGGTGATCATCGCATCGCCGGCCAGGGTGGTCAGGAACTCCACCTGGAACAACTTGTGGCTCAGGGCCGCACTGGCTTTCCAGGCGGCTTTGAGCTTCGGCATCAGTTCGTTGATGCGCAGGCTGGCGATCGGAAACTCTTCGATCAGGATCGGCGTACGTTTGTCTTCCTGGGAAAACATCGCGTAGTGCCGCTCACCACCTTCACGCCACAGGCGGAATTCAGCGCGCAGGCGGAAGTTTTGCAGCGGAGAGTCGTACACCGCCGGTTCTGGCGCATCGAACGGGGCCAGGAGGTCACGCAGGCGCGTGACCTTTTCTTCGAGCTGAACGGCGTAGGCCTGGGTATCAAAAGTCATGCGTTGAACCAACCCAACTTGATCACGAACAGAATCGACAGGATCACCAGCGCCGGGTTCAGCTCACGGCCACGACCGGACATCAGCTTGATGGCGGTCCAGGAAATGAAACCGAAGGCGATGCCATTAGCGATCGAATAAGTGAACGGCATGGCCAGCGCGGTGATCACCACCGGTGCGGCAACGGTGATGTCGTCCCAGTCTATTTCGGCCAGGCCGGAGGTCATCAGTACGGCGACGAACAGCAGTGCCGGTGCCGTGGCGAAGGCCGGGACGCTGGACGCCAATGGCGAGAAAAACAGTGCCAGCAGGAACAGGATCGCCACCACGACGGCGGTCAGGCCGGTGCGGCCGCCCGCACTCACGCCGGCTGCGGACTCGATGTAGCTGGTGGTGGTCGAGGTGCCCAGCAGCGAACCGGCCATGGCCGCGGTGCTGTCGGCGATCAGGGCGCGACCCATTTTCGGCATGTGGCCGTTCTTGTCCATCAGGCCGGCGCGTTTGGCGACGCCGATCAGAGTGCCGGAGTTGTCGAACAGATCGACAAACAGGAAAGCGAAAATCACGCTGACCAGACCGATGTCCAGTGCGCCTTTGATGTCCAGTTGCATGAAGGTTGGGGCCAGCGACGGTGGCATCGACATCACGCCGCCGAAAGGGGTGAAGCCCATCAAGATCGAAATGATGGTCACCGCCAGAATGCCGATCAGCACGGCGCCGCGTACGGCCAGGGCTTCGAGGGCAACGATCAGGGCAAAACCCAGGGTCGCGAGGATCGGGGCTGGTTGTTTCAGATCACCGAGGCCTACCATGGTCGCCGGGTTGCTGACCACGATGCCGGCGTTGTGCAGGGCAATCAGCGCCAGGAACAGGCCGATACCGGCGGCAATCGCCGAGCGCAGCGGCAGCGGGATGCTGTTGATGATCCATTCACGGATACGGAAGATCGACAGCATGAAGAAGCACACCGCCGAGATAAACACCGCACCCAGCGCCACTTGCCAGGTGTGGCCCATGTGCAGGACCACGGTATAGGTGAAGAAGGCGTTCAAGCCCATGCCCGGCGCCAGCGCGATCGGGTAGTTGGCGATCAGGCCCATGATCGTGGAACCAATCGCCGCGGCCAGACAGGTGGCGACGAACACCGCGCCCTTGTCCATGCCGGTTTCGCCGAGAATGCTCGGGTTGACGAACAGAATGTAGGCCATGGCCAAGAAAGTCGTGACGCCCGCCAGAATCTCGGTCCGCACGTTGGTGTTGTGTGCCTTGAGTTGAAACAGCCTTTCCAGCATGTCTGCTCCCCGTGGCGCGCCCGGCGCCGTGAATGTATCGACCTCAACAGCAAAGCACAGACCACTGAACGCGCCTGGGAAATTACTGTGGGCCGGAAAAAGCCGCGCATCATACCAGCCGCGTGGGGTTATGGCTGCTGATGGCTGCGATCGTCGTCGATGTTTTGCCGTCAAGCGAAGTGAGCCATACTGCGCGCTGGTTTTGGGGGTCGTTATGTATTGCATGAAAACGCGTGTGATTGCCGTCATTGGCGTCGTGATGGCCTTGTTGCTGGGGGCACAAAACGCCTCGGCTGCGATGGCGCCGCGATTGAGCCAGTTGAAAGTGGTTAAGGTTGAATCGCCGGTCTGTGGCTTTGAAAACATTGCCGAAGGGCAGACCGAGACGCGTTGCGATCATAGTGGTCCGAGCATCAAGGTCTATGTGCTGGAAATCGGTTACGGCAGTAATAGTCCACATGTCGCGCTGGATGGTTTTGAAGTGGACGGCACCCGGTCGCCGGTATGTGCCTTTCAGACCGGCAACCTGACTGATTGCACACCCGGGGCAAAAACGGTCGGTTATCTGTATATCTTCAATCTTGCGGGCAAGCAGGACGGGACCTTCACGTTCAGCAACACCTCGATTAATGCGCCGAGCGATAAGATGTCGACCCAGCTTTACATCAAGTAACGGCTGCACTCGAACAAGCGTCAGGAAAGCTGACTACGCTTTAAAGATCACCCTGTGGACTGTCCCCATGACCTTTAGAGCTTTGATTACCCTCGCCGAGGGCATCGACGACCTGCAAACAGTGACCCTGATCGATGTGTTGCGCCGCGCCAACGTTGAAGTGGTGGTGGCCAGCATCGAGGGGCGGCGCATGCTCACCTGCGCCCGTGGAACCCGGCTGACGGCCGATGCCATGCTGGTGGACTTGCTGGCCCAGCCGTTCGACCTGATCGCCCTTCCGGGCGGCGCCGTGGGCGCGCAACACCTGGCGGCCCATCAACCCCTGCAACAACTGATCAAGGATCAGGCCGCCGCCGGGCGCCTGTTCGCCGGCATCGCTGAAGCCCCGGCGGTCGCGCTGCAGCACTTCGGCGTATTGCGTCAGCGACGCATGACCTGCCTGCCCTCCGCCAGTCATCAGTTGTCAGGTTGCAACTTCATCGACCAACCGGTGGTGGTCGACGGCAACTGCGTGACCGCCCAGGGTTCCGGGGCCGCTTTGGCATTTGCCCTGACGCTGGTGGAACAACTCTGCGGCAAGGCCACGCGCATGGCGGTGGCGGGGGAGATGCTGGCGTGAGGATATGTCAGGCGTGGATGGCGATGGGCTTGATCGCCGGCTGTTCGCGCTGTTCTGCTTGCCAGAGATCGTAATCAGTCTGAACCCCTAGCCACATGCGAGCCTTGCCAATCCCCGCCCGCTCCAGACGCACGGCCAGATCCGGGCTGATGGGGGCGTGGCCATGCAGAACCCGAGAAAGGTGCGGTCGTGCAAAACCCAGATGGCGGGCGAGTTCCGTGACGCTGATGCCGAGTTCGGGTAACACATCCATCAAGAGTGTTTCGCCAGGGTGTGGCGGGTTGTGCATGGGCATTGCCTGCCTCCTGTCAGTGGTAGTCCAGATAGTCGACCAGTTCGATGTCTGAACCGATAAACCGAAAAACAACTCGCCAGTTCCCTGAAACAACTCAGCGACCAGAATTCGGCCAACTCTCCTCTGAGTGGATGCAGTCGCCATCCCGGAAGGTCTAGATCGCCGGGTAGCGTTGCGCGGTCCATGAACTGAAGTATCCGAGACAGACGCTTTGCATGGTCTACACGAATCCCTCGAGTCGAACCTGTTTCATAGAGGCCACGAAGGCCCTTGTGCCGAAAGGATTTGATCATGGGGCAAGTGTAAGGCGATACATTACACCTGTTGCGGTATCTATATAGTGCACCTGGTCGGCAAATTTGTGCCAGGCACCTGCTTCAGACCTTCACTTCCTCCAGCGGCACATGCATGCGGTCGCGATTGGCCAAGGTCGGGAACAGTTTCACCCAGGCCCCGGTTACCACCAGCGTGCCGATCCCGCCCATGACCACCGCCGGCACGGTACCGAACCAGTGGGCGGTCAGCCCGGATTCGAATTCGCCCAACTGATTCGACGCACCGATGAACAGGCCGTTCACGGCGCTGACCCGGCCGCGCATTTCGTCCGGGGTTTCCAGCTGCACGAACGAGGCGCGGATCACCATGCTGATCATGTCGGCCGCGCCCAGCACCACCAGCACTGCAAGCGAGAACCAGAACGAGGTCGACAGGCCGAAGGCGATGGTGGCGACGCCGAACACACCGACGGCGGTGAACATCACCCGTCCGACGTTGCGCTCAACCGCAAACCGCGCCAGGAATAGCGACATCAACAGCGCGCCGACGGCCGGCGCAGACCGCAGCAGGCCAAGCCCCCACGGGCCGGTCAGCAGGATGTCCTTGGCAAACACCGGCAGCAGCGCCGTCGCGCCGCCGAGCAAGACCGCAAACAGGTCCAGAGAAATTGCCCCGAGAATGTCCGGGCGACTGCGAATGAAGCGGATACCCGCCAGCAGCGAATCCAGCGTCGCCTTGCCCTTGTTCAGCGGCGTTTGCCGGGCCGGCAAGTTGAGCATCAACCCGCAGGCAATGATGTAGAGGATTACGGTCGGGCCATACACCCAGACGCTGCCGAAGGCGTAGAGCAAACCGCCGAGCGCCGGGGCGACGATAGTGGCTGACTGCTGCGCGGATTGCGCGGCGGCCACCGCACGGGGAAACAGCGCGCTGGGCACGATGCTCGGCAACAGGGCTTGAGTGGTGGGCATTTCGAAGGAGCGCGCAGCACCGAGCAAGAACGCGAGGATAAAGATCATTTCCCGGGTGACATGATCGGTGGCGCTGCCGATGGCCAGCGACAGGGCGATCAACGCTTGCAGCGACTGGCAGATCGCCGCGACTTTGCGCCGGTCATAGCGGTCCGCGACGTGCCCCGTGTGCAGCATGAACAGCACGCGCGGGGCAAATTCCACCAACCCCACCAGGCCCAGATCGAGCACGTTGCCGGTTAACTGGTACAGGTTCCAGCCAATGGCCACGGTGAGCATCTGAAAACCGCTGGCGGTAAACACCCGAGCCAGCCAGAACGCGATGAAGGGGCGGTGATGACGTAACAGCAAGGGCTCTTGGCTGGGCATCTGCGGGGAAATCTGGGAGAGGGGAAGGGCGAGGTTATCACCAACCTGTAACCAGAAGTTGCAGCCACAGAAAATATACTTAGCTAGACATCGATCGTAAAAACACCTGATTCCTCTGTGGGAGCAGGCTGCTCGCGATGGCGGCCTATCCCTCGATACCGAGCTGCCTGGCACACGCGCTTCGCGAGCAAGCTCGCTCCCGCAGGGGAAATGTATCTGCCTGTAACGATAGCCATGAGGCAACTTGTCACGCGGCAAAAGACCACGCGGTTCATCCCCGGAAATGGGACTACTCTTTCAACGTTGATTGATCCAGATCAAAACCCCACCAGGAATTGATCCGGCGGCCATCAGGCCAGACTTCCCTGCGTTGTGAGGCTTTCAATAAAAAGAACGAATTCGAATTCGCCGCACTCCATACCCGTGGGGGCCGTTGGGTGCAGGCTTCCAGCCAGCAGCCGTATTAACTGACAGAGGAAGACTTATGTTCGGTTTAGAGGCACTTGATCTCGCCCGAATGCAGTTCGCGTTTACCATCTCGTTTCACATCCTGTTCCCGGCCATCACCATTGGCCTGGCGAGTTACCTGGCGGTACTCGAAGGTCTGTGGCTGAAAACCCATAACGACACCTACCGCGACCTGTATCACTTCTGGTCGAAGATCTTTGCCGTCAATTTCGGCATGGGGGTGGTCTCCGGGCTGGTGATGGCGTATCAGTTCGGCACCAACTGGAGCCGTTTTTCGGACTTTGCCGGATCGGTTACCGGGCCGTTGCTGACCTACGAGGTGTTGACGGCGTTCTTCCTCGAAGCCGGTTTCCTTGGGGTCATGCTGTTTGGCTGGAACAAGGTCGGGCGCAAGCTGCACTTCTTTGCCACGGTCATGGTGGCTATTGGCACGCTGATCTCGACCTTCTGGATCCTCGCCTCGAACAGCTGGATGCAGACGCCGCAGGGTTTCGAAATCGTTAACGGTCAGGTGATCCCCACCGACTGGCTGGCGGTGATCTTCAACCCTTCGTTCCCGTACCGCCTGATGCACATGGCGACGGCGGCGTTCGTTGCCACCGCCTTCTTCGTCGGCTCTTCGGCGGCCTGGCACTTGCTGCGCGGCAAGGACAACCCGGCGATCCGCACCATGTTGTCGATGGCCATGTGGATGGCCTTGATCGTTGCGCCGATTCAGGCGGTCATCGGTGACTTCCACGGCCTCAACACGCTCAAGCATCAGCCGGCGAAAATTGCCGCGATCGAAGGTCATTGGGAAAACATCGGCGACGAACCGACCCCGTTGATCCTGTTCGGCTGGCCGGACATGAAAGCCGAGAAAACCCGATTTGCCGTCGAGATTCCGTATCTGGGCAGCCTGATCCTCACCCACTCGCTGGACAAACAAGTCCCTGCGCTCAAGGAATTCCCGCCTGAAGACCGGCCCAATTCGACCATCGTGTTCTGGTCGTTCCGGATCATGGTCGGCCTGGGTTTCCTGATGATATTCACCGGGTTGTGGAGCCTGTGGCTGCGCAAGCGCGACAAGCTCTATACCTCGCGACCGTTCCTTTACCTGGCGTTGTGGATGGGGCCGTCGGGCCTGATCGCGATCCTCGCGGGTTGGTTTACCACTGAAATCGGCCGTCAGCCGTGGGTGGTCTACGGACTGATGCGCACGGCGGATGCTTCTTCCAACCATAGTTTCATGCAGATGAGCATCACGTTGATTCTGTTTGTGGTGGTGTATTTCGCGCTGTTCGGTGCCGGCCTGGGCTACATGATGCGCCTGGTGCGCAAAGGGCCGAAGATCGACGAAGGCAAGGAAACCAGCGATGGTGGGCCTGGCAAGAAACGCACACCGGCCCGTCCGCTGTCCGCCGCTGACGATGATGACGCCGACAGTGACCACAGCCTGACCAAGGAGATTTGAGTCATGGGTATTGATCTTCCGCTGATCTGGGCCGTGATTATCATCTTCGGCATCATGATGTACGTGGTCATGGACGGCTTCGACCTGGGGATCGGGATTCTCTTCCCGTTCATCCCGGGCAAGACCGACCGTGATGTGATGATGAACACGGTCGCCCCGGTCTGGGACGGTAACGAAACCTGGCTGGTACTGGGCGGCGCCGCGTTGTTTGGTGCCTTCCCGCTGGCCTATTCGGTGGTGCTTTCGGCGTTGTACCTGCCGCTGATCCTGATGCTGATCGGGCTGATCTTCCGGGGCGTGGCTTTTGAGTTTCGCTTCAAGGCCAAGGACCACAAGCGCCACCTCTGGGACAAGGCTTTCATCGGCGGCTCCATCACCGCGACCTTCTTTCAGGGGGTGGCGTTGGGCGCCTTCATTGATGGATTGCCGGTGGTCAATCGCCAGTTTGCCGGTGGTTCGCTGGACTGGCTGACACCGTTCACTCTGTTCTGCGGCGTGGCACTGGTGGTGGCGTATGCGCTGCTTGGTTGCACGTGGTTGATCATGAAGACCGAGGGCAAGCTGCAGGAGCAAATGCACAACCTGGCACGGCCGCTGGCCTTCGTGGTGTTGGCGGTGATCGGTATTGTCAGCATCTGGACACCCTTGGCCCACGCTGAAATCGCCGCCCGCTGGTTCACGCTGCCCAATCTGTTCTGGTTCATGCCGGTGCCGATTCTGGTGCTGGTGACCATGTATGGCTTGATCCGCGCCGTCGCCCGCAATGCGCACTACACGCCGTTCCTGCTGACGCTGGTGCTGATCTTCCTCGGCTATAGCGGTCTGGGCATCAGCCTGTGGCCGAACATCGTGCCACCGTCGATCTCGATCTGGGACGCCGCCGCACCGCCGCAAAGTCAGGGCTTCATGCTGGTGGGCACGCTGTTCATCATCCCGTTCATCCTGGGCTACACCTTCTGGAGCTACTACGTGTTCCGCGGCAAGGTCACCCACGAAGACGGTTATCACTGACACTGTAGGAGCGAGCGTGCTCGCGATGGCGCCCTCACTGGCGCCATCGATCTACCTGAGGATTGTTGTAATGACCGGTAAACATTCCCTGCACGACATTGAAGAAGCCGAAAAAAAACCGCTGTTGCAGCGGCTTGGATGGCTGGTCCTGATCTGGGTCGGTAGCGTCGGCGCCCTGTTTATCGTGGCCAGTCTGATGCGCATGTTCATGAATGCGGCAGGCCTGACTACACACTGAAGATCCCATCCCGTCGCCTTGGAGGCACGGATTCACAACCCTCCTGCGCGGAGGGTTTTTTTTGCCCCGGTTTATTTGCGGGCTTTGAGAATCACGAATTTTGGCGTGGCAGCCACTTGTTCGACGCCGCGGAACAGCCGTGCGAGCTTGCTGTGGTAACCCAGGTGACGATTGCCGACGATATACAGCGCGCCACCCACCACTAGCGCCTCGCGGGCCTGCTGGAACATGCGCCAAGCGAGAAAGTCGCCGACGACCTGTTGTTGATGGAACGGCGGATTGCACAACACCACGTCCAGGGATTGAGCTTCCTGCCCGGCCAGCCCGTCGCCGGCCCGCACAATGACCGCTCTGTCGCCCAGCGCCGCGCGCCAGTTTTCGGCAGCCGATTGAACCGCCATGAACGACTCGTCCACCAGCGTGTACTGCGCCTCGGGGTTTTGCAGCGCACTGGCAATGGCCAACACGCCGTTACCGCAACCGAGATCGGCGACTCGCGCGGTGCCGAGGTTTTTTGGCAGGTGCGGCAGAAAGGCCCGGGTGCCGATGTCCAGCCCTTCGCGGCAGAACACATTGGCGTGGTTCAGCAGTTCAATGGCCGGCTCATCAAGCTGATAGCGCGAAGGGTAGGGGGACACGACCGGGTCTTTTGCTTCAGGTGTGGCGATCAATAGCCGGGCCTTTTTCACTGCCAGGGAGGCCTGTACCGGGCCGACGTAGCGTTCCAGCAGATCACCGGCAGCACGTGGCAGGTGCTTGATCATCGCCGCGGCAATCACCTGCGCGCCTGGCGCCAGTTGGCCTTGCAGGCGAATCAGTTGTTCTTCCAGCAACGCCAGGGTTTTCGGCACCCGGATCAATACCCGGTCAAACGGGCCGCTGAACACGTCGCTGGCGGGCACGCTCGGTACGGCGTCAAACGCCTGGCCGTTACGGATCAGATTTTTTTCCAGTCCCTGAAAGGCGAGGAACGAATCACCACTGCTGATCACCCGGACCTTGCCCGCGAGGCTGGCGGCCAATGCACCAAAACTGTCGTTCAACACCAGTACCCGAGTTTCGGCCGAGGGCTGTTGTTCGGCCAGGTGGTTGAGCAGGTATTCGTCGGCGGCATCGAACGCTTGCAGCGGTTCGTTCTGCTGTTCTGGCTGACGGATCAGGTCGAGTTGGGCGAAGGGTGTTTCGAGCAGGGGCATGAGGCGGGGCTCTGGGTAGTCAACGGGTGTGGTGTCCCGCGGCCGGAGGCGTTGTAGCAGGCGGGACCGGCCGAGTGCACGGCGTCGTGAAGTTATATACGACATCACTCAGGGGGCCGCAAATGGTACGTTTTTTTCGGCTGGATTACCCGTGGGTTTTCTTCGTACTGAATGGATTCAGATAGCGCCGACCCTCACAGCCTTTATCACGGCTGCAATCTTGTTGTTCACCCCAAATTTATGGATGCAGCTTTGCACATGATAATTGATGGTGCGTTCACTGATGCTCAGGATTTTGGAACATTCATAGGCCGTCTTGCCGTCGGCCGACAATTTCATGATTTCGATTTCACGCGTCGACAACCGGGGTGTGCATGCAATCGCCAGGCGGTGATCCAGCTTTTTTGCCACGAGCCCATGCAAATGGCGGTTGATTAAAATGGCGTAGGCCAGATGTGCATACCATTCATCGGCAGTGATCGGGCTGTTGCTTCTGGCCAGGCTAAACATGCTGCGCAGACCGCTGTCGTCATGAATCGATTGTGACCAACCATACTGCAAGCCTTGTTGTTTTTGCGCCTGCCTCAGCTGAGGGACCTTTGAGAAGAGCTCATCCTCCCAAAGAATTGGCAACTCTGAATGATTGCAATGAGCCAGTATTGGGTCTGTGTCACCTAATTGGTCATGTTCATATGCCGTGTTCCAATCGACGGGGTAATTGTTAAAACTTACCGTGTCATGATTAAGCAAAACTGCGGGGGATGTAATTGA
Organism: Pseudomonas sp. SIMBA_041; assembly: GCF_046535095.1. Lineage (NCBI taxonomy): Bacteria > Pseudomonadati > Pseudomonadota > Gammaproteobacteria > Pseudomonadales > Pseudomonadaceae > Pseudomonas > Pseudomonas sp. SIMBA_041. Next base: position 243,259 of record NZ_JAWRXJ010000008.1, read on the forward strand.
AAAAGCACAGAAATTGAAGCCAAGATCCTGAGCCAGTATGAGCGAAGTCTCATAGGCGGGCTTAACTTCCTTGGCTTCAAGTATCTGTTTTAGCTGTGACTCCTTCCACATCTTCATTGCAGCAACTCCATGCGGCTATCTTGGGGGTGCAAATTGGATCCAGGATCCAACACGCCCAGAGTGTAGGAGTAATCCTACAAATGTGCTGCAATTTTTTTGCTCTTTAACATTATCGAAAGTGCATATCTGGTTCTTAGCTGCTCAGGCTCATGAAACTCTTTTCGCGGGGCGTATATCATTCTATGCATTGTTTTTTGTACAAGTTTTAGTCATGTCATCGACAATATAAAAGCAGCTGTACAACTAACGATGGATCTAATACCAAAGACACTACAAATCGTCGGTGTTTACATCGCCTGCTTTGCGCGACACTGGTGATATCAGTTCAATGGAGCGTCCCATGACCGCCAGTGCCGAAAAATACACTCGCCAAACCTTGCTCGACGTCCAGCCGTTGACCCCAAACCTGTTTACGCTGCGAGCCACGAGAGATCCGGGCTTTCGCTTCAGGGCCGGGCAGTTCGCCCGGCTAGGTGTCACCAAGGCCGATGGCACTACGGTCTGGCGAGCCTATTCAATGGTGTCGTCACCCCATGACGAATTTCTCGAGTTCTTCTCCATCGTGGTGCCAGGCGGTGAGTTCACCAGCGAGCTGAGTCGACTGAAGGTGGGTGATACGTTGCTGGTGGACCGCCAGGCCTTTGGTTATTTGACCCCGGACCGCTTTGTCGATGGACGTGACCTCTGGTTGTTATCCACAGGCACCGGCATTGCCCCGTTCCTGTCGATCCTGCAGGACTTCGAAGTGTGGGAGAAATACGAACGCATTATCCTCGTCTACAGCGTGCGTGAGGCCCGGGAATTGGCGTATCAGGCGTTGATCGCCGAGTTGGGACAGCGCGATTATCTGGCCGAAAACGCTCACAAATTGCAGTTCATCGCCACCGTCACTCGCGAACAACACCCAGGCGCCCTGAACGGACGAATCACCACGCTGATTGAAAATGGCGAGCTGGAGCGGGCAGCAGGCGTGGCGCTGACGCCCGAGCATTCGCGGGTCATGCTCTGCGGTAATCCGCAGATGATCGATGACACGCGCAAGCTGCTCAAGCAGCGGGACATGCACCTGAGCCTCAGCCGACGCCCAGGCCAGGTGGCGGTGGAAAACTTCTGGTAAAAAAACGGCGCCTCAAGGGCGCCGTTTCTGTTTGCAACCCGCCTTCAAGGCCGATCGTTCTGGGCCTTGAGCAGATCGCGGATCTCGCTCAACAACTCTTCTTCCTTGGTCGGAACCGGCGGCAGCGTCGGGGCCGCGGCCTCTTCGCGCTTCAGTTGGTTGATCGCTTTGATCCCCATGAAAATCGCGAACGCGACGATGATGAAGTCAATCATGCTCTGGATGAATTTGCCGTAGGCCAGCACCACGGCCGGGGCATTGCCTTCGGCAGCCTTGAGCGTAATGGCCAGATCACTGAAGTCCACACCGCCGATCAGCAAGCCAATGGGCGGCATGACCACGTCGCCGACAAACGACGTCACGATCTTGCCGAAGGCGGCGCCGATGATGATACCGACGGCCATGTCGATCACATTACCTTTGACCGCGAAGGCCTTGAACTCACTTATCACGCCCATAGGTTATTCCTTGTTACAGATGAGGTTGGTGAACGCAGTGTAATTCAGCAAAACGGCTCTTGCTCGAAACACCTCATTACAATGCTCGTGACTATCGACCTGTCTGCCGGCAATTAGTTTGCAAAGTGCCAGCAATCGCGCGCGAAATACGCGCTAACTGACTGATTAGCGACATAAATATCTGAATCATCACGTTGCGTTTTTTCTATTTAAGTTTTGCCGGTTCGGCCTCTAGCCTCGGTTCAGCGCACTGGGAGTGCGCCTTGAAAACAGAGGAACCTGATATGACTTCTACACTTGGCCTTGGGGCTTTTCCCCATTGGCGTACGCTTGGCGTTTTAACCGCCAGCCTGCTGTCCTTCTCCGTCCATGCTGCCAACTTGACCCGTGATAATGGCGCTGCCGTGGGCGATAACCAGAACTCACAAACGGCAGGTGCCACAGGCCCGGTGTTGTTGCAGGACGTGCAACTGATCCAGAAGCTGCAGCGCTTTGACCGTGAACGCATTCCTGAACGTGTGGTGCATGCTCGTGGCACTGGCGCCCACGGCACCTTCACCGTGACCAATGACCTGAGCGACCTGACCAAGGCGAAAGTGTTTGCTGGCGGTCAGAGCACACCGGTGTTCGTGCGATTCTCCGCCGTCGTTCATGGCAACCATTCGCCGGAAACCCTGCGCGACCCTCGTGGTTTCGCTACCAAGTTCTACACCGCCGACGGCAACTGGGACCTGGTGGGAAACAATTTCCCGACTTTCTTCATCCGTGATGCGATCAAGTTTCCAGACATGGTCCACGCGTTCAAACCCGACCCACGCACCAACCTCGACGATGATTCGCGGCGATTTGATTTCTTCTCCCATGTCCCTGAAGCCACTCGCACCCTGACCGAGTTGTATTCCAACTCGGGTACACCGGCCAGTTATCGGGAGATGGATGGAAACGGTGTGCATGCGTACAAGTTAGTTAATGCCAAAGGCGATGTGCATTACGTGAAGTTTCACTGGAAGAGTTTGCAGGGGATTAATAATCTCGATCCTGAGTTGGTGTCGAAAGTTCAAGGAAAAGATTACAGCCATATGACCAATGATTTGGTTGCTCATATTAACAAGGGTGACTTTCCGAAATGGGACTTGTACGTTCAGGTTGTGAGCTCTCAAGATTTGTACAAGTTTGATTTCGATCCATTGGATGCGACGAAGATCTGGCCTGGAGTTCCTGAACGAAAAGTTGGACAAATGATCCTGGATCGTAATCCTTCGAATGTCTTCCAGGAAACCGAACAAGTGGCGATGGCTCCGGCCAATCTGGTTCCCGGTATCGAACCTTCGGAAGATCGCTTATTGCAAGGGCGAGTGTTCTCCTATGCCGATACTCAACTCTATCGCCTGGGTGCCAATGCACTTCAGTTGCCGATCAATGCGCCAAAAGTTGCCGTGAATAACGGCAATCAGGACGGTGCGATGAACATCGGTCACAGCACCACAGGCGTGAACTATCAGCCAAGCCGTTTGATGCCCCGCGACGAGCCGCAAACCGCGCGTTACAGCCCATCGGCGCTGACGGGCAGCACCCAGCAGGCGAAGATCCCGCGCGAGCAAAACTTCAAGCAGGCCGGTGATCTGTATCGCTCCTTCAGTAAAAAGGAGCGGAACGACCTTATCGAGAGTTTTGGCGGTTCGCTCGCGACAACCGATGACGAGAGCAAGCACATCATTCTGTCGTTCCTGTACAAAGCCGACCCGGAATACGGGACCGGCGTGACCAAGGTGGCCAAGGGTGACTTGAGCCGGGTCAAGGCGCTGGCGGCCAACCTGGTCGACTGACGGCGATTGCCTGAAATGCGGGACCTCCGATGAGGTCCCGTCGGGCCAAGGAGTTTGCGATGCGTATTTATCTGTTTGTGTGGCTGGCGTTGCTCTCGACCAGTGCCTTTTCCACCACACCCGACGACTCTGCGGCGCTGTCTGCTCAACTGCAGGATTACTACTTCGACGCCGCCCGCCGTGGCGATGTGCCCATGCTCGACACGTTCATTGAGGCTGGCTACTCACTCGATACCCGCGACAGCAAGGGCTACACCGCGCTGATCCTGGCGGCCTATCACGGCCAGACCGCCGCAGTAGAGCGTTTGCTCGCCGCCGGCGCGGATGCCTGTGCTCAGGACCAGCGAGGCAACACGGCATTGATGGGGGCGATTTTCAAAGGGGAAGTACAGATTGCCCGGACTTTACTATTGGCCAATTGCAGCCCCGACCAACGCAACGGCGCGGGGCAAACGGCTGCGATGTACGCCGGATTGTTCAAGCGTGCCGAACTGCTCGACGCACTCAAGGCCAAAGGTGCGGACCTGGAGGCCGAAGATCCATTGGGCAACAGTGCCACGCGTCTGGCCAGCGGCGAAATCCGTATCGCCGCGCCGCGCTGATCGGCGTCAGCTGAGCTATCATCGCGGTTTTGCCGGGAGTTCAGATGGCCAAGGCCAAGCGCATGTACGGCTGCACCGAGTGTGGCTCAACCTTCCCCAAGTGGGCCGGCCAGTGCGGTGAGTGCGGGGCCTGGAACACGCTGACCGAAACCATGGTGGAAAGCGGTGGTGCCGCCGCCCCGAGCGGTCGCACCGGCTGGACTGGCCAACAGGCCCAGATCAAGACCCTGGCCGAAGTCAGTGTCGAGGAAATCCCGCGCTTTTCCACAGCCTCCAGTGAACTCGATCGAGTGTTGGGTGGGGGCTTGGTCGACGGTTCGGTGGTGCTGATCGGCGGTGACCCGGGCATCGGTAAATCGACCATCCTGTTGCAAACCTTGTGCAACCTCGCCAAGAGCATGCCGGCGCTGTACGTCACCGGCGAAGAATCGCAGCAACAAGTGGCCATGCGTGCCCGCCGGCTGGGCTTGCCGCAGGACCAACTGCGAGTGATGACCGAAACCTGCATCGAAACCATCATCGCCACGGCCCGGGTGGAAAAACCCAAGGTCATGGTGATCGACTCGATCCAGACGATCTTCACCGAACAACTGCAATCGGCCCCGGGTGGCGTCTCCCAGGTTCGCGAGAGTGCGGCCTTGCTGGTGCGGTATGCCAAGCAGAGTGGCACCGCGATTTTCCTCGTTGGTCACGTAACCAAGGAAGGCGCCCTGGCCGGTCCCCGTGTGCTGGAGCACATGGTTGATACCGTGCTGTATTTCGAAGGCGAATCCGATGGGCGTTTGCGTTTGCTGCGAGCGGTCAAAAACCGTTTCGGCGCGGTCAACGAATTGGGTGTGTTCGGCATGACGGACAAGGGTCTGAAAGAAGTCTCTAACCCGTCGGCGATTTTTCTCACACGCGCTCAGGAGGAAGTCCCTGGCAGTGTGGTCATGGCGACGTGGGAAGGGACGCGGCCCATGCTGGTGGAAGTCCAGGCCCTGGTGGATGACAGCCATTTGGCCAACCCGCGCCGGGTCACGCTGGGGCTGGATCAGAATCGCCTGGCGATGTTGCTGGCGGTTCTGCACCGTCATGGCGGCATTCCGACCCACGATCAGGACGTGTTTCTCAACGTGGTCGGTGGTGTGAAGGTGTTGGAGACCGCGTCTGATCTGGCCTTGATGGCGGCGGTCATGTCCAGTTTGCGCAACCGGCCATTGCCACATGATCTGCTGGTGTTTGGCGAAGTCGGCCTGTCCGGCGAAGTGCGCCCGGTGCCAAGCGGTCAGGAACGCCTGAAAGAAGCCGCCAAGCACGGCTTCAAGCGCGCCATCGTGCCCAAGGGCAATGCGCCGAAAGAGGCGCCGCCGGGTTTGCAGATTATTGCCGTTACCCGTCTGGAGCAGGCCCTCGACGCACTGTTCGAGTAACCATAGATGTAGGAGCCGGGCTTGCCCGCGATAGCGACTTGTCATTCAACGATGATGTTGAAAGTGAAGTCGCTATCGCGGGCAAGCCCGGCTCCTACATTAGTGGATTTGTCGTGGGTTCAAACTTCGATCAGGGCGCCCAGCTCGCGTTCCAGCTCTTGCGGATCCCCTAGATTCAATTCGATCAACCGCCGTAGGCGTTCAATCGATTCCAGGCTGATGTGTTTGCAGACGAAGCCGAGCTGGCCATGGTCATCGTGGGTCAGTAGTACATCCATCTTGATCGCGACTTCAGGCGTCAGATGAACATCAACGCAAAAGTGATGCTCCCGATTGCCCAGCCATGGCTCGGGCTTCTCGACCAACAGCCCCTTGAGCGACAGATCAATCAACTTCACCTGCCAGATGTATTCGTCCTGGCCCAGTTCGGTTTGGGCGTCGAACGCGATACGTTTGAAGCGACGGCGGTCGGCTGCGTGTTCGCTCATGGCGCAATCCTCGGAAAGGTACGCTGACTATAGACCTGCATTGTTAAAGCCTGCCAGCGCGGGCAGGCGTCTAGACCAATGTCGGGGTATGGCCTTTGCCGTCAGGGGAGCTAAACTCGGGGTGGCTGTCTTTCTTGTCCACTCTGGCTGGAATCATAAAATGAAAAATAATAATAGCCTGCTACGCCATTTACCCTGGCTGCTGCTGGCAATCGTCGGTGCGTGCGCCCTTGGTGTGGTGGCATTGCGCCGAGGTGAGGCGATCAACGCCCTGTGGATTGTAGTCGCTGCCGTGGCCATTTATCTGGTTGCGTATCGCTACTACAGTCTGTTCATCGCCACCAATGTGATGCAACTCGACCCGCGACGGGCCACCCCCGCCGTACTCAATAATGACGGTCTGGACTACGTTCCGACCAACAAGCACATCCTCTTCGGTCACCACTTCGCGGCCATTGCTGGCGCGGGGCCGCTGGTCGGGCCGGTGTTGGCGGCGCAGATGGGGTATCTGCCCGGCACATTGTGGCTGATTGCCGGCGTGGTGCTGGCCGGTGCGGTTCAGGACTTCATGGTGTTGTTCATGTCGACCCGCCGCAATGGCCGGTCCCTGGGCGACATGGTCCGCGAAGAAATGGGCCGTATCCCCGGCACTATCGCGCTGTTTGGCTGCTTTCTGATCATGATCATCATCCTCGCGGTGCTGGCGCTGATCGTGGTGAAAGCCCTGGCCGAAAGCCCGTGGGGCATTTTCACGGTGATGGCGACCATCCCGATTGCGATGTTCATGGGCATCTACATGCGCTACATCCGTCCGGGTCGCATTGGCGAAATCTCCGTGGTCGGCGTGGCGTTGCTGCTCGGTTCGATCTGGCTCGGTGGGCAGATTGCCGCTGATCCGGTCTGGGCCAAGGCGTTCAGTTTCACCGGGATCCAGATCACCTGGATGCTGGTCGGCTACGGTTTTGTCGCGGCGGTACTGCCGGTGTGGCTGATCCTGGCACCCCGTGACTACCTGTCGACGTTCCTGAAAATCGGCACCATCGTGGCCTTGGCGATCGGCATTCTGGTAACCATGCCCGAGCTGAAAATGCCCGCGCTGACCCAGTTCATCGACGGCACCGGTCCGGTGTGGAAGGGTGGTCTGTTCCCGTTCCTGTTCATCACCATCGCCTGTGGCGCGGTCTCGGGTTTCCACGCGCTGATCTCTTCCGGCACCACGCCGAAGCTGCTGGATAACGAAGTCAATTCCCGTTACATCGGTTACGGCGCGATGTTGATGGAATCTTTCGTGGCCATCATGGCCATGGTTGCCGCCTCGGTGATCGAGCCGGGCGTGTACTTCGCGATGAACAGCCCGGCTGCCGTAGTTGGTGGTGACATCGTAGCGGTCGCGCAAACCGTCAGCAGCTGGGGCTTTGCGATTACCCCGGAAGCCCTGCAAGCGGTGGCCCATGACATTGGTGAAACCACTATCCTGGCCCGTGCCGGTGGCGCACCGACCCTGGCGGTGGGGATCGCGCAGATCCTGCACAGTGTCCTGCCGGGTGAAAACACCATGGCGTTCTGGTACCACTTCGCGATCCTGTTCGAAGCGCTGTTCATCCTGACGGCGGTCGATGCCGGTACCCGTGCCGGTCGCTTCATGCTCCAGGATTTGCTCGGCTCCTTCGTGCCGGCCTTGCGCCGTACCGAGTCCTGGACCGCCAACCTGATCGCCACCGGCGGTTGTGTGGCGATGTGGGGCTGGTTGCTCTACCAAGGCGTGATCGACCCGTTGGGCGGGATCAACACCTTGTGGCCGCTGTTCGGTATCTCCAACCAGATGCTGGCCGGTATCGCGCTGATGCTGGCAACCGTTGTGCTGATCAAAATGAAACGCCAACGCTATATCTGGGTGACCATGCTGCCGGCCGTCTGGCTGCTGATCTGCACCGTGACGGCGGGTTTCATCAAGCTGTTCGACGCTAATCCGGCCATCGGCTTCCTGTCGCTGGCGAAGAAATACAGCGATGCGCTGGCCAATGGTCAGCTCCTTGCCCCGGCCAAGGACATCACGCAGATGCAGCACGTGATCTTCAATGCCTACACCAACGCAACGCTGACAGCGCTGTTCCTGTTCGTGGTCTTCAGTATCCTGTTCTACGCACTCAAGGTCGGCATTGCCGCCTGGGGTACCAAAGAGCGTACGGATAAAGAAGCGCCATTCCAGGCCCTGCCGGACGCGTAATCGAGGATTGCAAGCATGTTCAATGACCTGAGTCGCCTCGGTAAATACCTCGGTCAGGCCGCGCGCCTGATGGTCGGCATGCCCGACTACGACAACTACGTCGAGCATATGCAAACCAAACACCCGGACAAACCGGTGATGAGCTACGAGATGTTCTTCCGCGAACGCCAGGAAGCTCGTTACGGTGGCAAGGGTGGGCCGAAGTGCTGTTGATCCGGTTGTCGGCTTAACAGCAATACCTGTGGGAGCGAGCTTGCTCGCGATGGCGGAATTTCAATCAACAGTGATGTTGAATGTTAAGCCGCTATCGCGAGCAAGCTCGCTCCCACAGTTGTTTTGTGTTGATACTTTAATTTTGTGAGTCAGGAGATCCAGTTTGTCCTCTCCCATCCCGGTAACAATCCTCAGCGGCTTCCTCGGCGCTGGCAAGACCACGCTGTTGCGCCACCTGCTCAAAGCCGAGCACGGGCTGAAAATCGCCGTGATCGAAAACGAATTCAGTGATGCCGGTATCGACCCCCAACTGTTGGGCGACGAGCCGGTACAAGTCATGACGCTGTCCAACGGCTGTGTCTGCTGCACCATCCACACCGACCTCACCAAAGCGCTGTACCTGTTGCTCGAACGCCTGGACAGCGGCGACATCGCCTTCGACCGTCTGGTGATCGAATGCACCGGGCTGGCCGATCCGGCGCCGGTGGCGCAAACCTTCTTCATCGATGAAGAGCTGCGCGAGCGCTACATCCTCGACGGCATCATCACCCTGGTGGACGCGGCGCACGCCGAGACTCACCTGACCCAAACCATCGCCCAGGCGCAAATCGGTTTCGCCGACCGCTTGCTGGTGAGCAAACGCGATCTGGTGGACGAGCCGGCGTTCACCGCATTGAGTGAGCGTCTGACCCGCATCAACCGGCGTGCACCGATCCGCGTGGTCGATCACGGCCAGATCGACCTGGCCGAATTGCTCGACGTGCGTGGTTTTAACCTGAATGCCGACCTCGGCGGTGGCGTGAGTTTGCGTCCGGTGAGCAAAGCGCCGTCCATCGACCGCATCTCCAGCCTGGTGCTGCGCACCGACAAGCCACTGGATATCGACAAACTCAGCGAGTTCATGAATGAGCTGCTGGAGGATCACGGCAAGCAGTTGCTGCGCTACAAAGGCGTGTTGAACATTGCTGGCGAGCCGCGACGCATGGTGTTCCAGGGTGTCCTGAAGTTGTACGGATTCGACTGGGACACGGAATGGGCAGAGGGCGAGGCGCGGGAAAGTGTGATCGTGTTTATTGCCGATGATTTGCCGGAAGAGAAGATTCGTGAGGGATTTGCGCGGGTGGCGGCGCAGCCCTGATATTTTCGGTGGCTGAAAGAGCCTCTTCGCGAGCAGGCTCACTTCTACAGGGGAATGCATTCCAATTGTAGGCGTGAGCCTGCTCGCGATGGCGATTTACCCGGCAACACGATTCTGGCTGAGAGTCGGCCCAGAGCTCAGCAACACCGCTCCCAAATGATCCAGATGCTGATTCAGCAAGGCGACCGCCATCTCCTCATCGCCACGCTCCACCGCCGTCAAAACCCGCTGATGCACCTGCCAATCGCAATAACCCTCCAGCCAGCCATCAAACTGCGCAACGGCCAACGCAGTCAGCGGCACCAGACTGTCCAGAAAATGCGCCAAAGGAGCATTCCCCGCCATTTTCGCCAGTTGTAAATGAAACTCCCCCGACAACCGAATCGCCGAACCACGCTGGGTACTTTCGCGCTCGCTGTCGATCAACGCTCCCAGGCGTTTTAACGCGTGCGGGCACGGGTGCTGACAGGCCAACCGCACCAGCGTGATCTCGGCCAGCCGCCGTGCATGCAGCGTTTGCCGGACCTGCTCGACATTGAGCGCAGCGACACGGGGCCGATGATTTGCCCGAAGGACGATGATCTGCTGATGAGCCAATCGCGTCAGTACACCCCGGATATCACCGCGTCGAGCGTTGAACACTTGCGCCAGGCTTTCTTCGGTAAAACGACTGCCCGCATCAAGGCGCTGTTCGAGAATCGCATCGAAAACCCGTGAATACAGATTCTCCTCCCGGTTGGGAAAGGGCAGGGCAACAAGCGTCTGCGGTGAAGCGAAGCTGTTCATGGCCGGTCTCCGGTTCCAATGGTTTTAACTGCCGAGGTTGTCTTCCGGTATGTTCAATTCGATGCCCATTCGCCGTCCTTCGCGAAGGATGTGCCGACGCATTTCGGCACTGGCCTGGGCGCTGTTCTTGCTACGGATGGCGCGCACCACGGCTTCGTTTTCTTCCAAGCGCTCGGCCAGGTGTTCCGGCGAGTTGCGCAGCACTTGCGCGCTTTGCTTGAGTGCATTACTGGTCTGCTGCACCACGCTCTGGAAAATCGGATTGGACGTCAGCGTGAACAATTCTTCGTGGAAGGCGATGTAGGCGTTGACCCCGGCCTCGGCGTCGTTGGCTTCCAGCGCTTCGCGCATGTCCATCAGGGTCAGGCGCAGTTGCCCGACTTCCTTGCTGCTGATCGACTGCGCCACCAGACCGACGATGAACGGCTCAAGGGTGTAGCGCAGCTGCAGCACGTCTTCCAGGCTCGCGCCGGCCACTGCGCTGTCGCGGCTTTGGCTGTCGCCGAGGTGGGCGTCGAGCACCACCACGCCTTTGCCCGGCATCGAGCGCACCAGGCCGAGGGTTTCCAGCACGATCACGGCTTCGCGCAGACTCGGACGACTGATGCCCAGTTGCTCGGCCAGTTCACGCTGGCCCGGCAACATCTCGCCGGAGCGCCACTGACCACGGGCCAGTGCGGCCCGAAGTTTTTCTACGACTGAATTGACGACCGTTGAAGTGGTAATCACGGTTTGCTCCATGGATAAAGGCAGGGGAGCCCGCCGTCTGGCAGGCTCCCACTTGATTCAAAATTCCTGCTGGTGCGCCGGCGCGACCGGTTTTCTCGGCTGGAAGGTATAACCCACCTGACCGGAAAGCACCTTGTTCGCGCGCTGGATGTCTATGTCTTTCTCCCAACGGGCGATGGCCACGGTGGCAACGCAGTTGCCGATCAGGTTGGTCAGCGCCCGGCCGATGCCCATGAACCAGTCCACCGCGAGCACCAACACCAGGCCAACCACCGGAATCGCCGGGATCGCCGTCAGGGTGGCCGCGAGAATCACCAGCGCCGAGCCGGGAATACCGTGGGCGCCTTTGGACGTGATCAAGGACACCAGCAGAATCGTGAGCAAGTCGGTCATGGCCAGCGGCGTACCGGTGGCGTTGGCGATGAACACGATGGCGAGGGTCAGGTAAATCGAGAAACCGTCGAGGTTGAACGAGTAACCGGTCGGAATCACCAGCCCGACCGTCGAGCTGCCGATGCCCAGATGCTCAAGCTTGCGCATGATTTGCGGCAACACGGCGTCTGACGAAGCGGTGCCCATGACGATCAGCAGTTCTTCGCGCAGGTACTTGAGCAGCGGCCACATACGCAGGCCGGACAGGCGCATCACCAGGCCGAGGATCAGCGACACAAAAGCGGCGCACGTCAGGTAAAACAGGCCGACCAGGCTGCCCAGATGCTGCAGCGAATCCAGGCCATATTTGCTGGTGGTGAAGGCTATTGCGCCGAACACGCCGATCGGCGCCAGGCGCACGATCATGCCCATGATGCGGAAAATGACGTGGCTCAGTTCATTGATCAGTCGGGAGATGCCCGAGGCCGCTTCGCCCACCAGGTTCAACGCGCTGCCGAACAGCACCGAAAACAGCAGCACCTGCAGGATGTTGTTGTCGGCGAAGGCGCCAATCACCGAGGTCGGGATCAGGTCCATCAGGAATTGCGTGGTGGTGTGCATGTGCTGGCCGCGCTGGGCGATGTCACCCATGTCGGCAGCAGAGAGCTGATCCAGATGAATGTTCGCGCCACTGCCGATGCCGGTGCTGAAGGCGAAGACCAGGCCGATCACCAAGGCGATGGTGGTCAACACTTCAAAGTAAATCACCGATTTGAGGCCAATGCGCCCGACCTTCTTCAGATCGCCGGCACCGCTGATGCCGCTGACCACCACACAAAACACGATCAGGCCAATGAGCATCTTGATCAGCTTGATGAAGCCGTCGCCGAGGGGTTTGAGCTGGGCGGAGTATTCGGGAAGGGTCAGCCCGCAGACGATGCCGAGCACCAGTCCGAGAACCACTTGAAGGAAGATTGAACGCGAGCACCATCTGAGCATGGGAGGAATCCTGGTCGGTGTCCTGGCTGCCGTGCGCGAGGCGCATCAGATTCAGGACTTAATTATTGTGGTCTTACCGGTATGTCCAGTGCAGGCGCAGTCTAGACGCAGGTTTTAGGTGGTCGCAAGCAGAAATTGCATCAGCGGCATGACCGGTCTTACCAGTTGCGCGGAATGCCCCGATCTTGAGCCTTTTCGACCCTCGAAAAAATCACAGGTGAAAAAAAACCGGCCATCTCTGGCCGGTTTTTCATGTTGCTGGTCTAGCGGTGCAATTAAGCGCCGTACACCGGCAGTTTCTTGCAGATGGCCTTGACCTTCTCACGAACGGCGTCGATTACCGCTTCGTTGTTCAGGTCAGCCAGGATGTCGCAGATCCAGCCAGCCAGTTCCTTGCACTCGGCTTCCTTGAAGCCGCGAGTGGTTACCGCCGGAGTGCCGAAGCGCAGGCCGGAGGTGACGAACGGGGAGCGAGGGTCGTTTGGCACGGAGTTCTTGTTCACGGTGATGAACGCCTTGCCCAAAGCGGCGTCAGCGTCTTTACCGGAGATTTCCTGCTTGATCAGCGACAGCAGGAACAGGTGGTTCTCGGTACCGCCGGAAACCACGTCGAACCCGCGCTCGATGAATACGCCGGCCATGGCCTTGGCGTTTTTCACCACTTGTTGCTGGTAGGTCTTGAACTCAGGCTGCAGCGCTTCCTTGAAGCAGATCGCTTTAGCGGCGATCACGTGCTCCAGCGGGCCACCCTGGGCGCCCGGGAATACCGCGGAGTTCAGCTTTTTCTCGATGTCAGCGTTGGCGCGAGCCAGGATCAGGCCGCCACGTGGACCGCGCAGGGTCTTGTGCGTGGTGGTGGTCACGACGTCAGCGAATGGCACCGGGTTCGGGTAGACGCCAGCGGCGACCAGACCGGCCACGTGGGCCATGTCGACGAACAGGTAAGCACCGACTTTGTCAGCGATTTCGCGGAAGCGTGGGAAGTCCAGAATCTGCGAGTAGGCAGAGAAACCGGCCACGATCATTTTCGGCTTGTGCTCAACCGCCAGACGCTCGACTTCGTCGTAGTCGATCAGGCCGTTGGCGTCGATGCCGTACTGGATGGCGTTGTACAGTTTGCCGGAGGATGAAACGCTGGCACCGTGGGTCAGGTGACCACCGTGGGCCAGGCTCATGCCCAGGATGGTGTCGCCAGCCGACAGCAGGGCCAGGTAAACGGCGCTGTTGGCTTGGGAACCGGCGTGCGGTTGAACGTTGGCGTAATCGGCGCCGAACAGTTCCTTGGCTCGATCAATTGCAAGCTGCTCGACGACGTCGACGAACTCGCAACCACCGTAGTAGCGCTTGCCCGGGTAGCCTTCGGCGTACTTGTTGGTCAGTACCGAGCCTTGAGCCTCCATCACCGCTGGGCTGGTGTAGTTTTCCGAAGCGATCAGCTCGATGTGTTCTTCCTGGCGCTGAGCTTCTTGCTCCATGGCGGCAAAAAGATCGGCGTCGTACTTGGCAATAGTCAAATCACGGCTGAACATGGCGGTCCTCAAGGATCGGGGGCAGAAAAGGGGGGCATTCTAACCCAACCGCTTTTAGATGGCATATGAAAGGACATCATGTCGCAGACAAGTGGGCTTCATGACGGGATCAGCGGTGATCGTGCTGGCCTCATCGCCAGCAAGCTCGCTCCGACAGTGGATCTGCGGTGTTCACAAAGGGGTGTACACCCCAAAACCCTGTGGGAGCGAACTTGCTCGTGATAGGGCCGGTCGCTGCCGCACAAAATCTCAGTCGAACATGAAGAGCGCATCATTGCTGAACTGCGCCTCAAACCGATTGGCCGGCATTGGTCGTCCGAACAGATACCCCTGAACCTCATCGCACCCATGCTCACGCAGGAATTCGAGTTGCTCATGGGTTTCTACGCCTTCGGCGATCACCGCCAGGTTCAGGCTGTGGGCCATGGCGATGATCGCTCGGGCAATCTGTGCATCCTGTTCGCCCGACGGCAGCCCATCGACGAAGGTGCGGTCGATTTTCAGCACATCGATCGGGAATTGCTTGAGGTAGTTGAGCGATGAATAACCGGTGCCGAAGTCGTCGACCGCAATGCTCAGGCCGAGGTTCTTTAGCCCGGCGAGTATCTGCATCGCTTCGCTGACTTCGCGCATCAGGATACTTTCGGTCAGTTCCAGCTCCAGGCACGCTGGCGGCAGGCCGGTTTCCCTGAGAATGGTGGCGATCCGCGTGCCCAACTGGCCGTCGGAGAACTGCCGCGCCGAGATGTTCACCGACACCTTCGGCACACGGACCTTGGTCTGGTGCCAGGTCTTGAGCTGACGGCAGGCTTCGGCGATCACCCAGTCGCCGACATCCACCACCAGACCGAGCTCTTCGAGCACCGGAATGAAATCCCCCGGCGGCACCAGTCCGCGTCGCGGATGACGCCAGCGCAGCAAGGCTTCGGCACCGGTCAGGCGTTTACCATCGCCGCTGAACTGCGGTTGGTAATACAGCACGAATTCGTTCTGTTCCAGGGCGTGGCGCAAGTCGCTTTCCAGCTCCAGGCGTTCCAGGGCGCTGGCGTTCATGTCCGCCTGATAAAACTGGAAATTATTCTTGCCGCGTTCCTTGGCGTGGTACATCGCCGTGTCGGCGTTCTTCATCAACTGACTGAGTTCGTTGCCGTCCTGCGGGCTCAGGGCGATGCCGATACTGGCCGTGACGAAGAACTCGCGCCCTTCGAGCACAAAGGGTTTTACCAGGCTGGCGAGAATCTGTTCTGCCACGTGGATCGCCCGGTTCAGCGCGACTTCACGGTTGACCTTCGGCTGCAGCAGCAAGGTGAATTCATCGCCGCCCATGCGTGCCACGGTGTCGTCATCGTCGACGCAGCCGAGCAGGCGCGTGGCCATTTCCTTGAGCATGCGGTCGCCGGCGGCGTGACCGAGGGAGTCGTTGATCGGTTTGAAACGGTCAAGGTCGAGGAACATCAGCACCACCCACGACTTCTGTCGTTCCGCCGATTGCAGCGCGGTGTGCAGGCGATCCTGGAACAGCGTGCGGTTGGGCAGGTGGGTCAGTGCGTCGTAGTAGGCGAGGCGGTGAATCCGCTGCTCACTGGCCTTGCGTTCGCTGATGTCGCTGAAGAAGCACACGTAACTGGCCAGGTCGCCTTCGTCATCGAGTACCGCCGTGATACCGACCCAGGCCGGGTAGTGTTCGCCGCTACGGCGCTTGAGCCAGACTTCACCTTCCCATGTGCTGTTTTGATGAAGTTGCTTGAGCACATAGCGCAGATGCGCTTCCTGCTGCTCGTCGACGGTCAGGATGTTCGGCAACTGGTCGAGCACCTGTTCCACGGCGTAACCACTGACGCGACTGAACGCTTCGTTGGCCTGAACGATGTAACCGGCCGGGTCGGTGATCAGGATCGCCGAGGTCGAGTGCTCAAATACCGTGGCCGCCATGCGCAGGTCTTTCTCGGCCCGGCGCTGCTGGCTGATGTCGCGACCGACACCGAGCACGCCTTCGAAGGCACCGTGTTCGTCCCAGACCAGCACCAGCCGCAGCTCGATGGGAATCTTGCGACCGTCGGCCCGCAGGCAATCGAACAGGAACAGTTGGGTCTGCACCTGGCTGCGCAACAGCGCCAGTTGCTCGGGTTTATCCAGCGCTTTGCTGACCCGGTCCATCAGGGTGAAGATGCCGGTCAGTTGTTGCGGGTTGGCGACGATCGATTGCCAACCGTTCTGGAAGATCCAGTCTGAGTCATAACCCAGCACGGCTTGCACCGAGGGGCTGACGTAGTTGAGCGACAGCTTGCTGTCGGTGGAGAAAATCACGTCGCTGATGCTTTCGGCGAGCATCCGGTAACGCTGCTCGCTGTCGCGCAACGATTCGCTGGCTTCGATCTGGTCGGTGATGTCCTTGGCCACGCCAATGATGCGCGTGACTTGATTGTGCTTGTCCCGTGCCAGGGCCTGTTCACGAATCTCGAATCGCCGCCATTTGCCGTCGCGATGACGGAAGCGCAGTTGGCACTGCATCAATTGACTGTAACCCGCCTGGCGCTGGGTCTGGCGGGAGCGGTGGTAGAAATCGGCGTCTTCGGGGTGCAGCAGGATTTCCCAGAAATACTCACCCATTTGATGCAGTTCGGTGCGGTCGTAACCCAGGGTCTGGCCCAGGTGGTGGTTACTGAAAATCATCCGCTGGCTGATCACATCCTGCACGTACAGGTGATCCGGCACGGTGCGCACCACATCGGACCAGAACCCTTCACGTTCCAGCAGCGACAGCTCGATCAGTTTGCGGCTGGTGATGTCGGTGATGCTCAGGATCACCGCTTTGTAGTCGTCCTGATCGGCCGGCAGGCGCAGAACCAGCCACAAATGCTGATCACGCTCATTGGCGCCCTGCAATTTGATTTCCAGCTCTAGCTGGTTTTGCTGGTTGAGCACCGCTTCAAGCACTTGATTGCCGATGGCGGTGCCGTCCAGCGGATTACCATCAATCAGCAGGTTCCAGGCTTGATCGCAGGAATTGACGTTGAGCAGTTGCAGGGCAACCAGGTTGACCTCGGTGATGCGCAGCTCCTGCAGCAGTTGCCGTCGTTGTTCCGGATTATCAAGCCAGGCCTGCAATTGTTCGCTGCTGTTCAGCTGCGCCTTGTCGAAAACGCTCTTGAGCCCGGAAACATCGAGAACACAGAGGGCAACTCCCGTCCCTTCGAAAATGTCCTGATAACGTCGACGGCCTTCATGCACCTGGCGTTGACGCCGGCGCATGTTCAGCAACGCAATGAAGGGCAGTAACGAGAGCGCCAGGCCCAGCAGGCATTTGCCGATGAAGGCCGGCAGCAGGTCTTCGAGCACCCGCTGCCGATCGAACAACCCACGCAGCTGCCAGTCGCTGCTGCTCAGGGGAACGGTCAGCACACTGCTGGCCAGTTCATCTGGCGTCAGCACGGTTGGCGTGCTTGACGGCAATGCATCATCGCGGCTGATGATCTGGCGATTGACGCGGTTCTCCACCAGCCACAGCGGGCGGATGCCGGCTTCGTTTTGTTTGGTCAGGGCCGAGAAAAAGGTCGGTGTCAGGCGCAAGGCCCAATAGCCTCGCGTGCTGCCGCTGGCCTGATGCAATAGTAGATGCACCATGGAGCCGTCATCGGCATTACTGAAATAGTGCGCCTGGGCGTGACTGCGCCGCACCAGTTCACTCAGGTAGTCGGCGTCCTGACTGTCAGTGGCACTGTCGCTGATAATCTTTCCGGAGGGACTGAGCAACGCCAGGCTGCGCAATTCGGGCAATGACTGCTGCAGCTTGCGCAGCAACGCCTGTTGTTCGTCGGCACTTTGCGGTTGCTCGACGATCGGTAGCAGGTTAAGGGCGATCTGGGCGTTGAGCGCCATGTTCAGGCTGATTTGCGCGGCCAGGTCGGCGGTGTAATCGATGGTGTATTGGCGCTGGTGTTTCTGGGTTTCGCGAAGTTGATCCAGCAACTGCCAGAACAGCAGCGCGAGCAGTAACAGGACGAGGGTGGCCAGTGCGCCTTTCAAGGTTCCGCGCAGGGGCGAGCCGGTCGCAGGACTGGGGGCGCTCACGGGAACTGGCGGGGTGGCATTAGGCAAACTGGAATCCTGCGGTTTGACTGGACTGGCGCGACGTGCACTATAAGCCTGACGCCCGAAGGGCGGCTAGCATGCCTTGAGTTGTGGCTAAGTGCCAGCCCCTGTCGGCTGGACTGCCTTCCGTCATTCAGGTAGCTTTGCCGGTTACGCGGGAGCGTTCCAGCTCCTAAACTCAGACTTTTTCAGCGCGCACGCATTGACCCCCATCAATCGAACGACGCGCACGGTCTGGCCGGGCTTCGCCTGCGCTGCAATCATTCATCTGTCACTGACCCAAGGTTCTCCATGGCTCAATACGTCTTCACCATGCATCGGCTGGGCAAAGTTGTTCCGCCGAAGCGGGAAATCCTGAAAAACATTTCTCTGTCGTTCTTCCCCGGCGCCAAGATCGGCGTACTCGGCCTCAACGGTTCGGGTAAGTCCACGCTGCTGAAAATCATGGCCGGCGTCGACACCGAGTTCGAGGGCGAAGCCCGTCCGATGCAGGAGCTGAACATCGGCTACTTGCCACAGGAACCGATCCTGGACCCGACCAAGACCGTGCGTGAAGTGGTCGAGGAAGCGGTCAGCGTGATCAAGAACGCCCAGGCGCGCCTGGACGAGGTCTACGCGGCTTACGCTGAAGAAGATGCCGACTTCGACAAACTGGCGGCAGAACAGGCCAAGCTCGAAGCTATCCTGCAAGCCAGCGACGGTCACAACCTGGATCGCCAACTGGAAGTCGCCGCCGATGCGCTGCGCCTGCCGGCGTGGGATGCCAAGGTCGAATTCCTGTCCGGTGGTGAAAAGCGTCGTGTGGCCCTGTGCCGCCTGCTGCTGTCCGCCCCCGACATGCTGCTGCTCGACGAACCGACCAACCACCTGGACGCCGATTCCGTCGCCTGGCTGGAGCACTTCCTGCACGACTTCCCGGGCACCGTGGTAGCGATCACGCACGACCGTTACTTCCTGGACAACGTTGCCGGCTGGATTCTGGAACTCGACCGCGGCGCCGGTATTCCGTACGAGGGCAACTATTCGGGTTGGCTCGAAGCCAAGTCCGATCGTCTGGCCGCTGAATCCAAGCAGCAATCGGCTCACGAAAAAGCCATGAAGGAAGAACTGGAGTGGGTGCGCAAAGGCGCCAAGGCCCGCCAGTCCAAATCCAAGGCTCGTCTGCAACGCTTCGAAGAAATGCAATCGCAGGAATTCCAGAAGCGCAGCGAAACCAACGAGATCTACATCCCGGCCGGTCCGCGCCTGGGCGACAAGGTCATCGAGTTCAAGAACGTCTCCAAGGGTTACGGCGATCGCGTGTTGATCGACAACCTGTCGTTCTCCATGCCTAAAGGCGCCATCGTGGGCGTGATCGGCGGTAACGGTGCCGGTAAATCGACCCTGTTCCGCATGCTGATGGGCAAGGAACAACCGGATTCGGGCAGCATCGAAGTCGGCGAAACCGTGCAACTGGCGTGTGTCGATCAGAGCCGAGAAGACCTGGACGGCAGCAAGACCGTGTTCCAGCAGATCTCCGACGGTTCGGACCAGATCCGCATCGGCAACTACGAGATCCCGTCGCGTACCTACGTCGGTCGCTTCAACTTCAAGGGCGGCGATCAGCAGAAGTTCGTCAAGGACCTGTCCGGTGGTGAGCGTGGTCGCTTGCACCTGGCCCTGACCCTGAAAGAGGGCGGCAACGTCCTGCTGCTCGACGAACCGTCCAACGACCTCGACGTTGAAACCCTGCGTTCCCTGGAAGAAGCCCTGCTGGACTTCCCGGGCGCCGCCATTGTGATCTCTCACGATCGGTGGTTCCTTGACCGCGTCGCGACCCACATCCTGGCGTACGAAGACGATTCGCAAGCGGTGTTCTTCGAAGGTAACTACACCGAATACGAAGCCGACCGCCGCAAGCGTCTCGGCGAAGCGGCTACCCAGCCGCATCGTGTACGGCACAAGAAACTGGCCTGATATCGGGTCGGTTGCATAAAAAACGGAGCCTTCGGGGCTCCGTTTTTTTATGGGCGTTCAGATAGACCCAGTCGCGAAAGCGGCCTGATGGTCACTCAATATCTATGCTCAACACCTCAATCACCAAATCCCCCACCGGCCGTTTCCAAACCACCTCATCCCCCACCCGCGCGCCCAACAACGCCCGCCCCAACGGCGAGCCCCAATTGATTAATCCGCTGGCGGCATCCGCTTGATCCTCACCCACCAACTGCACACGTTGTTCGCTGCCCTGTTCATCGGCAAAGGTCACCCAGGCGCCAATCTGTACCTTGTCGGTCGAGGAAGCAGTCACGACCAGTTGAGCGCTTTGCAGTCGCTGGTTGAAATACCGCCAGTCACGCTCAAGGTCGGCCTGGCGCTGTTTGTCGGCCAGTTCACCTTTCGCGCTCTGTTCATTGATCAGGTTTTGCACCTCGGCGACTTTCGCCTGCAACTGCGCAAGTCCTGTGGGTGTGACGTAATTGGGTTGTGTGCTGACCTGCCGTTCGACCGGCTGATCGGCTTGCTCGGCGGCGTTATCTTCGTTGACGAATGCCCGGCTCATGGTCTTCTCCCGTTATAGGGTTTGGGCCATGGTTGCAGGCCTTTAGTTTCGGCGGATGTCTGTAAGCGACTCATGGCGAGTGATAGGCACGTGCAGCGTCCTGGTCTTTCTGTTGCTGCCAGGCTTTGTCCCGGTCGTCCCAATGGTGGCTGCGATAGTCATCGCGGTTCTGGTTCTCGAGCATGGCCTGACACTGACGAAAGCCATCGCTCCAGCCTTCGGCGTACTGCTTGTCCTTGAGATAACGCGGGACGTTTTTGCGAAATTCGCCACTGATCGCCCCGGCGGCTTGCCGTCCACTGCTGCAACCGTCATCGAAGCCGTCGGCGAAAGCCGGTGGATAACCTTTGGAGATCAACTCTTCGTGGGTTGTCTGGCAACCTGCGATCAACATCAACACACCTATGACTGCAACGCAGCGCCACATCTCAAACTCCCGGGCCGTGCAACGGCTATAAGGGAAGTCTAGAAGTGGATTCGTGAGGCGTGTGTGAAAGGCCTGTGATGAATCTGTCGGATAACGCCAATCCCCGTGTAGGAGTGAGCCTGCTCGCGATAGCGGTGTGACAGTCGACATCAATGCTGAATGACAGTCCGCTATCGCCAGCAGGCTCACGCCTACAGGGGGGGGCGGTGGATTTTAGTCAGTAGTGATACCACTTCACTTCAAGCATCACTTCGTTCTCGGGTGTGGCGAGGTGGCTGAAGTCGCGCTGGGCGCTCAGGCGCAGGCCGAGGTTGCGCGACAGTTCCCACTGCTGATTCAGGCTGATGTTGCGGCGCACTTCGCCATTGGTGAAGAAATCGCCCTTGGTCTCCAGACTGAAGTTGCCCAGTGGGTTTTTCCACAGTACGCCAGTGTTGAAGCCCGCCGCGGGGGCGATGAATTCGGCGAAGTCATTGTTGTGTTCGATGCGCACCGTGCCCAGTGCAAAACCGAGCATGTCCTCGCCCAATTGCCAGGTACCGCCGCCACCGCCATTGACGTGGCTGACCAGGGTTTCGTCGTCATGCTTGCCCGGCACCCGCTCCAGGCCGCCCGTTACCTGCCACGACAGCGGCTGCAGCAGCTCGTTGCGCGGGGTCAGGGAGCGAATTGTCGCCAGATCCAGCTGCTGAAACTGCCAGTGATTGCCTTCGTACTGGCGCAGTTTCATTTGCAGGATTTCAATCTGGGCGCCGAGCGGGAAGCTTTCGGCGTTGTCGTTGAGATCGTGATAGGCCATGCGCAAGCCGTATTCGCCAAACGCCTTGTCACCGCGGGTGCCGATGCCGGCCTGCCTGGTGCGCGATTCATGGCCATCCTCGGGCAGGCCGGGTTGTGGGATATCCAGTTCCGGCGCCGGGTTCTGGTTGATCGCCCGCAGCAGTTCGAAACTGCGCTGAGCCCGCGCCGGGTCGCGCTCCTGACCATTGGCGCGGTAGCGTTCAAGACGATAGGCCGCATCGATGATCAGCGCCTGGCGAGCCTTGGGTTGCGCCTTGAACGCGGGCGCCTGCAACTGTTTCTGATCGGCGCTGACTTTGAGCACCCATTGCTGTTCTTCAGGGTTCAGCGGTTCGGCACGACTTAACAACTCACGTTCGCGGGACGGACGGTATTGAATGGATTCCACCAGACCGGCCTCTTTCACGGCTTTGACGGTGTCGGTCGGAATCGCAGTCAGCGGGAATTGCTCGGTCAGGCGCAGGCTCGGCCGTGCCACTTGCAGCAATTCCAGCAGGCGGTAGGAGCAGTTTTCGTCGAAGAAAAAATAGTCGAACTTGATCTGTTTCAGCTCCCAGACATGCTCGACCATGCGTGCGGTTTCTTCCTGGGTCAGGTTCAGCCGGTATTCCCACAAGTCACGGTTCTCGAGGCTGCGGTATTCCGAGAGTTTTTCCTGATAGGGCACCAGCGCGAACAGCCCCGGATAACCGCCCATCAAGCCTTTCCAGGCATAGAGGATGCTGTTGTCCGAACCTTCGATGTAGGCGCCGAAGTTGATCGCATAACTGAGCAGGGCCGTGTGGTCGCTCTGTACATCAGCCTGGTCGATGCGCAGCAACGTGTGGCCAAACATTGATGACGGACTGTTCAAATACGCTGCCGGGAAAATCATCACCGCACTGTGGGGCGAGACGTCCTTGAACCATTGCTTGAATTCGCTGCAGTCCAGTGTCGGCAGATCGGTCAGGTTGAGCTGTGCTTTCAGCCAGCGGGTACGGGCCGGATAGACGCATTGGGCGTGGTGTTCGCCGGCGCTGGCCGGGGCGTACAACGCTTGCACGGTGGCGGCCAGTTCATGGTCGGGGTGTTCGTTGCCGTCGGGCGCGAGGAAGAATTTCTTGTCGCTGACATAGCTGCGCCAGCCGCCGAGCTTGGCGGTTTCATAGTGGCCCAGGGAAATCCAGAAGGGGTCATTGGCCAGTTGCTGCAAACGTTGAGGTTCGATGTGCGGCGCGGCGGCCAGCGGGGCGCAGACACAGAGCGCCAGCCAGGCAAGGCGTTTGAGCATAGTGGGCAACTTAAGTCGAAAAAAACAAAGACCCAAGGAGGGGCGGGTCAAAAAAATAAATCCGCTCCCCGAAAGGAGCGGGCGGTTCGAGCTTAAGCTTGAGTGGCGTACTTGGCCAGACGCGGATCGCTCTTCAGAACGGCCAGGGTGTTGGTATGCACGTCTTCAGCGGTCACGTCAGCCTTGCTGAAAATTTGCTGGAAGTGCTCGTGAGTCACGGCGGCGAAATGCGCACGGTCTTCCGGCGCCACGCCCAGGACCACGGCGTAAGTGGTCAGCGCTTCGCCCTGACCTTTGGCCATGTCTTCGGACAGCTCGTTCATCATGCCATTCATGGCAAACCAGGATTTGCCGCCGTAGGTCAGCGACGCATTCGTTGCGCAGCCGTTGGTGCCGGAGGTCATACCGAAGGTTGCGTTGCCGGAGGTGCCGTTGGTGGTGGAGGCCAGGAAGTGAGCCGGGGTGCCACGCTGACCTTCGAACAGCATGTTGCCCCAACCGCAATCCGGCCCGCCTGGGGCTTGCGCCATGGCGTTGAGGGATACAACGGTGAAGAGAGTACCGAGAAGAATCCGTTTCATAGCTATGTTCTCTTAGTGTGCATACCAATGGACAAGGGGTTCTGGCCCGTGTCGGCGCCAGTTGGGCCGGTTATTAGTCCAGCCGCGCAGTTTGGAGTTTAGGCACGATCACGGGGTTCCGTGATTTTTTGCAAAACATTCGCCGAAATCAGTGATTTAGCCCCGGCCTGCCTGAGGATGGCAGTTTGTCTATGCTTTGGCTGGAGGCGCGCCTTGCAAGTGGGGTATGGGCAGCGCCAGAATGCCGCTATCTGCCCCGCCTGATGTAAGGAAGCCCGATGCCTGATCCTGTTGCTGCCAGCTTGCGTCTAGCGCCTGAAGCGCTGACCCGTCCGTTTTCCGCTGAACAGTTCAGCTTCTCTACCACCAATGATCTGGAGCCCTTCCGCGGTGTGCTTGGCCAGGAACGTGCGGTCGAAGCCTTGCAGTTCGGTGTGGCCATGCCACGCCCCGGTTACAACGTGTTCGTCATGGGGGAACCCGGCACCGGCCGGTTTTCGTTCGTCAAACGCTACCTGAAGGCCGAAGCCAAACGCCAGCAGGCCCCGGCGGACTGGGTCTACGTCAACAATTTCGATGAGCCGCGCGAGCCCCGCGCCCTGGAATTGCCGTCGGGCACCGCCGGTGCCTTCATCGGCGACATCAACGGCTTGATCGATAACCTGCTGGCGACCTTTCCTGCGGTGTTTGAACACCCGTCCTACCAGCAAAAGAAAAGCGCCATCGACCGCGCCTTCAACCAGCGTTACGACAAGGCGCTGGACGTCATCGAGCGCCTGGCCCTGGAGAAAGAAGTCGCGCTGTATCGCGACGCCAGCAACATCGCGTTTACCCCGATGAGTGAAGGCAAGGCGCTGGACGAAGCGGAGTTCGCCCAATTGCCGGAAGCTGATCGCGAGCGTTTTCACGATGATATTTCCGGCCTGGAAGAGCGTCTGAATGAGGAGCTCGCCAGCCTGCCGCAATGGAAGCGTGAGTCGAGCAATCAACTGCGCCACCTCAACGAAGAGACCATTACCCTGGCCTTGCAGCCGCTGTTGTCGCCGTTGTCGGAGAAGTACGCCGAGAACGCGGCTGTATGCGGTTACCTGCAAGCGATGCAGGTTTACCTGCTGAAGACGGTGGTCGAGCAACTGGTGGACGACAGCAAGACCGACGCCATTGCCCGCAAGCTGCTGGAAGAGCAATACGCGCCGAGCCTGGTGGTCGGGCATTCGGCCAGCGGCGGTGCGCCGGTGGTGTTCGAGCCGCACCCGACTTACGAAAACCTGTTCGGCCGGATTGAATACAGCACCGATCAGGGTGCGCTGTACACGACCTACCGACAACTGCGACCGGGTGCCTTGCACCGGGCGAACGGCGGCTTCCTGATTCTTGAAGCGGAAAAAATGCTCAGCGAGCCGTTCGTCTGGGATGCGCTCAAGCGCGCCCTGCAATCGCGCAAGCTGAAAATGGAATCGCCGTTGGGTGAACTGGGGCGACTGGCCACTGTCACCCTGACGCCGCAACACATTCCGCTGGCGGTCAAAGTCATCATCATCGGTGCCCGTCAGCTGTATTACACGCTGCAAGACCTTGATCCGGACTTCCAGGAGATGTTCCGCGTCCTGGTGGACTTCGATGAAGACATCCCGATGGTCGACGAGAGCCTGGAGCAGTTCGCCCAGTTGCTCAAAACCCGCACCTCCGAAGAAGGCATGGCGCCGCTGACGGCGGATGCCGTCGCACGTCTGGCGACTTACAGCGCGCGTCTGGCTGAACACCAGGGGCGTTTGTCGGCGCGCATCGGCGATCTGTTCCAACTGGTCAGCGAGGCGGATTTCATTCGCCACCTGGCGGGCGATGAAATGACCGACGCCGGGCACATCGAGCGTGCGCTCAAGGCCAAGGCCACCCGTACCGGGCGCGTCTCGGCGCGGATTCTTGATGACATGCTGGCCGGGATCATCCTGATCGACACCGATGGCGCCGCCGTCGGCAAGTGCAACGGCCTGACAGTGCTGGAAGTCGGCGACTCGGCCTTCGGTGTACCAGCGCGGATTTCCGCCACGGTGTATCCGGGCGGCAGCGGCATTGTCGACATCGAGCGTGAGGTCAACCTCGGGCAGCCGATTCACTCCAAAGGCGTGATGATCCTCACTGGGTATCTGGGCAGTCGTTACGCCCAGGAATTCCCGCTGGCGATTTCCGCGAGCATTGCCCTGGAGCAATCCTACGGTTATGTCGATGGCGACAGTGCGTCGCTGGGCGAAGCCTGTACGCTGATTTCGGCCTTGTCGAAAACACCGCTCAAGCAGTGCTTTGCGATCACCGGTTCGATCAACCAGTTCGGTGAAGTGCAGGCCGTGGGCGGGGTCAACGAGAAGATCGAAGGCTTCTTCCGCCTCTGCGAAGCGCGCGGACTGACCGGCAAACAAGGTGCGATCATTCCGCAGGCGAACGTTGCCACCTTGATGCTCGACGAGAAGGTGCTGGCTGCCGTGCGTGCGGGGCAGTTCCATGTTTACGCGGTGCGTCAGGCGGACGAAGCGTTGAGCCTGTTGGTCGGCGAGCCGGCGGGGGCGCCGAATGAAAATGGCGAATTCCCTGAAGGCAGCGTCAATGCGCGGGTGGTGGAGCGCCTGCGGGTGATCGCGGAAATGATCAGCGAGGAAGACCTCAAGGAAGCCGAGAAAGAAGCGGCGCAGGAAGCGTTGGTCGAGGCCAAGCCGGCCTGAGACAAACGAATCTGAGGCTCATCCCGATCCACTGTGGGAGCGAGCTTGCTCGCGATTGCGGACTTTCAGACAACAGAGATGTTGAATGTTAGTGCCTCATCGCGAGCAAGCTCGCTCCCACATTTTTTTGCGTGAATCCAAGTAAAAGTGCCATCAGTCTGGCGTCAATATTCACACTATGACCATTCGGCGCCTTCTGGTCTCGCCTGACGTGCTGGCCAGACTTTTCTTCTATTCTCTGGTTCAAGGATATCGACAGCAATCACAGGATCGAAACAGCCTTCCCACGGGGGCTGAATACCGGATCTACCGAGGGTCGCCGCCATGTCGCGCAACCTCTGCCTTACCCGTCAATGCCTGGGCCTAGTGACCCGTATCGAGTGTGCCATCCGCCCTTTGGCGGGAGATACCGGCATGTGGACCTTGCTCTTCGCCGCCGGAATGGCTGGCGAGCAACCTTCAGCCATCAAGGCACAAGGCCCGTTTCATGGCCCTTTCGTGGCTGAATCCATCCTCGACACTATTGTGGAAAGCCTGACGCTGCACGGCTACGAACTGGCCGATGATCCCCAAATCTGGTGTTTGCACCTGCAAGCCCAGCTGCGGGAAATCAACGGCGGTCGTTGCCGCAATCTGGGTGGCTTCGAGCACTGATGGGTTATTGGTCGAGCTGGCTCAGATCAGCCTTGGCCAGTTTGACCTCGAAACCATATTGCACAGTGGTGAGGTCGGTTCGCTGATAAGTTTCCAGACGTGTGGGCTGGCCATAGAAGTAGTGCACGTCAAATAACGCCGGACCATCGGCACCAGCGTCATGAGTGACCGCAAGAATCTCCTTCAGGTAGTTCCCGCTGTCGTCCCTGGCGAAAAATCGCCAGTCCTGCGCAGGAAACAGTTTCGCATCCACCACCAGCGCATTGCCTTTGAGCTCAAGCCCCTTGGGCAATTTCTGTGCGTCGAGCGATTGCTTGTCGACCGTGGCCAGGAACAAGGGCATGGAGCCCACGGCGAACGCCGGCGTTTGCGGAAACAGGTTCAGGTCGTAGGTGATCGTGCCGCGCAGAGGGTCGACCTGATAGGCCTCCGGTGGCAGTTCGATCGGCTCATCGCGTTTACCGCTGCTGTCCGCGGTAAAGAAACTGACCGGGCTATTGCCGGGGCTGAATGACGTGCCGAGCAACTCGTCGTTGAAACTTCTGGGGTGATCGAATTCGATGCGCGCGGCACTCGGGTCGTCCACCGACTGATTGACGTTGATGCTTTTTTTCAGCTGCTCCTCACTCAGTGTCGCGCCCTTGAGCCAGTTTGGCGCCTGATCGTCATACACCACCACCGGCAAGTTCAGCGGCTGCACGGTTTTTGCCGTGGTGTGTGGGTCGAAGCGGCGTACCGGCAAGTTCAAGTCCTTGCGTGTGACGGTGGCGGTCGAGAAATCCAACAGGCTGACTTCAAGGGTCTCGATCGGCCCGTTGAAGTACACCTTGGAATAATGCTGGCCTTGCTGCTGCTCGAACGTACGCTGTTCGTCATTGAGCTGTTTTTCGAACGCCTCGCTCCAGGTTTTCTGTTGCTGCATTTTCGCCAGTTGTTTTTGGTAGAAGGCAATTTGCGTGGGGGTTTCGTTGATCGATCCGGAGCGCGAGAGAAATTGCCCGGTGCTGTCCCTGGCCTGGACGATCAGTGGGTTCAACGGTGTTTCACCGACTTCGGGGGCCACCGGTACGCTGTTGTTGTACTCGATTTCGGCGTAGTTCTTTCCGAGCTTCAACAGGGTGACGCTGAGGTTGTCGTTGGTGCGGGTCTGGCCGACGTCCTTTTTGCTCAGGACAACGCTGTAGAGCCGGCGGGGTGCGATCACTTCGACTTTGCCTTGCAGGCTCACCGGTTGCGGTTGGTTCTTCTTGTCGACATCCAGGCCGTCGATGAAAGGGTAGGTCACCGTCAGGTCGTCGGGGTTGGTCAGGTTGGAGCTCGACGGGCTGAGCTGGATGCCGGGATCGGTTTCCGACCATTCGGGTTGGAAGGGGATGACCCGTTTGTTGCTCAGCGTCACCGATTGCCATTCCAGGCCATGGGGGAACAGGAATGCCGCCGGAATATTGAAGTTGAACGGGAATACCGGTTGCAGGTCGGTCAGGTAATCGGAGCTGGAATCCTTGTGCAGCACGAACAGGCCATTGATGTAGGTGTCTACCAGGGCCTGTGGCGTTGGGTAGTGCTTGAGCACGGCGAGGGCATCTTCGCCGTATTCGGTTTCCACCGGTTTGCTGTCGAGCTTGAGTTGCGCACGTTCGAGCAGCAGCAGTGAGCCGCCGAGCTCGGACACGGCGTCCTTGAGTTTCGGGTCCTGGATCTGATCCAGCGATTGTTCGAACTGTGCGGTTTTTTCCTCGAGGCTGACCTGATGCTTGTCCTCGCCGGGCGAGCAGCCGCTCATCAGCAACGTCAGGCAAATGCCGACACTCGTTAAAGGCAATCGCACATCCATTCCCAGTCTTCCTGTCCGATGTCGCTGAGCGGTCAATAGTCTGGACACTAGCAGAAAAACTTTGTGACACACGGCGCAGGTG
Source organism: Pseudomonas sp. SIMBA_041 (assembly GCF_046535095.1). Lineage (NCBI taxonomy): Bacteria > Pseudomonadati > Pseudomonadota > Gammaproteobacteria > Pseudomonadales > Pseudomonadaceae > Pseudomonas > Pseudomonas sp. SIMBA_041. The sequence continues at coordinate 272,275 of NZ_JAWRXJ010000008.1, forward strand.
GCGGATTTCTCGATGGTTCCTGGCAGCTTCTGGATAGCGACGGGTGGCTGGTATACTCGCGGCCATTTTCAACCCCTGTGTGAGATTCAATGGAACGCTTTATCGAAAATGCAATGTACGCCTCCCGCTGGCTGCTGGCGCCGATCTACTTCGGGTTGTCGCTTGGGCTGCTGGCGCTGGCGCTGAAGTTCTTCCAGGAAGTTTTCCATGTTATCCCCAACGTGTTTTCGATGGCGGAATCGGACTTGATCCTGGTGCTGCTGTCGCTGATCGACATGGCGCTGGTGGGCGGTTTGCTGGTGATGGTGATGATTTCAGGTTATGAGAACTTCGTCTCTGAACTGGACATCGATGACCATAAGGAAAAGCTCAACTGGCTGGGCACCATGGATTCTTCTTCCCTGAAGATGAAAGTGGCCGCTTCCATCGTGGCGATTTCCTCTATCCACCTTCTGCGGATCTTCATGGACGCCAAGAACGTCGATCCCGAGCATTTGAAGTGGTACGTGATCATCCACATGACATTCGTCGTGTCGGCCTTCGCCATGGGTTATCTGGACAAGCTGACCAAGCACTGATTCGCCCAAAATCCCTGTGGGAGCGTGGCTTGCCCGCGATGGCATCATCTCGGTCTGGCGCTAAACCGCGCTGATGCCATCGCGGGCAAGCCACGCTCCCGCAAGGAGAGATGGTCGAACCGGACGGGCGGTGCCGTTGCTGGCTTGTACTTTGATGCGCCGGGGCCTATCCCTGTAAGTAGTCTTGGCTCGCCATTGTATGAGGTGCCTTCATGAACCTTGTTGAACTACGCGCATATGCCCTCGCAGGGAAAGTCGATGAGTTGAACCTGATCTCCATGGAAGGCGGGATCTATCTGCTGGAAGCGCGCATGCACGGTGCCGCGTATCCCTTGAGCGATGCCCACGACCATATGTTCCACCTGCGCTCGGTCGAGCATGCTCGTCAGGTGCTGCATAAATTCCCGACCTTACCCTTCAATCTGGTTCACGCCTCGGTTCATGATGAAATGTGCGGGCTAGGTGCCAGCGTGGGGGAAAGTCTGAAGGTGCCGATTGCCTTCCGCTCTTCCTGGCATCACTGACAGCCCTCATCAGGACGATGCCATCTGTGCTAGTCTGCTGGCCCTTTTGGTTCCGGGCGCTCCGGGACGCGCTGTGCACGCACGGCAAGTTCCCGGGCCGTCCGCACAGCGGAGCAGTGTCATGTCCGAAGTAAATCTGTCCACCGACGAAACCCGCGTCAGCTACGGTATTGGCCGTCAGCTGGGCGACCAACTGCGCGACAACCCGCCACCGGGCGTTAGCCTGGACGCGATCCTGGCGGGTCTGACCGATGCCTTCGCCGGTAAGGAAAGCCGTGTTGGCCAGGAAGAAATGTCCGCCAGCTTCAAGGTGATCCGTGAAATCATGCAAGCCGAAGCGGCTGCCAAGGCTGAAGCGGCTGCTGGCGAAGGCCTGGCTTTCCTGGCTGAAAACGCCAAGCGTGAAGGCATCACCACCCTGGCTTCCGGCCTGCAATTCGAAGTGCTGACTGCTGGTGAAGGCGCGAAGCCGACCCGTGAAGATCAGGTGCGTACCCACTACCACGGCACCCTGATCGACGGCACGGTGTTCGACAGCTCCTACGAGCGCGGCCAGCCTGCAGAATTCCCGGTTGGCGGCGTGATCGCTGGCTGGACCGAAGCCCTGCAACTGATGAATGCCGGCAGCAAATGGCGTCTGTACGTGCCGAGCGAACTGGCTTACGGCGCTCAAGGCGTTGGCAGCATTCCGCCGCACAGCGTACTGGTGTTCGACGTCGAACTGCTCGACGTTCTGTAAGACCTCTGTGGGAGCGAGCTTGCTCGCGATAGCGGCGTAACAGTCGACAGAGATGTTGGATGTTAGTCAGTCATCGCGAGCAAGCTCGCTCCCACATTTTTTTGCGGTGATTTTCATATTTCGATCTTGTGGTGCAGTTCATTCGATGGGCGCAACGCCCGGGCATAACAGAACAGAAACAGATTACGCACCAGTTCCTTCAGCACCACTGGCTCGCTGGAGCTTAGTCCGTTGACGTCCAGATCCCCCTGATCCTGCAACTCGCTCAAGGCTTCTTCTTCAAGCACGGCACAGACTTCCCCGGTTTCCCGATGCAGGATCCTGAGGTAAGGGTGTGGTCGATCCAGCCAGGCATCGATCAAATAAGTCATGTCTCATCTCCATTGATTTGGGTTTCAATGAGAATAATTCTTATTCATCAAATAGCAAGGGCCTATTGGCAGTTTGTGCTTCTTTCCGGGTAAAGGTTGCGTAAGGTCAAATCGGCTGGCGTTTAGCTATTGCGCGGGCAGGCGGGTTGAAGCGGGGGAGGGCGAAGCACCATCCCACGCGTGGCGCGGGATGGAATACAGCGGATTCAGACTTTTCTGACGAACTCGGATTTGAGCTTCATCGGGCCGATGCCGTCGATCTTGCAGTCGATGTCGTGGTCGCCATCGCACAGGCGGATGTTCTTGACCTTGGTGCCGACCTTGACCACCAGCGACGTGCCCTTGACCTTGAGGTCCTTGATCACGGTGATGGTATCGCCGTCCTGCAGGACATTGCCGACCGAATCCTTTTTCACGGCGTCATCGGACGCCACATCGGCTTCGCCGCTGGCGGACCATTCGTGCGCGCACTCGGGGCAGATCAGCTGTGCGCCGTCTTCATAGGTGTATTCGGAATTGCATTTTGGGCAGGGTGGCAACGTGCTCACTAAAGCTCCTTGGATTCAGGATCGCTAAAAAGCGCACATTATATAGGGTTTTAGCTGGGAGGGGGCGACGCCGAAAACTGTGGGAGCGAGCAGGCTCACTCCCACAGGGTATTACGGTGCAGTTAGTGCGTGCGGGCTACCGCAAACTCACTCAACTCAACCAATGCGTCGCGATATTCACTGGCAGGCAGTGCGTCGAGGCATTTGATCGCACGGGCCACGTAATCACGGGCCAGTTTCGCGGTGTATTCCAGCGAGCCGGAGGCTTCTACCGCTTCGCGAATGCTTTCCAGATCCTCGATGCCGCCTTTCTGGATCGCCTTGCGCACCAGGGCTGCCTGTTCCGGCGTGCCTTCGCGCATGGTGTAGATCAACGGCAGGGTCGGCTTGCCTTCGGCCAGGTCGTCGCCGACGTTCTTGCCCAGGGTTTCCGCGTCGCCTTTGTAATCCAGGAGGTCGTCGACCAGTTGGAAGGCCACGCCCAGGTGGTCGCCAAAGGTGCGCAGGGCTTCGGCCTGCTCAGCTGTGGCTTCGCAGAGTGCGGCAGCACTGTGGGTCGACGCCTCGAAGAGCATCGCGGTCTTGCCGCGGATGACTTCCATGTAGGTTTCTTCGGTGGTGCTGGCGTCACGGACCTTCGACAGCTGCAACACTTCGCCTTCGGCAATGATGCGGGTCGCTTGCGAAAGGATCTTCATCACCGGCATGGAGCCCAGCTCGACCATCATTTCGAAGGAGCGCGAATACAGAAAGTCGCCGACCAGCACGCTGGGTGCGTTGCCCCACATGGCGTTGGCGGTCGAGCGGCCACGGCGCATGCCGGACATGTCGACCACGTCGTCGTGCAGCAGGGTGGCGGTGTGCAGGAACTCGATGGTCGCGGCCAGCAGACGCAGGTCGTCGCCTTCGCGGCCCAGCGCCTTGCCACACAGCAACACTAATAAAGGACGCAGGCGTTTGCCGCCAGCCGAGGTAATGTAATCGCCGATTTTCGATACCAGCGGCACTCGGGAAGTCAGCTGCTTCTTGATGATGCCGTCGACGGCGCTAAAATCGTCCGCCACCGCGCGGTAGAAAGCTTGGGGTTGCATCAGCGACAGTTGCTCCAGAAGGGTTGCGCGGCATGCTAGGACCCACGTCGGCGAGTGTCAAGGCGCGATGGACGGCCTCTTGCATCACTCCGGCAGCTTGCGTACAATCGCGCACCCTGAACTTCCTGGGCAGCACCTGCCTTACGCAATTGCAAACCGGCCTTCCAGCCCTATGCAGCCATGCCAGCCAATACCTCTTCTTATAAAGAGCTGGGTGAGCAGGATTATCGGAGAAATACCATGTCGTACGCAGTAATTGTTACTGGTGGCAAGCAATACAAGGTCGCCCCAGGTGAATACCTGAAGATCGAAAAACTGGAAATCGCTACCGGCGAATCCGTTACTTTTGATCGCGTTCTGTTGGTCGCCAATGGCGATGACGTGAACATCGGCGCTCCAGTTGTTGCTGGCGCTACCGTTGTGGCTGAAGTGATCTCCCAAGGTCGTCACGATAAAGTCCGCATCATCAAGTTCCGTCGTCGTAAGCACCACATGAAGCGTATGGGCCACCGCCAGTGGTACACCGAGATCAAAATCACCGGTATTCAGGCTTAATTTCAGCCTAATTCCTCACTAGGAGAATTGACTCATGGCACACAAAAAAGCTGGTGGTAGTACCCGTAACGGTCGCGACTCAGAAGCCAAACGCCTTGGCGTGAAGATGTATGGCGGCCAGGTTATCATTCCGGGCAACATCATCGTGCGTCAGCGCGGCACCCAATTCCACGCCGGTTACGGTGTTGGCATGGGTAAAGATCACACTCTGTTCGCTAAAATCGACGGCGTGATCAAGTTTGAAGTAAAAGGCGCTTTCAATCGCCGTTACGTAAGCATTGTTCCGAAGACTGACGTCGTCGCGGCATAATTACGTGGTTGCTGGAAAAGCCCTGTCTTGCGACGGGGCTTTTTCGTTTGTGGGGTGAGTCTCTTGCAAAGCTGTTTGTGATGGGCTCCAGCGCAGGTTTTTGCGGTCGTTGATTGAGGTCGCTGCGCTCATTTTTGCAAGAGTCTTATGTCTAGATTTTTTCGGCTCGTCCGTATGGCGAGAGGCGTTTTGTTATGAAGTTTGTTGATGAAGTATCGATTCGAGTAAAGGCCGGCGACGGCGGCAACGGTTGCATGAGCTTCCGTCGCGAGAAATTCATTGAAAACGGCGGCCCGAACGGCGGTGACGGTGGTGATGGCGGCTCGGTCTACATGATCGCCGACGAAAACCTCAACACACTGGTCGACTACCGTTACACCCGTCACTTCGACGCTGAGCGCGGTTCCAACGGCGGCAGCACCGACTGCACCGGCAAGAAAGGTGAAGAGCTGGTACTGCGCGTGCCGGTGGGCACCACCGTCATCGATGCGGCCACTCAAGAGGTGATCGGCGACCTGACCAAGGCCGGCCAGAAGTTGCTGGTGGCTCACGGCGGCTGGCACGGTCTGGGTAATACCCGTTTCAAATCCAGTACCAACCGTGCTCCGCGTCAGACCACTCCGGGTAAGCCGGGTGAGGCGCGTGACCTCAAGCTGGAAATGAAAGTGCTGGCGGACGTCGGTCTGCTGGGCTTGCCGAACGCCGGCAAAAGTACCTTCATTCGCTCGGTATCGGCCGCCAAGCCGAAAGTCGCCGACTACCCGTTCACCACCTTGGTGCCGAACCTGGGTGTGGTCAGCGTCGATCGCTGGAAGAGCTTCGTGGTCGCGGACATTCCGGGTCTGATCGAAGGCGCTTCCGATGGCGCTGGCCTGGGGATTCGCTTCCTCAAGCACTTGTCGCGTACCCGTTTGCTGCTGCACCTCGTGGACATGGCGCCACTGGATGACACCAGCGCACCGGATGCGGCTGAGGTGATCGTCAGCGAGCTGACCAAGTTCAGCCCGTCCCTGGCTGAGCGTGATCGTTGGTTGGTGCTGAACAAGTGCGACCAGATCCTTGAAGAAGAGCACGATGCTCGCGTCAAGGAGATCGTTGATCGTCTGGAGTGGACTGGTCCGGTCTACGTGATCTCGGCCATCTCCAAGCTTGGCACTGAGCGTCTGTGCCACGACATCATGCGTTACATGGAAGATCGTGCTGATCGTCTGGCTGCGGACCCTGCCTACAAGGAAGAGCTGGCAGAGCTCGATCAGCGCATCGAAGACGAAGCTCGTGCTCAGCTGCAGGCCCTGGATGACCAGCGTGCCCTGCGCCGTAGCGGCGTGAAGTCGGTCCATGACATCGGCGACGATGATTGGGACGAAGAAGATGTGGATGACGAAGATGGTCCGGAAATCATTTACGTGCGTGACTGATTCGTTGCAGTAAACTTAAGCGCCGCTCAATCGAGCGGCGTTTTAGTATCTGGAAATCGATCGTTGGTCAGTAATAGCCACGATTAACGTCACGGGCAGTGCCAGGTCGCGCTGTCCTCAAGCTAAGGTTGAAGATGATGCGGAGCAAGGTGACAGGTGCGCAGCGTTGGGTCGTGAAGATCGGCAGCGCTTTGCTGACAGCGGACGGCAAGGGCCTGGATCGCGCGGCAATGGGTGTCTGGGTCGAGCAGATGGTGGCTTTGCATGAAGCTGGCGTCGAGCTGGTGTTGGTGTCTTCCGGGGCTGTGGCCGCGGGCATGAGCCGCTTGGGCTGGACCGTACGACCCAGCGCGATGCACGAGTTGCAGGCCGCCGCCGCCATCGGTCAGATGGGGTTGGTGCAGGCCTGGGAGTCGAGCTTTGCCGAGCATGGCCGGCACACCGCGCAGATTCTCCTGACGCACGATGACTTGTCCGATCGCAAGCGCTACCTGAACGCCCGCAGCACCTTGCGCGCCCTGGTTGAGCTGAAAGTGATCCCGGTGATCAACGAAAACGACACCGTGGTGACCGATGAAATCCGATTTGGCGACAACGACACGCTGGCGGCGCTGGTGGCCAACCTGGTTGAAGCTGATTTGCTGGTGATCCTCACGGATCGCGATGGCATGTTCGACGCCGATCCGCGCAACAACCCTGACGCCAACCTGATTTACGAGGCGCGCGCTGATGATCCGGCGCTGGATGCGGTGGCGGGCGGTACTGGCGGTGCGCTGGGGCGTGGCGGTATGCAGACCAAATTGCGTGCGGCGCGTCTGGCAGCTCGTTCCGGGGCGCACACCATCATCGTTGGTGGGCGCATTGAGCGCGTGCTGGATCGCCTGAAGGCGGGTGAGCGCATCGGCACCTTGCTCTCGCCTGAGCGTGGCATGCTGGCGGCGCGCAAGCAGTGGCTGGCCGGGCACCTGCAAACCCGTGGCACGCTGGTGCTGGACGGTGGTGCGGTGAAAGCGCTGGCCCAGGACCATAAAAGTTTGCTGCCGGTGGGGGTCAAGCTGGTACAGGGCAGCTTCCGTCGCGGCGAAATGGTGGTGTGCGTGGCGCCGGATGGTCGCGAGATCGCCCGTGGCCTGGCCAACTACAGTGCGCTGGAAGCACAAAAAATCATCGGTCAGTCGTCTGAGGCGATTGTCGGTCTGTTGGGTTACATGGCTGAGCCGGAACTGGTTCACCGCGATAACCTGATTCTGGTCTGAAGGAATATTTGAATGCGTGTGGCAAAAGGATTATTGGGTCTGCTGCTGGCGATGCCGCTGCTGGCTTCGGCTGAGGAAATTGGCCAGGTGTCGACGGTGTTCAAATTCGTCGGGCCGAACGACCGGATTGTCGTCGAGGCGTTTGATGATCCTAAGGTCGACGGCGTGACGTGCTACCTGTCGCGCGCCAAGACTGGAGGCGTGAAGGGTGGTTTGGGCCTGGCGGAAGATCGCGCCGAGGCCTCCATTGCTTGCCGCCAGGTCGGTCCCATCAGTTTCAAGGGTGAGCTGAAGGATGGTGATGAGGTGTTCAAGGAGCGCACGTCGCTGGTGTTCAAGACCATGCAGGTGGTGCGCTTCCTCGACAAGAAGCGCAATACGCTGGTGTATCTGGTCTACAGCGATCGCTTGATCGAGGGTAGTCCGCAGAATGCGGTGACGGCGATCCCGATCCTGCCGTGGGCGCACGCTCAATAATCTGACGCAAAACCAAATGTGGGAGTGAGCCTGCTCGCGATAGCGGTGCAACAGTCGACATCAGTGTTGAATGTTGCACCGCTATCGCGAGCAGGCTCGCTCCCACATTTTTTTGTATGGTGTCTGTTAAATCGCAGGCAATAAAAAACCGACCCTGAGGTCGGTTTTTCAACAAGCTTATCGCTTATGCGGCAACAGCAAGGTTCAGAGCCTTGACGTGACCGTTCAGGCGGCTCTTATGACGAGCAGCCTTGTTCTTGTGGATGATGCCTTTATCGGCCATACGGTCGATAACTGGCACGGCCAGAACGTAAGCAGCTTGAGCTTTAGCAGCGTCTTTTGCGTCGATGGCTTTAACTACATTCTTGATGTAGGTACGAACCATGGAACGCAGGCTGGCGTTGTGGCTGCGACGCTTCTCAGCCTGTTTTGCACGTTTTTTGGCGGAAGGTGTGTTGGCCACCGTCGAGCTCCTCGAAAGACTTTTTAGGAAATAGCAAACAAAATAGGCCGCGAATCATGCCGATGAGTTGATGTCTTGTCAAGGGCGGTTGAGACGTTCCGCTAAGTGGTAGGTATAAAGAGGCGGGATATTTATTTCCGGCGCTTGACCTGTAAACTCGCGAGCTTTGGCTCTGTGCTGCTGCGGCGCGGAGTATCGCATAAGTAGGCGCTTTGTTCGCCTGCTGTTTATCGACAGGCACAAACTCTTTCAATGAATCTGCTCAAATCGTTGGCCGCCGTCAGCTCTATCACGATGATTTCCCGGGTTTTGGGATTTGTTCGTGACACGCTGATCGCACGTACATTTGGTGCCGGGATGGCGACGGACGCCTTCTTTATCGCCTTCAAATTGCCCAATCTGTTGCGGCGAATCTTCGCCGAGGGGGCGTTTTCCCAAGCCTTCGTGCCGATTCTGGCCGAATACAAAAGCCAGAAGGGCGAGGAGGCGACGCGAACATTCATTGCCTACGTCTCGGGCCTGCTGACACTCGTGCTGGCGCTGGTCACGGCACTGGGGATGATTGCAGCGCCCTGGGTTATCTGGGCAACGGCGCCGGGTTTTACCGATACACCGGAAAAATTTGAGCTGACCTCCAGCCTGTTACGGGTGACCTTTCCCTACATATTGCTGATTTCCCTGTCGTCCCTGGCCGGTGCGATCCTCAATACCTACAACCGTTTTTCGGTGCCGGCCTTTGTGCCGACCTTGCTCAACGTCAGCATGATCGTCTTTTCGGTGTTCCTGACGCCGTACTTCGATCCGCCGGTCATGGCACTCGGATGGGCGGTTCTGGTGGGTGGCCTGGCGCAATTGCTTTACCAGCTGCCGCACCTGAAAAAGATCGGCATGCTGGTGTTGCCGCGTCTGAACCTGCGCGACAGCGGCGTGTGGCGGGTCATGAAGCAGATGCTGCCGGCGATTCTCGGCGTATCGGTCAGCCAGATTTCCCTGATCATCAACACCATTTTCGCGTCCTTCCTGGTGGCCGGTTCCGTGTCCTGGATGTATTACGCCGACCGCCTGATGGAGTTGCCGTCCGGCGTATTGGGTGTGGCGCTGGGCACGATTCTGTTGCCGACGCTGGCCAAAACCTACGCCAGCAAGGACCGTCACGAATATTCGCGGATCCTCGACTGGGGCCTGCGCCTGTGCTTCGTCCTAGTGTTGCCGTGTTCGCTGGCGCTGGGGATCCTGGCTGAGCCGCTGACCGTGTCGCTGTTCCAGTACGGCCAGTTCAGTGCCTTTGATGCGTCGATGACCCAGCGTGCACTGATCGCTTATTCCGTCGGTTTGCTCGGGATTATCGTGATCAAAGTGCTGGCACCGGGCTTTTATGCGCAACAAAACATCCGCACGCCGGTAAAAATCGCCATTTTCACCCTGGTGGTTACGCAGTTGTTCAACCTGATGCTGATCGGTCCGCTGGCCCACGCCGGCCTGGCCCTGGCCATCAGTGCCGGTGCCTGCATCAACGCCGGGCTGTTGTTCTATCAACTGCGCAAGCAGCAGATGTACCAACCGCAGCCGGGCTGGGCGAAGTTCGGCGCCAAGCTCGTTATCGCCGTGTTGGTGATGTCCGCCGTATTGCTGGTCGGGATGCACTTTATGCCGGCATGGGATCAAGGGCATATGCTTGAAAGATTCCTGCGTCTGGGCGCCTTGATCGCCGCCGGCATCGTCGCTTACTTCGGAATGTTGCTGCTGATGGGCTTCCGTTTGCGCGACTTCAATCGCAAGGCATTGAGCTGAGGTTGCAGTCTCGATAAACACGGGCGAGCCGGTGGTTTTGTCGGCTCGATCACTTTGGTTACGGTGTTGCCTGTCGTCGGCCGCCGGGTGTGGTTATAATCGACCACTTTATGAGCAAGAAGCGCGTTATGCAGCTGGTTCGAGGCCTCCAAAATCTGCGCCCCCAGCATCGGGGCTGTGTCGCCACTATTGGCAACTTTGACGGTGTTCACCGTGGCCACCAGGCTATCCTGGCGAGGCTGCGTGAACGTGCGCTCGAGTTGGGCGTGCCGAGCTGCGTGGTGATTTTTGAGCCGCAGCCGCGAGAATTCTTCGCCCCGGACACGGCCCCGGCCCGTCTGGCCCGGCTGCGGGACAAACTGCAGCTGCTGGCCGACGAAGGTGTCGACCGCGTCCTGTGCCTGGCCTTCAACCAGCGGCTGAGCAAGCTCAGCGCCAGCGAATTCGTCGATACCATTCTGGTGGACGGCCTTGGTGTGCAGCACCTTGAGGTCGGTGACGACTTCCGCTTCGGCTGTGACCGCGTTGGCGATTTCGATTTCCTGCAACAGGCCGGCATCGTTCAGGGCTTTACCGTGGAAGCTGCGCAAACCGTCGAACTGGACGGCATTCGCGTCAGCAGCACCCAGGTCCGCAATGCCCTGGCCGCTGCCGATTTCGTCCTGGCCGAGCGACTGCTCGGGCGGCCGTTCCAGATTACTGGCCGGGTGCTACATGGCCAGAAGCTGGCGCGCCAGCTGGGTACGCCCACGGCCAACATACAACTCAAGCGTCGTCGCGTGCCGCTGACCGGGGTTTACCTGGTCAACGTCGACATCGACGGCAAGACCTGGCCAGGCGTCGCCAATATCGGCGTGCGGCCAACGGTCCAAGGGGATGGCAAAGCCCACCTCGAAGTGCATCTTTTAGATTTTGCCGGCGATCTGTATGACCGGCGTTTGACGGTGGTCTTCCACCACAAGCTGCGTGAAGAGCAGCGTTTCGCCTCTCTGGAGGCGCTTAAGACGGCGATCAATGCGGATGTCGCCGCCGCCCGTGCCCTGTCGCACCTAGCGCCAATCGCTAATGAAGAGCCTTAAATGACCGACTATAAAGCCACGCTAAACCTTCCGGACACCGCCTTCCCAATGAAGGCCGGCCTGCCTCAGCGCGAACCGCAGATTCTGCAGCGCTGGGACAGCATTGGCCTGTACGGTAAGTTGCGCGAGATTGGCAAGGATCGTCCGAAGTTCGTACTTCACGACGGTCCTCCGTACGCCAACGGCACGATTCACATCGGTCATGCGTTGAACAAGATTCTCAAGGACATGATCATCCGCTCGAAGACCCTGTCGGGTTTCGATGCGCCTTATGTTCCGGGCTGGGACTGCCACGGCCTGCCGATCGAGCACAAAGTCGAAGTGACCCACGGCAAGAACCTGGGCGCGGACAAGACCCGCGAACTGTGCCGTGCCTACGCCACCGAGCAGATCGAAGGGCAGAAATCCGAATTCATCCGTCTGGGCGTGTTGGGCGACTTCGCCAACCCGTACAAGACCATGGACTTCAAGAACGAAGCCGGTGAAATCCGTGCCCTGGCTGAAATCGTCAAGGGCGGCTTCGTGTTCAAGGGCCTCAAGCCTGTGAACTGGTGCTTCGACTGCGGTTCGGCCCTGGCTGAAGCGGAAGTCGAGTACGAGAACAAGAAGTCCTCGACCATCGACGTAGCGTTCCCGATCGCCGACGAAGCCAAACTGGCTGCCGCATTCGGTCTGTCGTCGCTGGACAAGCCGGCTTCGATCGTGATCTGGACCACCACCCCGTGGACCATCCCGGCCAACCAGGCGCTGAACGTTCACCCGGAATTCAACTACGCCCTGGTCGACGTCGGCGACAAACTGCTGGTACTGGCGGAAGAGCTGGTCGAGTCGTGCCTGGCCCGTTACAGCCTGGAAGGTTCGGTCATCGCGACCACCACCGGTAAAGAACTGGAACTGATCAATTTCCGTCACCCATTCTACGATCGCCTGTCGCCGGTTTACCTGGCCGAGTACGTTGAACTGGGCGCTGGCACCGGCGTGGTTCACTCCGCACCGGCCTACGGCGTGGACGACTTTGTGACCTGCAAGAAGTACGGCATGGTCAACGACGACATCCTCAATCCGGTACAAAGCAACGGCGTTTACGTGCCGTCGCTGGAGTTCTTTGGCGGCCAGTTCATCTGGAAAGCCAACCCGGCCATCGTCGATAAACTGACTGAAGTCGGTGCGCTGCTGCACACCACCATCATCGAACACAGCTACATGCACTGCTGGCGTCACAAGACCCCGTTGATCTACCGCGCCACCGCGCAGTGGTTCATCGGCATGGACAAAGAGCCTGCGACCGGCGACACCCTGCGCAAGCGGGCGATCAAAGCCATCGAAGACACCAAGTTCGTTCCGGCCTGGGGCCAGGCGCGCCTGCACTCGATGATCGCCAACCGTCCCGACTGGTGCATCTCCCGTCAGCGCAACTGGGGCGTGCCGATCCCGTTCTTCCTGAACAAGGAAAGCGGCGAACTGCACCCACGCACTGCCGAGCTGATGGAAGAAGTTGCCAAGCGCGTCGAAGTCGAAGGCATCGAAGCCTGGTTCAAGATGGACGCCGCCGAACTGCTCGGTGACGAAGCGCCGCTTTACGACAAAATCAGCGACACCCTGGACGTCTGGTTCGATTCGGGCACCACGCACTGGCACGTCCTGCGCGGTTCGCACCCGATGGGCCACGAAACCGGTCCACGTGCCGACCTGTACCTGGAAGGCTCGGACCAACACCGTGGCTGGTTCCACTCGTCGTTGCTGACCGGTTGCGCCATCGACAACCACGCGCCGTACCGCGAACTGCTGACCCACGGCTTCACTGTCGATGAGTCCGGTCGCAAGATGTCCAAATCGTTGGGCAACGTGATTGCTCCGCAAAAGGTCAACGACACCCTGGGCGCCGACATCATGCGTCTGTGGGTGGCTTCCACCGATTACTCGGGTGAAATGGCGGTGTCCGAGCAGATCCTGCAGCGCAGTGCGGACGCCTACCGGCGTATCCGTAACACCGCGCGCTTCCTGCTCTCGAACCTGACCGGTTTCAACCCGGCCACCGACATCCTGCCGGCCGAAGACATGCTGGCGCTGGACCGTTGGGCCGTGGACCGCACCCTGTTGCTGCAACGCGAGCTGCAAGAGCACTACGGCGAATACCGCTTCTGGAACGTCTACTCCAAGATCCACAACTTCTGCGTGCAGGAGCTGGGTGGTTTCTACCTCGACATCATCAAGGACCGTCAGTACACCACTGGCGCCAACAGCAAGGCCCGTCGTTCGGCGCAAACCGCGCTGTACCACATCTCCGAAGCGCTGGTGCGCTGGATCGCGCCGATCCTCGCGTTCACCGCTGACGAACTGTGGGAATACCTGCCGGGCGAGCGTAACGAGTCGGTGATGCTCAACACCTGGTATGAAGGCCTGACCGAGTTGCCGGAAGGCGTCGAGCTGGACCGCGCCTACTGGGAGCGGATCATGGCCGTCAAGGTAGCCGTCAACAAGGAAATGGAAATCCAGCGCGCGGCCAAGGCCGTCGGTGGCAACCTGCAAGCCGAAGTGACGCTGTTCGCCGAAGAGGCGCTGAGCGCCGACCTGGCCAAGCTGAGCAACGAACTGCGCTTCGTATTGATCACCTCGACCGCCACCGTTGCACCGTTCGTTCAGGCGCCGGCCGATGCCGTGGTCACCGAAGTCACCGGTCTGAAACTGCAAGTGGTCAAGTCCAGCCACGCCAAGTGCGCCCGTTGCTGGCACTGCCGTGAAGACGTCGGCGTGAACCCGGAGCATCCGGAAATCTGCGGTCGTTGCGTCGACAACATCAGCGGCGCTGGCGAGGTTCGTCACTATGCCTAATGCCGTTGGCCGTTTCGGACGGCTGAGCTGGCTCTGGTTGAGTTTGCTGGTCCTGGTCATCGACCAGGTCAGCAAGTTCTACTTCGAAGGCAAGCTCCAGATGTACCAGCAAATCGTGGTGATCCCCGATTACTTCAGCTGGACCCTGGCTTATAACACCGGCGCTGCGTTCAGCTTCCTGGCTGACAGCTCCGGCTGGCAGCGCTGGCTGTTCGCCCTGATCGCCGTGGTGGTCAGCGCGGTGCTGGTGGTATGGCTCAAGCGTCTTGGGCGCAACGAAACCTGGCTGGCCGTCGCGCTGGCGCTGGTGCTGGGTGGCGCGCTGGGCAATTTGTATGACCGCATCGCCCTGGGCCATGTGATCGATTTCATTCTGGTGCATTGGCAGAACCGCTGGTATTTCCCGGCGTTCAACTTTGCCGACAGCGCAATTACTGTCGGTGCGGTGATGCTGGCACTGGATATGTTCAAAAGTAAGAAGACCGGAGAAACCGTTCATGACTGAACAGGTATTGGCTGAGCAACGCATCCGCCAGAACACGGAAGTCACCTTGCACTTTGCACTGCGCCTGGAGAACGGCGACACCGTCGACAGCACCTTCGACAAAGCCCCGGCGACCTTCCAGGTCGGCGACGGCAACCTGTTGCCAGGTTTCGAAGCGGCACTGTTCGGCTTCAAGGCAGGCGACAAGCGTACGCTGACCATTCAGCCGGAAAACGCTTTCGGCCAGCCGAACCCGCAAAACGTACAGATCATCCCGCGTTCGCAGTTCAAGGACATGGAGCTGTCACCGGGTTTGCTGGTGATCTTCAACGATGCGGCGAATACTGAGCTGCCTGGCGTGGTGAAAGAATTCGATGACGAGCAAGTGACCATCGACTTCAACCACCCGCTGGCCGGCAAGACATTGACCTTTGACGTCGAGATCATCAGCGTCAAATCGTTGTAACTGACCGAACACGGTCACCTGTAGGAGCAGAGCTTGCTCGAAGGCGTCACCACATTCAGCATCAATGTTGACTGACACAGCGCTTTCGCGAGCAAGCTCAGCTCCTGCAATGTTTTAATTTCTTGCGCGCAAGACACGAGGCACAGCATGCAAATCAAACTCGCCAACCCCCGTGGCTTCTGCGCCGGTGTGGACCGTGCGATCGAAATCGTCAATCGCGCCCTGGAAGTATTCGGGCCGCCGATCTACGTGCGCCACGAAGTGGTCCACAACAAATTCGTCGTCGAAGACCTGCGTGCTCGCGGGGCGATCTTCGTTGAGGAACTGGATCAGGTGCCGGACGACGTCATCGTGATCTTCAGTGCCCACGGCGTTTCCCAGGCGGTGCGTACCGAAGCCGCCGGCCGTGGCCTCAAGGTGTTCGACGCAACCTGCCCACTGGTGACCAAGGTGCACATCGAAGTCGCACGCTACAGCCGCGATGGTCGTGAATGCATCCTCATCGGCCACGCCGGTCATCCGGAAGTCGAAGGCACCATGGGCCAGTACGATGGCAGCAATGGCGGTGCGATTTACCTGGTCGAAGACGAGAAAGACGTCGCCGAGTTACAGGTGAGCAACCCGGAAAAACTCGCTTTCGTGACCCAGACCACCCTGTCCATGGACGACACCAGCCGCGTGATCGACGCACTGCGTGCACGTTTCCCGGCGATTGGTGGTCCGCGCAAGGACGACATCTGCTATGCCACGCAAAACCGTCAGGACGCGGTCAAGCAACTGGCCGACGAATGCGACGTGGTGTTGGTGGTTGGCAGCCCGAACAGCTCCAACTCCAATCGCTTGCGTGAACTGGCCGAGCGCATGGCCACCCCGGCTTACCTGATCGACGGCGCCGAAGACCTGCAAAAGAGCTGGTTTGAGGGTGTCGAACGTATCGGCATTACCGCTGGTGCCTCCGCTCCGGAAGTGTTGGTGCGGGGCGTGATCCAGCAATTGCAGGCATGGGGCGCCACCGGTGCTGATGAACTGGCCGGTCGCGAGGAGAACATCACGTTCTCCATGCCTAAAGAGCTGCGCGTGCGTTCCCTGCTTTAACGCTGACATAAAGCCTGCTCAGCCTTGTCGCTGCGCAGGCTGACGCGACCTGTAGCGGCCAGCACCACCTGGAGCTGGCTGACCGGTTCGCGGGCTGCGCAAAAATGCACAGTCCCCGCTTGAAACGCCCGTCCGGGCATCTGGGGTTCGCCGATCCCGCTGAATCGAACATATCGCCTGACCGGCCAATTGCCGACAATCGCTCCCCGAGCGCTATCCACGCGCTCAACCAGCAGCGGATTGCTGCTGTCCTCTGGTCCTTTGCCACTGATGTCCAGAATGATCCGCCAGCCCTGACCCCAATCCCCGTTGATGCCGTGAATCACAACGGCCTGATTGCGTGTAATGGCCAAGGTTCTGGCATTGCGAATACCACTGACCAGAGCGTTCGCCGTCGCCTCGCGATGGTTCGATTCAGTGAGTGCTGCGAACGCCGGACTGACCAACAGCAGAACAATTGCGGCAATCGCCAGTCCCATAAGCAGTTCGATCAGGCTGAAACCTCGCTGATGCATGGCATTTCCCTCCCTGGAGTGGTGTGACCCGCGCAATCCTTGCGCGAGTAATGGCAAAACAACCCGCCTGGGCCGGTCGAATGTTCTAGCGTGTAGAAGCAGGTATAGCCGACGGCAACGGAGGGCACCGATGGATCATCGTACAAAAGGTTTCACGCTGATCGAGTTGTTGATCACGCTCGCGGTGTTTCTGATCCTCATTACCCTGGCCGTGCCTGCGTTTACCCGTTCGGTGCAAACCACCCGGGCCGACACCGAAATCGGCGACTTGCAGCGTGGACTTAACTTCGCCCGGCTGGAGGCCATCGACCGTGGCATTACCACCCGGGTCCGTCCGACGGCGGGCGGCAGTGTGTGGACCGGTGAATTGACGGTCTATGACGGTACTGGCACACCGGCCAATGTATTGCGGGTTGTTCCAGCGATGAGCAGCGGCGCCACTCTGTCGCTAACCTCAGGAGTAACCGCGCTGGACTTCAACAACCTGGGCGGTTTGTCGGCACCGTCTACCGCCGTGGTCATCAACTATGTATCGGGGGCGCAAAACAGGACGCTGAACGTGTGTTTGAACGGACGAATTCTATTGGGTGGAAGTTGCGGATGAGGGAAGGGAGCAAGCGTGCACAGGAGGGCATGACGCTGATCGAGGTCTTGGTGGCGTTGTTGATACTGACCGTGGGGCTATTGGGGGCGGCGGCGATTCAGCTCAATGCACTGAAGTACACCGACAGTTCACGGATGACCAGCCAGGCGAGTTTTATCGCCTACGACATGATGGACCGCATCCGCGCCAATTCCGCCGCCGATTACACCGTCACGCCTCCGACCTCGGGCAACCTGAGTGTCGCCCGGGACCAGGACCTCTACGACTTCACCACCAACATCGTCAATTTCGGTGGCGCGACGGCCACTGGCAGCGTGACGCTGAACCAGCGGGTCTACACCATCACTATCACCTGGGATGACTCGCGCGCCGCCAATATCGCCAGCGCGCGCCGCAGCTTTGTCCTGACCAGTCGCGCCACGGTCGACCCGGTGTCCACGCCATGAACCGCTCCAGCCGAGGGTTCGGTTTGATCGAGTTGCTGATTGCGCTGGCGTTGAGCCTGATCGTGGTCCTGGGCGTGGCGCAGATTTTCATCGCGGCGAAAAATACCTACGTTAGCCAGAACGTCTCCGCCGGGATGCAGGAAGACGCGCGTTTTGTGTTGAGCAAAATGATTCAGGAAATCCGTATGGTCGGCATGTTCGGCTGTCTGGGCACCATCACCGATTCGAGTTCGTCGGGTGACTTCAACGCCAGTCAGATCACGCCCATCAGTTGGGACAACGCCAACCTCAAGCTGACCCTGGTGACGGCGGATGTCGGCGGCAACGGCGGGGCGCCGACCTGGACGGTGGTGTCTGACTGTCGAAACTTGGCGACGGCATACACCGGCGCACGTACACCCGCGACAGGGTTTCTGGCGTTTCCGATCCGGCGATTGATCTACAGCTTCAGCAACAATCAGATATTGATGGGCGCCGGCGCCGGCACGCCCGCCCAGTACGTGCTGGTGAACAACGTGAGTGCGTTCAACGTGAGCTTCGGCCTCGCCAGTTCCGCCACCGATGTGGCGGCTTCCAGTTACAGCAGCAACCCGTCGGACCCGGCGCGCATTCGCAGCGTACGTCTGAGCCTGACCCTCACCGACCCGAATAATCGGGTACGCAATCAGACCTTCAGCGTGGTTGCCGCCTTGCGCAACCGTCTGCCATGAGGACGGCCACCATGACGTCTCAAGCCCAACGTGGCATGGCGCTGCTGGTCAGCCTGGTGTTTCTGCTGTTGCTGACACTGATCGGCCTTTCTTCGATGCAGAACGCCACCCTGCAGGAAAAAATGGCCGGCAGCGTGAGCCTGCGCAACCAGTCGTTTCAGGGGGCCGAAGCGGCGTTGCGCGTGGGTGAAAGCGCGGTGCAACTCGACAGCTATTCATTGCCGGTCTGCAGCCAGTGTGCACCGCCGGCCGAGGCCACAAGCATCACGGCCGCCGGTCTCAATTCCAGCTCTGGTGTGACGTGGATCGCTTCCGGCAGTGGATTTTACGGGGTGCAGAACATCGGCACCACGCTGAACGCCGTCAATGTGCCGAGCAATACCTCGGCGACGCTTTACCGGGTGACCGCCGTCGGCATCGCGGGCAACTCGCGCAGCGTCGTGGAGAGTATCTATGCGAAGTACTGAATGGCGCGCCCGCATTGGGCGGCTGTTTTGCGGCATTGTGTTCGGCCTTTATCTGTCGGCCCCGGCGTATGCCTTCACGCCTTCGGATTCACCGCTGTTAAGCGCTGCCGCTGTTGCACCGAACGTGATGTTGCTGATCGACGATTCGGGGAGCATGAACAGCATCCTTTACGCCGCCGGGTTCGATCCGACCGTCACGGGTCGCCCGCCCGCCAAGCAATGTAATTTTTTCCTCGGGCTGTGTTTGAGCGGCAGCGACATCGTCGGTGATTCGATCTTCCTGTCCAGCCTGCCGCAGTCCGGTTGTTCCAGTGGGGCCTACGCGTTTTACAACAACAGCCTGGCGCCGTTGTGCCTGAAGTTGCCGGATCCGGTGGGCAATGAAAACACCCGCTACTCCGACGATTACCTGTCCTACCTGGTGGGGTTGGCCAACGGCAGCAACCGGGACTTCACCACCGGCTCGATCCCCAACGACTACCGCATGAACGTGGCGCGAAACGTGTCCACGGCACTGGTGAGCAGCAACCGCGGCCTGCGCATGGGGCTTGCGACGTTCAATCCGGTAAATAGCAGCAACTCCGGCAATGGCGGCTTCATCGCCCGCTCGATCAGTGATCTGTCGGTGGTGAGCGGCAGCGTGACCCAATCGCAGGCCGACAACAATTACAACAACCTGATCTCCTCCATCAACGGCTTGAGCGCCGTGGCCAATACGCCACTGGCGGAAACCTATTACGAAATCACCCGCTACTTCCGGGGGTTGGCGCCGTACTACAACTCGACGCCGGCCACGTACACCAGCCCGATCCAGTACCGTTGCCAGAAGAACTACGGCGTGGTCATCACCGATGGCCTGCCGACGTTTGACCGCAGCTTCCCGACCAACGATCCGCTGGGAGGTGCTCGCCTGCCGAACTGGGATGGCGTGAACAATGATGGCAACAACCTCAATGGTGACGGCGAAGGTGACACGCTTTATCTCGACGATATCGCCAAGTTCGCGTTCGACATCGACATGCGCTCCACCGGCACCGACGCGGCCGGCAAAAGCTGGAACGCGGTGGATTTCCCGAAACAGAACATGAACACCTACACCGTGGGGTTCACCGCTGCGAATCAAATGCTGTCGGACTCGGCGAGCTATGGGCAGGGCAAGTATTATCAGGCGACCGATAGTGTGGGGCTCAACAACGCATTGTCGTCAGCGTTGAGTGAGATCACTTCCAAGGCTGGTTCCGGGGGGAGCGGGGTCACCAGCGGCACCACTCTGGCCAGCGGTTCCAGCTATTTTCAGACCAGCTATGACCCGAAAGACTGGCGCGGCACCCTCAAGTCCTTTGGTTTCACGTCCGCTGGTGCGGTGAACACTGCCGCTGTGCAATGGACCACCGACACCACCATCGTCCCCGGTGCCACCGCGCCGACCTTTCAATCCTGGAACACCCTGAACAACTCCGCCGTCACGCTGGCTTACAGCAGTTTCTCCCCGGCGCAGCAGACATCGTTGAGTCAGAGCTTGCCCACCGGCATCACTGGCAGCGATCTGGTGGAGTGGAGCAAGGGCACCAACAAAACCGGGCTCAAGGTGCGCAGCGTATTGCTCGGCGACATCATCAACTCGCCGCTGGTGTTGGCCTCCCCTGTGGATAAAACCGCATCCGATCTGCTGGGCGACAGTACTTACAGCACCTTCCTGAACACCAAAGCCGCCAATATGAGTGCCAGCCTGGTGGTGAACGCCAATGACGGTTTTGTGAATGTCATCAACTCGGCCAATGGTGTCAGGCGCTATGCCTACATGCCGTCCAGTGTTTTGCCTTCGCTGCGGTACATCGCCGATCCAGCCTACATCAACGGTGTGAGCCACAAGTATCTGGTCGATGGGCAGGTCGGTGTGTTCGATGCCCAACTCAGCGGCGCCTGGAAAACCCTGGCCATTGGCGGCACCGGGGCGGGCGGCAAAGTCTTCTATGCGCTGCAACTGTTCGATGCCTCGTTGGGTAACGCATTCAAGGCGCTGTGGGAAATCGCTGCGCCGACCACGCCGAGTTCGGCAAACGTGTTCAATGACCTGGGTTATGCCTACGCTCGACCGGAAGTGGCACGCTTGGCCGATGGTCGATGGGCCGCTTTTATCTCTAACGGTTATGGCAGCAACTCCGGCGTCGCTGCGTTGTACGTGGTGGATGTGCGTGATGGATCGTTGATCAAGAAAATCGTGGTCGACAGCACTGAAACCACCAATGGTCTGTCGTCGGTGAAGCTCAGGGTCAACTCGCAGAATGTGGTGCAGGCCGCTTATGGCGGCGACTTGAAAGGGCGGTTGTGGAAGTTCGATCTGAGCGCCACGGCGCCCGATACCTGGGGCGTAGCCTTTTCCGGCAAACCGCTGTTTACCACGGCAGGCGGCGCCACTCAGCCCATCACTGCGCAGCCGTTGCTGGCGGATAATGCATTGGGCGGTAAGGAAGTGTTTGTCGGCACCGGAAAATTCAACGAGACGGCCGACAAGACCAACAAGGATCTACAGGCATTTTATGCGGTGTGGGATGCGGACGGCGGATCAGGTCAAATCACCGTGGCCAGTTTGCAGGCTCAGGCGGTAACGGGGGTGTTCTCTGGCAGCACTGGCCAGTTCATCACCACCAGCCAGAACGACGTGACCTACCCGACAGAGAAGGGCTGGTATTTGCCACTGGTGTACAACAACGCGCTGATCGGCGAGCGGGTGATCAATCAGGCCAGTCTGATACTGGGGCGGATCGTTTTTACTACGGCGAGTGTGGACACTACGGACCCGTGCGCCAGCTTCGGTACCGGCAAACTGGTCGAGCTGGAGGCATTCAGCGGTAAGATGCTCAACTATGCGGTGCTTGATACCAATGGCGACGGGGTGGTCGACAGTACAGATACGGTGTCGAGCGGAGTGATTTTCACCGGTGGCATTCCGACCCTGAACGCCATCGTCAACGGTGCAACCCGCAAAATCGTAAACGATTCCAGTGGCGGTATCAGCACGCTGGTGGAAAAATCCGGCGGCGGCAGCCGTCGCATCATGTGGCGACAAATACAGTAAGTGAGAGTTGAGGCATGCGTAGATCCAACCGAGGTTTTACCCTGATCGAAATCATGATCGTGATTGCGATCATCGGGATCGTCATGACCATTGCCGCCCCGAGCTTCACCGAGTACCTGAAGAAGGGCCGGCGCAGCGAAATCGCCGGGGTGTTGTCGGAGCAGGCGCAGATCCTTGAACGGTTCTACACCAAGAGCAATGTCTACACCGGCGCCACAGGCCTGAGCGTCGGCAATGACTATTACACCATCACCCCGACTATCACTGACCAGACCTTCCTGCTGACGGCCGTGCGCAAGGCCGGTTCGAGCATGGCAACCGACAAGTGCGGGGATTTCACCCTCACCAATACCGGTGTCCGGAACATGGTCAACGCCACAGCCGGTTTGACCGCCAAGGATTGCTGGGGTCGCTGAGTTTCCTTTCGGGCGCCTTTTGCGCCCTCTGTCTATTTAACGGTTGGATCTGAACATGACCAGGCAACAGCAAGTGGTGATTGTCGGCGGCGGGGTGATCGGGCTGCTGACGGCGTTCAATCTCGCGTCCGAAGTGCGCAGCGTGGTGCTGCTGGATCGTTCGAACGTCGGGCAGGAGTCGTCATGGGCGGGCGGCGGGATTGTTTCGCCACTCTACCCGTGGCGCTACAACCCGGCGGTCACTGCGTTGGCGCATTGGTCTCAGGATTTTTATCCACAGCTCGGTGAGCGTTTGTTTGCTGCGACCGGAGTCGATCCTGAAGTTCACACCACCGGCCTGTACTGGCTGGACCTGGATGACGAAGCCGAGGCACTGGTGTGGGCCAAACGGCAAAACCGCCCGCTGCGGGCTGTGGATATCTCGGCGGCACACAATGCGGTGCCAGTATTGGGCACGGGGTTCTCGCGGGCGATCTACATGGCCGATGTGGCCAATGTGCGCAATCCGCGGCTGGTGAAGTCGCTGAAGGCTGCGTTGCTGGCACTGCCAAATGTGACCATCCATGAGCAGTGCGAAGTCAGCGGGTTTATTCGTGAAGGCGATCAAGTCGTTGGCGTGCAGACTTCGACGGGGGCCATTCAGGGCGATCAAGTGGTGC
Organism: Pseudomonas sp. SIMBA_041; assembly: GCF_046535095.1. NCBI lineage: Bacteria > Pseudomonadati > Pseudomonadota > Gammaproteobacteria > Pseudomonadales > Pseudomonadaceae > Pseudomonas > Pseudomonas sp. SIMBA_041. Next base: position 295,248 of record NZ_JAWRXJ010000008.1, read on the forward strand.
TGACCGCTGGCGCCTGGAGTGGAGATTTACTCAAGGGGCTGGGCTTGGCGCTGCCGGTCGAACCGGTAAAAGGGCAGATGATTCTGTACAAGTGCGCGGCCGATTTTCTGCCGAGCATGGTATTGGCCAAAGGGCGTTACGCGATTCCCCGCCGCGACGGGCACATTCTGATCGGCAGTACGCTGGAGCATGAAGGCTACGACAAGACGCCGACCGATTCGGCTTTGGAAAGCCTGAAGGCATCGGCGGTGGAGTTGATTCCCGCGCTGGCGGAGGCCGAAGTCGTCGGGCACTGGGCCGGATTGCGGCCGGGCTCGCCGGAAGGCATTCCTTATATCGGTCAGGTGCCGGGGTTTGAAGGGCTTTGGCTCAATTGCGGGCACTACCGAAACGGGCTGGTGCTGGCGCCGGCGTCGTGTCAGTTGTTTGCGGATGTGATGCTGGGGCGTGAGCCGATTATTGATCCCACGCCTTATGCACCGGTCGGACGTATCTAGTCACAGGATCTACGGTGACTGTCATATTGCCTTCGTCGGAACGCCGCCCGGAGCCTGCTCGCCAAGGGGCCCTTAATCCAGGCCCAGTTTTTTGAGCCTGTAACGCATCGACCTGAACGACAAATTCAACCGCTGAGCCGCCGCCGTACGGTTCCAGCGGGTTTCCTCCAGCGCCTGGAGGATGACTTTGCGCTCGATGTTTTCCAGATAGTCTTCCAGATTGTCGATCTGCGTCAGGTCCGGCACCCCGCCTTCTGCCGCGCAATTACCGTCGGCCAATCGTAAATCGCTGGTTTCGATCTGCTTGTTCTCGCACAAGGTGTGAGCCCGTTCGAGAACGTTCTCCAGTTCCCGCACATTGCCGGGAAAGCGATAGCTTTTGAGCGCATCCAGGGCGAGCGGATGGAGTGTCGCGGGAGGTCGGCCGCTGTCGGCCGCCAAGCGCTTGAGCACATGGCTGGCCAATGCCTCGATGTCGTCACGGCGTTCGCGCAAGGGCGGAACCCGCAGTTCGATCACGTTGAGCCGGTAGTACAAATCCTGACGAAAACGCTCGGCGACGATTTCGGCCTCAAGGTCTTTGTGGGTGGCGCAAAGGATGCGCACATCGACCACGGTTTCCTGTTGCTCGCCAATACTGCGCACGGCTTTTTCCTGAATCGCACGCAGCAGTTTGACCTGCATCGCCAACGGCAAATCCGCGACTTCATCGAGGAACAGCGTGCCGCCCTGGGCGGCCTGGAACAGTCCGCGCTTGTCTTCGACGGCGCCGCTGAAACTGCCTTTGCGATGCCCGAAGAACTCGCTTTCCATCAGCTCTGACGGAATCGCCCCACAGTTGACCGGGACGAAGGGGTGATGAGCTCGCGGGCCTTGTTCGTGGATCAGTCTTGCAACCAACTCCTTGCCGCTGCCGGACTCGCCGCTGATGTACACCGGCGCCTGGCTGCGGGCGAGTTTGTCGATGTGTTTGCGCAGGTTACGCATGGGCAGCGAGTTGCCCAGCAGCCGGCGATCAATCGCCGTACTGGCGTCGGCTGGAGCAGGCAGGCGCAGGGCGCTGGTGACCAGTTCCCGCAGGCGAGTGAGGTCGACCGGTTTGGTCAGGAAGTCGAAGGCGCCGGCCTTGAGTGCGTTAATGGCTGTTTCAAGGCTGCCGTAGGCCGTGATCATCGCCACCGGCACCTGTGCGTAACGCTTCTGGATGTGTTGCACGAGCTCAAGGCCGGTGCCGTCGGGCAGGCGCATGTCGGTCAGGCACAGATCGAAGGTTTCCCGGGCCAGCAAGGCTTGGGCGTCGACCAGGTTGCGGGCACTGAAGGTATCGAGTTTCATCCGTCCCAGGGTGATTTCCAGGAGTTCGCGGATATCCGGTTCGTCGTCGACGATCAGGACTTTGGGCCGTGGGCTCATGTTCAACTTTGTTTCCGTCCGTGAGCAAAAGTGATGCGAAAGCAGCCGCCGCCTTGGCGTGGTTTGAAGTCTAGGCGGGCCTGGTTGCTTTCGCACAGCTCACGGGACAGATAAAGCCCAAGGCCTGTGCCTTGGCTACTGGTGGTAAAAAACGGCTCGAACAAATGCCCCTGCTGGTCGGGCGCCACGCCGGGGCCGTCGTCCACAACCTCGAGAACCGGCAATTGGCTGTCGGTATCGACAAACAACTCGAGCCAGACCTGAGCCGTGTCGTGATTCAGGGCGCTGTGGCGCCAGGCATTTCGCAACAAATTGTCCAGGACCTGGGTGAGCTGGTTTGGGTCCATCAAGGTGTTGAAGTCGCCGGAACCCATACGCAGGTGGATCTGCTGGGCGTCGTTCGCGTTCTCACGGGTTTCAGCAACGAACCTTTCCAGCCACGGCTTCAGGTCCAGCCGTTGCGGGACGGTTTGCTGGCGGCGAGACAGTTGCAGGACGTTTTCGATAACCCGATTCATTCGCTGAGAGTGGTCTTGAATAATCTGGGTCAGACGCCGATCCGCACCGTTGAGTTCCTCGGATTCGCGCAGCAATTGCGCGGCATGACTAATGGCACCCAATGGATTGCGGATTTCGTGGGCAATACCCGCCGTCAGTCGACCGAGGGCGGCGAGTTTCAATTGCTGCGCCTGTTGTGCAACCTGAGCGATGTCTTCGAGAAAAACCAGGGTTTGTGGGTTCGGGCTTTGGTCCAGGGCAATGAAGCTGGGTTGCAGCTCCAGGCCGCTGGCGGGGATTTTCAGGCTTTGCGGGCGCAAGATCGGATTGTTGAGCCACAGCTGGAGACGTTCGACCAGCGTCGGGGAAAAATCGTCGATCAGCCGTCCGTCGAGTGCTTTGTGCCCCAGCAGGATCAATGCGCTGTGATTGGCCAGTTGCACTCGTCGCTGTTCGTCGAGCACCAGAATGCCCGTGCGCATGCGTTGCAGGATCAGCGCATTGAGCGTTTCGAGCCCCATCACTTCGCCGGCTCGCTGTTCGGCGAGGTGTTCGCTGACTTCCAGGCGTCTGCTCAGCCCTTGCACCAGCAAAGCCGCGGCAAAACAGAGTGCGCCGAGCATGCCGACTTGCAGATAATCGTTGGGGCTGGCCGGATGGCTGAAGCTCAGGAGGAAGCTCAAACTGACGATGCCCAGCGCGCCGACCGCGGCGATTAACAGGCCGACACGCCCACGCAGCAGGGTATTGCTGATGGCCACCGACACAATCAACAGATTGCCGATGGCGCTGGCCACTCCGCCCGCGGCGTAGAACAAACCGCAGAGCAGCAAGACATCGACCAGCGCCAGGCTGAACAGCTGCGCCGGCCGGCGGGTGTTTTCCAGGAACACCACCAGCAGAATGTTCAGTACCAGGTACAACCAGCTGCCATTGCGCAACAGGTCGTCATTGGCGAACGCCAGCAACTGGTTGTCCAGGTTGCTGGTCATCAACAGCACGAGGGTGATGCCGATACTTAAACGGTAGAGGTGATAGAGGCGCAGCAGTCGCTGAGCCTGTTTGCCGCCGGGACTGGAGGTCTCAGCGACCACTTGGGCCCGGGCCTTGCTCAAGGTGAGCCTGGCTGCAATACCACTGTTGTTGAAGGCTCAGCGCGCGGTCGCGGGGCAAGTGCACGCCGCAATGGGCGCAACGGACCATGGGAGCCGCCTCCAGCTCGGCGGAGGACCTTGGGGCATTAGCCGCGCCCTTGAACTTGCGCCAGAACCATACTGCAGCGGCAATCAGGGCGATCCAGAACAGTAAACGAAGCATGGTGAGCTGCTTTATGACGAGTGATTCAGCAGTTTAGCCAAGGTCATGCCGAGCGCACAGCGTAATCATCACGCCCATAAAAAAGGAGCCTCGCGAGGCTCCTTTTTGTACAACCTGAGGTGTCAGTCAAACACGCCAAAGGTCATGTAGCTGAACCACGAGCGGTCGCTGCTGTTGCCTTCGGACTCGTGTTGCTCTTCTTCGACGGCATCGCCATTGCCATCTTTAGGCTTCAGCTCGCTCGGAATCGCGTCCTTGGCATCCTGGTACTGCTTCTGCACGTCCTGGTTGGCGCGGGTTTCGCCCGGCGGCAGCGGCGGACGGGATTCGATCAGGCCCAGGGTGGCCTTGCTCAACCACGAACGGTTGTCGGCTTCGGCAACCGAAGGCTGGAACTGACCGTCCACCAGGCTTGGGTGGTTCGGGTAGTTGAGCTTCAGGGTTTCGAGGCTGGTGGCTGCCAGTTCGTCCAGGTGCAGGCGCTGGTAGGCTTCAGTCATGACCGCCAGGCCGTCACCGACGGACGGGGTTTCCTGGAAGTTTTCCACCACGTAACGGCCACGGTTTGCGGCGGCGACATAGGCCTGACGGGTCAGGTAGTAGTCGGCAACGTGAATCTCGTAGGAGGCCAGCAGGTTGCGCAGGTAAATCATGCGCTGCTTGGCATCCGGCGAGTAGCGGCTGTTCGGGAAGCGGCTGGTCAGCTGGGCGAACTCATTGTAGGAGTCGCGAGCGGCACCGGGGTCACGCTTGGTCATGTCCAGCGGCAGGAAGCGCGCCAGCAGGCCGACGTCCTGGTCGAACGACGTCAAACCTTTCAGATAGTAGGCGTAATCCACGTTCGGATGCTGCGGGTGCAGGCGAATGAAACGCTCGGCAGCAGACTTGGCGGCTTCAGGCTCGGTGTTCTTGTAGTTGGCGTAAATGAGCTCGAGTTGAGCCTGATCAGCGTAGCGACCGAACGGATAGCGCGATTCCAGAGCCTTCAACTTGGCAATGGCGCTGGTATAGCTACTATTGTCCAGATCGTTCTGAGCCTGCTGGTACAGCTCGACTTCGCTAAGGTTTTCGTCTACGACTTCCTTCGATGAGCAAGCAGCGGTCAATGCGAGGATGGCGATCAGCAGCAGGTGTTTCACTTGCATGGCGGCTTGCGTCCCTATGACGGCCGCTGTCTTGGGCGGGGCCGTCCTGTTATGATGAGCGCCCCGTTGAATAGCCTCGGGGCAAAAGACGCCGTATTTAACCACAAGCGCGCAGCCGAAACCAAAGGCTGTGCCGACGCCTAGTCTGAGCATGTCCGATAAAATTGAACTTCGCGCAGAGGTGCCGTCCGAATTGGGCGGCCAACGCCTCGATCAAGTCGCCGCACAATTATTCGCTGAGCACTCGCGCTCGCGCCTTTCCGCCTGGATCAAAGACGGCCGCCTGACTGTGGATGGGGCGGTTATCCGCCCGCGAGACATCGTTCACGGTGGCGCCATTCTTGAACTGACCGCCGAGCAGGAAGCTCAGGGCGAATGGATCGCTCAAGACATCGAACTGGACATCGTCTATGAAGACGACGACATCCTGGTGATCAACAAACCTGCGGGTCTGGTGGTGCATCCGGCTGCCGGCCACGCTGATGGCACCTTGCTCAACGCCTTGCTGCACCACGTGCCGGACATTATCAATGTGCCCCGCGCCGGTATCGTGCATCGCCTGGACAAGGACACCACCGGTCTGATGGTGGTGGCCAAGACCATTCAGGCGCAGACACAGCTTGTCACGCAATTGCAGAGCCGCAGCGTAAGCCGGATCTACGAATGTATCGTGATCGGCGTGGTGACGGCAGGCGGCAAGATCAATGCGCCAATCGGTCGTCACGGCCAGCAACGCCAGCGCATGGCGGTCATGGAAGGCGGCAAACAAGCCGTCAGCCACTATCGCGTGCTCGAGCGTTTCCGCTCCCACACTCACGTGCGGGTGAAGCTGGAAACCGGTCGTACCCACCAGATTCGTGTGCACATGGCCCACATCAACTACCCGTTGGTCGGAGACCCTGCCTACGGCGGTCGCTTCCGTATCCCGCCGGCAGCCAGTATGACCATGGTCGAATCGTTGAAGGCGTTCCCGCGCCAGGCCCTGCATGCGCGGTTCCTGGAACTGGATCACCCGACCACCGGTAAACGCATGAGCTGGGAATCGCCGCTGCCGGACGATTTCGTCTGGTTGCTGACCCTGCTCAAGCAAGACCGTGAGGCGTTCATCGGATGAGTGACTGGCTGATTCCCGACTGGCCTGCGCCTGCCGGGGTGAAAGCCTGCGTGACCACCCGTGCGGGCGGCGTCAGTCTGGCGCCGTTCGACAGCCTCAACCTCGGCGATCACGTCGACGACAGCCCCGAAGCTGTGGCCGAAAATCGCCGTCGTCTCACCGATCATTTCTCTATTCAACCGGCCTGGCTGCAACAGGTTCACGGCATTGCCGTGGCCCACGCGGACCCAGGCCAGGTCGTCACTGCTGACGCCAGTTGGACAGCCACGCCCGGTATTGCCTGCGCTTCAATGACCGCTGACTGTCTGCCGGTGCTGTTTTGCAACCGTGCCGGCACTCGCGTTGCGGCGGCCCATGCCGGTTGGCGTGGATTGGCGGCGGGGGTGCTGGAAGCAACGCTCGACAGCCTGGACGTGCCGCCCGTTGACGTATTGGTCTGGCTCGGCCCGGCCATTGGCCCCAAAGCCTTTGAAGTCGGCCCGGAAGTGCGCGAAACCTTCGTCGAGCAATTGCCGGAAGCCGCCAAAGCCTTTGTGCCGAGTGCCAATGCTGGCAAGTTCATGGCCGATATCTACGAACTGGCGCGTTTGCGTCTGGCGGCCCGTGGTGTCACCGCTGTTTACGGTGGCGGTTTTTGCACCGTGACCGATCCGCGCTTCTTTTCTTACCGCCGCAGTCCTCAAACGGGCCGCTTTGCCTCCCTTATCTGGCTTGAAGTGCCCTGTCTCACGAATACTGTTCCTTTTTGACGGTGTCTGTTGCCGTCATGCTGCGTTGCCGCCCCTCGCCATAGCGGGCTATGACTCGTCGCGGCGCCTTGCCTGACGACAACAGCCACTCGTCAAAAGAGGAACGTATTCGTGAGACAGGGCACAAACGCTAGACTTCTCTGATCTGCATCAACTGATCGACGCTTGAAACTCCCAGAATCGACCGCATCTATAACGGTATCTGGCAGGTTTCTTCATTCAGGATGTTTTATAGGTCCGGCCTGCTCAAAAGGAAGGTGACCCATGCGCATAGATCGATTAACCAGCAAATTGCAGTTAGCACTCTCCGACGCCCAATCCTTGGCCGTCGGCCTCGACCATCCCGGCATCGAGCCGGCGCACTTGATGCAGGCCATGCTCGAACAGCAGGGCGGCTCGATCAAACCCCTGCTGATGCAGGTCGGTTTCGACGTCAACAGCCTGCGTAAAGAGCTGACCAAAGAGCTCGACCAGCTGCCGAAAATCCAGAACCCGACCGGCGACGTGAACATGTCGCAGGATCTGGCGCGCCTGCTTAATCAGGCTGATCGCCTGGCCCAGCAGAAGGGCGACCAGTTCATCTCCAGCGAACTCGTGCTGCTCGCCGCCATGGACGAGAACAGCAAGCTCGGCAAGTTGTTGCTGGGGCAGGGCGTGAGCAAGAAAGCCCTGGAAAACGCGATCAATAACCTGCGTGGTGGCGAAGCGGTCAACGATGCCAACCACGAGGAATCGCGCCAGGCGCTGGATAAATACACCGTCGACCTGACCAAGCGCGCCGAAGAAGGCAAGCTCGATCCGGTCATCGGCCGTGACGACGAAATTCGCCGGACCATTCAGGTCCTGCAACGCCGTACCAAAAACAACCCGGTGCTGATCGGTGAGCCTGGTGTGGGTAAAACCGCCATTGCCGAGGGTCTGGCCCAGCGCATCATCAACGGCGAAGTGCCGGACGGCCTGAAAGGCAAACGTCTGCTGTCCCTCGACATGGGGGCGCTGATCGCCGGTGCCAAGTATCGCGGTGAGTTTGAAGAGCGCCTGAAATCGCTGCTCAACGAGCTGTCGAAGCAGGAAGGGCAGATCATTCTGTTCATCGACGAACTGCACACCATGGTCGGCGCCGGTAAAGGCGAAGGCTCGATGGATGCGGGCAATATGCTCAAGCCTGCGCTGGCGCGCGGCGAGCTGCATTGCGTCGGCGCGACCACGCTCAATGAGTACCGCCAATATATAGAGAAGGACGCAGCCCTCGAGCGGCGCTTCCAGAAAGTGTTGGTGGATGAGCCGAGTGAAGAGGACACCATCGCGATACTGCGTGGCCTCAAAGAACGCTATGAGGTTCACCACAAGGTGGCGATCACCGACGGCGCCATCATTGCAGCGGCCAAGCTCAGCCATCGCTATATCACTGACCGTCAGTTGCCGGACAAGGCCATCGACCTGATCGACGAAGCGGCCAGCCGCATCCGCATGGAGATCGACTCCAAGCCGGAAGTGCTCGACCGTCTGGAGCGTCGCCTGATTCAGTTGAAGGTGGAATCCCAGGCACTGAAGAAAGAAAGCGATGAAGCGGCGATCAAACGCCTGGAAAAACTCCAGGAAGAAATCGTCCGCCTCGAGCGTGAGTACTCGGACCTCGAAGAAATCTGGAATGCGGAAAAAGCCGAAGTCCAGGGTTCTGCACAGATCCAGCAAAAAATCGAACAGTCCCGTCAGGAACTGGAAGCCGCACGCCGTAAAGGCGACCTGAACCGCATGGCCGAGCTGCAATACGGGGTGATCCCGGACCTGGAGCGCAGCCTGCAAATGGTCGACCAGCACGGTAAAAGCGAGAACCAGTTGTTGCGCAGCAAGGTGACTGAGGAAGAAATCGCTGAAGTCGTGTCGAAGTGGACCGGCATTCCGGTGTCAAAAATGCTCGAAGGCGAGCGCGACAAGCTGATGAAGATGGAAAGCCTGTTGCACCAGCGTGTGATCGGCCAGGACGAAGCAGTCATCGCGGTCTCCAATGCGGTGCGGCGTTCCCGGGCCGGGTTGTCCGACCCGAATCGCCCGAGCGGTTCGTTCATGTTCCTCGGCCCGACCGGTGTCGGTAAAACCGAGCTGTGCAAGGCACTGGCCGAGTTCCTCTTTGATACTGAAGAGGCGATGGTGCGGATCGACATGTCCGAGTTCATGGAGAAACATTCCGTGGCCCGGCTGATTGGTGCGCCACCAGGCTATGTAGGCTATGAAGAGGGCGGTTACCTGACCGAGGCGGTGCGTCGCAAGCCTTACTCGGTGATCCTCCTGGATGAGGTCGAGAAGGCCCACCCGGATGTGTTCAACATCTTGCTGCAAGTGCTGGAAGATGGCCGCTTGACTGACAGCCATGGCCGCACGGTGGATTTCAAGAACACCGTGATCGTCATGACGTCCAACCTGGGCTCGGTACAGATCCAGGAACTGGTCGGTGATCGTGAGGCACAGCGCGCGGCGGTGATGGATGCGATTTCCACCCACTTCCGGCCGGAGTTCATCAACCGGGTCGACGAAGTGGTGATCTTCGAGCCATTGGCGCGGGATCAGATCGCGGGCATTACCGAGATTCAGTTGGGTCGCCTGCGCAGTCGCCTGACCGAGCGTGAACTGAAGCTGGAACTGAGCCCTGAGGCCATGGATAAGCTGATCGCGGTGGGTTACGACCCAGTGTACGGCGCACGTCCGCTCAAACGAGCGATTCAGCGCTGGATCGAGAACCCGCTGGCTCAGTTGATTCTGTCGGGTCGTTTCATGCCCGGCGATACCGCCAAGGGTGTGGTGGAAAACGACGAAATCGTATTCGTCTGACCCATCCAGGCAACAAAACCGACGAGGCCTCGCATTGCGAGGCCTTTTTTTCGCCAGGCTGTTGAACTCTAAGGAAAAGGCTTGTAAAGTGCGCCCCGCAGTCAGTCACCCGCCAGGGTTTCCGCTCCCCAAGCAGGAATCCAAAATAAGTTGCAAATCATTAACTTGAAAGCAATTTAGGGGGTTGACAGAGGTGCTGAAGATTGTAGAATAGCGCGCCTCAGACACACGAACGCAGCGATGCGAACGGGTCGAAGAGAACGCAAAAAGCTTCACCGTTGTAAATTGAAATATCTAGTTCCGTGATAGCTCAGTCGGTAGAGCAAATGACTGTTAATCATTGGGTCCCAGGTTCGAGTCCTGGTCACGGAGCCAATTTCAAACCGGGGTATAGCGCAGTCCGGTAGCGCGCCTGCTTTGGGAGCAGGATGTCAGGAGTTCGAATCCCCTTACCCCGACCATTTTTGGGTCGTTAGCTCAGTTGGTAGAGCAGTTGGCTTTTAACCAATTGGTCGTAGGTTCGAATCCCACACGACCCACCATTTTTGAAACCAGTTAACGCTGGGATCAGATCTTAAGATCAGAGGCCAAAAGCGCTGATCGAAGAAGGCGACTTGTGAAGGTCGCCTTTTTTTTACCGGGGTATAGCGCAGTCCGGTAGCGCGCCTGCTTTGGGAGCAGGATGTCAGGAGTTCGAATCCCCTTACCCCGACCATATTAAAAATCCTCGTATCGAAAGATACGGGGATTTTTTTTGTCTGCCGTTTTTTGTCTGCCGAAAAGGCGATTCCCTTCAAGTCATCGTACAACTTGCCGATAGCGAAGCGACGGGGTTCTGCCGACACACGCCCCTTATCCAGGCCATTACAAGAAAAGGGCGTTCGTTATGTTGCTTCGTCAGTTGAATATTGCTCCTCGGGCGGCCTTGGGGTTTGCCCTGATCGCCGTGTTGGTTGCCTTGCTCGGTGTGTTTGCGCTGGGGCAGATGTCGAGCATTCGCGACAGTGAGGTGGCGGTGGAGAAGCAATGGCTGCCGAGCATTCGCGGTGGCGACGAGATCCGCGAAATCATGTTGCGCATCCGTACCATTTCCCTGCGCATGGCCCTGGATCAGGACCCCAGGAACATTCCTCAATACCGCAGCCAGATGGATACTCGCGACAAGGAGCTCAGCGACAGGATCGCCGCGTACGACAAGTTGGTAAACACGGCCGAAGGCAAGGCGTTATATGACCAGTTCAAAACCACCTTCGCGGCCTACCGTTCCGGTATTGCCCAATCGTTTTCCCTGGCGGAACAAGGTCGTCGTGACGAACTGACCAAATTGCTGCTGATTGACATGAAAACCGTGGTCGATGGCTCCGGTAAACAGCTCAGTGATCTGGCGGACCTGTTCGCCAGGCAAGTCGCCGCCGAAAGCGAGAAATCCGCCGCGCATTACGACACCTCGCGAATGATCGTCAGCCTGTTCATCGCATTGGCGGCACTGGCCACCGTCGGCCTGGCCATGTTGCTGACCCGCAGCATCGTCAAGCCCTTGGGCGAAGCGTTGCAGGCCGCGGAAAACGTAGCTCGTGGCGATCTGACGCGGCCGATCGAAACCCATGGCAACGACGAAGTCAGCCGCTTGCTCAAGGCGCTGGCAACCATGCAGCAGAACCTGCGCGACACCTTGCAAGGCATCAGCGGCTCGGCGGCGCAACTGGCGACGGCGGCGGATGAGTTGAACGCGGTCACCCTCGACAGCACGCAAAACCTGCAACAGCAGAACAACGAGATCGAACAAGCCGCCACGGCCGTCAACGAGATGACCACAGCGGTTGAGGAGGTTGCCCGCAATGCGGTGTCGACGTCCGACGCTACGCGCCAATCCAGCGAATCCGCCCACGCCGGTCAGGAGCGCGTCAGCGAAACGGTCACGGCCATCGGTGCGCTAGCCAGTGATGTGCAAGTGACGGGTGGCCTGGTTCAGTCCCTGGCCAACCAGTCGCAGGACATTGGCAAGGTGCTGGATGTGATTCGCGCGATTGCCGAGCAGACCAATCTGCTGGCGCTCAACGCCGCCATCGAAGCGGCGCGCGCTGGGGAAAGCGGCCGAGGATTTGCAGTGGTGGCCGATGAAGTTCGCGCACTGGCTTATCGCACGCAGCAATCGACCCAGGAAATCGAACAAATGGTTCAGGGGATGCGCAGCGGCTCGACCCAGGCGCTGGATTCGATGCAAGCGAGCTCAACTCGCGCAGCGACGACGCTGGCCCTGGCCGAGCGTGCGGGTGAAGCGCTGCAGACCATCACCGACTCGGTTCACCAGATCCATGAGCGCAATCTGGTGATCGCCAGCGCGGCTGAAGAACAGGCCCAAGTGGCGCGAGAAGTGGATCGCAATCTGGTGAATATTCGCGATCTGTCCGTGCGTTCCGCTGCCGGGGCGAATCAGACCAGTGCCTCCAGCCATGAGCTCTCACGCCTGGCCAATTCGTTGAGCACTATGGTGCAACGCTTCCAGGTGTAAATCCGCCCGACGAAAAAAGCCCCGCTTCTCGGTAGAGAAAGCGGGGCGTGGTGCTCAGAGGCTTAGGCGCCGTCTTGGTCTTTCAGGTGCTCGAACAGGCCTTTTGGCATTTTCTTGCCGTTGGCTTCGTAGTTGGCTTTCACGTTATCAAACGCTTCTTGCTCGTCGATGAAGCCATCGTGGTTAGTGTCGATCTTGTCGAAGTTGGATTTCGGCGCGACAGCCTGGAATTCGGCGCGGGAGACCTTGCCGTCGCCATCAGTGTCAGTCTTGGCCATCGACGCATCGCCACACTTGCCTTCGCCACACTTGCCTTCAGGGGTTTTCACCACCTGTTCAGCCGAGGCCAACAGATAGCCTTGAGTCAATGGCTGCGAAGCGAAGACGGAGCCGGTCAACATCATGCCGCCCGCCAGAACAGCGCCAAGCAGACCGATAGTGTTTTTGGTAGTACGGGACATTTCAATTCTCCTGGGTTGCACGACACAACCACTTGATAGAGGGTTGCCACGTAAGTGCGGCGACAACCGAAGCTGGCGGGTTGCCTTGCTCGGGTGTGGCCATTTAGCGGGATGTGTGTATCGCTACTGTGTCGCGCAAGGGGGGAGTTTGTAAGCGAAGGGGCGAAAACGCAGGGGGAGATACAGTGAGACACAGAAGTGTTTGCAGGTGAGCCCGAGGCGACTGCATCGCGGGCACGCCACGCTCCCACAGGAGGATGCAGATCAACTGTGGGAGTGTGGCGTGCCCGCGATGAGGCCCTGACGCATGCCGGAAATTTTAGTGCAGTTTGAGTCGCGGTTCAGTCCCGCGCCCGATTTTACTGCCCAGCATCAGCATCGCCGTACGGAACGCCCCATACAGCGCCATCTGGTGCATGCGGTACAGCGACACGTAAAACATCCGCGCCAGCCAGCCCTCCAACATCACGCTGCCCGTCAGGTTGCCCATCAAGTTACCCACAGCCGAAAAACGCGACAGCGAGATCAACGAGCCGTAATCGGTGTACTTGTACTCCGGCAACGCCTTGCCCTCGATCCGCAGCTTCAGCGATTTGGCCAGCAACGACGCCTGCTGATGCGCCGCCTGAGCGCGCGGCGGCACATTGCGATCGGTACCTGGTTGCGGGCAGGCCGCGCAATCGCCGAATGCGAAGATGTTCTCGTCGCGGGTGGTTTGCAGGGTCGGCAGCACTTGCAGCTGGTTGATGCGGTTGGTTTCCAGGCCATCGATGTCCTTGAGGAAGCCCGGCGCACGAATCCCGGCGGCCCAGACTTTCAGGCTCGCGTTGATCACTTTGCCATCGGCGGTGATCAGGCTGTCGGCCGTCACTTCACTGACCGCCGCATTGGTCATGACGTTGACCCCGAGTTTCTCCAGGGTTTTATGCACAGGCCCGCCGATGCGTTCCGGCAGGGCCGGCAATACCCGTGGACCGGCTTCGATCAGGGTGATGTGCATGTTTTCCGGTTTGATCCGGTCCAGACCATACGCCGCCAGTTCATGCGCTGCGTTGTGCAGCTCGGCAGCGAGTTCGACACCGGTGGCCCCGGCGCCGACGATGGCCACGCTGATCTGTTCGACCTTGTCGGTTTGCCCGGCATGGGCACGCAGATAATGGTTGAGCAATTGCTGGTGGAAGCGTTCGGCCTGTTTGCGGGTGTCGAGGAACAGGCAATGCTGCGCCGCGCCCTGGGTGCCGAAATCATTGGTGGTGCTGCCGACCGAGATCACCAGCGAGTCGTAACCCACTTCACGGGCGGGCACCAGTTCCAGGCCGGCTTCGTCGTAAGTGGCGGCCAGCTGGATTTTTTTCTGCGTGCGATCGAGCCCGCTCATGCGCCCCAGCTGGAACTCGAAGTGGTTCCATTTGGCTTGGGCAACATAGTTGAGTTCGTCTTCGGAAGAGTTCAGCGACCCGGCCGCCACTTCGTGCAGCAGCGGTTTCCAGATGTGGGTCAGGTTCGCGTCGACCAGCATCACACTGGCCGTGCCACGCTTGCCCAGAGTCTTACCCAGACGGGTAGCCAACTCCAGACCGCCGGCGCCGCCGCCGACAATAACAATACGATGGGACATGGGGATAACTCGCAAGGCTAAAAGAAATCGGTACGGTTATCCGAGCGAGCGCAAGGCAGCTCATAGCGTCAGGTAACTGATAAATCGGCTCAACAGGCCAAGGCCTATGGTCACTGCCAACACCACCACCAGGAGCATCCACGGCCGGAAAGGCCGGCGCTCGACTTGGTGCTGGGACAAGTGCAGGTACTCTTCGACATGCTTTTGGTCGTCGGGGTTCAGGCGGCTGGTCATAAAGGCCTCGTCAGTAGACGTTGCTGAATGTGTAGAAGCTACAGGCAGATTTAACGCACGTTGAACGGAGCATAGCCGCTGTCCGGGATGGGCTCGACGCTCACCGTGTCGTCCAGTCGAATGATTCCACTTTGTATCACCCGAGCGGTGATTCCGCCATGGCCACGCACGGCCTGAAAGGTCCCGGGGCCGAGGTTGTTTTGCAGACGCGCGCAAGGCTGGCACCAACCGGTGGTTTCGAAAATCGCCTGACCGATCCGGAAGCGCCGACCCTTGAGACTGAACAGGTTGATACCGCTAATAACGAGGTTGCGCCGCAAATCATCAGGTAAAACCGGTTGATCGTCCGGGCGGCCCATCAGCGAACTGATGACGGCCAAGTGTTCCCATTGAATCAATGTCACCTGCCGCGCGTTACGGATGCCAGGACGGGCTCGATCGCCAGTCAAGCCGGCCTCGAGTCGCGCTTCCACTGCATCCAGTTCGATCATCGGTACGTGAGGTTCCGGGCGCACGCCGATCCAGCGGACTCGGCCAGTTTGCGGGACATGTGCGATCAATTCCTGCAATGGGCTCACAGGCTGATTCCGACATCGAAGACGATGCTGCGCCCCAGGTTGCTGCGCAGGAAATCCGGCGCATCCGGGTGCGCGAACAGCACCCGGGCGAATGTCGGGCCGACCAGCGACAACGAACGCCAGCCCTGGCGCAAATATTCGGTGGGCGGCGGAAAATGGCTGTTGAGGTCCAGCACTTCACGCTTGAGGCTGGCGAAGGCGATGATGTCGAGCTCCCCCAGGTCCATGCCGCGTTCTTTGTAGTTGTGCGCTTTTTTGCGCAAGGTCGGCGCCAGTCGCAGCAAAAACTCATTGGCAGGAATGCGCTTAGGCTTGGCTTCGCGGCGCACCAACTGGCTCAGTGAGAACGCGCTGCGCCGACGTTGCAGCTCGTCGCGCCATTCGTCGTTCAGTCGGCGGCCCTCATCGAGTACGAAGAACACTTCGAAATTCGCCTCGCGAAACAACACGTCCGGCGGCTCCCCGGCCGGGGCGAACTCGTCGGCGCGGTAGGAAATGTTCAGGCCTTGCAGCAGGCGCTGGCACACCCAACGCTCACGCTCCCATTTGCGGGCATTGGAAAGGAACGCGTTGGCTTGCTCGGCCGCAATGGTCAGCAGGCGTAAATAATCTGAGTCATCCATATGCCCAAGCTTAGCGTTCAAATGCGACAAGCAGAAACCGTTTACCGGCATTGGAGATCACTGGGCAGTCAGAATCGGCGGTGTAGACTGATGGCCATCATGCGTAAGCGATAGTACGAGGTGTGAACGTGAAATATTGGCCGGTGTTGCTGCTCAGTTTTCTACCCGTGTGGGCCCAGGCGCTGGAGGTGGGTGAGCGACTGGCGCCCTGGACCCTGCTCGATCAGTTCGATCAGGCCTTCACGCTCGATAATCAGACTCAGACGCTGCTGGTGGCGCGGAGCATGGAAGCCGCCAAACTGGTTGAGGCGGCGTTGCAAGGCCAGCCCAAAGGCTATCTGGAGGCGCGGCACGTTGTATTTCTAGCGGACATCCAACGCATGCCACAGCTGATCGCGAAGATGTTTGCCATTCCGGCCATGCGCGATTATTCCTACAGGGTAATGCTGGACCGTGAGGGGCGCGTAGTGCCGCGTTACCCAGGTGCAGAGGATAAAGTGCTGTGGCTGCAACTCAAGGCAGGCCAATTGGTGGCGCAACACGAATACAGCACGGCCGCGCAGCTGCATGAGGCGCTGGAGAAGGTCCGGCCATGATCGGTGCCGAGCTGCTGTCACCCGAAACGCTGACGGTCGGCTGGCTGATCTATGTGCCCGTGCTGCTCTGGGCGATCTGGCGTGCGCCGTGGGTGGAGTTATTCACCGACAGTCGGCGCCAGCATTTGCTGTTCGGTACGGTGTTCGCGCTGTTTATGCTGTGGCTGGTGCGGCGGGATTTTGATACCGGCGTGTCTTATCACTTCATCGGTATGACGGCCGTCACGTTGTTGCTGGACTGGCCGCTGGCAATCGTCGGTGGCTTGATTGCGCAGTTCGGGCTGGTGCTGCTCGGGCGTCAGGACCTGGTCGCCGTAGGGGTGAACGGGGCGTTGCTGATTTTGCTACCCGTGCTGGTCACTGAGTGCATCGCCATCCTGGTAGAGCGGGCGCAACCGCGAAATCCCTTTGTGTATATCTTCTGTTCGGGTTTTTTTGCCGCCGCGCTGTCGGCATTGTTGTGTCTGCTGCTGGCGCTGGGGGTGCTGTGGTACGACGAAATTTTTGTCATGCCGTATTGGCTCGAAGATTTTGTCGGCTATCTGTGGCTGCTGATTTTTCCGGAAGCGTTCATCAACGGCATGATCGTCAGCGCGTTGGTGGTGTTTTGCCCGGAATGGCTGGAGACGTTCAATCGCACACGCTACCTGTCGGCCCCTTGGAAAGACGACGATCCGAATTCTTGATCCACATCAAATCGGCTAAACGCCGGTGAACTCATGCTCGACAAAATCTTGAGGAGCATCGACATGAGTGTGTACGAATGGGCAAGACAGGAGCTGCGTCAGAGTCTGGATGGGGCGCAGGAGGTGGGTTTTGATCCGGGGTTGAGCCTGCGCGCCTTGCTCAGCGCAGTGGTGCAACAAAGCAAGGCGGTGCGCAGTATCGAGGACCTGGCTGACGAGTTGCGCTTTCTCGCGGAAAACCTCGATGACGACCAGGACTACGGTTTTATGCGGCCCTGAGAAATCAGTGGCGCGGGTCGAAATCTTCGCTGAACAGCTCGTCTTCAGCGTCCGGGCTGACCGGAATCTTGTGTTCTTCCGATGCCCATGCCCCGAGGTCGATCAATTTGCAACGGTCCGAGCAGAACGGCCGAAATTTGTTCTCGGGGCTCCATTCGACAGGCGCGCCACAGGTTGGGCATTCGACGGTTGTTGGTTGGCTCATGACTGGCCTCCACGCAAAGTAAGGTAAAAGTGATGCAGGCGTTCGACCTCGCTGTGCAGCCAGGCGAGGTCGCGGTCGTTGACCACCACATCGTCGGCATGGCTCAAGCGGTCTTCGCGGCTGGACTGGGCCTTGAGGATCGCCTGGACCTGTTGCTCGCTGGTCTGGTCGCGCTGCAAGGTGCGTTCGATCTGTAACTGTTCCGGCGCATCGATCACCAGCACCCGTTGGGTCATGGCGTACTGCCCGGACTCGATCAACAGTGGCGAAACCAGAATCGCGTAGGGCGATTGTGCCTTGGCCAGATTGTGTGCGATTTCTTCACCGATCAACGGATGCAGCAGGCCTTCGAGCCACAGGCGTTCTTCCGGCACTTCAAAAATCAGTTTTCGAAGAGCGGCGCGGTCCAGTTGCCCATCGGCTTGCAGCACGCCGGGGCCGAAGTGTTCGGCGATGGCGGCCAGCGCCGGGCGACCCGGTTCCACCACCCAACGCGCCGCATGATCAGCGTCGACGACGTGGATACCGAGGTCGATGAAGTGTTGGGCCGCCGCGCTTTTGCCGCTGCCGATGCCGCCGGTCAGGCCAAGAATCCAGGGTTTTTCCACAGGGGTATTCATTTCAAACCGACAAACTGCCAATAGAAGTCGGTTATTTGACCACCCCAGAGCAAGGCAATCCAGCCGGCAATCGCCAGATAGGGGCCAAAGGGGATTGGCGACGAGGTTTTCGCGTCGCGCAGGCGCAACAAAATCACCCCGAGAAGGGCGCCTACCAGCGATGCCAGGAGGATCGTCAGTGGCAAAATCTGCCAGCCGCCCCAGGCACCGAGCATGGCCAGTAACTTGAAATCGCCATGGCCGATCCCGTCCTTGCCGGTGAGCAGTTTGAACAGCCAATACACCGACCACAATGCCATATACCCGGCCACTGCCCCCCAGAGCGCTTCATGCAGTGAGACGAAAACGCCGAAGCTGTTGACGATCAACCCCAGCCAAAGCAGCGGCAATACCAGCACATCCGGCAGCAGTTGGTGCTCGGCGTCGATCAGACTCATCGCCAGCAAGCCCCAGGTCAGGATCAGCACCGTGCAAGCCGGCCAGCCGAAACCGAAATGCCAGGCGATAAACGCCGAAAGCAGACCGCACGCCAGTTCGGTCAGCGGATAGCGCTTGCTGATCGGTGCGGCGCAGCTTGAGCAGCGACCGCGTAAAAACAGGTAACTGAGCACCGGAATGTTTTCCCACGCGCGAATCCGATGGTCGCAGTGCGGGCAGTGGGAGTGGGGCAGCATCAAGTTGTAGGTCGGGCCCGGCACTTCGGGAGGCACGCCCAGCACGTCATGGGCTTGCAGTCGCCATTCGCGCTGGAGCATTTTTGGCAGGCGCCAGACCACCACATTGAGAAAACTGCCCACCACCAGGCCCACCGCCAAGGCGATGACCACGAAAAACGCCGGGTAAACCGTGAGGATTTCAGTCAATGGCATGTCAGATCGCTGAGCCGAGTTGGAAGATGGGCAGGTACATCGCAACCACAAGGCCTCCGACGATAACACCGAGCACGACCATGATGAATGGCTCCATCAGGCTGGTGAGGTTATCGACCATGTTGTCCACTTCGTCTTCGTAGAAGCTCGCGACCTTGTCGAGCATGTCGTCCAGCGCACCGGACTCTTCGCCAATGGCTGTCATCTGAATCGCCATGTTGGGAAAGATGCCGGACGTGCGCATGGAAAAATTCAGCTGCATGCCGGTCGACACGTCCTGCTTGATGCGCAACACCGCGCGCTTGAACACGATGTTGCCGGTGGCGCCGGCCACTGAATCCAGCGCTTCGACCAGTGGCACGCCAGCGGCAAAGGTGGTCGACAGCGTGCGGGCGTAGCGGGCCACGGCAGACTTGTACATCAGCGTGCCAATCAACGGCAGTTTCAACAGCCAGGTGTCCAGCCAGTCGCGAAACCCCGGGGATTTCCTGAAGGCGTGACGCACACCGAAAATGCCCGCGAACACCCCGCCGAGCATTGCCCACCACCACTGCTGCATGAATTCCGACAGACCGATGACCATCACTGTGAACGCCGGCAATTCGGCCCCAAAGCCCTTGAACACTGACTCGAACTGCGGCACGACCTTGACCAGCAGAATCCCGGTGACAATGATCGCGACGAAGACCACCGCCAGCGGGTAGGTCATGGCTTTCTTGATCTTGGCCTTGAGGCTTTCGCTCTTTTCCTTGTAAGTCGCAACCCGCTCCAACAGGGTATCGAGGGCGCCGGCCTGCTCGCCGGCGTCCACCAGGTTGCAGTAAAGCTCATCGAAATACTGCGGCTTCTTACGCAGGGACGCGGCGAAGCTGTTACCCGCCGCCACTTCCTGTTTGACCTCGTCCACCAGCTTGCGCATCGCCGGGTTATCGAAGCCTTCGCCGATGATGTCGAACGATTGCAGGAGCGGCACGCCGGCTTTCATCATGGTCGCCATCTGCCGGGTGAACAGGGCTATGTCCTGGGCCTTGATGCGTTTGCCCAGGTTGAAAAACGACGCGGATTTCTTGCGCACCTTGCCGGGGTTGATGCCTTGCTTGCGCAGTTGAGCCTTGATCAACGCCGGGTTCTGGCCGCTCAGCTCGCCGGTCATTTTCGTGCCTTTGCGGTCTGTGCCTTCCCAGGCATAGACGCTGATTTTTGCTGCTTTGACCGCCATGTTCAGTCCTTGGTGACCCGGTTGATTTCTTCAAGGCTGGTGACGCCGTGCATGGCCTTGATCAGGCCCGAGGTGCGCAAGTCGTTGAAACCGTCCTTGCGCATCTGACTGTCGATTTCCAGTGAATTGCCTTCGGCCATGATCAGCCGTTGCAGGTCCTTGGTGTTCTTCACCACTTCATAAATCCCGACTCGCCCTTTGTAGCCGCCGTTGCACTGATCGCAACCGACCGGATCATAGATCGTGAATGAGCCGATGCGTTCCTCGGGAAAGCCTTCCTTGAGCAGCGTTTCGCGGGGAATCTCGAGGGGTGTCTTGCAGTGACTGCACAATTTGCGCGCCAGTCGCTGGGCGATGATCAGGGTGACCGAGGTGGCGATGTTGAAGCCCTGAATGCCCATGTTGAGCAAACGGGTCAGGGTTTCGGCCGCGCTGTTGGTGTGCAAAGTGGACAGCACCATGTGCCCGGTCTGCGCGGCCTTGATGGCGATCTCGGCGGTTTCGAGGTCACGGATTTCGCCGACCATGATCACGTCCGGGTCCTGGCGCAGGAACGAACGCAGTGCCTGGGCGAAATCCAGCCCTTGCTTGGGATTGACGTTGACCTGATTGATGCCTTCCATGTTGATCTCCACCGGGTCTTCGGCGGTGGAAATGTTGATGTCGACGGTGTTGAGAATATTCAGGCCGGTGTAGAGCGACACGGTCTTGCCCGAGCCGGTGGGACCGGTGACCAGAATCATCCCCTGTGGCTGCTTCAGGGCGGCCATGTACAGGTCTTTCTGGTCGGGTTCGTAGCCGAGGGCATCAATGCCCATTTGCGCGCTGGCCGGGTCGAGGATCCGGATCACCACTTTCTCGCCCCACAAGGTCGGCAGGGTATTGACCCGAAAGTCGATGGACTTGCTTTTGGACAGGCGCATCTTGATCCGCCCGTCCTGAGGTTTGCGCCGCTCAGAGATGTCCAGGCTGGCCATGACTTTCAGCCGCGCCGCAATGCGGCTGGCCAACTGGATGGGCGGCTTGGCCACTTCGCGCAACATGCCGTCGGTGCGCATCCGCACCCGGTAGGTTTTTTCGTAGGGCTCGAAGTGCAGGTCGGAAGAGCCGCTCTTGATCGCGTCGAGCAGCATTTTGTGGACGAACCGCACCACGGGGGCGTCATCGGCATCCTGCCCGGCGATGGCGTCATTTTTGTTGTCGTCGGCCGACTCGATGTCCAACCCATCGAGGTCAACGTCTGCCATGTCTTCCAGGCCACTGGCGTGGCTGTCGAAGAATTTTTCGATGGCCTCACTGAGTTTGTCGTCCTCCACCAGGATGGCTTCGGTGTTTAGCCCGGTGCTGAACTGGATGTCATTGATCGCCTGATGATTGGTCGGGTCGGAAACCCCCACGAACAACTTGTTGCCGCGCCGCCAGAGGGGTAGGGCGTGGTGCTGGCGGATCAGTTTTTCGCTGACCAGTCCCTTGGGCTGGGTTTCCCTGTCCAGGCCATTGAGGTCGAGCAGCGCCATGCCGAAATGCTCCGAGGCGATCTCGGCGATCTGGCGGCTCTTCACCAGTTTGTTTTGCACCAGGTAACTGACCAGGGAGATTTTATTGCGTTGGGCTTGCTGATACGCCTGTTGCGCGCTTTTGTCAGTGAGCAGCTCGGCCAGGACCAATTGCTTGGCCAGACCGCTAAGGGCGATGTCATTCATTGGGATACCGGACACAGACAGTTCATGACTTATAGCCTAGTCAAGGACCCGAGCCCAACCAGCCGTGTTGAGGTGACAAAAAGTGTCAGATAGTGCGGTTGCTGGGTGTCGCAAAGGTCCTTTGATCGACACTGCTCCCCGCCAGCAGGGGCTGTAGCGCTTGGCACGGGCTGTGCTGGAGCTCTTTCAGATCATGAGATTCCGACTCATGCATGGAGCTTGTCTATGAAGACTCAGAAAGGTTTTACCCTGATCGAACTGCTGATCGTGGTGGCGATCATCGGGATTCTGGCGACGTTTGCGTTGCCGATGTATTCCAAATATCAGGCCCGGGCGAAAGTGACGGCGGGTCTGGCCGAGATTTCCGCGATGAAGGTGCCGTATGAAGATGTGATCAACCAGGGCACTGCGCCAACGGTTGCCAACGTGGCGCCGGCAGGTAGTGCCACGACCAGCAATTGTACGGTCGCGGTGACTGGCACGGCGTCCACAGGCGCGGGCACGATTGTGTGCACGATTCTGAATGCACCGGCGCCAGTGCTGAGCAAGACCATTACCTTGACCCGCGATGCAACCAATGGCTGGTCGTGTACCAGCACCGCTCAACAGGACTACGTGCCTAAAGGTTGCACGGGTTCCGCTACCTGAAGGCTGACCTCCAGAACAGCCCCGCGTCCAAAGGACACGGGGCTTTTTTTTGCTTGCGAATGTCTTTCAGACACAGAAAAAAAGCCAAAAAATTCAGCGTGTTAGGAACTTTGTGAAAAGCCGCATGTTGCATGCAGAGATTTCCCAGGTCATGCATTTTGCATGATTTCGAAAATGGGTCTAATTTGCAAGCTATTGATTTATAAGGATTTATTGGTTGTCTCAAAGTTGGCACAGCGTTCGCAACATACTCAGTAACCCTGCTGAGAAGACAACCAGCAGACTTTCTAGAAAAACAGGAGTTACTCGTATGAAGAAGTTCGCTATCGCTGCCGCTACTGCTACCGCGCTGACCCTGACCATGGCCAACGTGGCATTCGCACAGACCACCACCACTCAAGCGCCAATGACCTTGGCTGCTGGTGAAATGACCAAGGCCGAGGAAGCTACTTCCGATACCTGGATCACTACCAAAGTCAAAAGCGACCTGCTGACCGAAAAAGGCATTCCTGGTACCGACATCAAAGTTGAAACCAACAAAGGTGTTGTGTCGCTGTCGTCCACTGTTGCAGTGACTGATTCCCAGAAAGCCACCGCCGTGGCGATCACCAAGAAAATCAAAGGCGTCAAAGCGGTCTCCGCTGACGGCCTGAAAGCCGAGTAAGGCAAGACTTCTCGCCTGGACCGGGAGAAGGTGTGGCAGACGGGCTGAGTAATACGCCTGCCGCTTCTTAGGAGTTCATGCGAACGGCCATAAGGATGTGGCCATTACAGGCCTCCGACATTCGTGTCGGGGGCCTGTTCTATTTGCGGCACCCAAAATCAAAATGTAGGAGTGGTGAAGTTCAGTTGCCGCGCTTGCTGGTGATCTGCCTCAGGCGATTCCCTTCAAACCGCAGGAACTGGTACATCCCGCCATTGGGCCCGTACGTCCATTCTTCCACCTGAAACTCTTCGCGTCGGTTGGCACTGCGTTTGTAGCCCAGCACATCGCGGCTGACCGGTTCCCCGCACTTCTGCAGCACTTCGCTGGACCTGTCCCCAACGCTGATCAATTGACTGCCGCAGCGCAGCGTATCGGCCGCCGAGGCCTGGCTGGCAACCATCACCAGGGCCAGGCCCGCCAGCAATCGCCTCACGATCACTCCGCGTCCAGATGCAGCGGCGTTACCACCCGGCCATCACTTTCGGCTTCGCCAAGGTTGGCGTCGATGAAGTACACACGGTCATCGGCCAACTGACCCTTATCCACCAGATAGTCCTTGATGCTGCTGGCGCGCTCCTGCCCCAACTGACGCAACAGCACATCGCTGGTGCTCCAGAACTTGATCACGTCGGCGCGCATTTTCGCGGTGCGTTCTTCCTTGCCCAGGTCCTTCCATTCGGCTGGCGGCTGGGTCTTCAGGCGTGTGCGGTAGATGCCTTCCAGCAGCGGGCCTTTCTCGTTCTCCGGGACCTCGAGCAACGAAGCCTGGGCCGGCACCTTGTCGCCACGACGCTGGAGCATTTTGTAGTAGTTGTACTGGTATTCACGTTCCAGGCGTTGCTCGGCAATCAGCGGGCCGTCGCTGCTGGCGGCGGCCGTGCCTTCGATTTCCAGGCGCAGGGCTGGACGTTCCTTCAAGGCTTGGGACAGTTTGACCAGGGCGCCTTCAGCGTCCTTGCTCAAATCGCTTGAACCCGGCGCGAACGACACGGTGCCCAAGTCCTCGGAACCGCCGCCACTGACCAGTCCGCCAATCAGTTTGAACGGCGCAGCGGCCGCTTTGACGATCAGGTTGCGCAGAGTCTGCCAGACAATCGGCATGATGCTGAACTGCGGATTATTGAGGTCGCCAGTGACCGGCAACTCGATGGAAATCTTGCCATCGACATCCTTGAGCAAGGCAATCGCCAGTTTCAGCGGCAGGCTTACGGCATCCGGGCTGTCGACCTTTTCACCGAGTTGCAATTGCTCGATCACCACTTTGTTTTCGGCTTTGAGCTGGCCTTTGGTTATCAAGTAATGCACATCAAGATTGAGCCGGCCCTTGCGGATGCGATACCCGGCGAATTTGCCGGAGTAGGGCGTCAGCGTGGTCAGTTCCACCCGTTTGAAACTGGTCGCGATGTCGAGACTGGCCATTGGGTCGAACGGATTGACTGCGCCCTTGATGGTCACCGGCGCATAACGGTCAACCTTGCCCTTGACGTCCACGCTGGCCGGTTTCGCCTGACGGCTGTCGATGGTGCCGATCTGTCCGTTGAGCTGTTGGATGGCGGTGGCGAAGTTCGGTGTCAGGCTGAAGTCGGCGAAGTTCGCCGAACCGTCATTGATGGCAATGCCGCCGATGTGAATGCCCAGGGGTTTGTCTTTGCTGGCCGGTTTGGCCGCTGCGGTTTTGGCGCCGCTATCGGGCGGTTGCGGGATCAGCAGGTCATCGATGTTGGTGGTGCGATCATCGTTGATCATGAAGCGCGCATACGGCTGGAACAGGTTGACCTTGTCGATCGACAGGCTGTCGCCGTGCTGATAATTCAGGCCTTCGAGCACCAGTTGTTGCCACTTGAGGAAGTCGCGGGTTTTAAGGGTGTCGAGGGTGTGCAACTGATCGACCTGTGCACGACCGGTGACGCTGAACGCCAACGGCTCGGTGCTTTTCAGATCGACCGCCAGATCACTGCCCAGCATGCCGCTGCGCAGTTCCAGGCGAATGAACGGGGTGATGTAGGACTGTGCGATACGCAGGTCAATGTCTTTGGTCTGTACCTTCAGTTTGGCGCTGATCGGGGCGAGATTGACCACGCCGTCTGCCAGGAGCTTGCCCTGTTTACCCACGCCGGTGTCGAGCTTGAGATTGAAAGGTGAGCCATTAAGGCTGTCGAAGTTCTGCAAGTCCAGATTCAACGGGCCGACTTCCAGCGCTACGGGGGGCTGCGCCTTGCGGTCGGCCAGATGCACCTGGTAATCGCGCAGCTGCACGTCTTTGAGCAGCACCTGCCACGGTTTGCTCGGTGGCGCCGGTTCCGGTTTGGGCGAGTCGGCTGCCGCTGGCGTACTGGCCGGTTCGGCTTTGGCTTTGGCGGCGGATTTGGACGGCTGGCTGGCGAACAGCTTTTGCCAGTCGAGTTGCCCGTCGGCTTCGAGGGCGGCCCAGGTTTCCAGTTTCTGGCTGCGAATCTTGCCGACCACCACTTGCTGCTTGGCCAGGTCGACCGTGGTTTCGCTGATGTCCAGTCGTTCCAGTTTCGCCAAAGGTCGGCCGTCCGGGGCCTTGATCGCGAACGGCGCGATGCTGACCGCAACGTTGTTCAGCAACAGTTCGGTTTCTTTGGACAGGTTGAGTTTGTAGTCGGTACTGAGGTTCATGATGCCGCTTTCGAGGTCCAGGGGCACGGCGTCGCGCACGTAGGGCCAGAAGGCTTTCATCTTGCCGTCGGTGATTTTCAGCTTACCTTCGGAGGCGAGCGGGATCAGGCTGAAGTTGCCGGTCCAGTCGACCTGGCCGCCGTTGGGGCCGATGGCTACCAAGGTCATGTCGGCGCTGTCGTCGGGCAGAGTGCTGAGGTTTTTCAGCTCGAAGTCGAGTTTGTCGTAGAGAAATTCGATGGGTTCGCTGGGACGCGAGTCCTCGAAGTGCAACGCGCCGCCAGCGAGATTGATCCGGTCCACGCGCAGCGGAAATGGTTTGGCGTTCGGGTCGGCAGGTGTCGGTTCGCTCGCGGGCAGTTTGAACAACCCGAGCAGGTTGAGCTGGCCGTCCTTGCCGAAGAGGATTTCGGTCTTGGGTTTGTCCAGTTCGATGTCGGACAGATGCACGGCCTTGGTCCAGAGACTGTCGACTTGCACATTGGCGTAGAGGCGTTCGAAGCCGATCTGCTCCTTGCCCGGTTCGCCGATGATCAGCCCCCAAAGGGTGACTTCAAGGCTGAACGGGTTGAGTTCGATCCGTTGAAGGTGGGCGGGCACCGTGGCGTAGTTGGCCAATTGCTGGTTGGCAACCCGCAACGCGATGCCCGGCAAAATCAGAAACCCCAGCAAGCTGTAGAGAGCCAGAGCAGTCAACAAGGCGCCGATAGCGCGAATCAATCCTTTGGGCATGTGCGGCTTCATCTGTCTGAATCGGAGTGCCTTGGAGTATGGCACGCGATTACGGTTCCGAAGTCATCACGCTTTACAGGATTTGTCTGAAAGTCAGGGGGAATCTCAGAGCTGCAGGATCAGCGTTTTCAGCGGAGGTTGTTGATCCATCGACGGAAAATCCCCGCCCGGCGTCATCACGGTCCACTCGCGTACTGGCCGTCCGGCCTTCTCTGCACAGCGCAACACCTGTTCGCGCCAGTCGTTCATGCTGACCTTCGCCAGGTTGTTGCAGCAGATCAGCACGCCGTTGTCGGCGGTGGTCAGCAGCGCGGGTTTGAGCAGGCTCTGGTAGTCGCGCAGCAGGTCGACGGTGCCGAAAGCGCTCTTGGCCCAGGCGGGTGGATCGAGCAGCACCAGATCGTACTGACGCTGTTCCAGTCGCTGGTAACTCGGCAGTTTCTGCCCGCGTCGTTGACTGATCGGCAGGCCCGCCAACTGGCGGATTGCCGGAAAGTAATCGGACTGGATGAATTGCATGGCGGGCAATTGTGGATTGAGCAGCCCGTTCTCGCGGCCGACCGCCAGGTTACCCTCGGCGAAATCCAGGTTGCACACCTCACGGGCGCCACCGGCCGCAGCACTCAGGCCGACGCCACAGGTGTAGGCAAACAAGTTGAGCACGCTTTTGTTTTGGCTGTGCGCCTTGACCCATCCGCGGGTGTTGCGCAGGTCGAGGAACAGCAGGGGATCCTGGCCGGCGTGACGCCCGCGAACACGGTAGTTCAGGCCCCATTCGTGGCCGACCAGGTCCGCCAGCGCGGCTTCATCGGCCCGGTAGACCGTGTCTTCGCGGTCGATGCGTGAATTGCCACGGGAGCGGTCGTTGTAGACCAACAGGGTGTCGAGGCCCAAATGCTGATTGATTGCCTCGTGCAATTGCAGCAGCGCATCGCGTTCCAGCGCCTGGTGAAAGCTTTGCACCAGCAGTTGCGGACCATAGCGGTCGATGGTCAGGCCGCCGGCGCCTTCCTGGCTGCCGTGGAACAGGCGATAGCAATCGGTGCCTTGCTGATGCAGTTCGGCAAGCAGGTCCTGGCGATGTTCTAGGGCGGCGCGCAGCGCCTGATTCAAGGAAGACATGCTGGGCGCCTTGCAGGAGGGAATTTGGCGCGGGAGTTTAGCAGCTTGGCGCCATACCGAGGTGCTGCCTTCGCAAGCAGGCTCGCTCCCACAGGAATTTTGTGTTCGACACCGATCAAATGTGGGGTCGGGCTTGCTCGCGAAGCTTTTAGCTTTTCAGGTGAGCAACCCCATCCGCCGCTTCGCCCGCTGCACCGAGCCATTACGCACCGCCCAGCGCAACATCGGCGCACTGCGATTGACGCTGGCGCGGATCAGTTTGCGTTGCAACGGATTCTGGCTGATGCCCAGCATGTCACTGGCCCAGTCCGGCAGCAGATCGATCCCGGCCTGCATCATCAACCCGCCGAAAGGCCTGGCCAGACGGCTGGGTGATGGCGCGTTCAACAACAGTCGCAACACTTCACGGCTGCGTTCATCGCACAGCAACTGTGGGCGAATGCGCTCAAGATAATCAGCAATTTGTTGTCGCGAGCGGGGCACATCACGGGCGCCCAGTCGTTCGGCGATCAACGCGATTTCTTCGTAGTAACGGTCCTGGTCGGTCAATGACAGGTGCGGATTGCGATAACGCAAATGCGCGGCGAGGAAGTTGCTGACCTCGGCCACGTGCACCCAGGTCAGCAGGTCCGGATCGCTGGCCGCATAAGGCCGACCATCCGGTGCTGTGCCGGTCACTTGTAGGTGAATGGTGCGGACTTTCTCGATCAGCCAGTCGGCATCTTTTCGTGAGCCAAACGTGGTGCCGGAGATGAACTGCCCGGTGCGGCGCAGTCGGCCGAGCATGTCCTCGCGGAAATTCGAATGGTCCCAGACCCCGGCCAGGGCCAGGGGGTGCAAGGCTTGCAGCATCAGCGCACTGATGCCGCCAATGAGCATGCTGCTGAAGTCGCCATGCACTTGCCAGCTCACCGAATCGGGGCCGAACAGGCCCGGATCGCCCTTGGGGTTTTCCAGGTCGAGCTTGCCGAGGGACAGACCGGACAGGCTCATGACCTGGGTTTCGATGCGGGTGCGGATAAATTCCATGGCGACTCAGTGGCGAAAATGAAACGCGGCCATGGCTGGCCGCGTCGGGCTTATTGGTTCAGGCGTTTATCGACCAGGTCCTGAACAACACTCGGATCAGCCAGGGTCGACGTATCGCCCAGGGTGTCCAGTTCGTTGCAGGCGATCTTGCGCAGGATACGCCGCATGATCTTGCCCGAGCGGGTTTTCGGCAAGGCCGGGGCCCATTGGATCAAGTCCGGTTTGGCGAAGCTGCCGATTTCCTTGCTGACGTGGGCCAGCAGTTCTTTCTTCAGTTCGTCGCTGGGTTCGGTGCCGTTCATCGGGGTGACGAAGGCGTAGATGCCCTGGCCCTTGAGGTCGTGGGGGTAACCGACCACGGCGGCTTCGGCGATGCTGTCATGCAGCACCAGGGCACTTTCCACTTCGGCGGTGCCGATACGGTGGCCGGAGACGTTGATCACGTCGTCGATACGCCCGGTGATCCAGTAATCGCCGTCCTCATCGCGTCGCGCGCCGTCGCCGGTAAAGTAATAACCGGGGTAGGGTTTGAAGTAGGTGTCGACCATTCGTTGCGGGTCGCCGTAGACACTGCGGATCTGCGCCGGCCAGCTGGATTTGATCGCCAGCACGCCGCTGCCAGCGCCTTTGATTTCCTTGCCCGTTTCATCGAGCAACACTGGTTGCACGCCGAACATGGGCTGCGTGGCGCAACCCGGTTTGATCCGTTGCGCACTGACCAGCGGGCTGAGCATGATGCCGCCGGTTTCAGTCTGCCACCAGGTATCGACTATCGGGCAACGTTGTTCACCGACCGCATTGAAGTACCAATCCCACGCCTCCGGGTTGATCGGCTCACCGACGCTGCCGAGTAATCTGAGGCTGGCGCGGGACGTTTCCTTCAACGGTTCCGGCCCTTCGCGCATCAGCGAACGCAACGCAGTGGGCGCGGTGTAGAAAATGTTCACGTGGTGCTTGTCGATGACTTGCCAGAACCGCGAGCTGGTCGGGTAGCTTGGCACACCTTCAAAGATCAGCGTGGTCGCGCCGTTGGCCAGCGGGCCATAAACGATGTAGCTATGGCCGGTGACCCAGCCGACATCGGCGGTGCACCAGAACACTTCGTTATCACGGTAGTCGAGCACGTATTTGAAGGTCATCGCCGCTTGCAGCAGATAACCGCCGGTGGTGTGCAACACGCCTTTGGGCTTGCCGGTGCTCCCGGAGGTGTAGAGGATGAACAGCGGGTCTTCGGCGTCCATCGGCTCTGGCGGGCAATCGTCGCTGACATCGCGCAGGGCCTGGTGATACCAGAGGTCGCGCCCTTCAACCCAATTCACTTTGCCTTGTGTGCGCTCGACCACGATGACGGTGCTGACGTTCGGGCAACTCTCCAGCGCCTTGTCGACTTTCTCTTTCAGCGGTACGAATTTGCCGCCGCGCAGCCTTCATCGGCGGTGATCACGGTGCGGCAATCGGCATCGAGAATCCGGTCGCGCACTGAGTCCGGGGAAAAACCACCGAAGACCACCGAATGCACCGCGCCGATTCGTGTGCAGGCGAGCATGGCGTAAGCGGCTTCAGGAATCATCGGCATGTAGATGCAGACGCGGTCGCCTTTCTTTACGCCTCGGCTTTTGAGCACGTTGGCCAGGCGGCAGACGTTGTGGTGGAGTTTTTTGTAGGTGATCTGTGCGGATTCGGCGGGATCGTCGCCTTCCCAGATAATGGCGATTTGCTCGCCGCGCTGTGCCAGATGACGGTCGATGCAGTTGTAGCTGACGTTCAGCTTGCCGCCAGCAAACCAGCTGGCTTCACCGGTTTTCAGGTTATAGCGCTGGACGGTGTCCCACGGCGTGCTCCAGTCGAGAAAGCGCGAGGCTTGTTCGGCCCAGAAAGTGGTGGGGTGTTCGATGGATTCGCGGTACAGGCGGTGATAGTCGTCTTGACTCAAATGCGCAGCCCGGCGGACGGCATCGGCTTTGGGGAACGTGCTGATATCGAACATGACGGTTCCTTATGCTTGTTTTGCGACAAGTAATAAAGATGCGCCGAGCGGTCAACGGGTTCAAGTCATACACAAAACAACTGCAGGAGTGAGCCTGCTCCCGATGGCGGTGGATCAGCCAACATTAATGTTGAATGACAAACCGTTATCGCAAGCAGGCTCACTCCTGCAGGGGGATGGTGTTGCCCACAGGGTTTATGTTTCAACCCTGTGGGCAAGGCGTCAGATCAACCGCGGTGACGGCCGCGGAAATAGTTGATCAGGCCTTGGGTCGAGGCATCGTCAGCAGGCGTTTCTTCGCTGCCGACCAGGCGGTTGTAGACGCCTTTACCCAGTTCTTTACCCAGCTCCACACCCCACTGATCGAAGGCGTTGATGCCCCAGATCACGCTTTGCACGAAGACTTTGTGTTCGTACATCGCCACCAGTGCGCCGAGGCGACGCGGACTGATTCGTTCAACCACCAGGGTGTTGCTCGGACGGTTGCCCGGGATCACTTTGTGCGACGCCAGTTTCTTCACGTCTTCTTCGCTCATGCCTTTGTCACGCAGTTCGGCTTCCGCTTCGGCAAGGGTCTTGCCGAGCATCAGCGCCTGACTCTGTGACAGGCAGTTGGCGTACAGCCACTGGTGGTGGTCGGACACCGGGTTGAAGCTGACGATCGGCACAATGAAGTCGGCCGGAATCAGTTGGGTGCCTTGGTGCAGCAACTGATGATAGGCGTGTTGACCGTTGCAACCGACGCCGCCCCAGATCACCGGACCGGTGTCGGTGGACACCGGGGTGCCGTCCTGACGCACGCTCTTGCCGTTGGATTCCATGTCCAGCTGTTGCAAGTGCTTGGTGATGTTACGCAGATAGTGGTCGTACGGCAGGATCGCGTGGCTTTGCGCGCCCCAGAAGTTGCCGTACCACACGCCGAGCAGGGCCAGCAGCACTGGCATGTTCTGTTCGAATGGCGCGGTCTGGAAATGCTGGTCCATGGTGTAGGCACCGGACAGCAGTTCCTTGAAGTTCGACATGCCGATGGCCAGGGCAATCGGCAAACCGATGGCCGACCACAGCGAGTAACGGCCGCCGACCCAGTCCCACATCGGGAAAATGTTTTCTTCGCGAATGCCAAACGCCACGGCGGCCGCATTGTTGCTCGATACGGCGATGAAGTGACGATACAGCTCGGCTTCCGAACCGCCCTGAGCCAGATACCAGGCGCGTGCGGCCTGGGCATTCTTCAGGGTTTCGAGGGTGTTGAAAGACTTCGATGACACGATGAACAGCGTGGTTTCGGCGCGCAGCTTCTGGGTCAGTTCGTGGAACTCACTGCCGTCGATGTTCGCCAGGTAGTGGCACCGCACGCCTTTCTGGGCGTAGGACAGCAGCGCCTCGGACACCAGCTCAGGGCCGAGGAACGAACCACCGATGCCGATGTTCACCACGTCGGTGATCGGCTTCTCGGTGTAACCGCGCCACAAACCGTCGTGGATGCGGCCCACGAGGTCGGTGATCTGGTTCAGCACTTTGTGCACTTCCGGCATCACGTTGACACCGTTGACCGACAGCTTGTCGCCCACCGGGCGGCGCAGTGCGGTGTGCAGGGCCGGACGACCTTCGGAGGCGTTGACGATTTCGCCTTCGAACAGCGACTTGATCGCGCCCTTGAGGTCGACTTCATTGGCCAGGCCCACCAGCAGGTTGCGGGTCTCGGCGTTGATCAGGTTTTTCGAGTAATCGAGAAACAGCCCGCAGCTGCTCAGGGTGAATTGGGTAAAGCGCTGCGGGTCGGCATTAAAGGCTTCGCGCATGCTGAAATCCTGCATGGCTTGGCGGTGATCATTCAACGCCTGCCAGGCGGGCAGAGCGGTCACGTCGTGAGGAGTGCGGTAGTACGCCATCGCTGCGGGTTTCCTTTTTACTTGAACGGCTTTTTGAACACTAAAAATCCCGGAGCGCTGCGGGTCGGCGTCCGGTCAACTGCGTCGACACGATTTCATGGCGCAGGGCGAATACAGTAAACCCCGCGCCTTGATCTGTCTTGACTTTGTCTGACCTGTTTCCGGTACTTTTTTAACATCAAAGTTTGAAGCGGCCGACAAACGGAAAAAAGACAGGGCTACGGCTCGATCAGGCGACCTGGACCGGAATGGCATTGCTGGTGTGGCTCAGTTCATTGCCTGGTGCCATGTAGAGCATGCGCGGCTTGAAGTTGAGCAGCTCGGCTTCGCTGTAATGAGCGTAAGCGCAGATGATTACGCGGTCACCGACCTTGGCCTTGTGAGCTGCGGCGCCGTTGACCGAGATCATGCGCGAGCCTTCTTCGCCACGGATGGCGTAGGTGGTGAAGCGTTCGCCGTTGTCGACGTTATAGATCTGGATTTGCTCGTATTCGCGGATGCCGGACAAGTCCAGCCATTCGCCGTCGATGGCGCAGGAACCTTCGTAATCAAGTACAGCGTGGGTAACTTCGGCGCGATGCAGCTTGGCCTTGAGCATGATGGCGTGCATGAGTGTTTCCCCAGGTCGGAATCGAACGGCGGGCAGTTTGCCCGAAGGCTTTGGAGGCAGCAATACAGTGTGTTTAACCACTGCTTAACCCCTGTGGGAGCGAGCTTGCTCGCGATAGCGGATCAACATTCAACATTGATGTTGGCTGATCCACCGCTATCGCGAGCAAGCTCGCTCCCACAGGGTTTGCTGGTGTTTAGGCGAGCGCGTCGAGGTTCAGGTGCAGGTTGTCGATCAACCGCGTGGTGCCCAGGAACGCCGCCACCAGAATCACCAGGTCACGATCTTCCGGCGTCGCCGGGCGCAAGGTCAGCGCATGGCGAATCTCCAGGTAGTCGGTGCGCAATCCCGCGGCTTCGAGCTGCTTGATTTGCGCGTCGATCAGCGCCGGGAAATCCCGGTCACCCTGTTTGATCGCGTCGGCAATTGAACTCAGGGTGCGGTAGACCACCGGTGCCACGGCACGCTGTTCTTCGCTGAGAAAGCCATTGCGCGACGACAGCGCCAGGCCATCGGCCGCGCGGACGGTCGGTTCGCCAATGATCTGGATCGGCATGTTCAAGTCATGCACCAGGGACTTGATCACAGCCAGTTGCTGATAATCTTTTTGGCCGAAAATCGCCAGGTCCGGCTGGACCATGTTGAACAGCTTGCTGACCACCGTCGCCACACCTTCGAAATGCCCCGGACGGCTGGCGCCGCACAGGCCTTCTGACAGCAGCGGAACGCTGACACGCGTCTGGCCGGCCATGCCGTCCGGGTACATTTCTTCAACGGTCGGCGCAAACAGCAGGTGACAACCGGCCTGGAGCAGTTTCTCCTGGTCGGCGGCGAGGGTGCGCGGGTACTTGTCGAGGTCTTCGCCGGCGCCGAATTGCAGCGGGTTGACGAAAATGCTCGCGACCACAAAATCCACCCGCTGGGAGGCTTTGGTAATCAGTGCAACATGACCGCTGTGCAGGTTGCCCATGGTCGGCACGAAGCCGATGCGCTTGCCTTCGCTGCGGGCACGGGCCACGGCGGCCCGCAGTTCGCGTACGGTTTTTACGGTGTTCATGCAGAAAATCCGTGTTCGATGCCTGGAAAAGTCGCCGCTTTGACTTCAGTTACGTAAGCACTCAGGGCTGCTTGAAGGGTGGGCTGGCCGGTCATGAAGTTCTTCACGAATTTTGGCACGCGACCGGTAATCGACAAGCCCAGCATGTCGTGCAGGACCAGCACCTGGCCGTCGGTGCTATTGCCAGCGCCGATACCAATGACCGGAATCTTCACGGCCTGGGTGATTTCTTCAGCCAGTTCGCTGGGTACGCACTCCAACAGCAGCATGGCGGCGCCGGCCTGCTCCAGCGAAATCGCATCGGCACGCATCTGTCGCGCCTGGTTTTCGTTACGGCCCTGGACTTTGTATCCGCCCAGGATGTTCACCGATTGCGGCGTCAGCCCCAGGTGCGCGCACACCGGGATGCCGCGCTCGGCCAGCAGGCGAATCGAGTCCGCCAGCCACAATGCGCCTTCTACCTTGACCATGTGCGCACCGGCCTGCATCAACAGCGCGCTGTTGGTCATGGCTTGTTCGGTGGTGGCGTAGGCCATGAAGGGCAGGTCGGCGAGGATGAGCGCATCGGTGTTGCCGCGTTTGACGGCTGCGACGTGATAAGCCATCTCTGCAGTCGTCACGGGCAGGGTGCTGTCGTGGCCCTGCAAAACCATGCCGAGGGAGTCGCCCACCAGCAGCACTTCGACGCCAGCCTCATTACAGGCGTGGGCGAAGGTCGCGTCATAGCAGGTCAGCATGGTGATTTTTTCACCTTTTTGCTTCAGACCTTGCAGAGTGGTCAGGGTGATGGCTGGCATGAAAAGATCCTCATTCAGGCGCTGTGGAAACTACTGCGAGTAACGCGCGTGATTCTTCGTTAAATACAGGCGCACGGTCTGTTGTCGTGCTTTTACGGCCTGGATTGCGCCCTTCAACGCCGTGTTGGCGGCAGCGGGACGCCTATAGTCGTGAGGAGAACTCGGGAAGTCAATTGCATGTGTTACCGCATTGTTACGACAGGGGTGTTACCGGGGTAACTGATGCGATTCAGCAACGGATTTTGGCTTCAACACAAAAACCAATGTAGGCGTGAGCCTGCTCGCGATGGCGTCCTGACAGTCAACATCTTGGGTGAATGTCAGGACGCCATCGCGAGCAGGCTCACGCCTACAGGGGGATAGGGTCAATTTTTGGGGAGGCGTTCCAGGCCGACGAGCGGGCAGGCTGCAAGTAATTCGCTGAGGTGGCGGCCATCGGCCAAGCGCAAATCCGCAGGCGCCAGTTCGGCCAGTGGATACAGGACGAAGGCCCGTTCCTGCATATGATAGTGAGGGACTTTGAGCCGAGGCTCATCGATCAGTCGATCGCCAAACAGCACGATGTCCAGATCCAGCGTACGAGGCCCCCAACGTTCCAGGCGCTCGCGACCCTGGCCATTCTCGATGGCTTGCAGCGCATCGAGCAGGTCCAGCGGCGCGAGTGTGCTGTCGAGGGCGGCGACCGCGTTGGTGTAGCGCGGTTGGCCGGGTAGCAGCGAGTCGCTTTGATAGAAAGCGGACACCCCGACCAGCTCGGTTTGCGGTAACCGCGCCAGCGCTTCGACGGCGCTGCGCAATTGTTCGGCGGGGTCAGCCAGATTGCTGCCCATGCCGATGTAGATGCGTTCCATGGATTACTCGCCCGAGACGCTCGGTGCGCCGGCGGCGCGTTTACGCTTGGCGCCACCGCTGCGGCGACGTTTGCGCGGTGCACCGGTGCCGTCTTCCTTGCCGCTGAGGTCGCGGATCATGTCGCGACGTTCGCTGTCGTTGGCGTCCTGATAATCTGTCCACCATTCGCCCAGGCCATCGGTCTGCTCACCGGCGCTTTCGCGCAGCAGCAGGAAGTCGTAACCGGCACGGAACCGCGGATTCTCCAGCAACAGATCGGCGCGCTTGCCGCTACGACGTGGCAGGCGCTCCTGCATGTCCCAGATTTCGCGGATCGGCATGGTGAAGCGTTTCGGGATGGCGATGCGTTGGCACTGTTCGGCAATCAGCTCGTGAGCGGCTTCCTGCATGGCCGGAATCGGCGGCATGCCACGTTCTTGCAGGCGCAAGACGCGAGCCGGCAGGGCAGGCCACAACAGGGCGGCAAACAGGAACGCCGGGGTCACCGGTTTGTTCTGCTTGATGCGCAGGTCCGTGTTGACCAGCGCATCGCTGATCAGGGTGTGGGTGTACGTCGGGTTGTATTCCAGCGCCTCGGCACTGGCGGGGAACAGCGGATCGAACAGCTGCAGGTCGACCAGCATCTCGAAGGTGTCCGCGGCGTGGCCGGAGAGGAACAGCTTGAGCACTTCTTCGAACAGGCGGGCCGACGGGATCTCGCGCAGCATCGGAGCCAGCTCGCGAATCGGCAAGGCGCTGTGTTTTTCGATACCGAAATTCAGCTTGGCGGCAAAACGCACGGCCCGCAGCATCCGTACCGGGTCTTCCTGGTAGCGCTGTTTCGGGTCGCCAATCAGGCGGATCAGATGATTGCGGATGTCGTGTACGCCGTTGGCGTAATCGAGAATGCGCTCGCTGACCGGATCGTAATACAGCGCGTTGATGGTGAAGTCG
The DNA here is from genome assembly GCF_046535095.1 of Pseudomonas sp. SIMBA_041. NCBI lineage: Bacteria > Pseudomonadati > Pseudomonadota > Gammaproteobacteria > Pseudomonadales > Pseudomonadaceae > Pseudomonas > Pseudomonas sp. SIMBA_041. Next base: position 332,021 of record NZ_JAWRXJ010000008.1, read on the forward strand.
CGGCGTTGCGCGTCTTCTTCCAGGGTGCCGTAGACGTTATCGCGCAGGATGCGCCCGCTTTCATTACGGGAAGACTGGTTGCTGTCTTCTTCCTCGTCGTTTTGCGGGTGATTGGCGCGGAAGGTCGCCACTTCGATGATTTCGCGACCGAAGTGAATGTGCACCAGTTTGAATCGGCGACCGATGATCCGCGCATTGCGGAATTCGGCGCGCACCTGTTCAGGTGTGGCACTGGTGGCGACGTCGAAATCTTTCGGCGTGATGCCGAGCAGCATGTCACGCACGCAGCCGCCGACCAGGTAAGCCTGGTAACCGGCGTTCTGCAGGCGTTCGACGATATTCACCGCGTAACGGCTGAATTGGGCCTTTTGCAGCGAGTGTTGGCCGCTGTTGAGCACTTCAGGCGTACTGCGAATGTGTTGCGTATGACGCTTGGGAGAACGGAATGACTGGAACAGCTTCTTCAGCATGGGATGCACTGTTTGAAGGAATGTTCGGCCATAACAGAAGAATGACCGCATGATGGGCGGGGATTCTAGCATTTAGTCGAGGGATGGTGTAGGACACAGCAGATATGAGCTGTAAGCCGCAGGCTTCCAGCGAAAAACAAAGCAGATTGGGGCAGGTTTTTCGAATCGTAGAAACTACAAGGGGAGCCGAAGCTCCCCAAGAAGTAGTTGCATGCTCTATTTTTATTATTGGTTTCGGGCTTTTTGTTTTTGTTAAGTGCCCTCGTCATGAAGCTTTTCCTTCATGACCCTCCCAATCGGGAGCCAAGAGCAAACGGATTGCTTTGGTCGCTGTGCTGCAGTGATCTTGCGATCCAACCAGTTCAGGCACTGTCTTAGGACAGTTTTTTATTATTCTCGGCCTGGTCGTGGGGCAAGCCCCAAATACAACGCCTCTCCAAAAGAATCAGTTAGCTGCGCCTCTCGCCGTCTTGTTTTTATTGTGCGTGAGTCGATTCGTCTTATTTTTATTATGTTATGCATTGCTTGTTATTGTTCTTGTACCAAACATATAGCAGGGTGCGTGCCAACTTTTGCGAACCCCAGTAAAACAAGGGGTTAGGTCGGTCCGTGGGGTTTTTGGAGGCCAAAAAAAGCCGGGGCTTCGTTACCGTAAGCCCCGGCTTCTGTTACGTGAAAAATCTGGGGTAACAGTTTTTTCACGAAGTCACGTGTTACCCACACCTCGGACAGGTGACATTCAGCTTTCGCTGGCGACCCCGGTCTTGCGCCGCGGGATGCCCAGGCGCTGACGACGCTCCCACAGGCATTTGCGGCTGACCCCGAGTTTGCGCGCCAGCTCGGTTTCGGTCATATGGTCCTGATGCTCGAGGACGAAATGCTGGAAATAGTCTTCCAGCGACAAGTCTTCGGTCGGCTCATGGCTGGTGTTACTGCCATTGTTGCCCTGTTGCGGTGCCAGGCCGATGAACTCGTCCTCTTCCAGGCCACTCAATTCGATGTCGATACCCAACAGCTCGGCAGAAATTTCCGGGCTCTCGCACAGGATCACCGCGCGCTCGACAGCGTTTTCCAGCTCGCGAACGTTACCGGGCCAAGAGTAATGACGAATCGCCTGTTCGGCATCCGGGGCGAATTTCAGATCGGTGCGGTTGACCCGCGCGCTCTGTCGCGCCAGGAAGGCATTGGCGATTTCGTTGACGTCCGCACCACGCTCGCGCAAGGCAGGCAGTTTCAGGGCGATGACGTGAAGGCGGTAATACAAGTCTTCACGGAACTGGCCGATTTTCGCCAGGCTCTTGAGGTCCCGGTGCGTCGCGGCGATCAAACGTACATCGACCTTTTGCGATTGAACCGAACCCACACGGCGAATTTCGCCTTCCTGCAACACGCGCAGCAAACGGGCCTGGGCTTCCAGAGGCAGTTCGCCGATCTCGTCGAGGAACAGCGTGCCACCGTCCGCTGCTTCCACCAGACCGGCTCGCCCGGCGCTGGCGCCGGTGAACGCACCTTTTTCGTGACCGAACAGCTCGGACTCGATCAGGCTTTCCGGAATGGCCGCGCAGTTCACCGAAATCATCGGCGCCTTGGCGCGCTTGGACAGGTTGTGCAGGGCACGCGCCACCAGTTCTTTACCGGTGCCGGATTCGCCCTGGATCAACACGTTGGAATCGGTCGGCGCGACTTTACGGATTTTGCTGTAAAGGTCCTGCATCGGCGGGCACGAACCAATGATGCCGATTTCGCCGTTGCTGTTGTCGACGCCCGCTTTCGCCGCGCCGTTGGTGGCTTTGCCAGCAGGCATTTCGCCACCGGCCGGCAACGATTGCCGATCACGCAGGATGCGGGCGACAGCCTGGAGCATTTCATCGTGATCGAAAGGCTTGGCGATGTAGTCCACCGCGCCCATCTTCATCGAGTCGACCGCCGAACGCAGGCTGGCGTAGCTGGTCATGATCAGCACCGGCGTGCCCTGGCCGAGTTTGATCAACTCGGTGCCCGGAGCGCCTGGCAGACGCAGGTCACTGACGATCAGGTCGAACGTGGGAATGGTGAAGCGTTCTTGTGCTTCCTGCACTGAACCGGCTTCGCTGACCTGGTACTGGTTACGTTCCAGCAGGCGGCGCAAGGCGGAGCGGATAATTGTTTCGTCTTCGACGATCAAAATGTGCGGCATTGATTCGATACTCTCGACGGTCTCAGTTCACAGCGGACGTCGCTTCGACATGACGCGGCAAGGTCACCCGGATACGGGTGCCGCGTTGGCTTTGTACATCAGCCGGGCTGTCGATGGTGATTTGTCCATAATGCTCTTCAACGATGGAATAGACCAGTGCAAGGCCCAGACCGGTGCCTTCGCCAGGATCCTTGGTGGTGAAGAAAGGTTCGAACAATCGGTCCATGATGTTCTTCGGAATACCGCTGCCTTCGTCTTCCACGATCAGGTCGACCGTGTGTTCGCCGGCTTCGCTTTTCACGCGCACTGCGCTGCCTGGAGGCGAGGCGTCGCGGGCGTTTGAGAGCAGGTTGATCAGTACTTGGGCGAGTCGCTGCGGATCGCCTTCGACCCAGTGATCGGGGTCGCACAGATTATAGAACTGCACTTCGAAATTGCGTCGGTTCAGGGCCAGCAAACCGATGGCATCCTGCGCCACTTCGGCCAGACAGACGGGCTCATCGCTGTGCTGGTGGCTGCCGGCGTGGGCGAAGCTCATCAGCGACTGGACGATGCGCGACACGCGTTTGGTCTGCTCGAGAATCTGCCCGCTGATTTCCTTCAACTCGCCATCGTCTTCGCGTTCTTCGCGCAGGTTCTGCGCCAGGCAGGCGATGCCGGTGATCGGGTTGCCGATTTCATGGGCCACACCCGCCGCGAGTCGTCCGATGCTGGCCAGACGCTCGGAGTGCACCAGTTTGTCTTCGAGCATCTGGGTTTCGGTCAGGTCTTCAACCAGCAACACCAGGCCGCTGTTACCCGGTGCGAGCGGTTCATCGATTGCGGCTTTGTGCAGGTTCAACCAGCGTGTCTGGCCGTCGAGGGCCAGGTGCTGTTTGTGCAAATGCTCGTCCGGCAGATTGATGAAGCCTTGCAGCAGTTCTTTCCATGGATCGGCAATGGTGCTCAGGCGCGAACCCACCACACGTTGCGCGGCAATTCCGGTCAGCTCCTCCATGGCTTTGTTCCACATGAGGATTTCCTGATCCTTGGCCAGTGAGCAGACGCCCATCGGCAGCTCCTGCAAGGTCTGGCGGTGGTAGCGGCGCAGGGCATCGAGTTCGGCGGCCAGGCCGGTCAGGCGCGAGTGGTAATCCTCAAGGCGACTTTCGATGAAGTGAATGTCTTCAGTGACATAGTTCTCGCCGCCGGCCTTATAGGGCAGGAAGGTTTCGACCATGTCCTGCGCCACGCTCGGGCCCATCAGGCCGGACAGGTTGGCTTCGATGCGGTCACGCAGGCGGCGCAAGGCGTAAGGCCGGCGCTCGTCGAACGGCAGGTAGAGATCACGCAGCGCCTGTTCGACTTCTTTCTGCGCCGCTTTGGCGCCCAAGGGTTTTGCCAGCTGCGTGGCGAATTCCTGCGGGGACGCGGCGTGCAATTCTCGGCGCTGCGGGCGACGCACGTTATCCACGGCGCAGGCTTCGGCGGCGCTGGCTTCTTCCGGGCTGGCGTTGGTAAACAGCGAGATCAGGGTGAACATCAGTACGTTGGCGGCCAGCGAGGCAATCGCCGCCATGTGCCAACTGGTGTCGTCCAGCACGTAGATCATGTTCAGCAGCGGGATGTAGAAACCCTGAAGATTGCCTACCAGCGGCAACAGCATGGTCACCAGCCACACCAGAATCCCGGCGAGCAAACCGGCAATGAAGCCGCGGCGGTTGGCGGTCGGCCAGTACAGCACCGACAGGACACCCGGCAGAAACTGCAGCGTGGCGACAAACGCGACGATGCCGAGGTTGGCCAGATCCTGTTCTGCACCCAGCAGCAGGTAGAAACCGTAGCCGGCCATGATGATCGCGACGATCAGGGCGCGGCGGGTCCACTTCAGCCAGCGGTAGATGTTGCCTTCGGCCGGTGGCTGATAGAGCGGCAACACCAGGTGGTTCAGGGCCATCCCGGACAGCGCCAGGGTGGTGACGATGATCAGGCCGCTTGCTGCCGACAGGCCGCCGACGTACGCCAAAAGTGCCAAGGCCTTGCTGTTGGCGGCGATGCCGATGCCGAGCGTGAAGTATTCGGGATTGGTGGTGGCACCGAGTTTCAGTCCGGCCCAGAGAATCAGCGGCACTGCCAGGCTCATCAGCAGCAGGAACAGGGGCAGGCCCCAGCTTGCACTGACCAGCGAGCGCGGGTTGAGGTTTTCGGTGAAAGTCATGTGATACATGTGCGGCATCACAATCGCCGAAGCGAAGAACACCAGCAGCAGCGTGCGCCACGGCCCTTCTTGCAGTGGCGTGTGCAGAGCGGCGAGGGCGGTCTGGTTTTGCAGCAGCCACAGTTCCAGCTGCTGAGGGCCGTCGAACACGCCGTACAACGCATACAGGCCGACGCCGCCGATGGCGATCAGCTTGATCACCGACTCGAAGGCAATGGCGAACACCAGGCCTTCATGTTTCTCGCGGGTCGCGATGTGGCGCGAGCCAAAGAAGATGGTGAACAGGGTAATCAGTGCACAGAAGCTCAGGGCGACCCGATGCTGCACCGGTTCGCGGGTGAGGATGCCGATGGAGTCGGCGACCGCTTGAATCTGCAGGGCCAGCAGGGGCAATACACCGATCAGCATGAAAATCGTGGTCAGTGCGCCGGCCCATGTGCTGCGGAACCGGAACGCGAACAGGTCGGCCAGCGACGACAGTTGATAGGTCCGGGTAATTTTCAGGATCGGGTACAGCAGCACCGGCGCCAGCAAAAATGCGCCGGAGACCCCGAGGTAGCTGGACAAGAAGCCGTAGCCGTACTGATAGGCCAGGCCCACCGTGCCGTAAAACGCCCAGGCACTGGCGTAGACGCCCAATGACAGGGTGTAGGTCAACGGGTGGCGAATGATCGCCCGGGGAATCATGCCCCGTTCACTAACCCAGGCCACGCCGAACAGCACCGCCAGGTAGGCAGCGCTGATCAGGATCATCTGGGTCAGGCTAAAGCTCATCGGCATCTTTTTGGCTCTGCAGGATGAAGGTCACGACGATCAGAATCAGCCAGAGCAGATAAGGGCGATACCAGGCGCCAGTGGCGTCGATCCACCAATCCATGATGGCCGGGGAAAACAGATAAATCCCCACTACCAGGAGCAGGACCAAGCGATAGATGTACATCCCGGCCTCTCTTTTTTATGCGCGTGCCCGAAAACGTGCGGCGATGGTAACGGATGGGCGCGCCACTGCAAGTGCGATCACTGCAGTTGCGCCTCGGGCAGGTTCAGTGTGCGCGGGATAAGCGACGCATCCCAGTGCGCGATGCCCCAATTCAACACTTCCCGTGGGCTGGCGTAAGCCAGTTCGGTGCCGGGTTTTTGCCCGAGTGCGCGCAATGCCCGTAGCAATAAAGGCGTTGCCTGATCTTCGGTCAACGGTGGCGAGCGGTAGGACTTGCCAAGCTTGTTGCCATCGGGCTGGGTGATCAGCGGGATGTGCAGGTAGCGCGGTTGGCGCAGGCCGAGCAACTCTTGCAGATAGAGTTGTCTCGGTGTCGAGTCCAACAGGTCGGCACCACGCACGATGTCGGTGATGCCTTGCCAGGCATCGTCCAGCACCACGGCCAGTTGATAGGCGTAGAGCCCGTCGCGGCGGCGAATGACGAAATCGCCGACCTCTCGGCCCAAATGCTGGCGGTATTCGCCTTGGACGCGGTCGATGAAGTGGTATTCCAGCTCGGGTACGCGCAGGCGAATGGCCGCGTCTTCGGTGCCGTAGCCGGCGTTGCGGCACAGTCCCGGATAAATGCCGTGATACGGCTCCAGTTGTTTGCGCGAACAGGTGCAGGCGTAAGCGAGGCCGTGACTGAACAGGCGATTGAGCACTTCGGCATAAGCCTCGTGGCGGTCGCTCTGACGAACCATTTCACCGTCCCACTCGAAACCGTAGCTCTCCAGTGCCTTGAGAATCGCTGCCTGTGCGCCGGGTTCTTCCCGTGGCGGGTCGAGGTCTTCCATGCGCATCAGCCAGCGCCCCCCCACCGAGCGAGCGTCGAGGTACGAGGCCAGGGCAGCGACCAGCGAACCGAAATGCAAATGGCCACTGGGCGTGGGGGCGAAGCGCCCGATGTAGGGAGTGGAAGTCGTGGCGTTCATGGACGAATGTTACATCTCTGGTCGTGCGCGAGTCCCTGGGAGTGAGCCTGCTCGCGAAGGGGCCGTCAGCGCCAACATTATTGTTGGCTGGCACACCGCTTTCGCGAGCAGGCTCGCTCCTACAGGTTTCTCTCCATGGCAAATATCAGAAACAAAAACGGAGCGTTCGCACGCTCCGTTTTTCGTTCAAGTCGATATTACTTGCCGACTTGCTTTTCCTTGATTTCCGCCAGGGTCTTGCAGTCAACGCACATGTCGGCGGTAGGGCGGGCTTCCAGTCGTTTGACGCCGATCTCGACGCCGCAGGACTCGCACCAGCCATATTCTTCGTCTTCGATCAGCTGAAGCGTCTTGTCGATCTTCTTGATCAGCTTGCGCTCGCGGTCGCGGGCACGCAGTTCGAGGCTGAACTCTTCTTCCTGGCTGGCACGGTCTGCCGGGTCCGGGAAGTTGGCCGCTTCGTCTTTCATGTGATCAACCGTACGGTCGACTTCCTGCATCAAGTCCTGTTTCCACTTGTTCAGGATCTTGGTGAAGTGAGCGCGCATGGGCTTGCCCATGTACTCCTCGCCCTTGACTTCTTTGTAGGGTTCGAAGCCGCTGATCGTCGTGGTTTGCTGCTTTGCTTGGGTGGACATGAAATAGACCGCCTCTACTCTTGTAATCCATTGCGCAGGATTGCTCCATCACCGACACCTGCCGGCCCTGCGGCTGCAAGCGGGCGAACTTACCAGATCAAATCGGGGCGCGCTACTCCCGGATGTCGAGGTAGTGGCCCGCGGGGCTTGCAAATCATTGCAAAGCCTTGCCTGGTGGTGTTGGAGGCCTGATCAAATATTGATTTTAGTCAAACCTGGGGTACTCGTTTGAGTCGTTTATGGTCAGGGTTCTAAGGCGTCTGACCGCTTTAGGTTCTCGCTCGTTCCTGCGCTTGGGTAGAATTGGTTCTTTTCCCGTCGAAGGAAGGCTAATGGCCCAGTCCTACAGTGCTCGCAGTCGTGCGATCGAACCTTTCCATGTCATGGCGCTGCTGGCGCGGGCCAATGAATTGCAGGCCGCCGGCCACGACGTGATCCACCTGGAAATCGGCGAGCCGGACTTCACCACCGCCGAGCCGATCATCCAGGCCGGCCAGGCCGCATTGACGGCGGGGAAGACCCGTTACACCGCGGCGCGGGGCATTCCCGAGTTGCGCGAGGCGATTTCCAATTTTTATCAGCAACGTTACGGGTTGAACATTGACCCCCAGCGAATCCTCATCACCCCCGGCGGTTCGGGCGCCTTGTTGCTGGCCAGCGCCTTGCTGGTGGACCCGGGCAAGCACTGGCTGTTGGCGGATCCGGGCTACCCGTGCAACCGGCATTTTCTGCGACTGGTGGAAGGCGCGGCGCAGCTGGTTCCAGTCGGTCCGGACGTGCGTTATCAACTGACCCCTGATCTGGTCGCCCGGCATTGGGACCACGACAGCGTCGGTGCGTTGGTGGCGTCCCCGGCCAATCCGACCGGGACCATCCTGACCCGCGACGAACTGGCGGGGCTGTCTGCGGCGATCGAGGTTCGTCACGGCCACTTGGTGGTGGACGAGATCTATCACGGCCTGACGTACGGCACCGACGCCGCCAGCGTGCTGGAAGTCGATGACAGTGCGTTCGTGCTCAATAGCTTCTCCAAGTATTTCGGCATGACCGGTTGGCGCCTCGGCTGGTTGGTGGCGCCGGAAGCGGCCGTCGGCGAGCTGGAAAAACTTGCGCAAAATCTCTACATCAGCGCGCCGAGCATGGCTCAGCACGCCGCTCTGGCCTGTTTTGAGCCGGCGACCATCAGCATTCTGGAAGAGCGCCGCGCTGAATTTGGTCGTCGTCGCGATTTCCTCCTGCCGGCCCTGCGCGAGTTGGGTTTCGGGATTGCCGTGGAGCCGGAAGGCGCGTTCTATTTGTACGCCGATATCAGCAAGTTCGGCGGAGATGCCTTCGCGTTCTGCCGGCACTTCCTGGAAATCGAACACGTGGCCATTACCCCGGGGCTGGATTTCGGGCGTTATCAGGCCGGGCACCACGTGCGTTTTGCCTACACCCAAAGCCTGCCGCGCTTGCAGGAAGCGGTCGAGCGCATTGCTCGCGGGCTGAAGAGCTGGCAAGGCTGATGCGTTTTCATCCTCCCCTCGAAGAAGGTCGCCTGATCCGTCGTTACAAGCGTTTTCTCGCCGATATCGAAACCGTTAGCGGCGAGTTGCTGACCATTCATTGCCCCAATACCGGCTCGATGCTCAATTGCCAGGTCGAAGGCGGGCAAGTCTGGTTCAGCCGCTCAAACGATCCCAAGCGCAAGTTACCCGGCACCTGGGAAGTCGGTGAAACCCCGCAAGGGCGCTTGTTTTGCGTGAACACCGCCCGCGCCAACGGGTTGATCGAAGAGGCGCTGCGTGCCGGTGTCATCAGTGAGCTGAACGGGTTTACTGAACTGAAGCGTGAAGTCGCCTACGGACAGGAAAGCAGCCGCATCGATTTTCGTCTCGAATACCCCGGCGGCCCGGCTTATATAGAGGTCAAAAGCGTCACCCTGGGTTTCGACGGGTCGTCGGTAGCGGCGTTTCCGGACGCAGTGACCCTGCGCGGGGCCAAGCATTTGCGCGAATTGGCGCACCTGGCCCGGGACGGGATTCGTGCGGTGCAGTTGTATTGCGTCAACCTGACCGGCATCGACGCGGTGCGTCCTGCAGCAGAAATCGATTCGGCCTACGCGGCAGCCTTGCGTGAGGCGGTGACGTGCGGGGTCGAGGTGCTGGCTTATGGCGTGCGTTTGAGCCATGAAGAGATGGTCGTCGACCGACGTCTGGACGTGCTGCTCGACAGTTAAAGTCTGACCCAGAGGCCTTGCGCATCTTCGCGGCAGGGCACGGCGGTCAGTGATTGACCGGCGCAGGGGCCCGAAACGCATTCGCCGTCTTCGATCAGAAACAGTGCGCCGTGGGTGGCGCACTGGATCAGGCTGTTGCTGGGGTCGAGAAAGCTGTCTGGCGTCCATTCCAGGCCGACGCCACGGTGCGGGCAACGATTGATGTAGACGTAGACCTGGCCGCCCCGGCGTACGGCGAAGAGCTTCTGCCCGTCGATGTCGAAACCGCGACTGCTGGCGTCAGCCAATTCGGCGCCTGTACAAAGAAACTTCATGTCTATCCTCTAGTCCAGCGTCTCGTGACCGGATAAGTCCGAGCTTGACGTTCAAATGCAAACAATTATCAAATGGCCGTCTTGCCCGTCGGGTGCAGGTGCCAGTGGCCAAGGATACTTGGCCTGTCATCTCGATGCCTGGGAAAACTATGAAGGAAGCTGTTTATGCGCCTGAGTACCCGCGTTGCTGTGCTCTGTGTCGGACTCCTTGTCAGTCACCACGCTGCAGCGGCCGAGTTACCGCAACGTTGGGTCAGTGCCGGCGGCGCGTTGTCCGAGTGGGTAAGCGTGCTGGGCGGCGAATCGAAACTGGTCGGCGTCGACACCACCAGTCAGCACCCTGAAAGCCTCAAGGCGCTGCCCAGCATTGGCTACCAGCGGCAATTGTCGGCGGAAGGTATCTTGAGCTTACGCCCGCAGATCCTCATCGGCACCGAAGAAATGGGTCCGCCGCCCGTGCTCTCGCAGATTCGTAACGCGGGGGTGCAGGTCGAGTTGTTCTCGGCGCAGCCGGATTTGCCGACATTGCAGGGCAATTTGCAGCATTTGGGCAAGTTACTGGGGGCTGAAGAGCAGGCTGTTCAGGCGTACCAGCGTTATCAGGAGCAACTCGATCAGCAAAAAATCCGCGTGACCAAGGCGCAGCTAACGCAACCATCACCGGGTGTGCTGTTGCTACTCGGGCATGCGGGCGGCAAACCGCTCATCGCGGGCAAGGACACCGCCGCCGATTGGTTGCTGCGCCAGGCCGGCGGCCACAACCTGGCCACGCATACCGGCTACAAACCGTTTTCTGTCGAGTCGCTGATCAGCCTCGACCCCGAGGTGCTGGTGTTTTCCGACCGGGCGCTGACGGGTGATGCGGCGCGTGCCGCGTTGTTCAAGGAAAACCCGATGCTGTCCTCGACGCGTGCGGCGAAGGACGGACGGGTCATGGAACTGGATCCGACGTTGCTGGTGGGCGGGCTGGGGCCACGGTTGCCGGACAGCCTCAAAAAGCTGTCTGACGGTTTCTTTCCTGGCACGGCCAGCCAATGACCGTCTTGGTTAAGCCTCGTACGTTGTTCATTGGCCTGAGCCTTCTGTGTGTGCTGGCGATCTGGCTGTCGCTGGCGCTGGGGCCGGTCAGTCTGCCGTTGCTCGACACCTTGCACGCTGCATTGCGCCTGGCCGGATTGCCGATTGCTCCGGATGGGCTGGAGCAAGCCGAATTGATCGTCGGGCAAATTCGCCTGCCGCGAACCTTGCTGGGGTTGGCGGTGGGGGGCGTGCTGGCGCTCTCCGGTGTGGCAATGCAGGGCCTGTTTCGCAACCCGCTGGCCGATCCGGGGTTGGTGGGGGTGTCCAGCGGCGCGGCATTGGGTGCCGCCATCGCCATTGTTGGCGGCTCGGCGTTTGGCGGTTTGCCTGAGTCCTTCGGGCCTTATCTGTTATCGGTGTGTGCGTTTCTCGGTGGGCTCGGGGTGACTGCGCTGGTGTATCGACTGGGCCGGCGCAACGGCCAGACCAACGTCGCGACGATGCTGTTGGCCGGTATCGCATTGACCGCACTGGCGGGCTCGGCGGTGGGTTTGTTCACCTATCTGGCCGACGACGCGACCCTGCGTACGCTGACGTTCTGGAATCTGGGCAGTCTCAATGGCGCCAGTTACGCGCGACTCTGGCCGTTGCTGCTGGTCAGCGCGGCTGTGGCGCTCTGGTTGCCGCGTCGGGCCAAGGCCTTGAATGCGTTGTTGCTGGGGGAATCGGAGGCCGGTCATCTGGGCATTGATGTTGAAGGGCTCAAGCGCGAACTGGTGTTCTGTACAGCGCTGGGTGTGGGCGCGGCGGTGGCAGCGGCGGGGATGATCGGGTTTGTCGGTTTGGTGGTTCCGCACCTCGTGCGTTTGCTTGCCGGTCCTGATCACCGAGTGTTACTGCCCGCTTCTGTGCTCGCCGGTGCGAGTCTTCTGTTGTTTGCCGATCTGGTGGCGCGACTGGCCCTGGCGCCGGCCGAACTGCCGATCGGCATTGTTACGGCCTTCATCGGTGCGCCGTTCTTCCTGTTCTTGTTGCTCCGGAGGCGCGCCTGATGCTGCGTACGCAGAACCTGCACATCCGTCGTGGCGCCAAGACCGTGCTGTCGGACATCACGATTGAGCTTCGACCGGGCGAAGTGCTGGGCGTGCTCGGTCCCAATGGCGCCGGCAAAAGTACCTTGCTCGGTGCCTTGTGCGGCGAGTTGCATGCCGATCATGGAAGCGTCTGGCTCGATGATCGCGAATTGCGTCACTGGGCCGCACCGCAGCGCGCGCAGCGACTGGCGGTGCTGCCGCAGGTGTCGACCCTGGACTTTGCCTTTCGCGTCGAAGAAGTGGTGGGCATGGGGCGTTTGCCCCATCAAAGTGGGCGAGTGCGCGATGACGAGATTGTCGCTGCCGCGCTACACGCCGCCGATGCCAGTCACCTGAGTGGTCGCAGCTACTTGGCCTTGTCTGGCGGCGAGCGTCAGCGGGTGCATTTGGCCCGAGTGCTGGCGCAGCTCTGGCCGGGTGAAGCGGGGCAGACGCTGTTGCTCGATGAGCCGACCTCGATGCTCGACCCGCTGCATCAGCACACCACCCTGCAAGCGGTGCGCGAATTTGCCGATCGCGGCGCGGCGGTGCTGGTCATCCTGCATGATCTGAACCTGGCGGCGCGGTATTGTGATCGTCTGTTGCTGCTTGAGGGCGGGCGACCGGTGGCGTTGGACACGCCGGAGCAGGTCCTGAAACCCGAGCCGCTCAAAGCCGTGTTCGGGCTGGAAGTGTTAGTGCAGCAGCATCCGGAGCGTGGGCATCCGCTGATCATCGCCCGCTGAGACTGTCATCGAGGTGAACATGCGTGGGATTTTGCTGCTGGCCGTACTGCTCTTGAGTGCCTGCCAGCATGTTGCGGAGCCACCGCCGGTCAACGGTGAAATCCGTGACCTGCGAAACGGTCAGGTCCTGACCTCGCAGGAACTGCTTGAGCGACTGGCCAAGCCTTCGCGGCTGATCGTCGGCGAGCAGCATGACAATCGCGATCACCATCAGCTGGAACTGTGGTTGTTGCAGTCACTGGGTGAGCAACGGCCGCAAGGCAGTTTGCTCCTTGAAATGCTGACGCCGGATCAGCAGTCGCGGGTTGATGATGTTCGCCATGCGCTGACGCCACCGTCCAATTTGCCAGCTGCCTTGGCTTGGCAGGAAGGGTGGGACTGGGCGCTTTACGGTCCCATCGTGCGTTTTGCGCTGACTCAGCCCTATCCGCTGCTTGCGGCCAACCTGGACAACCTCGACGTTCGTGCGGTCTACGCCAAACCTCCGGCATTGATTGGCTCGCGCTCCAATGCGGCAGCAGTCAAGGATGAGTTGCTGGCAGAGATCAGCGACTCCCATTGCGGTTTGCTGCCCACTTCACAGATGCCCGCCATGTTGGCCGTGCAGCAGCAACGAGACCGGCGAATGGCCGAGCGCTTGCTGGCGGCTCCAACGCCTTCATTGCTGTTTGCCGGTGCCTATCACGCGCGCAAGGACGTGGGTGTGCCGATCCATGTGCTGGATTTGGGGCAGGCGCCAGCGCCGACGGTGTTGCTGCTGGCAGAGCAGGGGGCGGAGGTGACAGCGGCAATGGCCGATTACGTCTGGTACACGCCTGCTTCGCCGCCTCAGGATTACTGTGCACAGATGCGCAAGCAATTCGGCAAGTAACGACCGGTGCTTTCACAGGTAAAAAGGCGCAGGCAAAAAAAGACCCGGCAAGAGCCGGGTCAAATAACCGTGATTAGCCTGATGAGGAGATATCTGAGAGTCCGAACCAAGGGCTTTTCAAATATCGACCAGTCTCGCGACCAGTTGGTGGTAATCATAGCGATTCTCATTACCATGTCAACCGCTGTTTTTCAGTTTATTTGAGATGCCCCGTCAATTCGGTTCAAAGCCAATGCCATCAAGCCTTGTGGCGCGAGGAAATCGCTTCCAGCTGTTTGTTCAAGGCTTCTTTACGCTCGGCCGGAATGTCGTTCCAGTGCACATCCATCAGTGCACCTTCGATCGCATACAACAACACCTTTGACGCCCGAAACCCGCGCGTACGCACGGCCCGATAAGCATCCACCGCCCCGAGGCGACGCAAATCCGAGGCGCTGTGGATGCCCACGGCATGCAGCCACTGCGCCGACGTCTTGCCAAGATTCTTCAGGTGTTGCAGTTCATCATTCATCAAGCCTCCTTGCGACGGCCGAACGGTGCGTGGGCGAGCTTCTCAGGAGTGTAGCCATCAGTAGGAAAAGCGTGATTGTTTGGTCGGTTTCGACGCAAAAGCTTCTAAGAGGACGAGGCAAAGACGGGTAGGGAAGGGGCGTCAGAAGTCGGTTTTCGGGCGATCGCACGGCATCCAGCGCAAAGCGGGGGCGCTGGACGTGTCAGGCTAAGACGTCGTTTTTAGCGAGTGCGATAACGCAGGCGTGTGCCGAAGTTCATCGACATCAGGATCTCGTCCGCGCTCAGCTCTGCCGGGAAGTAGGCGCCGGAGATCTGTGCATGGGCCAGGCTGGCGCCTTCCAGCTGTGCGCTGCGAAAATCGATGCCGCGCAAATCGGCGGAGCGGAAATAAGCATCAGTGAAGTCGACGCCATCGGCATTCAGTTCACGCAAGTCCAGGCCACGGAAATCGCCACCGGCCATGTCGATAGGTCCGTCTTTGGGCCGCTCATTGTTGAATCCTGCGATGTCGTCTTTGTGCAGCAAGGCATACAGCGGGGTGTCGAGAAGTTTGGGCTGGCTCATGTCGCATCACCTGATGGTTTTATGACGCCAGTATAGTGCCACTATTTGACAGCCGTGAAGCCAGGGAAGGCTTCACGGCTGAAATAGTTTTTACAGGCCTGGCATGCGTTGGCGGATTTGCGCAACAACGGTGTCGAGGGTCCCGCTTTCATTGGTCTGGACTCGCTTGCTGCACAGAATCTCAGCGGGTGTCAGCGCTTCACGATTGGCTTGCTGGGCTGCGATAACGGCCAGGTTGGCGTCGGACGGATCCTTTTTGTCTGCCTGACGCAGGGCCAGCCAGCTCTCAATGACAGCTTGCGGCGCATGGCAATCGAGGATCAGGAACGGTGCACCGGTGGCCTCGGCAATTTTCGCCGCGCCGTCACGCTGATCGCGCTTGAGGTAAGTGGCATCGATCACTACCGGGAAACCGGCGCGCAGGATGATTCCGGCGATTTCATGCAGGCGGCTGTAGGTGGCGGCAGTGGCGTCTGCGTTATAAATGCCGGCCTGTGGATCATTCGCTACGGTTTGTTCACCGAACAGACGTTTGCGTTCTACATCCGAGCGCAGGCGAATGGCGCCCAGCGCTTCGACCAGGCGCATGGCCACGTGGCTTTTGCCGACAGCGGACACGCCGTGGGTAATCGCCATGAAGCGCGAAGGAATGGTGCTGTAGCTTTCCGCCAGGTTGGCGTAGTTGCGGTATTGGCGCAGGGTCGTGGCGCGCTGCACCGGATCGGCTTCGGCGGGCATGCTGAACAGGCTGACCTTGGCGCGAACTAATGCGCGGTAGGCTTTATAGAAGTTCAGCAGTTCAAGGCCTTGATAGTCGCCGGTCAGCTCCAGGTATTGGCTGACGAAACGGCGTGCGAGGCATTTCAAACCACGGTCTTCCAGGTCCATCGCCAGGAAACCGGTGTCGGCGTAGACGTCGGTGAAACGGAACGGTTCGTTGAATTCGATGCAGTCGAAAATCACGACCTTGCCATCGATCACGGTGGCGTTGCCCAAGTGGATATCACCGTGGCATTCACGAATGAAGCCTTCGGCCTTGCGCTGGGCGAACAGTGGTTTGAGGCGTTCGAAGCTGCTTTCGGCCCAGGCTTGCAGGGCGTCGAGTTGCACCAGGTCGGCCTTGTCGCTGAGGAACGGACGGATCTGCTCGAAGTTCTGGCGTACCGGGGCCATCACGCTGTCCGGGGTGCCGGCGTCGTGTTCGGCAGGCACTTTCGGCGCGTTGAGGTGGAACTGAGCAATCTGCGCGGCCATCTCGTCGATGTGCGCGGTGGTCAGTTCGCCATTGGCCTGCAGGGTGCTGAGCAACTGGCTTTGTGGGAATTGACGCATTTTCAGGGCGAAATCAACGACCGGGCCATCGCCGCCGAATTGAGGGGCTTCGGCGCTGCCGGTGATTGGCAACACTTCCAGATACAAATCGTTGGTCAGGCGCTGGTTCAAACGCAGTTCTTCGCCGCAGAAATGCTCGCGGGCATCGAGGCTGGTGAAGTCGAGGAAGCCGAAGTTCACCGGCTTCTTCACTTTATAAGCAAAGGGGCCTGTGAGGATGACCCAGGAAATATGGGTTTCGATGACCTGGAACCCGTCTACCGGATGCGGGTAGAGGGCCGGGTTTTGCAGAGCGGCGATCAGGGACTGGCTCACAGGCGATCCTTCAAAGACTGGGAAAAATTCAAGGCCGCCATTATGGCCGCAAGTCCGCCTGACGCAAACCTCGGAGGGCGTCTGTTGAGTATCAATAAAGTGCGTATAATCCGCCGCCATGACTCGTACTCGATCCCCCCGCACTCCAAAAAAACCACCTTCCAGGGGCCTTAGCCCGTGGCTGGGTTGGGCCCTTAAACTCAGTCTGGTCGGCCTCGTGGTGCTCGCCGGATTCGCGGTTTACCTCGACGCTATCGTCCAGGAAAAGTTCTCCGGCAAGCGCTGGACGATCCCGGCCAAGGTATATGCGCGCCCGCTGGAGCTGTTTACCGGCCAGAAGCTGAGCAAGGAAGACTTCCTCACCGAGCTCGACGCCCTGGGCTACCGCCGCGAAAGCGTGAGCAATGGCCCCGGTGCTGCGGCGGTCAACGGCAATACCGTGGACTTGAATACCCGCGGCTTCCAGTTTTATGAAGGCCTGGAAAAGCCCCAGCCTGTGCGCGTGCGTTTCTCCGGCGACTATGTCGCCGAGCTTTCGGCGACGAACGGTTCGAAGCTGTCGGTGGTGCGCCTGGAGCCGCTGCTGATCGGCGGGATTTACCCGAAAAACCTCGAAGACCGCATCCTGATCAAAATCGACCAGGTGCCGCCGTATCTGCTGGAGACCCTGGTCGCCGTGGAAGACCGGGATTTCTATAGCCACTGGGGCGTGTCGCCGAAGTCGATTGCCCGAGCGGTCTACGTCAACACCTCTGGCGGCAAGATGACCCAGGGCGGCAGTACGCTGACCCAACAGTTGGTCAAGAACTTCTACCTGACCAGCGAACGCAGCCTGACCCGCAAGCTCACCGAAGCCATGATGGCGATGTTGCTTGAGCTGCATTACGACAAGCGGGAAATTCTTGAGGCTTACCTCAACGAAGTGTTCGTCGGTCAGGACGGCCAGCGCGCGGTGCACGGTTTTGGTCTGGCCAGCCAGTTCTTCTTCGGACAGCCATTGTCCGAACTGAAATTGCATCAGGTTGCCTTGCTGGTGGGGATGGTCAAAGGGCCTTCCTATTACAACCCGCGTCGCAATCCCGAGCGTGCGCTTGAACGACGCAACCTGGTGCTCGACGTCCTTGAACAGCAGGGCGTCGCCACCGCTGAACAAGTTGCTGCGGCGAAGAACATGCCACTGGGTGTGACGACACGCGGCAAATTGGCCGACAGCTCGTTCCCGGGTTTCCTCGATCTGGTTAAACGCCAGTTGCGCGAAGACTACCGTGACGAAGACTTGACCGAAGAAGGCCTGCGGATCTTCACCAGCTTCGACCCGATTCTGCAGATGAAAGCCGAAGCCTCCGTCAACGACACCTTCAAGCGTCTGTCGGGTCGCAAGGGTTCCGATGACGTTGAAGCAGCGATGGTCGTGACCAACCCGGAAACCGGAGAGGTTCAGGCCATGATCGGCAGTCGCCAGGCGAGTTTCGCCGGCTTCAACCGTGCGCTGGATGCGGTGCGACCTGTGGGGTCGTTGATCAAGCCGGCGGTTTATCTGACGGCCCTTGAGAAACCTACCCAGTACACCTTGACCAGTTGGCTGTCGGACGAATCCTTCTCGGTCAAAGGCGCGGACGGTCAGGTCTGGAAACCACAGAACTACGATCGTCGTTCCCACGGGACGGTGTTCCTTTATCAGGGGCTGGCGCATTCCTACAACCTGTCGACCGCGCGTCTTGGCCTGGCAGTGGGTGTACCGAATGTCCTCAAGACCCTCGCTCGCTTGGGCGTGACCCGAGAATTCCCGGCATTCCCGTCGATGTTGCTGGGCGCAGGTGGCATGACGCCGATTGAAGTGGCGACCATGTACCAGACGCTGGCCAACGGTGGTTTCAATACGCCGATGCGCGGGATTCGTAGCGTTTTGACCGCTGAGGGCGAACCGCTCAAGCGTTATCCGTTCCAGATCGAGCAGCGTTTTGATCCGGCGTCCATTTACCTGATCCAGAGCGCCATGCAACGGGTCATGCGTGAAGGTACCGGCAGTTCGGTTTATAACGTGTTGCCGAAAACCCTGACACTGGCCGGCAAGACCGGTACCAGTAACGACTCGCGAGACAGCTGGTTCGCCGGTTTCAGTCAGGACTTGCTGGCGGTGGTCTGGCTAGGCCGTGATGACAACGGCAAGACGCCGTTCACCGGCGCGACCGGTGCGTTGCAAGTCTGGACCAGTTTCATGCGCAAAGCCGATCCGCTGCCGCTGGACATGCCGCAGCCGGATAATGTGGTTCAGGCCTGGGTCGATTCGCGTACCGGGCAAGGCTCCGACGCCAACTGCCCAGGCGCCGTACAGATGCCGTATATTCGCGGCAGCGAGCCACCTCCCGGTGCGGCTTGCGGTGGCGAAAGCCCTGCTTCCGGCGAAACGGTGATGGATTGGGTCAAGGGCTGGATGAATTAAGCAAAGAGGGATTTACGTGAACAAGTGGTTGATACCAGCGGTTGCCGCCGTGGCGTTGCTCAGCGGTTGCTCCACCGTACAACGCGGTTCGATTCCGGTTGAAGACTCCGGCACGGCTGTGTCCAACAGTGAGCGGATTTCGGCGAATGGCGGTTTCCGCAAGTCGACCGTGAAGCGTCCTGCGCAAGCCCAATCGCAAACCCAGGCGATCCCGCAAGGCGATACCGGTGTGGTGGTGATGGTCCCGGGTGGCGGCGCTGTCTCCTCGGCACCGATCAGCACTTCGCCGATCACGCCAGGCCCGATCACTCCGGGTCCGATCGACACGTCTCCGGTCCAGTCGGCACCGATCAATCAGGGCAGCTATAGCATGCCGTCGACGCCGAGCGGGATTCCTTCGGCAAACGCCGGCGGTCTGTCTGCCGACGAGCAGCTGGATGGTCCGGTGCTGGCGCTGTTGACCACGGCTCAGCAGCAACAGGCGAGCGGCGACCTCAACGGTGCTTCGTCCAGCCTGGAGCGTGCCCAGCGCGTTGCACCGCGTGAGCCGCAAGTGCTTTATCGTCTGGCTCAGGTGCGCATGGCCCAAGGCGATGCGCCGCAGGCTGAACAATTCGCTCGACGTGGTCTGACGTTTGCCAATGGCCGTCCGGACCTTCAGGCCAGCCTGTGGGAATTGATCGCCCAGGCACGCGAGAAGCAAGGTGATTCTGCCGGCGCAGCATTGGCCCGTCAGAAGGCCAAGGTTTCGCTGTGATGGACGCGCGCTTCCCGAAGATTGCCGAGCAGTTGCTGCTGATTGAGCGTGAACTGCGGGTGCAGGGGTGGTGGGATGAAGTCTCGCCCTCCGCTGAAGCGCTTTCCAGCGTCGAGCCGTTTTCGGTCGATACGCTGGATTTCGAGCAGTGGCTGCAATGGATCTTCCTGCCCCGGATGAAGATGATCCTCGAGCAGGACCTGCCGTTACCCGCCGCCTCCGGGATTCAGGAGATGGCGGAAATGGTCTTCGCCGCCCGTGATGTCCAGGGCAAGGATCGACAGCTGCAAGTGCTGCTCAAAGAGTTCGATCTGCTGATCACCGCCTCCCGCTGAATCGGAAACTGCCAGTGCTTACTGGCAGTTCTGCGCAATCTGTTTCTGCGTTTCGCTGATGCGTTCCTGACGTTGTTGATCGGTCAGGCGACGCATTTCGCCCTCCACATCCTCCCGAAGTCGCGGATTGTTCTGCAGTTGCGCCAGATTTGTGCGTGCCTGCATGCAAAATGCCTTGAGCTGGGCCTGCTGTTCGGCGACCTGTTTTTTCACCGTGTTGTCGATGTCCTGCTGATTGCCGATGGCTTTACTGCCGGGCACCGTGGCCGGTTGGCTCACGGCAGAGGAGGGCGTCACCACGGTGGTGGCCTGCTGGCCTTGGGGTGGTTGTGCGTCAAAGTGAGTCACGCCCTGGGCATCGACCCATTTGTAGATCTGGGCGGCTGTGCACAAAGGGCTGATCAGCAGGCTGACCATGAAGAAGATCGTTCGCATGCCATTTCCTTGTCATGAGTTGCGCAATCGAAGCTAACACAGTCGCTGTTTGGCGATTTTTTCTTGCTTTCTCATGTGCTTACTTCAATAAAGCACATAGACGACTTGACTTGCA
Source organism: Pseudomonas sp. SIMBA_041 (assembly GCF_046535095.1). Classification (NCBI taxonomy): domain Bacteria; kingdom Pseudomonadati; phylum Pseudomonadota; class Gammaproteobacteria; order Pseudomonadales; family Pseudomonadaceae; genus Pseudomonas; species Pseudomonas sp. SIMBA_041. Next base: position 352,467 of record NZ_JAWRXJ010000008.1, read on the forward strand.
GGGGACGAAACAGAAGAATCCAAAGTCCGCTGTAGAGGGACTGCCAGAAGCAGACCCACTCAGCAGATCATGAGGCGCACATCCGCGCCGACCTGTTACACCCGCAACGCGTTACCTCGCGCTGGGTGGGAAAGGCCCGCAACACTTGGGACGATCCCAATACTTGCTCAGTCAGTGCTGACGTAGTCGGCGACCACCGTCGCTCATGCTCTGCTGAGAAGTAAACCTATTAAGACCCGTCCCCGTTTATGTGGGCGGTATTCTGGCGTTTTAGAGGTGAACAACGTGGAGCTTTTATCTGGCGGTGAGATGCTCGTCCGCTTCTTGCGTGACGAAGGCGTCAAATATATCTACGGGTACCCGGGTGGTGCTCTTCTTCATGTTTACGATGCCCTGTTCAAAGAACCGGAAGTGACCCACATCCTGGTTCGTCACGAACAAGCGGCTACCCATATGGCTGACGGCTATGCCCGTGCCACCGGTAAAGCCGGCGTGGTACTGGTGACTTCCGGTCCTGGCGCAACAAACGCCATCACCGGTATTGCCACCGCCTATATGGACTCGATTCCGATGGTGGTCATTTCCGGCCAGGTGCCTAGCAGCATGGTGGGCACCGACGCATTCCAGGAAACCGACATGATCGGTATCTCCCGGCCGATCGTGAAGCACAGCTTCATGATCAAGCACGCGTCGGAAATTCCGGAAGTCATGAAGAAAGCCTTCTACCTGGCGCAATCCGGTCGTCCGGGCCCTGTCGTTGTCGATATTCCGAAAGACATGACCAACCCGGCCGAGAAGTACGAATACATCTTCCCGAAAAAGGCCAAGCTGCGTTCCTACAGCCCAGCCGTTCGCGGTCACTCCGGGCAAATCCGCAAGGCGGCAGAAATGCTCCTGGCGGCCAAGCGTCCGGTGATGTACGCCGGCGGTGGCGTGATTCTCGGTGGTGGCTCCGCGCCGCTGACCGAATTGGCGAAGATGCTCAACCTGCCAGTGACCAATACCCTGATGGGGCTGGGTGCCTACCCTGGCACTGACCGTCAGTTCATCGGCATGCTCGGCATGCACGGCAGCTACACCGCAAACCTGGCGATGCACCACGCCGACGTGATCCTTGCGGTCGGCGCGCGTTTCGATGACCGCGTGATCAACGGCCCGGCGAAGTTCTGCCCGAATGCCAAGATCATTCACATCGACATCGATCCGGCTTCGATCTCCAAGACCATCAAGGCAGACGTACCTATCGTCGGCCCGGTCGAGAGCGTCCTGACCGAAATGGTCGCGATCCTCAAGGAAATCGGCGAGACCCCGAACAAGGAGTCCGTTGCCAGCTGGTGGAAGCAAGTTGACGAGTGGCGCGGTGATGCTGGCCTGTTCCCTTACGACAAGGGCGACGGCAGCGTCATCAAGCCGCAGACCGTGATCGAAACCCTGTGCGAAGTCACCAAGGGCGATGCTTATGTCGCTTCGGACGTGGGCCAGCACCAGATGTTCGCCGCGCAGTACTACAAGTTCAACAAGCCTAATCGCTGGATCAACTCCGGTGGCCTGGGCACCATGGGCTTCGGTTTTCCGGCGGCCATGGGCATCAAGTTGAGCTTCCCGGATGCCGACGTCGTCTGCGTGACGGGCGAGGGCAGCATCCAGATGAACATTCAGGAATTGTCCACCTGTCTGCAATATGGCTTGCCGGTCAAAATCGTCATCCTGAACAACGGTGTTCTGGGTATGGTTCGCCAGTGGCAAGACATGAGTTACGGCAGCCGTCACTCGCACTCGTACATGGAATCGCTGCCTGACTTCGTCAAGCTGGCAGAAGCCTATGGTCACGTTGGCGTGCGCATCACCGACTCGAAAAATTTGAAGTCGCAGATGGAAGAGGCGTTCGCCATGAAGGATCGCTTGGTCGTGCTGGATATTTCAGTCGACACCAGCGAGCACGTCTATCCGATGCAGATCAAAGACGGCTCCATGCGCGATATGTGGCTGAGCAAGACGGAGCGTACTTAATCATGCGACACATTATTTCCTTGCTTCTGGAAAACGAACCGGGCGCTTTGTCTCGTGTAGTCGGCCTGTTCTCGCAGCGCAACTACAACATCGAAAGCCTGACCGTGGCGCCAACCGAAGACCCGACCCTGTCGCGTCTGACGCTGACCACGGTTGGCCATGATGAAGTGATCGAGCAGATCACCAAGAACCTGAACAAGTTGATCGAAGTGGTCAAATTGGTCGACCTGTCGGAGAGTGCTCACATCGAGCGCGAACTGATGCTGGTCAAGGTCAAGGCCACCGGCGCCCAGCGCGCCGAGATCAAACGCACCACCGATATTTACCGTGGGCAGATCGTCGATGTCAGCGCTAGCGTGTATACCGTTCAACTGACCGGTACCAGCGACAAGCTCGACAGCTTCATTCAGTCCATTGGCACTGCGTCGATTCTGGAAACCGTCCGTAGCGGCGTAACCGGTATTGCTCGCGGCGACAAAGTACTCAGCATCTAAACCAAATTAGCGAATGGCCTGAACGGCCTGGATATATAGGGGAATTTCATGAAAGTTTATTACGAAAAAGACTGCGACCTGTCCATCATCCAGGGCAAGAAAGTTGCCATCATCGGTTACGGTTCCCAGGGCCACGCTCAAGCGTGCAACCTGAAAGACTCCGGCGTTGACGTTACCGTTGGTCTGCGTAAAGGTTCGGCCACTGTTGCCAAAGCCGAAGCTCATGGCCTGAAAGTGACCGACGTTGCTTCTGCTGTTGCAGCTGCCGACCTGGTCATGATCCTGACCCCGGACGAGTTCCAGTCTGCCCTGTACAAGAACGAAATCGAGCCAAACATCAAGAAAGGCGCCACCCTGGCCTTCTCCCACGGCTTCGCGATCCACTACAACCAGGTTGTTCCGCGCGCTGATCTCGACGTGATCATGATCGCGCCGAAAGCACCGGGCCACACCGTGCGTTCCGAGTTCGTCAAAGGCGGCGGTATCCCTGACCTGATCGCTATCTACCAGGATGCTTCGGGCAACGCCAAAAACGTTGCACTGTCCTACGCTGCTGGCGTTGGTGGTGGTCGTACCGGCATCATCGAAACCACCTTCAAGGACGAGACTGAAACCGACCTGTTCGGCGAGCAAGCCGTTCTGTGCGGCGGTACCGTTGAGCTGGTTAAAGCCGGTTTCGAAACCCTGGTTGAAGCTGGCTACGCGCCAGAAATGGCCTACTTCGAGTGCCTGCACGAACTGAAACTGATCGTTGACCTCATGTACGAAGGCGGCATCGCCAACATGAACTACTCAATCTCCAACAACGCTGAGTACGGCGAGTACGTGACCGGTCCGGAAGTGATCAACGCCGAATCCCGCCAGGCCATGCGCAACGCCCTGAAACGTATTCAGGACGGCGAATACGCCAAGATGTTCATCAGCGAAGGCGCAACCGGCTATCCTTCGATGACCGCCAAGCGTCGTAACAACGCCGCTCACGGTATCGAAATCATCGGCGAGCAACTGCGCTCCATGATGCCGTGGATCGGTGCCAACAAGATCGTCGACAAAGCCAAAAACTAAGTCGCGACCCTGTACGAAAAACGCGGCCTAGGCCGCGTTTTTTCGTTTGGAACGCCGCTTCTGGTATAAAGCTGCATCGTTTGTGGCCGAACCGTCGTCCCAGACGCCTGTCGAAAACTTTCCATCCTGTTGCAAGGTAATGTCCATGAGCGAACGCCCCGAAGAGCCAAACCAGGCTTCTGACGCCGAAAGCCTGCTGCCCATCGATGAACACATCGAGGAAGGGCATGACGCTGAAGGCCGCAAAGTCCGGCATCGTGGTATCTATCTTCTGCCGAATCTGTTCACCACTGCGAACCTGTTTGCAGGGTTTTATTCCATCATCAACTCGATGAGTGCCCAGGCCGCGTTGAGTGCCGGTGATTCGGTCAATGCGAGCAAGTACTTTGCTTTCGCTGCGATCGCGATTTTCGTCGCGATGGTGCTCGATGGTCTCGATGGCCGCGTGGCGCGCATGACCAATACCCAAAGCGCGTTTGGCGCCGAGTACGACTCGTTGTCGGACATGGTCGCCTTTGGCGTCGCGCCGGCATTGCTGGCGTTTGGCTGGGCCTTGGGTGATATGGGCAAGGTCGGCTGGATGGTCGCCTTCATCTATGTGGCTGGCGCTGCGCTGCGTCTGGCGCGCTTCAACACTCAGGTTGGCACCGCAGACAAGCGCTACTTCATCGGCCTGGCCAGTCCGGCAGCGGCGGGTGTGGTCGCAGGGATCGTCTGGGCGTTCAGCGACTACGGCATTCAGGGGTCGAAGATGTCCTTCCTGGTTGCGCTGATGGTGGCGGCGGCTGGCATGCTGATGGTCAGCAATATCAAGTACAACAGCTTCAAGGAGCTGGACTTGAAAGGGCGCGTACCTTTCGTGGCGATTCTTGCGGTGGTGCTGGTGTTTGCCGTGGTCTTCAGTGATCCGCCACGCATTCTGCTGCTGGTTTTCCTCGCTTATGCGGCCTCCGGCCCGGTGCAGTACCTGTTGCGTCTTCGTCGGCACAAAAACGCCGAGTGATGTAATTTCCCTCATACTCCGCAGTCTATTGGTGCAACTGTTCTCCAATGCTGCGGAGTTGCCATGCTGATCAAAGTCCCCAAAGCGTCTGACTGTCATGAGTCGGACGTCACGCCTGAATCCCTCTATCTATCTCGTCGCAGTGTTCTCGGTGCTGCCGTTGCCGGTTTGGCTGTCAGTAGCCTGCCGCGCTGGGCGAGTGCCGAAGACGCTGCGCGCTATGCCGATGTCGAGGCTGGCAAGGCGCCTTCCTGGTTTGCCGAAAAGCTTCCTTCTACTAAATGGGGCGCGGTCAACGTAAGGGACGAAGTGATCACGCCGTTCAAAGACGCAACCCACTACAACAACTTCTATGAGTTCGGCACTGATAAAGGCGATCCTGCTGCCAACGCAAGCGTGCTTAAGACCGAGCCGTGGAGCGTGGTGGTGGATGGCGAAGTGGGTAAGCCGGGACGGTATGCGCTGGAAGACTTCATGAAGCCTTATCAGCTGGAGGAGCGGATCTATCGTCTTCGCTGCGTTGAGGCTTGGTCGATGGTCATTCCGTGGATCGGCTTTCCCATCTCGGCGCTGCTCAAGGAAGTCGAGCCGACCTCCAAGGCAAAATACATTTGTTTCGAAACCCTGGAAGATCCCAAGAGTATGCCGGGGCAGCGCTCCGGGTTTGCCCTGATCGACTGGCCGTATGTAGAAGGGTTGCGTCTGGATGAAGCCATGAACCCATTGGCGATTCTTGCGGTGGGCATGTACGGGCGTGAACTGCCGAATCAGAATGGCGCGCCGCTGCGTCTGGTGGTGCCCTGGAAGTACGGCTTCAAGAGCATCAAATCCATTGTGCGTATCAGCCTGGTCAGCGAGCAGCCGAAAACCACCTGGCAGAGCATTGCCGCGGATGAGTATGGTTTTTACGCGAACGTGAATCCGACGGTTGATCACCCGCGCTGGACTCAGGCGCGGGAGCGTCGATTGCCCAGTGGTCTGTTCAAGCCCAATGTGCGGGACACGCAGATGTTCAATGGCTACTCGGATGAAGTCGCTTCTCTTTATACAGGGCTCGATCTGCGGAAGAACTACTGATGCGATTTCCGGTTTGGCGTATTGGCGTCTTCATCGTGACAGCGGTTTGGCCGTTGCTTTGGTTGTATCAGGCCTGGGCGGATGTGCTGGGACCTGATCCGGGCAAAGTGCTGGTCGATCGGCTGGGGTTGGGTACGCTCATTCTGCTGCTCATCACACTCAGCATGACGCCTCTGCTAAAACTCACCGGGTGGGCGGGGTGGATTGCTGTGCGCCGGCAGTTTGGGTTGTGGTGCTTCGCGTATGTGGTTTTGCATTTAAGTGGCTATACGGCGTTCATTCTCGGGTTTGACTGGTCGCAGCTGGGGGTTGAGTTGCGCAAGCGGCCGTACATTATCGTCGGTACCTTGGGCTTTCTGTGTTTGCTGGCGTTGGCGGTGACCTCCAATCGCTACAGTCAGCGACGTTTAGGTGCGCGCTGGAAGAAGCTGCATCGCCTGGTCTATGTCATTCTCGGACTTGGGTTGCTGCATATGTTGTGGGTCGTTCGCGCCGATCTGAAGGAGTGGGCGCTGTATGCCTCTATAGGGGCGTTGCTATTAGTGTTGCGTGTACCGGCGGTTGCCCGTCGAATCCCGCGTTTAGTGGCTAAAAAGGCACCCTCCGTACGAAAGGCGTAATTAAAGGTTGACGGCAGATTCTGGATGTCTATAATTCGCCCCACTTCCGGCGCAGTCGAAACGGAAAACTCCTTGGTAAACAAA
>NZ_JAWRXJ010000288.1:0-273 GCF_046535095.1 Pseudomonas sp. SIMBA_041
GGGCTTTTTCATTGTTTAAACCTATCTTATGATTAATCTAATAATAGTTGTCACCTGTTGAGTGGAAATTTTCCACATACATTAATCGCTCTTTTGAGTGTTACCTTGCCACTGACGAATAAAATCACCGTTTGGATCGTATTGCTGGGTTTGCTTGTCGAGATTAAACTGTCTGCATCCTCTTGGGTCAGCGCCGACGCCTGCCAGATATTGCCAATTGCCCCAATTGCTGCCGACATCATAATCAACAAGATGTTGCTCAAAGTAAGCTGC
>NZ_JAWRXJ010000289.1:0-273 GCF_046535095.1 Pseudomonas sp. SIMBA_041
CCAGAAAAAAATACGCGGCACTCGTCAGTACTTGGATCTCAAACAGCCGCAACGATTAATATAGGTGACACTAAACAGACAAGTGACACAAAAGTCCTTGCTGAGTCTATAAGCGACGGTCGTAATACGGATAGTAGCGAATCAGGGATTGATGACGGTTTAGAGTTTGCCGTAGAAGTTGATGTAGTAATTGATGGGCGGCTTCAAGTACAGGCCGAAGACGTTGGTACTCATCAGCTATTAAAACCGTGGCAATCCAAACCTGACGCTGAT
>NZ_JAWRXJ010000290.1:0-273 GCF_046535095.1 Pseudomonas sp. SIMBA_041
GTTATCAGATTCATGCCTGACCAAGATTCATCAACCCATACGGTCACAGTTGATCAGAACAACAAAATTCTATGAATTTCAACTTGCACCACTGAGTGCGCCACTCGTAAGTAAGCGGGTTCGCCAACTTCCAGACACGATGCGGGCGCACCGGCCTGTAGTCAGTGCGGCCCGCTACGCTTGATCCGCTTGCGTGCGTCGTCGAACCTGACTAACGCATGCTGGTCCAAACGATCTTCGCGAGGCCGGCCTATGAAGCCTTCGGCGCACGCC
>NZ_JAWRXJ010000291.1:0-273 GCF_046535095.1 Pseudomonas sp. SIMBA_041
GCACCAGGCCGGCGTTTTCATCCTCGGCTTCGGCGATACGCCTGACCTCATCGGCGCGAGCCCGAACGGTGAGCCAGAACATCAGTGCCAGGTAGCTCCAGACAGCGGCGTTCCAGCCAATGAGGATCTTGCCGGTCAGGGTCTGGGCAGGAGCGAGCAGACCAATGGCGCAGCCGATCAGGACGCCGATGGTCAAGCGGGGGTGGGTGCGGATGACGACGGACATGGGCATTTTCGTGAGAGTGGAAGTGGCCAAACCTTAGCATGGCGCCT
>NZ_JAWRXJ010000292.1:0-273 GCF_046535095.1 Pseudomonas sp. SIMBA_041
GCAGGCTGCGGAAGCTGGTCTCATCCTTCGGCACCTCGGCCTCGGCTTCGCCCTCGCCAAGGCTGGCATCGGCCAGCGCCTGCAGGTGCGCAGGTACTGGCGCGTCATCTGGGTCGAGCAACGGCTCCGGTTCCATCTCGCGCAGTTCGGCCAATGCCGGCAGCTCCTCAAGGCTCTTGAGATTGAAGTGGTCGAGAAATGCCTTTGTGGTGGCGAACATCGCCGGCCGCCCCGGCACTTCGCGATAACCCACGATGCGAATCCACTCGCGCT
>NZ_JAWRXJ010000293.1:0-273 GCF_046535095.1 Pseudomonas sp. SIMBA_041
CGGAACGACTGCGGACTGCGGTGCCTGCTGCGCTGGCTCTCGCCGTTCACCAGCGACGGTGCCGTGAGCAGCCTGCGTGAGGGACGCTAGCCACCCGCAGAACCTGTCGCCCGCCACCCCGGAGGTGTGCCGGTAGTCTCGTCTCTGCTCTGGATTGGCCCTCACGGCCCCGAACGGAGGACGATGCAAGTTCAATATCGGCCAGCCAGATCTCGGCATCGATATGCACCCGATTGAAGCAGTTAATACGAGCTTCCCGGTTGCTGATGCATT
>NZ_JAWRXJ010000294.1:0-273 GCF_046535095.1 Pseudomonas sp. SIMBA_041
GACGCATATCTGGGTGCCGATTGCGACTGCGTGGTGTCGCTCGGAGGCGGCTCGACGATCGGCCTCGGTAAATATATCGCGGCGGAAACCGGCGCGCCGCATATCGCATTGCCGACCACGCTCTCGGGGTCGGAGATGACACCGCTGTTCGGGGTGCTCGTGGATGGCGAAAAGCGCACCAGGCGGGAGCCCAAAGCGCTCGCCAACACCGTGATTGTCGATCCGGCGCTCGCGCAATCCTTGCCGATCCGGGAGACAGCGACCACCGGCATG
>NZ_JAWRXJ010000295.1:0-273 GCF_046535095.1 Pseudomonas sp. SIMBA_041
GTTTGCAGTACCGAACAACTGACCGCCATTGATTGCCTCTTTGCTACCAGTAGCCACTAGACCATCAGCAACTCCTATAATAACTTTGCCGCCAGCCCACCGTAATATCATTGGGACGATTGATTTACTACTAAGTGCGGCACCGCGCTTGGCAAATATCGAAATTGATGAAGAAAACCATGTTTTATTGGTACATTATCAGCATGAGCTAACCCAAGCGATGCAGCATATGGCAGCGGTGTTACGTAGTCCAAGCGATGAAGTATTTCGACC
>NZ_JAWRXJ010000296.1:0-273 GCF_046535095.1 Pseudomonas sp. SIMBA_041
GCATCGCAGCGATCATTTGATTACCCGCGAGATGCTCAAGCTGATGCGAAAAAAATCAGTAATCGTAGACATTAGTGCCGATGTAGGGGGAGCCATCGAAACCTATCGTCCGACTACCTATGATCAACCTACTTATGTGGTGGATGACGTCATTCACTTCGGTGTGGACAATATTCCTGGTGCCGCACCTCACACGACATCCATTGCCTATGCTGCATCTGTCTTTTCCCATATTCAGTCGATTGCAGAGCACGGTCCGGAAGAAGCGGCTAG
>NZ_JAWRXJ010000297.1:0-273 GCF_046535095.1 Pseudomonas sp. SIMBA_041
CGATGCGGCGCTCCTGCAGGTACGTTCTCTTGGCGACAAGCTCGCACTTGTGATCAAGCCAACTCTGCATGTAACCGACGACGGTGGTGCGCTGGCACCGAAGGAAATCGAGCGCCTGGTCAAGCAGAAGGTGCTTGGCTACCAGCACAACAAGGAGTTCAACGAAGCAACGGAATTCTGGCGCAAGCGATTACTCCCGAAAAGAGATCTCGCGCTTCGGTTTCCGGACAGCGAGGATGGCATCTCGTTCGTCATTTCTGGCCGCCCTGTCTT
>NZ_JAWRXJ010000298.1:0-273 GCF_046535095.1 Pseudomonas sp. SIMBA_041
TGAGAACGGGTTCGTGGGGAATTTCGGGCGGAACGCGGCGAAGACTGGCGGCTCGCGGCCAGGAGCGGGCCGTTCGACATAAATGCCTGGATGGCTGACAATTCAAGCCATTTGCAGCGCCACCGCTACCAGTTAATGATCGTTCTATAGCCGATCAACATCTACCTCTAATCGTAGCCGACGTGGCATCGACTATCGCAGATAGCATGGGCGCACGGGAAAAATATGGATGAGCGATTAGTGTTCGTAAACGTGGGTTGGATGGTCTCATAT
>NZ_JAWRXJ010000299.1:0-273 GCF_046535095.1 Pseudomonas sp. SIMBA_041
CTGGTTCATCTGCGCATGTGCAACGGCAGGCGCAATGATGGCCAAAACAATCGAAATTCGGAAAATTCGCATGGTTTCTGGTCTCCGTGGCGAATGGAAGATAGGTCTACAGTCGAATGGGAGTTGTCTGAGCGTCCGAGCACGCCATTGGCGGAATCAGTGCTGCTTTCGTCATTGAGAGACTCGGCTATCGGCTTCGGGTGGCACAGTCCACGGTCTCTCACCCTCTTCGCGGAACTCCCGGACAGCCGTTATGTGATGCAAAGTCCGTAG
>NZ_JAWRXJ010000300.1:0-272 GCF_046535095.1 Pseudomonas sp. SIMBA_041
ACGCGAATAGGGGAGTGTGCAGGTGTCATGGGAAGGTCCTCGTAGGGTTTGGCTGACGAGGTGAAGTCTAGGGAGCGCCGCCCCGCAGAAAAACCGGCCAAAGGGCCGAACACTGCGGACAGGAAAGGCGCTAATGACCTGCAAGCCTGTGCGATTGCGGAACGATTGATCCGCAGTGATCGGAGCCGTGCACCATTTTTCCGCAGGGCTCGGATACCTAGCATGGCGCCACTCATTCCTGTGGAGCTTTGCCATGAACGATCTGTCTGCAT
>NZ_JAWRXJ010000301.1:0-272 GCF_046535095.1 Pseudomonas sp. SIMBA_041
TGTGGGGCGAGCAGGGCCACGGAGATGTGTTCCAGTTCGTGCGCTTCGTTCCGGCGTTGGCTGAGCGGGTCGAGCGCGAGGGTGGCTCGCTCATCTACTCCGGCTTCCAGCACTTGCAGACATTGCTGGCTCGCAGTTTGCACGGGGTGGTGGACACCGTGGTGCCACACGATCAGGCCGAGCTGCCGCGGGCGGACTTCCATCTGCCGCTGGCGAGCATCCCATTCATGCAGGGGATCACGCCCGAGCAGTTGCCCGTTCGAACCAATTAC
>NZ_JAWRXJ010000302.1:0-272 GCF_046535095.1 Pseudomonas sp. SIMBA_041
TCGCCGTCTATGACATCTCGAAGGGAGGCGCGCCGCGCGAAGTCGGCTTCATGGGCGTGGACGGCGGTGGCATCCACCGCGTGTGGTATTCGGGGGGGCGCTGGGCCTATGCGTCGGCGCTGCTCGATGGATATACGGACTATATCTTCATCACGATCGATATGTCCGATCCGCGGAACCCGCAGGAAGCCGGCAGATTCTGGCTGCCCGGCATGCATACCGCTGGCGGAGAGAGGCCTTCCTGGGACGGCTCGCGCCGCAACGGCCTGCAC
>NZ_JAWRXJ010000303.1:0-272 GCF_046535095.1 Pseudomonas sp. SIMBA_041
CTTGTAGAACGATTGGCTCAATGTTCTTCCTCCTTTCAAATTAGTCAGACCAATACAAAAGCCGCCCGGATATTTACCCGAGCGGCTTATTCATCGTGCGTGCACTTAGTATAATATGTAACTCAATCGATTTGCAAAAACCGTTAAAAACATCAGATGTGTCAAATATGTCAACCTGTCAGGAGCTTAACAATTCGTCCCTGTACAGCTCCCTTGCCATTCGGATTACAATCTCCCGCTTGATCTCATTTAACCGTGTTCGGGATATGCCT
>NZ_JAWRXJ010000304.1:0-272 GCF_046535095.1 Pseudomonas sp. SIMBA_041
AGTTATTTCTGAAGAGGATTAAATCTTTAAAAGGTTGATTTTTCCAAAGAAATAACTTTTTTCTTTTATAAAAATCATCACAGAATTTAAAAAATAGCTTATTCTGAGATGTATTAGATATTAAGTTTTTGGAGGCTTATGATCCAAATCATTTTATTTATCTGAATAAAAAACTATTTTCGAATTAATCATCTGAGTAAGTAATTCTCATAGCATGATACACCACAAAACACCAAATTTTAAAATATAATATTATGAAAGCAGCAGTTTTT
>NZ_JAWRXJ010000305.1:0-272 GCF_046535095.1 Pseudomonas sp. SIMBA_041
CCGAGTATCGTGGATAAGGAAACGATCCGCCGCGCCATTGCTCAACGGAAGCTGTGGGAGCTGGTCGCGGTGTGCGGGGTCGGCCTCGCGATCGGTACGGCTGCGGCGGGCGTGGCGCATTACTTTTCAATATGATCGGGCAACGGAAAATACGGCATGAAGATTCTGCTTGATTTGGGTGATCTGGATACGAATGCGGACGATGATGAAGTGCTTTCGATCATTCGCAGCGTGGTAATGGACAGCCACGAGCTTGAGAGCGGGGAACTGCT
>NZ_JAWRXJ010000306.1:0-272 GCF_046535095.1 Pseudomonas sp. SIMBA_041
GGGCTTTACCCACACGACCAACGCTGGCGAATTAACCTCGCATTACTGATTGGGCTTGTGTCGATCGCACCAATGTTCTGGAAAATACTCCCGCATCGCGGTCGCTATATTGCGGCCTGGGCGGTGATTTACCCACTGATTGTCTGGTGGCTGATGTATGGCGGTTTTTTTGCTCTTGAGCGGGTTGAAACCCGGCAATGGGGCGGGCTGACGCTAACTTTAATTATTGCATCAGTTGGGATTGCGGGGGCGCTACCGTGGGGGATCTTACT
>NZ_JAWRXJ010000307.1:0-272 GCF_046535095.1 Pseudomonas sp. SIMBA_041
TTTCTTGCTTTAGCTTTTATGCAAAGTGATTTTCCGTTGTTGGCTAAGAATTATACGAATAAAACTTTTCTTAAGAGTTATATTTCAGGATATTATAAATTTTTCATTCCTGTTTGTAGCTTAATTTTTGTTGTCTGTGCATTTTTCAGTAAAGATATTTTGAAGATATTTTTTAATGAAAAGTATGCTGAAAACTCATGGTTATTTGTGATTTTCATTTTTACTTTTTTAATGAATATTCTTTTTAGAAATTTATATGGAAATTTAATGTC
>NZ_JAWRXJ010000308.1:0-272 GCF_046535095.1 Pseudomonas sp. SIMBA_041
GTTTGACCAACATACGCATGCATTTGCTCATCTGAGAAAAACGCACGATCAAAACCAGGTGAAGATACTTCTAAGATGTACTCACCAGCGATAGGATCATGAACTTCCAAGATACCGCTTACTTGGTGATTTACTGCCGCGCAGTCTTCAATCGTTACTTGTTTATCTTGGGCTTGCTCTTCTGGCAATGCCTCAATATAGATACGTAGTAAAGAGCGACGACCTTGTGGCGCAAACTCGATACCCCATAGTGATACATCACAAGCGGCCAC
>NZ_JAWRXJ010000309.1:0-272 GCF_046535095.1 Pseudomonas sp. SIMBA_041
CATGGTGTCACTCCAGATCGGGCAATCACGGAAAAATGCGGAAGCTCTGCGGCTTCCATCAGTAGTGCTGCACAGACTAAGAGCAGAACATCGGGCACTCAATGACCGTAACTGACAACTTAATGATCAGAACGCGCACCCTTTTTCCATTCCCCCTTCCTCTTAAAGTGCCGCGTAGGCCAGCGCGGCCAGTTGCTGCGGGCGGGGATCGATCATGGTGTGCCGGCCCGAGGTGGTGGTGACAAAGCCGAAGCTCACCTCGCGTTCGGGGT
>NZ_JAWRXJ010000310.1:0-272 GCF_046535095.1 Pseudomonas sp. SIMBA_041
CGGGGGCTTGTGCTTGCTGTTCTTTTTTTGCCACTATGTTTTGACCTCCTTGATATCAAAGATATTGATTTTGTCCACTGCGTCCTTTGGTACAGTAGCCTTGTACGTGAACCGAAACGTGATTTCCGCTCGATCCCGTTTTTCCCTCCAGATTCGCAAGGAAGCGCTGTCCAGCTCGATAGTCAGATCATCGCTTTTCCCGCGATAGCTGAAGTGCAGCCTACGCAGAAGCTGACGTAGAGGTTCAATGGAAATCGGCTGATACACACCGT
>NZ_JAWRXJ010000311.1:0-272 GCF_046535095.1 Pseudomonas sp. SIMBA_041
CGGGCGTCTGTTGCTGGAGTGGGTCGAGCACGGCTGGCTGCGCGAGGTCGATGCCGCGTTCGCCCGTTTTCTCGCTCGCGAAGTGCCGGATGCCCACGCACTGCTGATTCTTGCCGCCGCGCTCGCGAGCCATCAGCTGGGGCGCGGCCATGCGTGCCTCGATCTTGTCGCCACGCTTCGCGATCCCGCCTTCGCGCTGTCGCTGCCGCCGGATGGCCTGGCCGCGCGTGCAGACGACGATGCTGGCGAGAATGCTGCGCTGCCGTCGACGG
>NZ_JAWRXJ010000312.1:0-272 GCF_046535095.1 Pseudomonas sp. SIMBA_041
TGGCAATCCACCCGGATTTTATTCTTGCAGGGACAAATAATGATGATCCTTATACTTTACGCCATACAATTTTTAAAAGTACAAATAATGCATTAACATGGGATCCATTAAACATTAAATGGATCTATTCACAACCTTATAATAAGGTTTACGCATTTGAAAATTATGCAGCTGTACCTGCAATGGGATATTTTTCTCAGGATAGAGGATATACCTGGACAGCGGCATTATACAATCCTTATCCGGTCGGGCCAATGAATATATTACCCAAT
>NZ_JAWRXJ010000313.1:0-272 GCF_046535095.1 Pseudomonas sp. SIMBA_041
GCGTGCGCGACGAAGCGCCGCTGCTGCTCAAGTTCGCCGACGACCGTAACGTCAACCCGGCGCCGGATGTCAGCTACAAGGTGGTGGGCCAGGCTCCGGCCGACCTCAGCCAGCGGCCGATCGTGGTGGGCTTCGGCCCCTGCGGGATCTTCGCCGGCCTCTTGCTGGCGCAGATGGGCTTCAAGCCGATCGTCCTCGAGCGTGGCAAGGAAGTGCGCCAGCGCACCAAGGACACCTGGGGCCTGTGGCGCAAGAGCGTGCTCAACCCCGAG
>NZ_JAWRXJ010000314.1:0-272 GCF_046535095.1 Pseudomonas sp. SIMBA_041
GTCTTGTCCGCCACCAGGTCCAGGGCCAGCATCAGACCCTTGCCGCGCACTTCGCCGACGGTGTCGAAGCGCTCGACGAAGGGCTGCAGCTTGTCGAGCATGTAGTCGCCCATTTTCGCGGCGTTGGCCGGCAGGTCCTCCTTGACCACGATGTCCAGGCACGCCAGGGCGGCGGCGCAGGCTACCGGGTGCCCGGAGTAGGTGTAGCCATGCATGATGGCCCCGGTGAAGTTGGCGTTCTTCTCGAAGGCTTCCTCGATGCGCCGGTTGAC
>NZ_JAWRXJ010000315.1:0-272 GCF_046535095.1 Pseudomonas sp. SIMBA_041
CTCGTCAGTTTGCACTTCTCCAGTCCCCTTTTCTCCGTGTCTATTGTTACCAACAAACCATGCATAACCATTATCATCAATATATGCAGTGCTCGAAAAACTATCGGCGAATTGATTTATTTTTATATTGTCACTTATCAAAACTGGTTGATAGAAGTAAGAGGAATTTCCCCCATTCGAACATTTTTCACATTTAGTTGTAGATAGCCCCCACATGTATAAATCTCCATCGTTGGTATTAACTGAAAACGCATTAACCTTGTTAACTTTTG
>NZ_JAWRXJ010000316.1:0-271 GCF_046535095.1 Pseudomonas sp. SIMBA_041
GTAACATGCTTTTTTTCCGTATACTGCTGTAACGTTAATTTTCTGAGTAATGCTGATTATGCACCAAGTTGTCTGTGCGACCACCAATCCCGCTAAAATTCAGGCCATTCTGCAGGCATTTCACGAGATCTTCGGCGAAGGATCCTGCCATATTGCATCTGTTGCCGTCGAGAGCGGTGTACCGGAACAACCCTTTGGCAGTGAGGAAACGCGCGCTGGCGCACGAAATCGGGTAGCAAATGCCCGCCGTTTACTTCCAGAGGCTGATTTT
>NZ_JAWRXJ010000317.1:0-271 GCF_046535095.1 Pseudomonas sp. SIMBA_041
GGAAGGTGTTTTCGTGCTCGCCGGTAGGGGGCAGGGCCGCGCCACCGTGGAACTTGGTGACCAGGCCGCTTTCCGCCAGGTCGCTGAGGTCGCGGCGGATGGTTTCCTGGGACGTGGCAGTGATGCGCGCCAGCTCTTCCACAGAAATCCGCTCCCGTTGCCGCAGGAGTTCGAGAATGTGCTGTCGTCGTTCGTTGGGGCGCATGGTGTTTTCCGTTTAGTGGTACTTCGCCACACAAATGGGCATTTTTTGTTACTTACGCACACTCCT
>NZ_JAWRXJ010000009.1:0-290747 GCF_046535095.1 Pseudomonas sp. SIMBA_041
GCGGGAATAGCTCAGTTGGTAGAGCACGACCTTGCCAAGGTCGGGGTCGCGAGTTCGAGTCTCGTTTCCCGCTCCATATTTAACGAAAACGCCGCTCAGCAATGAGCGGCGTTTTTGTTTGTGCGTTTTTTATGGCGCAACAAAAAAGCTTCTTCGAGTTGTGCCGATCAGTTCAAGTGTTCAGCAACGCAATCCTTGTGGGAGCGAGCTTGCTCGCGATGGCGGAGTTACATTCAACATCAATGTTGACTGCCCCATCGCTATCGCGAGCAAGCTCGCTCCCCCAGGTTTTGTTCCCTGATTGATGAGCATCAGGTGGGTCGGAAGGCGATCAGAGCTTCGGCAACTGCCCGATGCGCCCCATCATTTCGGTCACGATCTGCAGGTCCAGCAGGAACTGGTCGACCGTCTTGAACTCGTTATCCGTGTGGCCGGTGTATTTCACTTCCGGCCGGGCCAGGCCGAATTGCACACCATTGGGCAGTTCATGCACCGACGTGGCGCCGGCAGAAGTGCCGTACTTGTGTTCCATGCCCAGGTTTTCGCTGGCCACGGCCAGCAAGGCCTTGACCCACTCACCCTCAGGATTGCGATACATCGGCTCGGCGATGGAATAGTCGAACGTTGCCGCTACGTGGCTCTTCTTGCTCCAGGCGCCAATCTTTTCGGCAATTTCGGCCTTGAGGGCTTCCGGGGACTTGCCCTTCGGCACGCGCAGGTTGACCGCCAGCTTGAAGGTTGTGTCATTCATCCCGACAAAGGTCAGAGACGTCGTCAGCGGCCCCATGAAGTCATCGGCAAAACCGACACCCAATTTCCCGCCCAGGTAATCCAGCCCCCAGTTGTCGGCAGCGTAGCGGGCGGCGTCGGTGATGTGGTTGTGCTTGAGCGCGACTTTTCCGTCGAGGCTGTTGATGAAGTCCAGCATCCTGGCGACCGGGTTGACGCCAGACTCGGGCTCGGAGGAGTGGGCGGAAACGCCGGTCACCGTGAGCTTGACGTCCTTGTCGACGACTTTGGCGCTTACCTCGAAGTTTCCACCATTGCGCTTGGCATACTCGCTACCGGCCTTTTGCAGGCTGGCGGCCAGTTCGGCAGGCTTGTCAGTCACTAATGTGGCGACCGAAGCCGACGGAATCTGGTTGGTGGCCAAGCCGCCGGTCATCGAGGTGATTTCCGCGCCCTGGCCCTCGCCGTCACGCCGGGCAAAGCTGCCCATCACGGTGCCGTAGCCTTTTTCGGCGATGACCACCGGGTAGCCGCCGTCCAGCGCCAGGTTGTAGTTGGGCGTCGGGTTGTGTTCGAAGTAATAGGGGATGGCGTCGCCGGTGGTTTCTTCGGTGGTGTCGATCAGCAGCTTGAAATTCCTTGCCAGCGGCAGCTTCTCTTCCTTGATCACCTTCATGGCGTACAGGGCCACCACGATACCGTTCTTGTCATCCTCGGTGCCCCGGCCATACATGCGGTCGCCGATCAGGGTGACCTTGAACGGATCCAGGCGGGTGCCGTCTTTCAGGACCCAGTTCTCTGGCGTCACCGGCACCACGTCGGCATGTGCGTGAATGCCCACCACTTCATCACCGCTGCCCTCAAGGGAAATTTCATAGACACGGTTGTCGATGTTGCGGAAATTCAGGTTGAAGGACTGGGCAAGGCTTTTGATCTTGTCGGCGATCTTGATGAATTCGGGGTTGTCGTGCTGAGCAACGCCCTCCACCTGGAAGGTCGGGATTGCCACCAGCTCACGCAACGTCTCGGTAGCCGCAGCGCCATATTTCACCCGTGCATAGAGGCCCAGAAGACGATGGATTTCGTTCTGCTGTTCCGGGGTAAGCGTCTTGTTGTCCTGGAAAGCGCTGATGGCCGGGCCGAGGTCGGCGGTTTTGGCCAGGTTGCTTTTGGCCACGCCGGCCAGGAACTGCCTGAAATCCGTGGCGGAGACGTCGCTGAAATTCTTGAGAATGGTCGCACTCTGTTGCGGGGTGATGTTGGTTTGCGCGGCTACGGTAAACGACGAAAGGCTGGCCAGAATCAGGGTCGACGCGGCCAGATGCTTAAGTGAGAAGTCCATTGTGAAAGGCATTCCTTTGCAGGCGGTTTGTGGGAAGTGTCTGATCGATTGGTCAGAAACATTTCCAAACTAACACCACGTAGGCGTGAAAGGGGAGGCTTTAAAGTGGGATCTGTCGCACAGAAATGCAAAAGCGACGCAGATATGAAAAAGGCCCGCGAGTCAGACTCGGCGGGCCTTTTGCGTGGGCGCAGGTTTTACATCGACAGAATCAGGCGCCCGGCGAACAGGATCAGAATCACCCCCATCGTCCGTTCAAACCAATGCCCCATGCGCATGAACAGCACGCGCACCCGGGTGCTGGAAAAGAACAGCGCGACGATCACAAACCACACCGCATTCACAAAACACATCCAGACCCCATACAGCGCCTGGATGTTCAGCGGTGTTGTGGCGCTGATGATGGTGGTGAAAATCGCCAGGAAAAACAGCGTCGCCTTGGGGTTGGTCGCGTTGGTCAGAAACCCGGTGGTGAAGGCCTTCAACAGCGTTTGTTCGACGACGGGTTCGTCCGGGACTTTATCGCCCTCAAGCGTGGATTTTGGTTTGCTGCGTAGCAAGCTGATCCCGAGGTACAAAATGTAGGCGCCGCCCACGACCTTGGCCACGGTCAACAGCCACGGTGTGGTATGCATCAGGGCGCCGACCCCGAGCAGGGTGTAAAGCACGTGCACGGAAATCCCCGCGCCGATACCCAGCGCCGTGCAGATGCCCACCAACCGGCCGAAACGCACGCTCTGGCGGATGGTCACGGCAAAGTCCGGCCCGGGTGCGACCACGGCCAGGAAGTGAATGGTTGCCAGCGCCAGGAACTCGCCCAAGTAATTCGAAAGCATCTCAACTCCAGAAGGTAAGGGGTGAAGCATTGCCGCGGTAGCCGACAAAGAATGAAAGGCTCAATCGCGGATCCGCCACGCCCGGTGTCACCGAGTGCATACAGCGCGAATTGAACATGATGAAATCGCCCGGCTCGGGGCGTATCTCCAAGGTCGGAGGGCCGAGCAAGGCCGGGTCGATGCCGTAGCTGTCGCCGCGCATCTCGTCGAACCGGTCCGGCGAAATGTCGTCGTCCCACATCTGCAGTGCGCCGCCCTCGGTCGGCATGTTCAGGTAAACGTTGCAGGCAAACTGTGCTTCCAGGCTTCTGGCCTGGTAACTGTCGGGGGCGTCCTTGGCGAAAATGTCGTGGTGGGCAAGAAAACAAACGCCCGGTTTCACCACCCGCGACAAGCCGACATACATCTTGCGACCGTAGAGGTTCTCCAGGTGCGCGCCTGCCGGCCAGGATTCGTCGAGCATGCAGCGCAGGGTGTCGACCGGGGACGAATAGGGCGCGCACCGGTTACGCAATTCCGCAATGTTGCGGGTGGCGCGTTCGAAGTAGTCCTCGATCAGCAGCGGCTGGTTTTCCGCTTCATAAAACGCCATGCCAATGCGGCCGATGCTTGGCGCATTGATATAGCCTTCGAAACCGGGGGCGAGGATCTTGTCGCCAATCTGAATCGCCAGCGGCTGGGGCAGCAAGCCTTTGACGCGGATGGCGAGGACTTCTTCATTGGCCAGTTTTTTTATGCACGTCTCATCGAGACGCTCGACGTCAAGCATCATGTCTTAGGTCCATCTATCAGATAGTCAACAGAACCCGCGAGCGCAGGCTCCCCCGGCGTCAGGCGATGACGGTGCCGTCATCGCCCAAATGCTCAGTCCACGGTGTAGTGGACTGACAGCGTTCCCTTCTTCAATGAAAGGGAGGCGATCGTGACCGTGGCCAATTCCTTCAGGCTACGTACATGGGTGCCGCCGCAGCCGTAGGCGGGCAGTGCCCCGAAACCGATTTCCCGGGCGCCTTCGCGCAATGACGTCAGGCGCGGAAAATCCTCGGCAATCCACTGTTCAATGCCGAGTTGAACGGTTTGGGCGTCGACGTCCTGTGCACTTTCCAGTGCTTTGAACTGCACCCGCCCTTCGCCCGGCCAGTGATGCGCCTTGATCGGCATCCAGCCCTTGGCCTGGACGAAGTGACCGATCAGATGCCCGGCTGAATGCATGCGCGTATTGAACTGGCGTCGCTCGCCGTCCACGCGAATCTGGGTCATGCCGGGTTTTACCGGTCGGTCGACGAAATGAATGATCCGCTCAGGATCCTGGATTACCCGCAGGACCTGGCTATCGCCAATTGAGCCGGTATCAAAGGGCTGTCCGCCACCTTGTGGGTGGAACAGCGTGGCGCGCAGCACCACCGCAAATTCGTTTTCGTGGGGCGTGCAATCCAGGACTTCCACATTAGCCTTGAGGTCATCACTATGGAAAAAGAGGCGAAGCGTCATATTCCATGCCCTTATTAAAGTTTCTATTTTTATTATATGAAGCGTGGAATTGCGTGATAATCCGTTCAAACATCAAAGGACTGTTGCGCTGTGAGCATAAATCTTCCACTGCCGCTGCTTGGGGAAATGGCGATTTTCGTCAAGGTTGTCGAGACCGGCAGCTTTTCCGAGGCGGCCCGCCAACTGGGTTCTTCACCTTCGGCGGTCAGTCGCAGCATTTCGCGGCTGGAGAAGGCGCTGGCCACGCGCCTGCTGCAACGAACCACGCGCAAATTACGCTTGAGCGACGGTGGCGAAGAAGTGTTCAAGCGTTGCCAGGAAATGGTCAGCGCGGCCAAGTCGGTGATGGAAATCAGCGGGCAGTTCACTGACGAAGCCGAAGGGTTGGTGCGTCTGAGCGTTCCAAAAGCGGTGGGAAGAATTGTGATTCACCCGCACATGCCGGAGTTTTTACGCCGCTATCCCAAAGTGGATGTAGAACTGATGCTTGAAGATCGCCAGGTCGATTTGATCGATGATCACGTCGACCTGGCGATTCGCATCACCGATCGGCCACCTTCGGGGCTGGTGGGGCGGCAGTTGCTGACGATCGACCATTTGCTCTGTGCGACACCGCAATATTTGGCCGAACACGGGACGCCGACGCACCCCCATGACTTGCTCAATCACAGTTGTATCTACCTGGGTGAAACCCCGAGCGATGCGCGCTGGAAATTCAAGAAAGGCAGCAAATCGGTGACTGTCGGTGTGCGCGGGCGATATGCCGCCAATCATACTGGCGTACGGTTTGGAGCGGTGTTGCAGCACATCGGCATTGGCAGCCTGCCGTATTTCACGGCGCGGCGGGCCTTGGAGAAGGGGGTGATGGTGCAAGTGCTGCCGGACTGGACCTTTCTGGCCTCCTACCACGGCGGGGCCTGGTTGCTGCATTCGCCCACTCGGTACCTGCCTCCCAAAATACGGGTATTGATTGATTACTTGGTGGAGTGTCTGGAGAAGGAGCCGACGTTGGGCAAGCCCGGTAAGTCGAGCAGTCTGGTGATGGGCGTATCGGAGTATGAGCTGCCCGAGAGTGACGGCTTGTTTTGATCGCACAAAAAAGGCCCGCATGTTCAACCATGCGGGCCTTTTGTGTAACTGGTCGGAAATCAGTGCTTGCTTTCGTCGTTCGACATCGCCAGCAGCTGCTTTTCCTGGTTCCAGTCAAACGGTTCGTCGTTCTGTTCAGCTTCGAAGCGACGTTCTTCCAGCGCCTGATACAGATCGATTTCATCATCGGGCATGTAATGCAGGCAGTCACCGGCGAAGTACCACAGCAGGTCGCGCGGAACCAGGTGGGCAATTTGCGGGTAGCGGGTGATTACCTGGCAGAGAATGTCCTGGCCCAGGTATTGGCTTTCGATCGGATCGACCGGCAGCAACGCACGCAATTCATCGAAGCGCTCCAGGAACAAGGCATGGCTTTCTTCGGGAACCTGTTCGGCCTCACCCACGGCGACCAGGATGCTGCGCAAGTGGTCAAGCAAGACGAGATGGTCGGCAACGACGTTGGACACGAGATAAGTCCTCAAGAGCAAAACGGGCGCGGGAGTATAAAGCCCCTGCGCCCGTTTTGCATGGGGGCACTGGATCAGCGGACCTTTCCGGGTGCCAGTGCCAGTTCTTCTTTGTCAAAATCATCGACGTCGATCACCTTGCGTCGTGCCGCTTCGGCGGCCCGCAGGGTTTGCGCTTCCGTTGCCTGCAATACTCCCGCCTCCAGCGCGGCATCGATGACGTGTTCCCCGGCGGCCGGTTTGACCTGGCCACTTTTGAGCGCGATGTGCAGTTTTTTCTGCAGCGGCTGCGCAGCGTTCAACAAATTGCAGGCGTGTTGCAAAGCACCGACGGCGTCCTCGGCCGATTGCGGACGGTAGCAACCGCCCAGCAGCTCTTCGAGCGTCGGGTCGCCCTTGGCGCGACCAATCACGGCAGCCACTTCGGCGCCGAGTTTGTCCGATGGCCCTTTGTGTCGACGGCCGAACGGGAACACGATCACCCGCAACAGGCAACCCAGTACCTTGTTCGGGAAGTTGGTCAGCAGTTCATCCAGTGCCCGTTCCGACTGACCAAGGCTTTCCTCCATGGCCCAGGTAAACAGCGGCGCCATGTGCTCTGGTGAATCGAGATCGTGGTAACGCTTGAGGGCGGCAGAGGCGAGGTACAGGTTGCTGAGTACATCCCCGAGGCGTGCAGACAGGCGTTCGCGGCGTTTCAGTTCACCGCCCAACAGCATCATGCTCAGGTCCGCCAGCATGGCGAACGCTGCGGCCTGACGGTTGAGTGCGCGGAAGTAGCCCTGGCTGAGCGTGTTGCCCGGCGTGTGCTCGAAGTGCCCGAAACCGAGGTTCAGCACCAACGTGCTGGCGGCGTTGCTCACGGCAAAACCAATGTGTTTGAGCAGCAGGCCATCGAACTCGGTAAGGGCCTGGTCCTTGTCTTCACGACCGGCGAGGGCCATTTCCTTGAGTACGAACGGATGGCAGCGAATGGCACCCTGGCCGAAGATCATCAGGTTGCGCGAAAGAATGTTCGCGCCTTCCACGGTGATGAAAATCGGCGCGCCATTCCAGCTGCGACCGAGGTAGTTGTTCGGTCCCATGATGATGGCTTTACCGCCGTGAACGTCCATCGCGTGGCTGATGCACTCGCGACCGCGTTCGGTAAGGTGATACTTGAGAATCGCCGAGAGCACCGACGGTTTCTCACCCAGGTCCACCGCGTTGGCAGTCAACATGCGCGCCGCGTCCATCATCCAGGCGTTGCCGCCGATGCGCGCCATGGCTTCCTGAATCCCTTCGAACGCCGACAATGGAACGTTGAATTGCTCGCGAACCTGAGCGTACTGCCCCGTCACCAGACTGGTGAACTTGGCCGCGCCGGTGCCGACTGCTGGCAACGAAATCGAACGCCCGACCGACAGGCAATTCATCAGCATCATCCAGCCCTTGCCGAGCATTTCCTGGCCGCCGATGAGGAAATCGAGCGGCACGAACACGTCCTTGCCGGAGTTCGGGCCGTTCATGAACGCGGCCCCCAGCGGCAGGTGACGGCGGCCGATTTCAACACCGGCCGTGTCGGTTGGAATCAGCGCCAGGCTGATGCCCAGGTCTTCCTTGTCTCCCAGCAAGTGGTCCGGGTCATAGGCCTTGAAGGCGAGGCCGAGCAGGGTCGCCACCGGGCCTAAGGTGATGTAACGCTTTTCCCAGTTCAGGCGCAGGCCGAGGGTTTCCTTGCCTTCCCATTCACCTTTGCAGATCACCCCGGTGTCGGGCATTGCCCCGGCGTCGGAACCGGCCAGCGGACCGGTCAACGCGAAGCACGGAATGTCGTCACCACGGGCCAGCCTTGGCAGGTAATGATTGCGTTGTTCATCGGTGCCGTAATGCAGCAGCAGTTCGGCCGGGCCGAGGGAATTGGGGACCATCACGGTGGACGCAAGATCGCCGCTGCGGGTCGCCAGTTTCATCGCGACCTGTGAGTGGGCGTAGGCGGAGAAGCCCTTGCCGCCAAATTCCTTGGGAATGATCAGCGCGAAGAAGCCGTTTTCCTTGATGTGTGTCCAGGCTTCAGCGGGCAGGTCCATGTCTTGCCCGATCTGCCAGTCGGTGACCATGGCGCAGAGTTCCTCGGTCGGGCCGTCGATGAAAGCCTGTTCCTCCTCAGTCAGTTGGGCTTTTGGATAGGACAGCAATTTGTCCCAGTCCGGACGGCCGCTGAACAATTCGCCGTCCCACCATACGGTGCCGGCGTCGATGGCGTCGCGTTCGGTTTGCGACATCGGCGGCAGGGTTTTCTGGAACCAGCTGAACAGCGGCGCGCTGAAGAACTTGCGACGCAGGTCGGGCAGCAGCAAGGGTGCCGCAACGGCTGCAATCAACACCCAGAACACCAGCAGCAGCCAACCCGGCGCGTGGCTGAAAGCGCCCATCGCGACGATGTAGACGGCAATAATGCACAGGGCGGGCAGGGGGGCGGTGCGACGATGGGCTAACCAGGCTATCCCGACAATCAGAACCAGTATCCACAACAGCAGCATATTTAATCCTCCGTGAACCAGGGTAAAACCAACCTTCAGAGCTTAGACGGCATCCGCCAAACAGGGTGGTCAGAGCGAGGTGATTGAAATCGTGGGAAACCTTGGGCGAGATTTGTAGGCTCGGTTGGCAACACGCTCGGGAATTCGTTCGTTTCCTACGCGACAATACGCGCATGTTTGGCCGAAACGTCGTTATCTCTGTGCTGAGCCTGTCGCTAGACTCGGGGCTTCCCCAGGAGATTGATCTCATGCACGAGTACTTGAGTCCCGGCCGCTTCATCGATAGTGACCACCCCTCGGTGGTGGAGTTCGCCGAAACACACCGCGGCAGTGGTCGCGATCCGCTTGAGCAGGCAATCAACCTCTATTACGCGGTGCGCGAGGCCGTGCGTTACAACCCCTACACGTTCAGCCGCAACCCAGAGACCTTGCGCGGCAGTTATGCGCTGGCCGCCGGGGAAAGCTATTGCGTGCCCAAAGCCACGTTGCTGGCCGGTGCCGCACGACATTGCGGGATCCCTGCGCGCATCGGCCTGGCGGACGTGCGCAATCACCTGTCGACCCCGCGATTGCTCGAACTGCTGAAAAGCGATGTGTTCGCCATGCACGGCTACACCGAGCTGTATCTGAACGACCGCTGGGTCAAGGCCACGCCGGCCTTCAACCAGCAACTCTGTGAATTGTTCAATGTTGCGCCGCTGGAATTCGACGGGATCAACGACAGTGTCTTTCATCCGTTCAATCGCGATGGCGCGCAGTTGATGGAGTACCTGGTCGATCACGGCCAGTTCACCGACGTGCCGGAAGCCTTCTTTTTCGAGCACCTGGAAAAGTGCTATCCACACTTGTTCAGCGACACACTGCCGGCCCTGCTGGGGGATATGCAGAGCGATTTGAGTCGCGCCTGATCCGGCGTATGCTGCCTGCCCACTTATCGAAAAAGAGGCGGTCATGCTGAAGATCTGGGGTCGTAAAAACTCGTCGAATGTCAGAAAGCCTTTGTGGGCCGCCGAAGAGCTGGGGCTGGCCTACGAGGCCATCGATGCGGGCGGCGCCTTTGGTGTCGTCGATACACCGGAGTACCGGGCGATGAACCCCAACGGTCGCATTCCGGTGATCGAGGATGACGGCTTTGTCCTGTGGGAATCCAATGCCATCGTGCGTTACTTGATGGCCCGATATGCCGACGGCAGCGCCTGGTATCCGGCGGATGTAAAAGCTCGCGCCACGGCCGACAAGTGGATGGACTGGACCACTTCAAGCCTCGCCGGCCCGTTCCGCACCGTATTCTGGGGCGTGATGCGTACTTCGGCAGACAAGCAGGACTGGTCGGCCATCAACGCCGCAATCAAAGAATGCACTGAGCTGCTGTCGATGGCCGATCAAGCGTTGTCGATCAAGCCTTACCTGTCCGGTGATGAAATCGGCATGGGCGATATTCCGCTCGGCAGTTTTATTTATGCCTGGTTCGAGATGCCGATCGAGCGCGCGCCGCAGCCGCACCTCGAAGCCTGGTATGCCCGGTTGAAACAGCGTCCGGCGTATCAAAAAGCCGTTATGACCGCGTTGAGTTAATACTCACTATCGACACACTTGACTGTACTTGTGTGGCGGCGACAAGCACCATTGCGCTCATGTGCCGTGGTTGCTCCAGTCGCCGCAGGCCGTCTTTTATCCCTTTCTTCCTTCTTGGTGCGTAATCCGATATGAGTTCCGCTCTGTCCATCCGGCAGCTAACCAAAACCTACGGCAACGGTTTCCAGGCCCTGAGTGGTATCGATCTGGACGTTGCCGAAGGTGACTTCTTCGCCCTGCTCGGCCCTAACGGCGCGGGCAAATCCACGACCATCGGCATTCTCTCGACCCTGGTGAACAAGACCAGCGGAACGGTGAATATCTTCGGTCACGACCTGGACAAGGAGCCGGCGGCGCTCAAGCGTTGCATCGGCGTGGTGCCCCAGGAATTCAACTTCAACCAGTTTGAAAAGACTTTCGACATCGTCGTCACCCAGGCTGGTTACTACGGCATCCCGCCGAAAATCGCCAAGGAACGCGCCGAGCAATACCTGACCCAACTGGGGCTGTGGGACAAACGCGATGTGCCGTCGCGTTCACTGTCCGGCGGCATGAAGCGTCGACTGATGATCGCCCGTGCGCTGGTCCACGAACCGCGTCTGCTGATCCTCGACGAACCGACGGCGGGTGTGGACATTGAACTGCGTCGCTCGATGTGGACCTTCCTCACCGAGCTGAACCAGAAAGGCATCACCATCATCCTCACCACGCACTACCTGGAAGAGGCTGAGCAGTTGTGCCGCAACATCGGCATCATCGACCACGGCACTATTGTCGAAAACACCAGCATGAAACAGTTGCTCAGCCAACTGCATGTGGAAACCTTCCTGCTCGACATCAAAAACACGTTGACCAGTGCGCCGCAGTTACTCGGCTACCCGACCCGACTGCTCGATGGTCACACGCTGGAAGTCCAGGTCGACAAGGCCATGGGCATCACCGCGCTGTTTACTCAACTGGCGCAGCAAAACATCGAAGTGCTGAGCCTGCGCAACAAAACCAATCGCCTCGAGGAGTTGTTCGTGTCCCTGGTGGAGAAAAATCTGTCGAAGGTGGCGGTATGAGTTCCGAGCTGCAGCCCAACCTCGTTGCCCTCAATACCATCGTTTACCGTGAGGTCCGGCGTTTTACCCGGATCTGGCCGCAGACGCTGCTGCCGCCGGCCATCACCATGGTTTTGTATTTCGTGATCTTCGGCAATCTGATCGGCAAGCAGATTGGTGGCATGGGTGGCTTCACCTACATGGAGTACATCGTGCCGGGGCTGATCATGATGTCGGTGATCACCAACTCCTATGGCAACGTGGTCTCGAGTTTCTTCGGCAGCAAGTTCCAGCGTTCCATCGAGGAACTGATGGTGTCGCCAGTGTCGCCGCATACGATTCTGATCGGCTATACCCTGGGCGGCGTGTTGCGCGGGCTGATGGTCGGGATCATCGTGACGATACTGTCGCTGTTCTTCACCGATTTGCAGGTGCATCACCTGGGCGTGACCATTCTGGTGGTGGTACTGACGGCGACGATCTTTTCGCTGCTGGGCTTCATCAACGCCGTGTTTGCACGCAACTTCGATGACATCTCGATCATCCCGACCTTCGTGCTGACACCGCTGACTTACCTGGGCGGGGTGTTTTACTCGATCTCCCTGTTGCCACCGTTCTGGCAGACCGTGTCCCTGGCGAACCCGGTGTTGCACATGGTCAACGCGTTCCGATACGGCATTCTTGGGGTTTCGGACATTAAGATCAGCATCGCAATCACCTTTATGCTGGTGGCGACGATTGTGTTGTATGTCGGTTGCGCACGGTTGCTGGTCAGTGGGCGCGGGATGCGTACCTGATTCAAGACCGCCAGCACAAACACCGCATGAAAAAACGGCCTCCAACAATGGAGGCCGTTTTGCATTCCTACATCCGGCTTTTCTTGCGCCGCTTCCACTGCCGCGCCACCCACCACCGCCAGTACGTCATGGTCAGGAAATAGGCGAGAGCCCCCAACACCAACCCTGTCACCACCGAACCCAGCAAAAACGGTTGCCATAACGTCGACAATTCGCTGCTGACCCATTCCCAGGACAAAGAGTCGGGCAACTGGCGAGTGGGCACATCCAACAGCCAGGCCCCGGTCTGGTACGTGCAGAAAAACACCGCCGGCATGGTGATCGGGTTGGTCAGCCAGACCAGGCTCACCGCAATCGGCATGTTGCCTCGCACCATGATCGCCAGCACCGCAGCCAGGAGCATTTGCAACGGGATCGGTAGAAACGCCGCGAACAGGCCAACCGCCATCGCGCGGGCCACGGAGTGACGGTTGAGGTGCCAGAGGTTGGGGTCATGCAGCAGGGTGCCGAGAAAGCGTAAGGATTTGTGTTCCCTGATGCTGGTCGGGTCTGGCATGTAGCGTTTGAACAAGCGCCGGGGCATAAGGCTTCTCGGTCGGTTAAGGCGGCAAGTATGTCTGGATTCTACGAACCGCCCATTCAGACTTTGTGACAATTGATAACGGCGCCGGTGCGGTTGGCCGGCTATGCCTAGGTGGGGACTCTCAAGGATGAGTGTATGCGCACAGGGATGTTGGCGCTCGCGCTGGGTTTGTTGGCCCTGCGTTTTTTGCCGGTTTTACCGCCGGTCTGGTTTTGGATGTGGCTGCCACTGTCGGGTTTGATGCTGCTGCCGTTTCGGACGTATCCGTTGGCGTTTTTCCTGTTCGGCTTCAGTTGGGCGTGCGCGAATGCGCAGTGGGCGCTGGATGATCGGCTGCTACAAAAACTCGACGGCGAAACCCGTTGGGTTGAAGGGCGGGTGACGGGGCTGGCGCAAAATGCCGACGGCGTGGTGCGATTCGAACTGACGGACAGTCAATCCAGGCGAACGAAGCTGCCCAGGCGTTTGCGCCTGGCCTGGTATGGCGGGCCGCCGGTCAGCAGCGGCGAACGCTGGCGACTGGCGGTCAAATTGAAGCGTCCTGCCGGGCTGCTCAATCCGCATGCCTTCGATTACGACGCCTGGCTGCTGGCTCAACGCATCGGTGCGATCGGCACGGTCAAGGACGGTGAGCGACTCGCCGAAGCCCGATGGGCCTGGCGTGACGGTATCCGCCAGCGTTTACTCGCGGTCGATGCCCAAGGCCGAACCGCCGCGTTGACCGCGCTGGTACTGGGCGATGGCGCCGGGCTGAGCCGTGAGGAGTGGCAGGTGCTGCAAGACACCGGCACGGTGCATCTGCTGGTGATTTCCGGGCAGCACATCGGAATGTTGGCGGGGCTGGTCTACCTGCTGATCGCCGGGTTGGCGCGGTTTGGCCTCTGGCCAGGCCGTTTACCGTGGCTGCCATGGGCCTGCGGGCTGGCGTTCTCGGCGGCGCTGGCTTACGGGCTGCTGGCCGGCTTCGACGTTCCGGTGCAACGCGCCTGCGTGATGATCGGTCTGGTGCTGCTATGGCGGCTGCGCTTTCGTCACCTCGGCGCCTGGTGGCCGCTGTTGCTGGCGCTCAATGGTGTTTTGCTGCTGGATCCGTTGGCCAGCCTGCAGCCGGGTTTCTGGTTGTCCTTCGCCGCCGTGGGGGTGTTGATCTTCACCTTTGGCGGGCGGCTGGGCCCCTGGCGATGGTGGCAAACCTGGACGCGGGCTCAATGGCTGATCGCGATCGGCCTGTGCCCGTTGCTGCTGGTGCTCGGCTTGCCGATCAGCCTCAGCGGGCCGGTGGTCAATCTGCTGGCCGTGCCCTGGATCAGCCTGGTGGTGTTGCCGCCCGCCTTGCTCGGGACATTGTTGTTGCTCGTCCCTTATGTGGGCGAAGGCTTGCTATGGCTGGCGGGCGGTTTGATCGACGGGATGTTCTGGGCGCTGACAATGATGGCCGGGCATTTGCCGGCGTGGGTGCCGGTGGCGATCCCGTGGTGGTGTTGGGCACTGGGTACATTGGGCGCCGTCCTGCTGTTGTTGCCGCGAGGCGTGCCTCTACGCCCATTAGGATGGCCGCTGCTGTTGTTGCTGGTGTTCCCGCTTCGGCCGTTGTTGCCGGAAGGCAGGGCCGATGTCTGGCAACTGGATGTCGGTCAAGGCTTGGCCATTCTGGTGCGGACCCGACATCACACGCTGCTGTATGACGCAGGGCCGCGTTTCGGCGATCTGGACATGGGGGAGCGGGTGGTGCTGCCGTCGTTACGCAAACTCGGGGTAAGGGGCCTCGACCTGATGCTGATCAGTCACGCCGATGCCGATCACGCAGGCGGAGCGCGAGCCGTGAGCAATGGCCTGCCGGTCAAGCAGATACTCAGTGGCGATCCCGAGGGTTTACCTGACGCACTGCAAGCCCAAGGCTGTGAAAGTGGCCGGCAATGGACTTGGGACGGTGTGAATTTCCAATTGTGGCAATGGACGTCAGCCCAGGACCGCAATCAGAAATCCTGCGTCTTGCAAATAGAAGCCAGCGGCGAGCGACTGTTGCTGACCGGTGATATCGACACCGCTGCCGAACGGGTCTTGTTGGAGAGCCCGCTGGCGGTGGCCACCGATTGGTTGCAGTCACCGCATCACGGCAGCCGCAGTTCCTCGTCAATGGTTCTTTTGAACGTGTTGCAACCCAAGGCCGTATTGATCTCTCGTGGCCAGGGCAATTCCTTTGGCCATCCGCACCCCACGGTCGTGGCGCGTTATCAAAAACGCGGCATGGCGATTTACGACAGTGCCGAGCACGGTGCCATTCATCTGCAACTGGGGTGTTTCCAGCCACCGTGGACGATGCGTCTGGACCGGCGTTTCTGGCGCGAACCACCGCCGGTCAATAAATAGCCGAGAGTTATTAAAGCCCGACCGGATGCGACATCACGGTCTTCGGTGCGCCGACCCCCTATGTTAGAGTGGCGCACTTTTTCGAGGGGACTGTCACTGTGTGGGAATTGGTCAAATCCGGCGGCTGGATGATGCTGCCGATCATTCTGAGTTCCATCGCGGCCATGGCCATCGTCGCCGAGCGCCTGTGGACCCTGCGCGCCAGCCGTGTGACCCCCGAGCACTTGCTCGGCCAGGTCTGGGTCTGGATCAAAGACAAACAGCTCAATAAAGAAAAACTCAAGGAACTGCGCGCCAACTCGCCGTTGGGCGAAATCCTGGCGGCGGGCCTGGCCAACTCCAAGCATGGTCGCGAGATCATGAAAGAGTGCATCGAAGAGGCCGCCGCCCGGGTCATCCATGAACTGGAGCGTTACATCAACGCCTTGGGCACCATCGCCGCCATGGCCCCGTTGCTGGGGTTGTTGGGGACGGTGCTGGGCATGATCGATATCTTCAGCGCGTTCATGGGCACAGGCATGGGCACCAACGCCGCGGTGCTCGCCGGCGGCATTTCCAAAGCCTTGATCACCACAGCTGCGGGCCTGATGGTTGGTATCCCGTCGGTGTTCTTCCATCGTTTCCTGCAACGCCGGATCGATGAACTGGTGGTGGGCATGGAGCAGGAAGCGATCAAACTGGTCGAGGTGGTGCAGGGTGACCGTGATGTGGACCTGACCGAGGGCCGAGCGTGAAATTCCGCCGCAAGCCGCGGGAAACGGTAGACATCAACCTCGCGTCGCTGATCGACGTGGTGTTCATCCTGCTGCTGTTTTTCGTTGTCACGACCACGTTTACCCGTGAAACCCAGTTGCGCGTCGACTTGCCGGAAGCGGTCAGTGGTTCGCCAGCTGAGGATCAGCAGGTCAAGCAACTGGACATCGGTATTAACGCCGAAGGCGTGTTCTCGGTGAACAATCGAGTCCTGCCCAAGAGCGACCTGGCAACGGTGATGGAAGCGCTGCAAAAAGAGTCCAACGGCGACACTAATCTGCCGCTGTCCATCAGCGCTGACGGCAAGACGCAGCATCAGTCTGTCATTACCGCCATGGACGCCGCCGGCAAGCTCGGTTTCAGCCACTTGCGCATGACCACTGTCGAGGCGGCGCCGCCCGCGCATTGATGGCCATGTCTGATCGCTTGCTCGCCGCGTGGTACGAAGGTCATCCGGCCCTGAAGCTGCTGCAGCCACTGGAGTGGCTGTATCGGCGGGTGGTCATGAACAAGCGCAAGCGTTTCCTCGCGGGTGAGGGCGAGATCTATCAACCGCCCGTGCCGCTGATCGTGGTCGGCAATATCACCGTGGGCGGTACCGGCAAGACGCCGCTGATCCTGTGGATGATCGAGCATTGCCAGCGCAGTGGCTTGCGGGTGGGCGTGGTCAGTCGTGGTTACGGCGCCAAGCCGCCGCAGCTACCCTGGCGGGTCAAAGCCGACCAACGTGCCGAAGTGGCGGGTGATGAACCGTTGTTGATCGTCCAGCGTACCGGCGTGCCGTTGATGATCGACCCGGACCGCAGCCGCGCGGTAGAAGCACTGCTGGCGAGCGAGCCGCTGGACCTGATCCTCTCCGATGACGGCATGCAGCATTACCGTCTGGCCCGCGACCTTGAACTGGTGCTGATCGACGCCGCCCGAGGCCTGGGCAACCAGCGTTGCCTGCCAGCCGGGCCGTTGCGTGAGCCAGTCGAACGCCTGCAAAGCGTCGACGCGGTGCTCTACAACGGCGCCGCGGAGGATCGCGACGGCGGGTTTGCCTTCCAGTTGCAACCGACCGCCCTGATCAACTTGCGCAGCGGTGAACGACGTCCTCTCGATCACTTCCCCGCAGGTCAGGCGGTGCACGCCGTAGCCGGGATCGGCAATCCGCAGCGTTTCTTCACCACCCTCGAAACGCTACACTGCAAACCTGTCCCGCATGCGTTTGCCGACCACGCCGAATACAGCGTGCAGGCCTTGAATTTCACACCGTCATTGCCGTTGGTGATGACTGAAAAGGACGCGGTGAAGTGCCGTGCCTTCGCCGCCGCCGATTGGTGGTACCTGGCGGTCGATGCTGCGCCATCGCCGGCCTTCGTGGCCTGGTTCGATACGCAGCTGATGCGCCTGTTGCCGGCTCGTCTTTTGCCTTAACTCCGTTTTTATCCAGGGAATGCTCATGGACACCAAATTGCTCGACATCCTCGCTTGCCCGGTCTGCAAAGGCCCACTCAAGCTCAGCGCCGACAAGACCGAGCTGATCAGCAAGGGCGCCGGCCTCGCGTACCCGATTCGCGATGGCATCCCGGTGATGCTCGAAACCGAAGCCCGCACCCTGACCACCGACGAGCGACTGGATAAATGACCACAGCCTTTACCGTTGTCATTCCATCGCGTTATGCCTCGACCCGTTTGCCGGGCAAACCGCTGCTGCTGATCGCCGGCAAGCCGATGATCCAGCATGTCTGGGAACAGGCGAGCAAAAGCAGCGCCCAGCGCGTGGTGGTTGCCACTGACGATGCGCGCATCGTCGAGGCGTGCAACGGCTTCGGCGCCGAAGTGGTGCTGACCCGCGAAGACCACAATTCCGGCACCGACCGTCTGGCCGAAGTCGCCGCGAAGCTGGGCCTGGCGCCTGACGCCATCGTGGTCAACGTCCAGGGTGACGAGCCGCTGATTCCGCCGAGCGTGATCGATCAGGTCGCGGCTAACCTCGCGGCCCATACCGAAGCGCGCATGGCCACCCTCGCGGAGCCGATCGAAGACGTAGACACCCTGTTCAACCCCAACGTGGTCAAGGTCGTCAGTGACCTAAATGGTCTGGCGCTGACCTTCAGTCGCTCGACCTTGCCGTGGGCGCGGGACGCGTTTGCCAAAAGCCGCGAGCAACTGCCGGAAGGCGTGCCGTATCGTCGCCACATTGGCATTTATGCCTACCGCGCCGGTTTCCTGCATGACTTCGTCAGCTGGGGCCCGTGCTGGCTGGAAAACACCGAATCCCTGGAACAGCTGCGTGCCCTGTGGCACGGCGTACGGATTCACGTCGCCGACGCGTCGATCGCACCACCCACCGGGGTCGACACCGTTGAAGACCTTGAGCGCGTTCGTCGCCTGCTGGAGGCCTGATGCGCGTTCTGTTCGTGTGCCTGGGTAACATCTGCCGTTCTCCAACGGCCGAAGGTGTGCTGCGGCACAAACTGCGCGAAGCGGGGCTGGCCGATCAGATTGAGGTCGCCTCCGCCGGCACCGGTGACTGGCACGTCGGCAAGGCGCCGGACAAACGCAGCCAGGCTGCGGCCAAACTGCGTGGCTACGACCTGTCCGCCCAGCGCGCCCAGCAAGTCACCCGCGCCGATTTCGCCACTTACGACCTGATCCTGGCGATGGACAACAGCAACCTGCGGCACCTCAAGGCCTTGCAGCCGGCCAAGGGCAAGGCCGAGCTGGACCTGTTCCTGCGCCGCTACCAGTCGGAGCTCGATGAAGTGCCGGATCCGTATTACGACGGCGACCAGGGCTTCGAGCAGGTGCTGGACCTGATCGAGCGCGCCAGTGACTTGCTGGTGATCGAATTGAAGGGACGGTTATGAGTTTGCAGGTTCAATCACAGGTTTCGCTCAAGCCGTTCAACAGCTTTGGTGTCGACGTTCAGGCTCGCCTGTTCGCCGAGGCCCATAGCGATTCTGACGTGCGTGAGGCCCTGGCCTACGCCGCACAGCATGACGTTCCGTTGTTGGTGATTGGCGGCGGCAGCAATCTGCTGCTGACCGCCGATATCCAGTCGCTGGTGCTGCGCATGGCCACGCGCGGAATTCGCATCCTCAGTGATGATGGCAGCAAAGTCGTGATCGAAGCCGAGGCTGGCGAGCCGTGGCATCCGTTCGTGCAACACACCCTGGCGCAGGGTTTGTCGGGCCTGGAAAACCTCAGCCTGATCCCCGGCACCGTCGGTGCGGCGCCGATGCAGAACATCGGTGCGTACGGGGTCGAGATCAAGGACGTGTTTGCCGGCCTGACCGCGCTGGATCGCCAGACTGGCGAGCTGCGGGACTTCACCTTGGCCGAGTGCAACTTTGCTTACCGCGACAGCCTGTTCAAGCAGGAGCCGGGACGCTGGCTGATCCTGCGCGTTCGTTTCACCCTCGACCGTGCGGCGCACTTGCATCTGGAATACGGCCCGGTGCGCCAGCGCCTGACCGAGCAAGGCATCGAGCACCCGACGGCCACGGATGTCAGCCAGGCGATTTGCAGCATCCGCAATGAAAAGCTGCCGGACCCGGCGGTGCTGGGCAATGCCGGCAGCTTCTTCAAAAACCCGTTGGTGCCAGCGGCGCTGGTCGCCCAACTCAGGGGCGAATACCCGGATCTGGTGGCGTATGCGCAGCCCGACGGGCAAATGAAACTGGCCGCAGGCTGGTTGATCGAGCGGGCGGGGTGGAAAGGTTTCCGCGACGAGGATGCCGGCGTGCATAAGTTACAGGCGCTGGTGCTGGTCAATTACGGCGGTGCCACGGGCCTGCAATTGCTCAACCTGGCGCAGCGAATCCGGAAAGACATTTCGGACCGTTTCCATGTCGATCTGGAAATGGAGCCCAACCAGTATTGAAGCTAAGCTTTCAGGACTGATCTCAAAGCCCTGCACACTTCCACTGTGCAG
Source organism: Pseudomonas sp. SIMBA_041 (assembly GCF_046535095.1). Taxonomy (NCBI): domain Bacteria; kingdom Pseudomonadati; phylum Pseudomonadota; class Gammaproteobacteria; order Pseudomonadales; family Pseudomonadaceae; genus Pseudomonas; species Pseudomonas sp. SIMBA_041. The sequence continues at coordinate 19,520 of NZ_JAWRXJ010000009.1, forward strand.
GGCTTTTTTGTTAATGCTGGGTTAACTTAGCCACCTAACGATGCAAGCATTTGCTCCATCAAAGGCCCGGTGCAGACGTTCCCGTCGCATAAGAGAGCCTCTTTAGCCTGAGTCGATCTGCGTATCACGAATCAAGATCCCACGGCAGATTGCTCGACCCCATAACCCTAGATCTATGCGGGCGTGCCCATGATTACCCTGAAACTCAACGGTCAAGACCATCCACTCGACGTCACTGAGGACATGCCGCTGCTTTGGGCGATCCGCGACGTGGCCGGTTACAACGGCACCAAATTCGGCTGCGGCATGGGCCTGTGCGGTGCCTGCACGATTCACATCGACGGATCACCGGCGCGCAGTTGCATTACGCCGATTGGTTCGGTGGTCGGGCAGAACGTCACCACCATCGACAACCTGCACGCCGATCCGGTCGGGCAAGTGGTCCAGCAAGCCTGGCTCGACACCGCCGTGGCCCAGTGCGGTTTTTGCCAGGGCGGGCAGATCATGTCGGCGACGGCGCTGCTCAAGACCAACCCCAATCCTACGGATGCGCAGATCGAAGAGGCGATGGTCGGCAACATTTGCCGCTGCGGGACCTATAACCGCATCAAGACGGCTATCCGCCAGGCTTCCACTCACTTGAAGGAGGCCAAGGCATGAGCCCGTTACCGAATGATTTTGCCCTGAGTAACTTCAGCCGCCGCGGTTTCCTCAAAGGGGTCGGTGCCACCAGTGCCTTGGTGCTCGCGGCCAGCTGGGGCTGGCAGGACGTTTTCGCTGAAGAGGCCTCGAAGAAGTTCGGCGCCGACGGCATGCCCCACGGCGCGATTGATGATCCCAAGGTTTACGTCAGCATCGCCGCCGATGGCACGGTGACCGTGATCTGCAACCGTTCGGAAATGGGCCAGGGCGTACGCACCAGCCTGACGATGGTGGTGGCCGATGAACTGGACGCTGACTGGGCGATGGTGAAGGTGCAACAGGCGCCAGGCGATGAAGTGCGTTTCGGCAACCAGGACACCGACGGTTCACGCAGCATGCGTCACTGGTACGAGCCAATGCGCCGCTGCGGTGCCGCCGCGCGCACCATGCTCGAACAGGCCGCTGCCGAGCAGTGGAAGGTGCCGGTCGCCGAGTGCCATGCGCAACTGCACAAAGTCATCCATAAACCGTCCGGTCGTGAATTGGGCTATGGCGCGTTGGCTGTGGCGGCCGGAGCGCTGGCGGTGCCCGCGCGTGACAGCGTACGGCTCAAGGATCCGTCGGAGTTTCGCTACATTGGCAAAGAGGGCACCAAGGCCATCGACGGTGCCGACATCGTCAACGGCCGTGCCATTTACGGGGCCGACGTGCATTTCGACGGCATGCTCTACGCCACCATTGCGCGTCCGGCGGTGTACGGCGGCAAGGTCAAATCCCTCGACTCCAGCGCCGCGCTGAAAGTCCCTGGCGTGATCAAGGTCCTGCAGATCGAAGGCAGCCCACTGCCGTCTGAATTTCAACCGTTGGGCGGCGTGGCCGTGGTGGCCAGCAACACCTGGGCGGCGATCAAGGGCCGCGAGGCGCTGAAGATCGAGTGGGATGACGGCCCGAACGCCAGTTATGACTCGATTGCCTATCGCAAGGAACTCGAAGCGGCGTCCCTCAAGCCCGGGAAAGTGGTGCGCAATACCGGCAGTATCGACGAAGCAATGAAGAGCGCCGACAGCACCCTCGAAGCGTCTTATTACCTGCCGCACCTGGCGCAGGCACCGATGGAGCCGATGGTTGCCATTGCCCGCTTCAAGGATGGCGTCTGCGAAGCCTGGGGGCCGAGTCAGGCGCCGCAGGTCACCCGTACACGGATTGGCGAACGCCTTGGCGTTCCGTTCGATAACGTTACGTTTAACGTCACCTTGCTCGGCGGCGGTTTTGGTCGAAAGTCCAAACCTGACTTCATCATTGAAGCGGCGATACTCGCCAAAGAGTTCCCCGGCAAGGCCGTGCGGGTGCAATGGACCCGTGAAGACGACATCCACTGTTCCTATTTCCACACCGTGTCGGCCGAGTACCTCAAAGCCAGCCTGAACAAGGACGGCCTGCCCTCCGGCTGGCTGCACCGTACCGTGGCCCCGAGTATCACCGCGCTGTTTGCACCGGGGATGAACCACGAGGCAGCGTTTGAACTGGGCATGGGGTTCACCAACATGGCCTACGCGATTCCCAACGTGCGCCTGGAAAACCCGGAAGCGACGGTGCATACCCGCGTCGGCTGGTATCGCTCGGTGTCGAACATCCCCCATGGCTTTGCGATTCAGAGCTTCGTCGATGAGCTGGCGCACAAGGCCGGTCAGGATCCGCTCAAATACCAGATCAAGCTGCTTGGCCCTGATCGTCAGATCGACCCGCGCACGTTGAGTGAAGAGTGGAACTACGGCGAATCCCCCGAGCGCTATCCGATCGATACCGGCCGCCTGCGCACGGTGCTGGAAACCGCCGCGAAAGCCGCGGGTTGGGGGCGTGAATTGCCCAAGGGCCGAGGCTTGGGGCTGGCGGTGCATTACAGCTTCGTCACCTATGTGGCGGCGGTGATCGAGGTCGAAGTCAAAGATGACGGCACGTTGATCGTGCACAAGGCTGACATCGCTGTGGATTGCGGGCCGCAGATCAACCCCGAGCGCATCCGCTCGCAGTTCGAGGGCGCCTGCGTCATGGGCCTGGGCAATGCGGTGCTGGGGGAAATCAGCTTCAAGGACGGCAAGGTCCAGCAGGACAACTTCCACATGTACGAAGTGGCGCGCATGTCCCTGGCGCCCAAGGAAGTCACCGTGCATCTGGTCACCCCGCCAGGCGTTGTGCCCTTGGGCGGCGTCGGTGAGCCGGGCGTGCCGCCGATTGCGCCGGCGTTGTGCAACGCGATCTTCGCCGCCACCGGCAAGCGCATCCGTAACCTGCCGGTTCGCTTTCAGCTGCAAGGTTGGCAGAAGGCGCAAGCCTGATGGACAGCGTCGATCTGAATGTCCTGCGCAGCGTGCTCGAATGGCGCCTAGCGGGTCAGCGGGTGGTGCTGTACAGCGTGGTCCAGACCTGGGGTACCGCGCCCCGGGCACCTGGCGCCATGCTGGCCTTGCGTGAAGATGGTGTGGTGATCGGTTCGGTGTCGGGCGGTTGTGTCGAGGATGACCTGATTGCCCGGCTGCACCACGGGCGTATCCCGGTGGATGGGCCGCCGGTGCAGTTGATCACCTACGGCGTTACTCGCGAGGAAGCCGCACGGTTTGGTTTGCCGTGCGGCGGCACGTTGCGTCTGACTGAGGAGCGGGTCGGCGATCCGCAGTGGGTAGCCGAATTGCTGGCGCGCTGTGAGGCCCATGAAATCGTCGCTCGTTCGCTGGATATTGCGACCGGTGAAGTGGTTGTGCAGTCAGCGAGTAAATCCGATGTTTTGAGCTTTGACGGCACCACGTTGCGCGCGATTTATGGTCCGCGTTGGCGTTTATTGCTGATCGGCGCGGGGCAATTGTCCCGTTACGTCGCCGAGATGGCGCGGTTGCTGGATTTCGAAGTGTTGATCTGCGATCCGCGCACCGAGTTTGTTTATGGGTGGGAAGAGCAGCACGGTCGTTTTGTCTCGGGCATGCCGGATGAGGCAGTGCTGAATATCCAGACTGACGAACGCACGGCCATCGTTGCCCTGACTCACGATCCTCGCCTGGATGACATGGCGCTGCTCACGGCGCTGGATTCCAAGGCCTTTTATGTCGGCGCGCTGGGTTCGCGGGTCAACAGCGTGAAGCGCCGGGAAAACCTCGCCGAACTGGGCTTGTCGCCAGACGCTATCGAGCGTCTGCATGGCCCGGTCGGGTTGCACATTGGCAGCCACAGTCCGGCGGAAATCGCCTTGTCACTGATGGCCGAAATTGTGGCGATCAAGAACGGCGTCGAACTGAAGCAAAAGAAGCCGTTGCAGGAGGCTGTATGAGTGAATCCATCGGCGTCATCGTGCTGGCGGCGGGGCAGGGCAGTCGTTTTCGTCAGGTGGCCGGGGCTGAAAAAGACAAGTTGTTGGCCGACTGCACGGGGCGCGACGGGGCGGTTCGTTCGGTGATCGAGCAGGTGTTGGCGAGTCTGCCCGCGACGATAGAAAGGCGCGTGCTGGTGACGACAGCGGATCGTCCGCAGGTGATTCGCATGGCTCAAGCGTATGGCTGCGAGATTGTGTTGATCGACTCGACAGGCATGGGCGACAGCATTGCGGCGGGTGTGGCGGCGTGTCAGCAGCTGGATGGTTGGTTGGTTGTGCTGGGGGATATGCCGTTTATCCTGCCTTCGACGGTAGATAATGTGCTGGCGGGTGTGGCTGATGATGCGATCAGCGTGCCGGTGCTGGAGGGAGAGTTTGGGCATCCGGTGGGCTTTGGTCGCCGTTTTGGACCGGGGTTGATGAGGTTGTCGGGGGATCGAGGGGCCAAGCCGCTGTTTGCGCAGGGCAGGGTGGTTGAGTTGGTGGTGGATGATCCCGGAGTGCTGTGGGATGTCGATGTGCCTGAATCACTGACCTTCAGACCTGCATAAAATCCCTGTGGGAGCGATGTTCGGAGGCATAAAAAAGCCCCGCCTGGGTGACCAGACGGGGCTTTTTATGGCCTAGGCGTTAGACGAGAGGTTTAGGCTCGTGCTCTTTTTCCTGGGCTTGTTCGTGTTGCTTTACGGCTTCCTGAACGGAGCGCGGTGCTTCTTCGATGACCGACTCGGCAACAGGTGCCGCTTCGACCACTTCAGCAACAACCGGAGCCGGTTCGGCAGCGACAGGCGCTTCAACCGGTGCCGCAGCGGCAGCCAGTTCGGCTTCCTTCTGCAGACGCTCGGCTTCACGCTTGCGACGACGCACTTCACGCGGGTCGTTCGGCGCACGGCCGCTTGGCGTCAGGGCACTGACCGGGGCCGCTTCTGCGGCTGGTTCAGCCACTTCGGCAACAACCGGAGCCGGTGCTTCAACGACTGGAGCAGGTTCGGCAGCCACAACCACTGGCTCGGAAACCTTCGCTTCAGCCACTACAGCTTCAGCCACTACAGCTTCAGCCACCGGTGCAGGCGCTTCAACAGCAACCGTCTCGGCAACCCAGTTGAACGCGGTTTGTTCTTCACGAACTTCGCGGACAGCTTCGGTCACGGTTTCAGTGACAGTTTCGGCAGCAGGCTCGGCAGCCACCACTGGCTCGGCAGCCACCACTGGCTCGGCGACAACAGCCGCTTCAACCACCGGTTGGGCTTCTTCACGAACAAACGCTTCACGAACCGGAGCCACTTCGATTTCCGGCGCGGCGGTTGCTTCGACCGGAGTCGTTGCTTCAACCACTGGCGCTTCAACCGGAGCCGTTTCCTGAACAGACGCCGTGGCGCGTTCAGCTTGCTCGTGAGCCTGTGCTTCAGCCGGTGCGCTGATCACGGTGCTGGCAACGGCTGCGGTAACCGCCAGGCCAGCGGCCAGATCAGCAGTGCTTGGCGCATCGTTGCTTTCGCCAGCTTCGTTACCTTCGGATTCTTCCGAACCTTCGATCACGTTGCCGTTGGCGTCGCGTTGACGCTCGCGACGGTTGCTGCGACGACGCTGGCCACGGGAGCGGCGGCGTGGACGATCGCCTTCGGCGCCTTCCTGACCGTCTTCCTGCAGTTGCTCTTCGTTGCCGGTCAACTCTTCTTCAGCAACGGCGGCAGCCGCTTGTTCCGCACGTGGCTGACGTTCTTCACGCGGTGGGCGTGGCGCACGTTCTTCACGTGGCTGGCGAGCCGGACGCTCTTCAGCGGTAGCCGTTGCAGCAGCAGCGGCCGGAGCAGCATCCAGTGGCTCGCGCAGTTCACGAACCGGACGCTCTTCACGATCGCCACGTGGCTTGCGGTCTTCGCGCGGAGCACGCGGTGCACGTTCTTCACGAGGGGCGCGAGGTGCGCGCTCTTCACGTGGAGCACGTTCTTCGCGGGCTACGGCCGGAGTTTCTTCACGGGCTTCGCGTGGCTCGCGGGGTGCGCGCTCTTCACGCGGTGCACGTTCCTCACGAGGCTTGCGTTCTTCATCGCGGCGACCATTACGGTTGCGGCTCTGCTGACGACCGTTGCGACGCTCTTCGTTACGGGCCGGACGCTCGGTGGTCACTGGTTTTTCAACCACAACCGGAGCAGCAGGCTCTTCCTTGGTCGCGAACAGGCTGACCAGCGACTTCACCAGGCCTTTGAACAGGCTTGGTTCTGGCGCGGCAGCCGGTGCAGCCACTGGTGCGGCAGCGACGACTTCGGTCGGAACCGGAGCGTTGGCGCGGGCCGGAGCCGTCTTGACCGCAGCTTCCTGGCGAACCAGGGTGCGGGTCGCAGCGGCTGGCTGGACTTCTTCGACTTCGGCAGCGGCAGCAGCGATTTCGTAGCTGGACTGGCCGACAGCGGCTTCCGGGCTGTCATCGCGCAGACGCTGAACTTCGAAGTGCGGCGTTTCGAGGTGATCGTTCGGCAGAATGACGATGCGGGCACGGGTGCGCAGTTCGATCTTGGTGATCGAGTTGCGTTTTTCGTTGAGCAGGAACGCAGCCACCGGGATCGGCACTTGTGCGCGAACTTCGGCGGTGCGGTCTTTCAGGGCTTCTTCTTCGATCAGGCGCAGGATCGCCAGCGACAGCGATTCAACATCACGGATGATGCCGGTGCCGTTGCAACGCGGGCAAACGATGCCGCTGCTTTCGCCCAGGGATGGACGCAGGCGCTGACGGGACATTTCCAGCAGACCGAAGCGCGAAATGCGACCGACTTGCACGCGAGCGCGGTCGGCTTCCAGGCATTCGCGGACTTTCTCTTCCACGGCGCGCTGGTTCTTGGCAGGGGTCATGTCGATGAAGTCGATGACGATCAGGCCGCCGATGTCGCGCAAGCGCAACTGACGGGCGATTTCTTCGGCAGCTTCAAGGTTGGTCTGCAGGGCGGTTTCTTCGATGTCGCTGCCTTTTGTGGCGCGCGCCGAGTTGATGTCGATGGACACCAGGGCTTCGGTCGGATCGATAACGATGGAGCCGCCGGAAGGCAGTTCAACGACGCGCTGGAAAGCGGTCTCGATCTGGCTTTCGATCTGGAAGCGGTTGAACAGCGGAACGCTGTCTTCGTACAGCTTGATCTTGCTGGCGTACTGCGGCATTACCTGGCGGATGAAGGTCAGGGCTTCGTCCTGGGCTTCAACGCTGTCGATCAGCACTTCGCCGATGTCCTGGCGCAGGTAATCGCGGATGGCGCGGATGATCACGTTGCTTTCCTGGTAGATCAGGAATGGCGCGGAACGATCCAGCGAAGCTTCTTTGATGGCGGTCCAGAGTTGCAGCAGGTAATCGAGGTCCCACTGCATTTCTTCGCTGCTGCGGCCAAGGCCGGCAGTGCGCACGATCAGACCCATGTCGGCCGGGGCAACCAGACCGTTCAGGGCTTCACGCAGTTCGTTGCGCTCTTCACCTTCGATGCGACGGGAGATACCGCCGGCACGCGGGTTGTTAGGCATCAGAACGAGGTAACGACCGGCCAGGCTGATGAAGGTGGTCAGGGCGGCGCCCTTGTTGCCACGTTCTTCTTTTTCGACCTGAACGATGACTTCCTGGCCTTCGCTCAGGACGTCCTTGATGTTGACGCGGCCTTCGGGGGCTTTCTTGAAGTATTCGCGGGAGATTTCTTTGAGGGGCAGGAAGCCGTGGCGCTCGGAGCCGAAATCGACAAAGGCAGCCTCAAGGCTTGGTTCGATGCGAGTAATCCGGCCTTTATAGATGTTGGCCTTCTTCTGCTCGCGTGCACCGGATTCGATGTCCAGGTCGTAGAGGCGTTGGCCATCTACCAGTGCAACACGCAACTCTTCGGGTTGAGTTGCGTTAATCAGCATTCTTTTCATGTAGTACCGTCGGTTTCCGGGCTGCCGGAAACGGCGTTCGGCACACACGACTTCTCACGGTCGGTGTCAGGTGCGTCAGGAGTGGTTGGCCACTCCAGTGTCTAGCGAACCCCGACCAATTGGGCCGGTGTCGCGACGTACGCGTCCTGCTTGCTGTGGCTACTTAAGCACTCAGTCAGGAGGAGGAATCAACCAGCGGCTGTGGACGAGATGAAGCGTCTTGATAAAGCCTATTGCTACACAGTCCAGCGGTTGTGCATCTCCACCCTACACGTATCCCTGATAATTCGGGTGCTGCCGCGCGCAGAATCCGCAGCGGGTTGGCATTTACCGTGAGCTCCGAAGGGGGAGGTCACGCATCATGGCTAATTTAGGCGTTGTTTCCGAAGCGTTCGCTCAGGGTCGTTCGTGGCTGACTGCACTTTGTGAACTGGCCGTGAATATTTGCTCGCAAGGCGAGTTAAAACTCTGCTTTGCGGCATGATTCAGGCCTCATGTCACCTGCGCTCGTTACAGCTGCAAACTCCACCGTTACGTAGCGAAAGCCCCGTAGGACGGCCTCGCGTCCTGGTGAATTGCGTTGGTCAGGGCCGGTTTTTGACCGTTGGTCCGCTGTCCAGGCCGCTTTTGGCGGCGTTCGCGACTATAGCAGCAATGATTAAGTGCTTCAATTCCATAAAAAATTGTTATCATCCGCGCCATGACGACTACAACCCCTTCGACCCCAGCCGTACAACTGCTGGAGGTCTCGCCGGAATATGCCGGTCAACGTATTGATAACTTCCTTCTCGCTCGGCTCAAAGGCGTGCCCAAGACCTTGATTTACCGCATTTTGCGTAAAGGCGAAGTGCGTGTGAACAAAGGTCGGATCAAGCCCGAATACAAGCTGCAGGCGGGCGATATCGTGCGCGTGCCGCCGGTTCGCGTGCCTGAGCGCGACGAGCCGGTGCCGCTGGCCCAGGGCCTGCTGCAACGCCTCGAAGCCTCGATTGTCTTCGAAGACAAAGCGCTGATCGTGATCAACAAGCCTTGCGGCATTGCGGTTCATGGCGGCAGCGGCCTGACGTATGGGGTGATCGAAGCCTTTCGTCAGTTGCGTCCCGATTGCAAGGAGCTCGAACTGGTTCACCGTCTCGACCGTGATACCTCCGGCCTGCTGATGATCGCCAAGAAGCGCAGCATGTTGCGCCATTTGCACACGGCATTGCGCGGCGATGGCGTCGACAAGCGCTACATGGCGCTGGTCCGCGGTAACTGGGCGGCCTCGATCAAGCAGGTTCGTGCGTCGCTGGGCAAGAGCAATCTGCGCTCCGGCGAGCGCATGGTCGAAGTCGACGAGGAGGAGGGCAAGGAGTCGGTGACCGTGTTCAAGGTCCTGCGCCGCTTCGGCGACTTTGCCACCCTGATCGAAGCCAAGCCGATCACCGGCCGGACTCACCAGATCCGCGTCCATACCCTGCACGCCGGGCATAGTATTGCCGGCGATACCAAGTATGGCGACGAAGGTTTCAGCAAGGAAATCCGCGATCTGGGCGGCAAGCGCCTGTTCCTGCACGCCTACATGCTGACCGTGCCGCTGCCGGATGGTAGCGAGCTGAAATTGCAGGCGCCTGTGGATGAAATGTGGTCCAAGACCGTGGAGCGACTGAGTGCGCCACTCTGATTACAAGCTGCTGATTTTCGATTGGGATGGCACGTTGGCCGACTCCATTGGTCGGATTGTGGAGGCGATGCATGTCGCCTCCGAGCGCTCCGGATTTCAGTTGCGTGATGATTTTGCCGTCAAGGGCATCATCGGCCTGGGTTTGCCTGAGGCGATTCGCACCTTGTATCCGGAGATTGGCGATACCGAGCTTTTAGCGTTCCGTCAGCACTATGCCGATCACTACATCGCCGCCGAGGCTGTGCCTTCGCCGTTGTTCGAAGGTGTCGCCGAGTCGATGGAGGCGTTTCGTGCCGAGGGTTATCATCTGGCTGTAGCGACCGGCAAGGCCCGTCGCGGACTGGATCGGGTGCTGAAATCCCACGGCTGGGAGGATTATTTCGATATCACTCGTGCCGCTGACGAAACCGCCAGCAAGCCGCATCCGCTGATGCTTGAGCAGATTCTCGCGCATTGCGAGGTCCGCCCCGAGCAGGCGCTGATGATCGGCGATTCGTCCTTCGACTTGCAGATGGCGCGCAACGCCGGCATGGACTCGGTGGCGGTCAGCTACGGCGCGCAATCGATCGAGGCGTTGAAGTTGTTCGAGCCGGCGCTGGCTATTGATCGTTTTTCAGAATTGCATGCCTGGCTGAATCAGCGGGCTTAACCGGTTTTTGCTGGGGTAGATGTCATGACCGACGAATGGAAAGCGCCCGCCAAGGCGAGCGTAGAGAGCGGTGACGAAAAAAGCTGGAAGCTGCTGGAAAAGACCTTGCTGGCCGGCGTGCAGGAACAGCGCCGCTCCCGTCGCTGGGGGATTTTCTTCAAGTTGCTGACGTTCGTGTACCTGTTTGTGGCGCTGATCCTGTTCACGCCGCTGATGGATATGGAAAAGAGTGCGACCCGCAGCTCCAACTACACCGCATTGATCGACGTGGTTGGCATGATTGCCGACAAAGAATCGGCCAGTGCTGACAACATCGTCGGCAGCCTGCGTGCGGCCTTCGAGGACGATAAGGTCAAGGGCATCATTCTGCGCATCAACAGCCCGGGCGGCAGTCCGGTGCAGTCGGGTTATGTGTATGACGAAATCGTTCGTCTGCGTGCCCTGCATCCGCAGATCAAGGTGTACGCGGTGATCTCGGATCTGGGCGCTTCCGGTGCCTACTACATCGCCAGTGCGGCGGATCAGATCTACGCCGACAAGGCGAGCCTGGTGGGGTCCATTGGTGTAACGGCGGCCGGCTATGGCTTTGTCGGCACCATGGAGAAGCTGGGTGTGGAGCGCCGGACGTATACGTCAGGCGAGCACAAGTCGTTCCTTGATCCGTTCCAGCCGCAGAAGCCTGAGGAAACGCAGTTCTGGCAGGGTGTGCTGGACACCACGCACCAGCAGTTCATCAACAGTGTGAAGAAGGGGCGTGGCGATCGCCTCAAGGACAAAGAGCATCCGGAACTGTTCTCCGGGTTGATCTGGAACGGTGAGCAGGCGCTGCCGCTCGGTCTGATCGATGGCCTGGGCAATGCCAGTTCGGTGGCCCGTGACGTGATTGGCGAGAAGGAGCTGGTGGACTTCACCGTTCAGGAATCGCCGTTCGATCGTTTCTCGAAAAAGCTTGGTGCCAGCGTTGCCGAGCAATTGGCGATGTGGATGGGCTTTCACGGTCCATCGATGCGCTGATTCTGAGGCTGCATAATAAACCGGCCTGTGTGGCCGGTTTTTTATGCCTGCGCGGTCCTTGTAGCAGTTAGGGGATTTGCACGCCTTCGGCCAGCAGCATGTCGATCAGGCGAATCAGCGGCAGGCCGATCAGGCTGGTGGCATCAGGGCCTTCGGTGCTTTGAAACAGGCTCACCCCCAAACCTTCGGCCTTGAAGCTGCCAGCGCAGTCGTAGGGCTGCTCGGCGCGCAGGTAGCGTTCGATGCGTGCCTGATCCAGCGTGCGCATGTGGACGGTGAACGGCACGCAATCGACCTGGCATTCACCGGTCTGGCTGTTGAGCAGCGCCAGGCCGGTGAGGAAGGTCACGCTGGCGCCGCTCGCGGCCAGCAGTTGTTCGCGGGCGTTTTCGAAAGTGTGAGGTTTGCCGATAATGCGGTCGCCGAGTACCGCGACCTGATCGGAGCCGATGATCAGATGAGCGGTATGGCTGCCCGAAAGCGCCTGGGCTTTTTCTTTGGCCAGGCGTTTGACCAACTCGATGGCCGGCTCGCCCGGTCGGTGGCTTTCGTCGATATCCGGCGAGCTGCAGGTGAATGGCAGCTGCAAGCGAGCCAGCAATTCCCGGCGATACATCGAGCTTGAAGCGAGTAATAAAGGCAGCATGCGCAACTCCAAAAGTCAGGCGCGAATTCTAGCGGAGGCTTGCAAGTGACGGACAGGGCTGAATTTCCTTTGACATGGCTGGGTGCATCCCTATAATGCTGCGCCTATGTTGAATGACCCGATTCCACCTCACGTTGACCCGCGCAAATTGGCTGACCGTGGCACCACCCTTCAAGGTGAACTGCTGCTGGCCGATTTGGAGAGACTCTGCGACCCGCTTTCCGACACTGTCGGTACGGTGCAGGCTAAATTCGTTTTTGAACGAGATGAACGTAAATCTGTGGTCATCCACAGCTTTATCGACACCGAGGTCAAAATGGTTTGCCAGCGTTGTCTTGAGCTGGTCACCCTGCCGATCCATAGCGAATGCAGTTATGCTGTGGTGAAGGAGGGTGCGAATACCCAGTCGTTGCCGAAAGGTTATGACGTGCTGGAACTGGGCGAAGATCCATTGGATCTGCAGTCACTGATCGAGGAGGAGCTTCTGCTCGCCTTGCCCATTGTGCCTGCTCATCATCCGGAAGAATGCCAGCAGCCGGCGGGTCTCGATGAGCCCGAACCGAGCGAGGACGAGGTAACGCGGTCCAACCCGTTCAGTGTATTGGCGCAGTTAAAGCGTGACCCAAACGTTTAGGAGTTAATCAATTATGGCTGTTCAGCAGAACAAAAAATCCCGCTCCGCCCGTGACATGCGCCGTTCGCACGACGCTCTCGAGGCGAGCACCCTGTCTGTAGAAAAAACCACCGGTGAAGTTCACCTGCGTCACCACGTATCGCCAGAAGGCGTATACCGTGGCCGTAAAGTGATCGACAAGGGCGCTGACGAGTAATCACTTGTCCGCTCAAGTCATCGCGATTGACGCAATGGGCGGGGACTTCGGTCCCCGCAGCATTGTTCAGGCCAGCCTTGCTTGCCTGTCTGCTACACCCTCGCTGCACCTGACCCTCGTCGGTCAACCTTCCCTACTTGAAGAATTGCTCTCTGGCCAATCGGCTGTGGATCGCTCGCGCCTGTCGATCGTGCCGGCGTCCGAAGTCATTACCATGGACGAAAAGCCTGCGCAGGCCCTGCGTGGCAAGCCCGATTCGTCGATGCGCGTGGCGCTGGAGTTGCTACGTGATGGCAAGGTCCAGGCTTGTGTCAGTGCCGGTAATACCGGTGCGCTGATGGCGTTGTCGCGGTTTGTGCTCAAGACCTTGCCGGGCATTGATCGTCCGGCGATGGTGGCGGCGATTCCGACACAAAAGGGCTATTGCCAGTTACTCGACCTGGGCGCCAACGTCGATTGCAGTGCCGAGCACTTGTTGCAGTTCGCCGTTATGGGCTCGGTGGCGGCGGAGACGCTCGGTATTGTCCGCCCGCGTGTCGCGCTGCTGAACATTGGCACCGAAGACATCAAGGGCAATCAGCAGGTCAAGCTGGCTGCCACGTTATTGCAGGCAGCCCGGGGCATCAATTACATCGGTTTTGTCGAAGGTGACGGTTTGTACCGTGGCGAGGCGGATGTGGTGGTGTGTGACGGTTTTGTCGGCAATATCCTGCTCAAATCCAGCGAAGGCCTGGCGACCATGATTGCCGGGCGCATCGAAGCCTTGTTCAGGAAAAACCTCGCCTCGAAAATGGTCGGTGCCCTGGCGCTGCCGTTGATGAAACGTCTGCAAGCCGATCTCGCGCCTGCGCGGCACAACGGTGCCAGCTTCCTCGGTTTGCAGGGGATTGTGGTGAAGAGCCATGGTTCGGCGGGTGTGCAGGGCTTTCAGAGCGCCATTTCCCGTGCGCTGATCGAGATTCAGGAAAACCTGCCGGAACGGATACACGGTCGTCTGGAGGATTTGTTGCTTTAGGCGTTTTCGTCGGACAATGCTTAAATGTGACCGCTCAGTTTAATTGGCCATCCAACTGTCAGTTTCTTGCGTCCCCAAGCGGGACGTCATTTCTCCGACGACAAGATCATTAGGGGCTCGTTACATGTCTGCTTCCCTCGCATTCGTCTTTCCAGGACAGGGTTCGCAGTCCCTCGGCATGCTGGCCGAGTTGGGCGCGCAACATCCGGTTGTCCTCGAAACATTCAAAGAAGCTTCCGATGCTCTGGGTTACGACCTGTGGGCACTGACCCAGCAAGGGCCGGAAGAGCAGCTCAATCAAACCGATAAAACCCAGCCGGCCATTCTGACCGCCTCGATCGCCTTGTGGCGTCTGTGGCTGGCCGAAGGTGGCGCGCGCCCGGCTTATGTTGCCGGTCACAGCCTGGGCGAATACAGCGCCCTGGTTGCTGCGGGCAGCCTGAGTCTGGGTGACGCCGTGAAGCTGGTTGAGCGTCGCGGTCAGTTGATGCAGGAAGCCGTACCGGCCGGGCAGGGCGGCATGGCCGCGATCCTCGGTCTGGATGACGCTGATGTACTGGCTGCCTGTGCCGAAGCGGCGCAAGGCGAAGTGGTCAGCGCGGTGAACTTCAACTCCCCGGGCCAAGTGGTCATCGCCGGCGCCAAGGCGGCGGTCGAGCGTGCCATCGAAGGCTGCAAGGCTCGTGGTGCCAAGCGCGCCATGCCATTGCCGGTCAGCGTGCCGTCGCACTGTGAGCTGATGCGCCCGGCAGCCGAGCGTTTTGCCGCGTCCATCGCTGCTATCGACTGGCAGGCGCCGCAGATCCCAGTGGTACAGAACGTCAGTGCCAATGTGCCGGCCGATCTGGAAACCCTCAAGCGTGATCTGCTTGAGCAGCTCTACAAGCCCGTGCGCTGGGTGGAATCGGTCCAGGCACTGGCTGCCAAGGGCGCGACCCAATTGGTCGAATGCGGTCCTGGCAAAGTGCTGGCCGGTCTGAACAAGCGTTGCGCCGAAGGCGTGTCGACATCCAACCTCAATACCCCAGACGCTTTCGCTGCCGCTCGTGCAGCGCTGGCCTGAATCAGGAGAAGCTTGCATGAGTCTGCAAGGTAAAGTTGCACTGGTCACCGGCGCGAGCCGTGGCATTGGCCAGGCCATCGCCCTGGAACTGGGTCGTCAGGGCGCCATCGTGATTGGCACCGCGACCTCCGCTTCCGGTGCCGAGCGAATTGCCGCGACCCTGAAAGAAAATGGTATTCAAGGCACGGGTCTTGAGCTGAACGTCACCAGCGATGAATCCGTTGCTGCGGTACTGGCGAGCATCACTGCACAGTTCGGTGCGCCGGCGATCCTGGTCAACAATGCCGGCATCACCCGCGATAACCTGATGATGCGCATGAAAGACGACGAGTGGCATGACGTTGTCGATACCAACCTGAACAGTCTGTTCCGCCTCTCCAAGGGCGTTTTGCGTGGCATGACCAAAGCCCGTTGGGGACGAATTATCAGTATTGGCTCTGTTGTGGGTGCCATGGGCAACGCAGGCCAAGTAAACTACGCAGCCGCCAAGGCCGGTCTGGAAGGTTTCAGCCGTGCACTGGCGCGTGAAGTCGGTTCGCGTTCGATTACGGTAAACTCGGTGGCCCCTGGGTTCATCGATACCGATATGACTCGCGAACTGCCCGAGGCACAGCGTGAAGCCTTGCAGACGCAGATTCCGCTGGGCCGTCTGGGACAAGCACAAGAGATCGCGTCTGTGGTCGCTTTTCTTGCGTCGGACGGTGCAGCTTACGTTACTGGGGCTACAATCCCGGTGAACGGCGGGATGTACATGAGTTAAATGTGACGGATCGCTTCAAAAAAATGTCATACGAGCTGTCTAAAATCCGTTATAAAGCTGCAATCTATTTATAGGCAGAGGGCTGTCGGGTTTGAGGAGTGAAGCTTTCAGTTGAAAAGCTGAAAAGTCTTTCTATACACTTACCCACTGGCCAGCTGCCTGAATTTGTCCATTAGGAGTGAAAACAAGGTATGAGCACCATCGAAGAGCGCGTCAAGAAAATCGTTGCTGAGCAACTGGGCGTTAAAGAAGAAGAAGTGGTCAACACTGCTTCCTTCGTTGAAGACCTGGGTGCCGACTCCCTTGACACCGTTGAGCTGGTGATGGCTCTGGAAGAGGAATTCGAGACCGAAATCCCTGACGAAGAAGCTGAGAAGATCACTACTGTACAAGCCGCAATCGATTACGTTACTAACCACCAGGCTTAATAGCTTGTAATCGTTGCTTGCTGTCATGGAAAAACCGCACTGCCATCACGGCGTGCGGTTTTTTCTTTAGGCCTGATGCAAAGTCGTCATTTGAAAAAAGGAGAGTGCTGTGTCGCGTAGACGCGTCGTAGTCACCGGTATGGGTATGTTGTCGCCACTGGGCACGGATGTGCCGAGCAGTTGGCAGGGCATTCTGGCTGGCCGCAGTGGCATTGGTCTGATCGAACACACCGACCTTTCTGCCTATTCCACCCGTTTTGGCGGCTCGGTAAAGGGCTTCAATGTCGAGGAATACCTGTCGGTCAAGGAAGCGCGCAAGCTCGACCTGTTCATTCAATACGGTCTGGCCGCAGGTTTTCAGGCGGTGCGTAACTCGGGGCTGGAAGTTACTGATGCCAACCGAGAGCGTATCGGCGTGGCCATGGGCTCGGGTATTGGCGGTCTGACCAATATCGAAGAAACCAGCCGCACCCTGCATGATTCCGGCCCACGGCGGATCTCTCCGTTTTTCGTGCCAGGCTCGATCATCAATATGATTTCCGGTTTCCTGTCCATCCACCTGGGTGCACAGGGACCTAACTACGCCATCGCCACGGCGTGTACCACCGGTACGCACTGCATCGGCATGGCAGCCCGCAACATCATGTACGACGAAGCCGACGTGATGATTGCCGGCGGCGCCGAAATGGCCGCGTGCGGACTGGGCATGGGCGGCTTCGGTGCTTCCCGCGCGCTGTCGACCCGCAACGACGAACCGACCCGTGCCAGCCGTCCGTGGGACAAGGGCCGTGACGGCTTCGTCCTGTCCGACGGTGCCGGTGCCCTGGTGCTTGAAGAGCTGGAGCACGCCAAGGCGCGCGGCGCGACCATCTATGCCGAGCTGATCGGTTTCGGCACCAGTGGCGACGCTTACCACATGACGTCGCCACCGGCAGACGGTGCGGGTGCTGCACGTTGCATCACCAACGCCCTGCGTGATGCCAAGGTCAACGTTGATCAGGTTCAATACATCAACGCCCACGGCACCTCGACCTCGGCCGGTGACCTTGCCGAAGCCTGTGCGATCAAGTCGGTGTTCGGCGATCATGCCTACAAGCTGGCCGTCAGTTCGACAAAGTCCATGACCGGTCACCTGTTGGGGGCGGCGGGCGCCGTTGAAGCCATCTTCAGCGTACTGGCGATCAACAGCCAGGTCGCGCCGCCGACCATCAACCTTGATGAGCCGGACGAAGGCTGCGACCTCGACTTCGTACCGCACACGGCGCGCAACATGGACATCGATGTGGTGCTGTCGAACTCCTTCGGGTTTGGCGGGACCAACGGCTCGCTGGTTTTCCGCCGGTTCGCTGACTGATGGACAGCTGGGTCGACGGTCAGCCGGCTGACACTCTGTCGCTGAAGGATCGCGGCCTGGCCTACGGTGATGGTCTGTTTGAGACCATTGCCGTGCGCGGCGGGCAGCCGCTGTTGCTGGAGCGGCATCTGTCGCGTTTGGCGCAGGGCTGTTCGCGCCTGGCGATTTCGGCGGATCACGACCTGGTTCGCAACGAATTGCTGGCCTATGCCGCAGCGCTCGGTGAGGGCGTGCTCAAGCTCATCCTCACGCGCGGCGACAGTCTGCGCGGTTATGCGCCTGATCCTTCGGCGCAAGTCCGACGCATTCTGCAAGGCAATCCTCCGGCGGTATATCCCGCTGCGCATGCCGAGCAGGGCGTTCGATTGTTTCCCTGTGCCACACGACTTTCAAAACAACCCTTGCTTGCCGGGCTCAAACATTTGAACCGTCTTGAGCAAGTGATTGCCCGCTCCGAATGGCAAGACAGCGAACATGCCGAAGGCTTGATGCTGGATCAGGCCGGTCGCGTGATCGAGGGTGTGTTCAGTAATCTGTTCCTGGTGCGCGATGGCGTGCTAATCACCGCCGATTTGAAACGCTGCGGCGTGGCCGGTGTGATGCGTGACGAATTATTGTTTCAAGCCGAGTCATCGGGGATCCCCACGCAAGTGGGCGACATCACGCT
Source organism: Pseudomonas sp. SIMBA_041 (assembly GCF_046535095.1). Classification (NCBI taxonomy): domain Bacteria; kingdom Pseudomonadati; phylum Pseudomonadota; class Gammaproteobacteria; order Pseudomonadales; family Pseudomonadaceae; genus Pseudomonas; species Pseudomonas sp. SIMBA_041. Next base: position 37,500 of record NZ_JAWRXJ010000009.1, read on the forward strand.
CGAACAGCTGCAATGGGCCGATGAAGTCTTTGTCTGCAACAGCGTGTATGGCGTTTGGCCCGTGCGCGCCTATGCTGCGCTGAGCTGGCCGGTTGGGCCGCTCACCCGTAAACTCCAAACCATTGCCCGCGCGCTACTGGATGCTTGATACGTGAGACGTAAATTCTTGCTGCTGCTGGAAACCGGATTGGTACTGGCGGGGCTGTGTCTGGGCGCTTCTGCCTGGAAAATCCATTCGGCGCTGGAACAACCGCTGAACATCACCCAGGAAGAGCTGCTGGACGTGCCCAAAGGCACGACACCCACCCGCACCTTCTATCGACTCGAAGCCGACGGCGTCATCAAGGACGCGTTCTGGCTGCGCGTTTACTGGCGCTTCAATCTGCCCAAGCAACCGTTGCACAGTGGCGAATACCGCATGCTTCCGGGCATGACGGTTGAAGGGCTGATCGACCTGTGGAAACGCGGCGAAATGGTTCAGTACAGCGTGACGCTGGTCGAAGGCTGGAATTTCCGCCAGGTCCGCGCCGCCCTGGCCAAAGATGAAAAACTCGAGCAGACAATCGCAGGTTTGAGCGACAGCCAGGTCATGGAAAAACTCGGTCACCGCGGGATTTTCCCGGAAGGTCGTTTCTTCCCCGACACCTATCGCTTTGTACGTGGCATGAGCGACGTCGATCTGCTGAAAAAAGCCTATGACCGCCTCGACGAAGTCCTCGCCAAAGAGTGGGATCAACGTTCTGCGGATGCGCCGTACACCGAACCCTATCAGGCGCTGATCATGGCCTCGCTGGTGGAGAAGGAAACCGGCGTGCCGCAAGAGCGCGGGCAGATTGCCGGGGTCTTTGTTCGACGCATGGCGATCGGCATGTTGCTGCAGACCGACCCGACGGTGATCTACGGTCTGGGTGATCGCTACAGCGGCAAACTGACCCGCGCCCACCTCAAGGAAGCGACCCCGTACAACACCTATATGATCTCGGGGCTGCCACCGACGCCGATTGCCATGGTCGGCCGCGAAGCCATCCATGCCGCTTTGAACCCGGTGGCCGGCAACAGCCTGTACTTCGTTGCGCGTGGCGATGGCAGCCATGTGTTCTCCGATGATCTGGATGCCCATAACAACGCAGTGCGTGAGTTCCAGCTCAAGCGTCGTGCCGATTATCGTTCCAGCCCGGCACCGATCCCTGGGCCAGAGGCGGCGAATGGCGAAGCACCGGAGGCCGAGGCGCCGATTCCGGCGGCTTCACCTGATCCCGATCCCGAGGCGTTGCCCTCCGTCGTGCCGCAAGAACCGGCTCCGGCTCCGGCTCCGGCTCCGGTTCCGGTTCCGATGCCTGCACCGGCAGCTGAGCCCGCGCCGGAAGCTGTCGCTCCGCAAGGCGCGCAATAATTTCTGATAAGGACTGCCCGTGACTGGCTTGTTTATTACCCTGGAAGGCCCGGAAGGCGCCGGCAAAAGTACCAATCGCGAATACCTGGCCGAGCGCCTGCGCGCTGCCGGTATCGAAGTGGTGCTGACCCGCGAACCGGGTGGTACGCCGTTGGCCGAGCGGATTCGCGAAGTGCTGCTGGCCCCGGTTGATGAAGTCATGAACCCCGACACGGAGCTGCTGCTGGTGTTTGCCGCGCGCGCCCAGCATCTGGCCGAAGTGATTCGCCCGGCGCTGGCCCGTGGTGCGGTGGTGTTGTGTGATCGTTTCACGGATTCTACATACGCCTATCAAGGTGGCGGTCGTGGTCTGTCGCTGGAGCGCATCGCGACGCTCGAAACCTTCGTCCAGGGCGATCTGCGCCCGGACCTGACCTTGATCTTCGACCTGCCGGTGGAAGTGGGCCTGGCCCGCGCCAGTGCTCGCGGTCGTCTGGACCGCTTCGAACTCGAAGGCCGAACCTTTTTTGATGCCGTGCGCAGTGCGTTCCTCAAGCGCGCCGAGGCGGATCCGGCGCGCTATGTGCTGGTCGATGCCGCCCAGCCGCTGGTGCAGGTTCAGCATTCGCTGGACGCCTTGTTGCCGCGTCTGCTGGAGTTGACCCGTGGCTGAAGCCTATCCGTGGCAGGACAGCCTCTGGCAACAGTTGGCCGGTCGTAAGCAACACGCTCACGCCTATCTGCTGCATGGCCCGGCCGGGATCGGCAAGCGCGCGCTGGCGGAACGCTTGATGGCCAGCCTGCTGTGTCAGCGGCCAACCGCGCAGGACGCATGCGGTGAATGCAAATCCTGCCTGCTGCTCAAGGCTGGCAGTCATCCCGACAACTACATCCTCGAGCCGGAAGAAGCCGACAAGGCGATCAAGGTCGATCAGGTCCGCGATCTGGTCAGCTTCGTGGTGCAGACCTCGCAAATGGGCGGGCGCAAAGTGGTGTTGATCGAGCCGGTCGAGTCGATGAACGTCAACGCCGCCAACGCCTTGCTCAAAAGCCTGGAAGAGCCGTCGGGCGATACCGTTTTGCTGTTGGTCAGTCACCAGACCAGTCGCCTGTTGCCAACCATCAAGAGCCGTTGCGTACAGCAGGCCTGCCCACTGCCGAGCGAAGCGATGAGCCTTGCATGGTTGGCGAAGGCGTTGCCGGACAGCTCGGAAGACGAGCGCGTCGAACTGCTGACGCTGGCCGCCGGTTCTCCGCTGGGCGCGGTCAAATTGCAGGCCCAGGGTGTGCGCGAACAGCGCGCGCTGGTGGTGGAGGGCGTGAAGAAGTTGCTCAAACAACAGCAATCGCCGACACAATTGGCCGAAGAATGGAAAACCATTCCGCAGTTGCTGCTGTTCGACTGGTTCTGCGACTGGTCGAGCCTGATCCTGCGCTATCAGCTGACCCAGGATGAAGACGGTCTGGGATTGACGGACATGCGTAAGGTGATTCAGTACCTGGCGCAGAAAGCCGCTCAGGATAAAGTCCTGAATATCCAGGACTGGATCCTTGCCCAGCGTCAGAAGGTGATGAGCAAAGCCAACCTCAATCCGGCACTTTTGCTGGAAGCGCTGCTGGTGCAATGGGCCTCGCTGCCTACCCAGAAGTGATCGTCTGCGCCTAGACTCTGTGCATCAGCAGTGGAGGTCAGCATGAATGAACTCGTCAACCCGGGGCCGCGTAACGGCATTTTGTCCCTGACCATCAAGGACAAATCCGTGCTGTACGCGGCCTACATGCCCTTCATCAAGAACGGCGGGCTGTTTATCCCGACCAACAAAAGCTACAAGTTGGGCGATGAGGTCTTCATGTTGCTGAACCTGATGGATGAAGCCGAAAAGATTCCGGTCGCGGGCAAAGTCACCTGGGTCACGCCCAAAGGCGCTCAGGGTAACCGCGCCGCTGGCGTCGGCGTGCAGTTCAACGACGGCGACAACACGGCGCGCAGTCGAATCGAAAACCACCTGGCCGGAGCCCTCAAATCCGACCGTCCCACCCATACGATGTAAGTTGCAGCCCTTTTATGCTCGTAGATTCCCATTGTCACCTTGATCGTCTCGACCTCGCCGCCCACGACGGCTCTCTGGATGCGGCACTCGACGCGGCCCGTCAGCGCGGGGTAGGGCACTTCCTGTGCATCGGCGTCAGTGTCGACAACGCGGCCGACGTCAAAGCCCTGGCTGAACGTTATGACGACGTCGATTGTTCGGTCGGCGTGCATCCGCTGGATGTGCAGCCAGGCGCTGCGCCCGCACTGGACTGGTTGTTGCGCGAACTCAATCATCCGCGCGTCGTCGCGATTGGCGAAACCGGTCTGGATTATCACTACGAACCAGAAGCGGCCGAGTTGCAGCAGGAGTCATTCCGCCTACATTTGCAGGCAGCACAGCAGACCGGCAAGCCAGTGATCATCCACACCCGCGGCGCCCGTGCCGATACTTTAAGCTTGCTGCGTGAGGCGGCACTGCCACAGGCCGGCGTACTGCATTGCTTCACCGAAGACTGGGACATGGCCAAGGCCGCGCTGGACATGGGTTATTACATTTCCCTGTCTGGTATTGTCACTTTCCGCAATGCCGACGCGCTGCGCGATGTGGCCAGCAAAGTGCCTGCCGACCGCTTGCTGGTGGAAACTGACTCGCCATACCTCGCGCCGATCCCGTATCGCGGCAAGCCGAACCTGCCGCAGTATGTAAGGGAAGTCGCGGAATTTCTGGCCATGTTGCGGGGTGAGCCTTACGAGCGATTTGCCGAGCAGACCACCGAGAACTTCAAGCGGCTGTTCCCTTTGGCGCATGTGAAACCGGTTTAGGGCTAGCGCGAGCAAGCTCGCTGCGCAGGGTCAAATCGCAGGCAAAAAAAACCCGGGTTCTGGGGGGTGAATCCGGGTTAAGACCATTAGGAGTAAAACAATGGTACGCGGTCCGTTGGTACCAATATCGGCGCAACACTTGGGGGAGATGTCTCGCCGACAGTTCAAGTATTGATCACTATTGCGCCTAGTCCAGTTTACGGGCCCCGGTTTTTAAACAATTTTGGAATACGCCCGCTTCGGAAGAGTTCTCATCAATGAGCGAGCCTGCGGGAAATCATCAAGAAACACAGATATGGTCGGATGATCCGTGCATTTTTGCGTAAGTTAGGCATAATACGCGGCTTCGAATTTTGACCCCCAACAGACCTTTTCTTATGCATAAAGAACCTCGTAAGGTCCGTGAGTTTCGTCGCCGCGAGCAAGAAATTCTCGATACCGCGCTCAAGCTGTTCCTCGACCAAGGTGAAGACAGTGTCACCGTCGAGATGATTGCTGATGCCGTCGGTATCGGCAAAGGCACGATCTACAAGCACTTCAAATCCAAGGCAGAGATCTATCTGCGCCTGATGCTCGATTACGAGCGTGATTTGAACGAGCTGTTGCATTCGGCCGATGTCGACAAGGACAAGGAAGCGCTGTCCCGGGCCTACTTCGAATTCCGCATGCGCGATCCGCAACGCTATCGGTTGTTCGACCGCCTGGAAGAGAAGGTGGTCAAGGGCAATCAAGTGCCGGAGATGGTCGAGGAACTGCACAAGATCCGCGCCTCGAACTTCGAACGCCTGACCCTGCTGATCAAAGGCCGGATCAGCGAAGGCAAGCTCGAAGACGTGCCGCCGTACTTCCATTACTGCGCATCGTGGGCGCTGGTGCATGGCGCGGTGGCGCTGTATCACTCGCCGTTCTGGAGCAACGTGCTGGAAGATCAGGAAGGCTTCTTCCAGTTTCTGATGGACATCGGCGTGCGCATGGGCAACAAGCGCAAGCGCGATACCGACACTCCGAGCAGCTGAACCATTCAGCTGCCTGATTGCGCCATGATTTCTCTATATGGCGCAGTACCGCAGGAATATACTCAGGCTTGGGACTTGCCAAAACTTGAATTCTGAGTCAAGTTTTGTGCGTTCCACTTGTCCATCGCCGGAGTGATCCATGATCGTTGACCGTCAAGGCAGGCGTTTTCGCAATTTGCGGATCAGTCTGACCTCAGCCTGCAATTACGCGTGTACCTACTGTGTGCCCAACGGCAAGCGGCTGGTAGCTGCGCAGGATGAATTGTCGGCCGAGGCCATGGCGCGCGGCGTGGCGTATTTGATCGAAGCGGCGGGCATCGAGCGTTTGCGTATCACTGGCGGCGAGCCGCTGGTCAGCCCCAAACTCGAAGCCTTCATGACCGCCGTCGGCCAGATGGGCCTGGAAGACATCAGCCTGACCACCAATGGTCAGCTGCTGGCGAAAAAGCTGCCGTTGCTGGTGGACGCCGGCATTCGTCGTATCAACGTTTCCCTCGACACCCTGGACGCCAGCGCCTTTCGCAGCATTGCCCGCGGCGGCGATCTGGCGACCGTGCTCGACGGCATGGATCAGGCCAGCGCGGCGGGCATAAAGATCAAGGTCAACATGGTGCCGCTGCGCGGACAGAACCTTGATCAGGTGATGCCGCTGCTCGATTACTGCCTGGAGCGCGGCTATGAGTTGCGCTTCATCGAGCTGATGCGCATGGGCCACCTGGCCACCGACTCCAATGCGTTCCTGCAACAGTTCGTCAGCCTCCAGCAGTTGCTGAGCCTGATTGGCGAGCGTTATGAGTATCTGCAGGCCGATGCACCGGTCGATGCCACTGCGGTGCGCTACGAGATTCCGGGGCAGGGGCATTTTGGTGTAATCGCCAATGAAAGCGTTCCATTCTGCCGTACGTGCTCGCGCTTGCGTCTTTCGTCCACGGGTTGGCTGCATGGCTGCCTGTCGTCGAGCAACCGTCACTATGTCGGCGACTTGCTCGACAAACCTCGCCATCAAGCGCTGCCGGCGTTGCAGCGGCTGCTGGTGAAGGCCTTGGGTGACAAGCAGGAAGTGGCGTTCTCCGGCGGCGCGACAGTCATGAAGATTATTGGCGGCTGACACGCCCTGTGGCGAGGGAGCTTGCTCCCGTTGGGGCGCGAAGCGGCCCCCGAATTTCCAAAGACACTGCATTCCTCAGAATTTACGGCTGCTGCGCAACCGAGCGGGAGCAAGCTCCCTCACCACAGATTTGCATTATCTATTTGCAAACATCCCTATGCTCAAGACTGGCGCGGAAGCTGCATCCCATGGCCATTCGCCGGTTTTCCGTCACCGGCCTCTGGAGGGTAGGATGCGTAGCCTGGTTTTGCTGCTGGCCGTTTTGGCGCTTGGTGGCTGCATGAATGTCAGCGACATGGCTGAAGGGACTCGCTACCAGATGAGCGACGCGGGGCTGCTGGATCACAGCGACAGCCGTCGGGTGAACAACCTGCGGATTCAGCCGGACTCGTTCATCTACATCGCCCAAGGTGCCTTTTCGCCACCAGGCAGTCCTTATCCGCGCCCAAACGTGGTGGCCGAAGAAGCCTTTAACGGCTTTGTCGAATACTTCCCGATGGTCCGCCGCGCCCGTGCACCCGAAGGCCTCGACCAGGCCATGGCTGAAGCCCGTGCCGCCGGTGCCCATTACCTGCTTTACACGCGGTTCGCCAAGGCTGACGACCGCATCGGCAACTCCGATGAGTGGCTCGATCAGGAATACGTGGACCGCCTCGGCATCGACAGCGGCGTGATTCAGATCATGTTGATCGAGACCAGCACCCAGTATTTGATTGATACTGCACGCATCAAGAGTCGTGGCGGTTTACTGACGTTCCACGACAACAAGCCAGAAGACCTGATCGGCCCACCCCTGCAGCAATACGCGCGCAGCCTGATCGGGATCAGCGACCAGTAATTTAAAGGAGAACGCCATGAGTGGCCCGCAAAAAGCCAACGACTTGTTGGGGCAAATCCCCAAGACCAAAGGCTTGCCGCCGGTCCACCTGTGGAACCCCGACTTCTGTGGCGACATCGACATGCGCATCGCCCGCGACGGCACCTGGTATTACCTGGGCACGCCAATCGGGCGCAAGCCGATGGTCAAATTGTTCTCGACCATCATTCGTCGCGATGGCGATGATTACTTCCTGATCACTCCGGTCGAGAAGGTCGGGATCAAGGTCGATGATGCGCCGTTCGTGGCGATTGCCGTCGATGTGGAAGGCGAGGGTGAGGCTCAGCTCCTGCGATTCACCACCAACGTGGATGAAACGGCCGAGGCAGGCGCGGAGCACCCGATTCGGGTGGTCATTGATCCGGTCACTCAAGAGCCCGCGCCCTACGTGCATGTGCGGACCAATCTTGAAGCGCTGATCCACCGCAATGTGTTCTATCAACTGGTGGAACTGGCCGTGACCCATGAAATCGACGGGCAACGCTGGCTGGGTGTGTGGAGTGGCGGCGAGTTTTTCCCCATCGGTCTCGAGCCTTAATGCAAAACCCTGTGGGAGCGAGCTTGCTCGCGATGGCGGTGTGACAGTCAACATTGATGTTGAATGTTACGGCCTCATCGCGAGCAAGCTCGCTCCCACAGGGTTCTCTGTGTTCTTTCAATAATCCAATTGACACCCAATCGTATGATGATTAGCGTGTTGCTCCATCGCGCGCGGTCTTGAGGTTTCCATGTCCAGCAGTTTTCACGCCTCAACGGTCGATTGGCTGGGTTGCTGGATTGCCGCTGGCGAGGTCAAGCCCGGCGAAACCCTCAAGGTCGAAGCCGACCTGGGCGAGCAGCTGGGTGTCAGCCGCACGGTCATCCGTGAAGCGATCAAGACACTGGTCGCCAAAGGCATGCTTGAAGTCGGGCCGAAAGTCGGTACGCGGGTGCTGCCGGTGCGGCGCTGGAACCTCTTCGATCCGCAAGTCGTCGGCTGGCTGTCACGCAGTGGTTTGCCGGAAAACTTCGTCGACGACTTGCTCGACCTGCGCCGCACCATCGAGCCGATGGCCGTGCGCTGGGCCTGTGAACGGGCGACGGTCGAGCAAGTGCAGGCCATCCTCCTGGCCTACAACGCGCTGGAGCGGGCCGTGGACAGTGGCGTCGATTACAACCGCGCCGACCGGGTATTCCACGAGTGCATCCTCGCCGCCAGCCACAACCAATTCATCGAACAAATGGTCCCGGCGCTCGGCGCGCTGCTGGCGGTGTCATTCGAAGTCTCTGCCGCCGACCCCGACGAACTGCGGCGTACGCTGCCCATCCACAAAGACATGGCCGACGCCATCGCCGCCCGCGACGCCGCGCGCGGGGTGTGGGCGTGCATGACCCTGATCGATAACGCAGACCTGGCGATCAAACGCTTCTACCCCCAAGTCGTGGCCGACAAAAGAACCGGCTGACTACTAAAGAACCCATGTGGGACCGAGCCTGCTCGCGAAAGCGTCGGCACACCCGACATAGATGTCACAGACACACCGCTATCGCGAGCAAGCTCGCTCACACCTAAAAACAAGAACAAGGCAGGAGGTTTCATGACGTTGAATGCGCTGACCCAGCACCGGGCGCGGCTTGGCGAAGGCCCGTTCTGGGATGCCCCGACACAGGCGCTGTACTGGGTCGACATCGCCGGCAAACAAGCCCTCCGGTTAATCGGCGCCAACGTCCAGATTTGGCAAATGCCGGAACACATCTCCGCCTTCATTCCGTGTGAAAGCGGCGATGCGCTGGTCGCGTTGAGCAGCGGCGTCTATCGTCTGGACCTCGACTCCCCGGGCCTTGAACCACGACTGACCTTGCTCTGCATGGCCGACCCGCAACCCGGCAACCGCCCCAACGAGGCCCGTTGCGATGCGCAGGGGCGGCTCTGGCTCGGCACCATGCAGAACAACATCGGCGAAAACGGCGAAGACTTGCCGGTCACCCGTCGCTCCGGTGGCCTGTTCCGTATCGACCGCGATGCCCGGGTTACGCCGTTGCTTCGCGGACTGGGAATTCCCAACACGCTGCTGTGGAGCGAAGACGCCACCACTCTGTTTTTCGCTGACAGCCTCGACGCCACGCTGTACCGCTACTTCATCCACGCCGACGGCAATCTGGACACCGCTTATGTCTGGTTCGGTCCCGACAAGCGTGGGGTCCCCGACGGCTCGGCCATGGATGCCGAAGGTTACATCTGGAACGCCCGCTGGGATGGCAGTTGCCTGATAAGACTGACCCCGGACGGACACGTCGATCGAATCATCGAACTGCCTGTCAGCCGTCCCACCAGTTGCGTATTCGGTGGCGAAGACCTGAAAACCCTGTACATCACCAGCGCGGCGAGCCCGCTCAACCATCCGCTGGACGGGGCGGTGTTGTCGCTTCGAGTAAATGTGGCCGGGAAACCTTGTACGCGCTTTGCTGGATAAATCCCAAAATATGGGATGTAAAATTATATATTGAGATTATTTGCCGGGCAGGTTTATAGTCGGCCATCAGTTACACGCACTCACACTTAAAAAAACAAAACAGGTGAAGTGATGCAGCGATTTTCCAGACAGTCTTTTGACCGGACATCGACAGATGCCCGGTTTTTGTCGTGCCCGCAAAAGGAGTCTTGATTCATGGCTGAACCTCTTTCCTTGCCAGCGGTGCCGGAGCCGCCCAAAGGCGAGCGCCTGAAGAACAAGGTGGTGTTGCTGACCGGCGCTGCCCAGGGCATCGGCGAGGCCATCGTCGCGACGTTCGCGGCCCAGCAGGCCAAGCTGATCATCAGCGATATCCAGGCTGAGAAAGTCGAGAAAGTCGCGGCGCATTGGCGTGAACAGGGTGCGGACGTGGTCGCGATCAAGGCTGACGTTTCGCACCAGCAAGACCTGCACGCCATGGCCAGGGTGGCGATTGATCTGCACGGCCGCATCGACGTCCTGGTCAACTGCGCCGGGGTCAATGTGTTCCGTGATCCGCTGGAAATGACCGAGGAAGATTGGCGTCGCTGCTTCGCCATCGACCTCGACGGCGCCTGGTATGGCTGCAAGGCTGTGCTGCCGCAAATGATCGAGCAGGGCATCGGCAGCATCATCAACATTGCGTCGACCCATTCCAGCCACATCATTCCGGGCTGTTTCCCGTACCCGGTGGCCAAGCACGGTTTGCTCGGCCTGACCCGTGCACTGGGCATCGAATACGCGGCCAACGGCATTCGCGTCAACGCCATCGCGCCGGGCTACATCGAAACCCAATTGAACGTGGATTACTGGAACGGGTTTGCCGACCCGCATGCCGAGCGTCAACGCGCCCTGGACTTGCATCCGCCGCGTCGCATCGGTCAACCGATGGAAGTGGCCATGACCGCCGTGTTCCTGGCCAGCGATGAAGCGCCGTTCATCAATGCCTCGTGCATCACCATCGATGGTGGGCGCTCGGTGATGTACCACGACTGAATAGAACCGCTTTCAGGCGCGGAACTCCGTCTGAAAGCCAATCATCATACGATATGACTATTAGCTTCAAAGTGTTCACCGGCTTTCAAATAACGCTCAAAAAAAATAACAAGGAGTCAGCTTATGAATCGTCGTCGCGGGATCCGTTCCCTGTGCTGTGCCGCTCTGGCGGTCACCGCGGTTAGCCTGAGCAGTACGCTGCTGGCAGCCGAGGAAGTAAAGATTGGTTTTCTGGTCAAGCAAGCGGAGGAGCCTTGGTTCCAGACCGAGTGGGCCTTCGCTGAAAAGGCCGGTAAAGACAAAGGCTTCACCGTTATCAAGATCGCTGTGCCGGACGGCGAGAAAACCCTGTCTGCCATCGACAGTCTTGCGGCCAACGGCGCCAAGGGTTTTGTGATCTGCCCGCCGGACGTCGGCCTCGGCCCGGCCATCGTGGCCAAGGCCAAGGCCAATGGTTTGAAAGTGATGGCGGTCGATGACCGTTTTGTCGATGCCAGCGGTAAGTTCATGGAAGACGTGCCTTACCTCGGCATGGCCGCCTTTGAAGTCGGCCAGAAACAGGGCGCGGCGATGGCCACCGAAGCGAAGAAACGCGGTTGGGACTGGAAAGACACCTACGCGGTGATCAACACGTTCAACGAACTCGACACTGGCAAGAAGCGCACCGACGGTTCGGTCAAGGCGCTGGAAGACGCGGGCTTCCCGAAAGACCACATTCTCTTCACGGCGCAGAAAACCCTCGACGTCCCGGGCAGCATGGACGCCACCAACTCTGCATTGGTGAAACTGCCGAGTGGCGCGAAAAACCTGATCATCGGCGGCATGAACGACAACACGGTGCTGGGCGGCGTGCGCGCTACCGAAACCGCCGGTTTTGCAGCGGCCAACGTCATCGGCATCGGCATTAACGGTACGGATGCTATCGGCGAACTGAAAAAGCCCAATAGCGGCTTCTTTGGCTCGATGCTGCCAAGCCCGCACATCGAAGGCTACAACACCGCCAGCATGATGTTTGACTGGGTCACCACCGGCAAAGAACCACCGAAATTCACCGCCATGGACGACGTGACGCTGATCACGCGCGAGAACTTCAAGCAGGAACTGGAAAAGATCGGCCTCTGGAACTGAGGCGCGGTTGATTTCAACGACGGCCCTGGCGACGGGGCCGTCTGATCTGTGAAGAGGTGGTTTATGCACGCGCAAGTACAGACACATGAGCACAGCGTCGGCGGCAGCCTGCGCTTCAACGGGATCGGCAAGACCTTTCCCGGCGTGAAGGCGCTGGATGGCATCAGCTTCGTCGCGCACCCGGGGCAGGTTCACGCCTTGATGGGCGAGAACGGTGCCGGCAAATCGACCCTGCTGAAAATCCTCGGTGGCGCCTACACGCCGAGCAGCGGCGACCTGCAGATCGGCGAACAGACGATGGCGTTCAAATCCACCGCCGACAGCATCGCCAGCCGCGTCGCGGTGATCCATCAGGAATTGCACCTGGTGCCGGAAATGACCGTGGCGGAGAACCTGTTCCTCGGGCACCTGCCGGCCAGTTTCGGCCTGATCAATCGTGGCGCCTTGCGCCAACAGGCGTTGGCTTGCCTCAAAGGCCTGGCCGATGAAATCGACCCGCAAGAAAAAGTCGGGCGCTTGTCCCTCGGGCAGCGGCAACTGGTGGAAATCGCCAAGGCGTTGTCCCGTGGCGCGCATGTGATTGCGTTCGACGAACCGACCAGCAGCCTGTCGGCACGCGAGATCGACCGCTTGATGGCGATCATCGGACGCCTGCGCGACGAAGGCAAAGTGGTGCTCTACGTCTCCCATCGCATGGAAGAAGTGTTCCGCATCTGCAACGCGGTGACAGTGTTCAAGGACGGCCGCTATGTGCGCACCTTCGAGGACATGAGCGAACTGACCCACGACCAACTAGTGACGTGCATGGTCGGTCGCGACATTCAGGACATCTACGATTACCGCGCTCGGCAACGTGGCGCGGTGGCGCTGAAGGTCGATGGCCTGCTCGGCCCCGGCTTGCGCGAGCCGGTGAGTTTCGAGGCACACAAAGGCGAGATTCTCGGGTTGTTCGGGCTGGTCGGTGCCGGGCGCACCGAGCTGTTCCGCCTGCTCAGCGGGCTGGAACGCAATACGGCCGGACGCCTGGAACTGCGCGGCCATGAACTGAAACTGCGCTCACCTCGCGATGCGATTGCGGCCGGGATTCTGCTGTGCCCCGAGGACCGCAAGAAGGAGGGCATCATCCCGCTCGCCAGTGTCGCCGAGAACATCAACATCAGTGCTCGCGGCGCGCATTCCACCTTTGGCTGCCTGTTGCGTGGCCTGTGGGAAAAGGGCAATGCCGACAAACATATCAAGGCGCTGAAGGTGAAGACGCCCAGCGCTGAACAGAAAATCATGTACCTGTCCGGCGGCAATCAGCAGAAGGCCATTCTCGGTCGCTGGCTGTCGATGCCGATGAAAGTCCTGTTGCTCGACGAACCGACACGCGGCATCGACATCGGCGCCAAGGCGGAGATCTACCAGATCATCCATAACCTCGCCGAAAGCGGCATCGCGGTGATCGTGGTGTCCAGCGACCTGATGGAAGTGATGGGTATTTCCGACCGCATTCTGGTGCTCTGCGAAGGCGCGATGCGCGGCGAGTTGTCTCGCGCCGAGGCCAATGAATCCAACCTGCTGCAACTGGCTTTGCCACGCCAACGCGCTGACGACGTGGCGAACTGAGAGGTGACTATGATGACAATCCAAAACAACGCGCTGCCTACCGAGCGCAAACCCTTGGACCTGCGACGCTTTCTCGATGACTGGGTGATGCTGCTGGCAGCCGTCGGGATCTTCGTGCTCTGCACGTTACTGATCGACAACTTCCTCTCGCCACTGAACATGCGCGGCCTGGGCCTGGCGATTTCCACCACCGGCATCGCCGCGTGCACCATGTTGTATTGCCTGGCATCCGGGCATTTTGACTTGTCCGTGGGCTCGGTGATTGCCTGTGCCGGTGTGGTTGCGGCGGTGGTCATGCGCGACACCGACAGCGTCTTTCTTGGGGTGACGGCAGCACTGTTCATGGGCCTGATTGTCGGGCTGATCAACGGGATCGTGATTGCCAAGCTGCGGGTCAACGCGTTGATCACCACGCTGGCGACCATGCAGATTGTTCGCGGTCTGGCTTACATCTTTGCCAATGGCAAAGCGGTCGGCGTCTCGCAAGAACAGTTCTTCGTCTTCGGCAATGGCCAGTTGTTTGGCGTGCCGGTGCCGATCCTGATCACCATCGTCTGCTTCCTGTTTTTCGGCTGGCTGCTGAACTACACCACCTACGGGCGCAACACCATGGCCATCGGCGGCAACCAGGAAGCGGCGTTGCTGGCCGGGGTCAACGTTGACCGGACCAAGATCCTCATCTTCGCCGTGCATGGCGTGATTGGCGCGTTGGCCGGGGTGATCCTGGCGTCGCGCATGACCTCCGGGCAGCCGATGATTGGCCAGGGTTTTGAGCTGACGGTGATCTCGGCTTGCGTGCTGGGCGGGGTGTCGTTGAGCGGCGGGATCGGCATGATCCGGCATGTAATTGCCGGGGTGTTGATTCTGGCGATTATTGAAAATGCGATGAACCTGAAGAACATCGATACGTTTTACCAGTATGTGATTCGTGGATCGATCCTGTTGTTGGCGGTCGTCATCGACCGACTCAAACAACGCTGAGACTCGTGCTGTCTTAGCTGACGCCATCGCGGGCAAGCCACGCTCCCACAGGTCATGTGTCGTGCACGGATTATGCGACTGACACATAACCGGTGGGAGCGTGGCTTGCCCGCGATGGCGGTGTATCTGAATCACCCCTCTATCGCGTACAACCGCGTCCTCCCGTCACTTTCCTGAAATATCCCTTGCCCGCACGGACCCGTTTCGGCTATTTCTTTGTACATGATTAGACAGGTACGATTTGACAAGAAACAACGGGTGGTCGACGAACTCATCCGGCGCATTGAAAGCGGCCTCATGGAGGACGGCTTTCTGCTGCCGGGCGAGCATCAGTTGGCTCAAGAATTCAAAGTCAGCCGAGGGACGCTGCGTGAAGCACTCGCCGAGTTGAAACGGCGCAACTACATTGCGACGCAAAGTGGTGTCGGTTCCATCGTCACCTTCGACGGTGTGGTGCTCGATCAGCGCAGCGGCTGGGCCCAGGCGCTGGCCGACAGCGGAGCGTTGATCAATACCGAAGTGCTGCGCCTGGAAGCGGTGACGCGTCCGGACCTGTTGCCGCGTTTCGGCACCGACCAATTCATCACCCTCGACCGGCGCCGCCGCTCCAACAACGGCACGCTGGTCTCCCTCGAACGCTCATTGATGCCCGCGACCGGTGGCCTGGAAAGCCTGCCGCGCGTTGGTCTGATCGACAATTCACTGACCATCACCCTGGCCGCCTACGGCTACATCGGCGAACGCGGCGATCAATGGATCGGCGCCGAACCCCTGAATGCCGAAGACGCCGAATTGCTGGGGCGTCCGGTGGGCACCGTATTCCTCAAGGCGCTGCGGACCACCTACGACCGGCAAAACCGCTTCATGGAGCAAGTCGAAAGTCTGCTCGATCCCGTACATTTTCGCCTGCACCTGCAATTTGGAACCCCGAAATGACTGCGCTCAATCGTGCCCTGGGCGCGTTCTACGGACTGGCCCTGGGCGATGCGCTGGGCATGCCGACCCAGTCCCTGAGCCGCGCCGAAATCAAGGCGCGCTTCGGCGAAATCACCGATCTGGAAGACGCCGGCCCCGATCAACCGATCGCCGCCAACATGCCCAAGGGCTCGATCACCGACGACACCGAACAGGCGATTCTGGTCGGTCAGTTGCTGATTGAGGGTGAGGGACGGATCGAGCCGACGGTGCTCGCGCAGCGGCTGATCGAATGGGAAGCCGAGATGCAGGCCAAGGGCTCGCAGGACTTGCTCGGGCCTTCGACCAAGCGGGCGATCGAGATGATCCTCGCCGGTCATTCGCCGGAAGAAGCGGGGCGTTACGGCACCACCAATGGCGCAGCGATGCGCATCACGCCGGTCGGCATTGCGGCGGATGTCGCCGACCCGGAGCGTTTCATCAAAGCGGTGGTGCAGGCGTGTCAGGTCACCCACAACACCACGCTGGGCATCTCCAGCGCGGCGGCGGTGGCGGCGGTGATTTCTGCCGGGATCAATGGCATGGATTTGGGCGAAGCGCTGAACCTCGGCCAGCAGATCGCGCAGCAAGCCGAAGGTCGTGGTCACTGGGTGGCGGGCGGACGGATTGCCTCGCGCATCAGTTGGGCACGCAGCATTAGTGTCGACAGCGACAAGGCGCTGCTGGCGGACGTGATGTACGACGTGATTGGCACCTCGGTGGCCTCGCAGGAATCGGTGGTGGTCTCGTTTGCCCTGGCGCAGCAAGTGGCCATTGGCGAGATGAGTGCCTTTGAAGCGGTGTGCATGGCTGCGGGACTGGGCGGTGACACCGATACCATGGCGGCGATTCTCGGCGCGATGCTGGGGGCTTGCCTGGGCCTTGAGAGTTGGCCGGTGGCGATGATCGACAAGGTCAAAGCGGTTAATGGCCTTGAATTGGAACCGTTGGTGCAAGGGCTTTTGGCTTTGCGTTGACCGGGCTGACGCCTTCGCAAGCAAGCCCGCTCCCACAGGTAAAGTGCAAACCTTGAGGTACACACTGTCCCTGTGGGAGCGGGCTTGCCCGCGATAGGCGCGCCCCTTGTTTGAATTTTTCACCGCAATGGATCGCACTGACTTGGCCAGGACAGCCGGGCTGTAGTTGTCGTCTTCCGTCATTGCCCATAATCACAACAAGGCAACAGGAGTATTTCCATGAGTTCATCAACCGCCGGGCAAAGTGCCGGGCAACTGGAAACGCGCGGCATCGAACCGGTGCCGGAAGCGGAGTGCAACGGGCATCCGCTGCAACTGTTCTGGGTCTGGTTCGCCGCCAACATTTCCATCCTCGGCCTGCCGTTGGGCGCCACGCTGGTGGCGTTTCGTGGCTTGGCGATCTGGCAGGCAATCATCGTTGCGATCCTCGGCGCTGCCGGTTCGTTCGCGGTGGTCGGGATTATCTCCATCGCCGGTCGGCGTGGCCGCGCACCGAGCCTGACCCTGTCGCGAGCCATCTTCGGCGTACGGGGCAATATCGGCCCGACCCTGGTTTCGCTGATGTCGCGCCTGGGCTGGGAAACCGTCAACACCACCACTGCCGCGTTCGTGTTGCTGTCGCTGTGCTCGATCCTGTTCGGATCGCCCGTAGAAGCCAAAAGCGCGCCGGTTCTGACGTTGCTGTTTATCGCGATTTTCGTGTTGCTGACGTTGTCGGTGTCCGGCCTCGGTCACGCCACGCTGCTGGTGATTCAGAAGTGGGCGACCTACGTGTTCGGCGCGCTGAACATTGTGGTCGGCGGTTTCCTCTGCGCCACCATCGACTGGAGCGCCGTGTTCAACGCCACACCTGCACCGTTGAGCGCCATGATCATCGGCGTCGGCACCATGGCCGCCGGCACCGGGATCGGTTGGGCCAACGCCGGTGCCGACATGTCGCGCTACCAGCATCGCAGTGTCAAAGCCGTGCGCCTGGTGGCGTCGGCAGCGTTCGGTGCGGGGATTCCACTGGTGTTGCTCATCACTCTCGGCGGCCTGTTGTCGGTGGGTAACAATGACCTGGCTTCCGCCACTGACCCGATCATCGCGATCCGCGACATGCTGCCGACCTGGATGGCCGTGCCGTACCTGATCACCGCGTTCGGCGGCTTGCTGCTGTCGAATAACCTGTCGGTGTATTCGGCTGGCCTGACCACGTTGACCCTCGGTTTGAAGGTCAAGCGTGTGTACGCGGTGGTAGTGGATATCGTCGCGATCTTCGCCGGTTCGATCTACTTCATGCTGATCGCCGACAGCTTCTACGGTCCGTTCATCACCTTCATTTCCTTGCTGGCAGTGCCGATCACCGCGTGGGTCGGGATCTTCGTCGTCGACCTGATTCACCGTCATTACTACAGCCCCAAAGACCTGCTGGACGTCAGCCCGAGCAGCGCTTACTGGTACAGCGGTGGTATCGAATGGCGCGCCTTCGGTGCATGGGCCGTGGCGATCGTGTTGGGCTTCAGCTTTACCACCATCGGCACCACCGAACAGACGGTGTGGTTCCGTGGTTTCCTGTCCGACTCGTGGCTGGGCCATAACGGCCTGGGCTGGATCGTCACGTTCCTGGTGGCCGGCGGGATTTATTTTGTACTCGGTGGCGCCAAGGATCGCCGCGCCGCCATGACTGAGAATGCTCATGCCTAATTTGTTGCACACCGGCCAGGTCATCATCGACCTGGTCATGGCCGTGGATAAATTGCCTCAAACCGGCGGCGACGTGCTGGCGAAGTCCGCCAGTTTCGAAGCCGGCGGCGGCTTCAATGTGATGGCTGCAGCCCAGCGTAATGGCTTGCCCGTGGTCTACCTCGGGCGCCATGGCACCGGGCGTTTCGGCGATCTGGCGCGTGAGGCGATGCAGGCGGAAGGCATTCGGATCGGCATCGCCCAACCCGCAGACCGGGACACGGGTTTGTGCGTGGCGGTGACGGATGCCTCGGCCGAACGCAGTTTCATTTCCTACATCGGCGCCGAAGGCGAACTGACCGCCGAGGACCTGGCCAGCGTGCCGGCCGAGGCGGGCGACTATGTCTACGTCAGTGGCTACAGCCTGCTGCAGGTCGGCAAGGCGAAGGCGCTGGTGGATTGGGTGCTGGATTTGCCGAAAGGCATCAACGTGGTGTTCGATCCGGGGCCGTTGGTGGATTCACCGGATGAGCCGTTGATGAAAGCCTTGCTGGCGCGCATCGATATCTGGACCAGCAACAGCGTTGAGGTGCTGCGATTTACCGGTGCATCGGATATTGCCCAGGCGTTGGATCTTTTGGGCGATCACCTGCCCGCCGAGGTGTTGATGGTGGTGCGCGATGGGCCGCAAGGGTGTTGGATCAGCCAGCGTGGCGAGCGTCAGCATGTGCCGGGTTTCAGGGTGACGGCGGTGGACAGCAACGGGGCGGGCGATGCGCATGCCGGGGTGTTTGTGGCCGGGTTGGCGCATGGATTGTCGGCGGTTGAGGCGGCGCGCCGGGCGAATGCCGCGGCGGCGTTGGCGGTCACTCGGTGGGGGCCGGCGACTTCGCCGGGGAGTGCTGAGGTGGATGCTTTAATCAATCCGTAAGATTGATGGTGTCTGAACGATAGCCTTCGCGAGCAGGCTTGCTCCTACCGTTGATCTGCGTCGTGCACTGATCCTATGTGGGAGCGAGCCTGCTCGCGAAGGGGCCAGTCAATTCACCGCAGATTCTGAATTTACCCAGCCTTGCGCAACGCCTCAATCAACGCCTGCTTGCGCATCCCGGACCGCCCGGGAATCTGCTTCGCTCGAGCCTCTTTCATCAGGCTATCAACCGTCTGCGTATCCCGCGAAGCCTTGCTGTTACGCGAATGGCCTTCACGGGTCGCCACCGCCCGCCGCGATGATTCCTTGCGATCCTCGGACTTGGCACTGGCCGGTTTCTTGCGCCCGGAACCCCCGGCGCGTTCACCGCCACCCGACTGCTTGTTCACCGTGGCCCAGGCGCGGGCCTCGGCTTCATCCTTGGACACACCTTTGTGTTCATAGCTTTCTTCGATGTGCTCGGCCTTGCGCTTTTGCTCGGCGGTGTATTTGTCTTTGCTTCCACGAGGCATGGGATCTCTCCTGGCTTCAGAGTGTTCAGATTTCCAGTTTGCGTGCCGCTTCAACCCCGGCGCAACTGAGCTTGATCGGCAGGTTCAGCGAGTGCTCACCCGCTTCGTTGCACGTCACGTGGCCGTGTTGAATCAGCCCTCGGTCCTGCAGGGCGGCGAGGGTGCTGGCCACGACTTTCTCCCCGCGATAATTGTCCAGGACCTCCTTGCCCAAGCCACTTGGGTGGGCGTGCAGCAGGCGGATCAGGACTTCTTTTTCCAGGTTGTTATCGTCGTTCATGCTTACCTCTGGATGGTGGTGGAGAGGTTGCTCGCGGCGGCGAGCTATTGATTGGCGGCCCCTTCGGAACCCGAGCCGCCGGTGGTGGTTTTCGAGCCGATGCCACTGCCGGCGTTATCGGGTGTGCGCGTGTCGGGCAGATTCAGCCCGCCTTGACGGCCGGCGTCGTTGCCCTGAGTCCGTGGGTCAGTGCCCGTGGAGGGCGGCAGGCTGTTGTCGATGCCGGAGCCGTTGGTGTTCATGCCGGGTGCGCTTTGGATGGCGGGCGCTTTCGGGCCCTCGACCGGGTTGGTGGGGCCGGTTCCTTCAGCGAGTGTCGCGGCGAATGCGGCAGAGGACAGCAGCGTGGTGAGGGCGAGGGCGGTCAACCTGGACATGAACATGGCATCGTCTCCGTTTAATAGAGTCCTTACCTGATGTTGGTCCGCCCGGGATTTGCATTGGTGCCTGAGGAGCGACGAACGGTCTAGGCTGGCTGCACGGCTTTAGCCGGCGCAAACCGACGCCAGATCAACCGGCCCACGGTGATCAGCCAGTTCAGGACAGCCACGGCCAACACGGTCAGGAGCAGCGTCGGCATCCCGTGTTCAACGATGATTGTCCCCGCCAGCAAAGGAAATCCAAACACACCGATGAAGTAGGCGAGGCTGAACAACAGCAAGGCTTGTGAGGTCGTGCCGTGCGGCGCTTCGTTGGCCGCCAGGCCATTGATCACCGAATAGGTCAGCCCGTATCCGACACCGAGCATCACCGCCGCCAGTACATAGCTGACCCCGCTGTCGACCACGAAACCAAACACCACAATCGAGCCCATCATCAGGCCCGACAACAGGCAGGAGGCGCGGAACGGGTCACGCTTGACCACGATGCCTGCGATCAACATGCGGCTGCTGATCGCCGCGCCCATGAAGCCGAAAAAGAACAGTGAGTAGTCCAGCGAACGGGATGCGGCGTAACTGGTCTGGAAGCTCGACAGACCGCCGAACACACAACCGCCGAGACCGACCATGATGATCGGGAACACAGCTTTGGACGACAGCACTTGAGCCGTTGCGCGCCAGGAAATCCGTGCGACCGAGGTGGCAGGCGCGGGCGCTTTCTTGAGCTGTGCATCCAGTCGCCAGAACAGTAAAACGCCGATCAGGCTGGCCAGTGCGGCGAGGTAAAACGCGGCGGTCACCGGATAACCGAGGGCGCTGGCGGCACGGCCCAGCAACGGGCCGCTGCCAATCCCGGTCATCATGCTGCCCGACAGCAACGCAAAGTATTTGGCGCGTTGGGCCGACGTCACCAGGCTGGCCACGATGATCGGCCCGAGGGTGTAGAACACGCCCCAACCCAGCCCCAGCAACAGTCCGAAAAACAGCAGCAGGTTGCCGAAGCCCGGGGTCAAGGCGAAGCCGAGACTGGCCGCCACCAGCAACACGCCAAACACGGCAATCGACCGCGCAGCACCGAGCCAGTCAGACAAATGCCCGGAGACGATCACCGCCGCAAAGGTGCTGAGCATGGCCGCCGAAATCACGCTGCCGGCATCGTGTTCATTGCCGCCGCGTGAGCCGATCAGCAACGACAGTAAAAACGTTGCGCCATAGGACAGCGACAGCAAATAGCTGGCGAGGCAAAACAGACCGAACAACCGGCTGGAGACTGGGGGTGTTGCGCTGGACATGACGCGGTTCCTTGACCCGATAGACGTGAGCGTTATCTATCTATCACGGAGGGCGCCGATGTTAGGTCTGTGGTTACCGATTTCAGGGTTAGTGCTCGCCGGAGTATCGCCTTCAGCAGGCGCCGATCTCTTCCTTGAATTGCTCCATGAAACCCTTCAGGCGCTTATGCCTGATCTGCGCCAGGTCTCGACCGGTTGCGGTCTGGAAGCCGTCCGCCAGGTGCAGCAGCTTGGTCTGGAAATGGTCGAGGCAAAAGCGTTTATCGTCGTAGTCGCGATGCTGTGCGTCCGGGTCCAGCGGGTCGTACAACGCGCTGCCCATGCGCCCGGCAACGTAGAACGTGCGCGCGACACCGAGCAGGCCGAGGGAATCAAGGCGGTCAGCGTCCTGCATGATTTGCGCTTCGAGCGATGCCGCGGGAATGTTGGCGGAGAAGCTGTGAGCTTCGATGGCGTGGGCCACTGCGCTGATGTTGGCGCGTGACCAATTCAGGTCGGCCAATACGACAGATGCTTTTTCGGCGGCCAGTCGTGATGCTCGCGAACGCAGCGGAGAGTTCTTCTCCACCGCCACACAATCATGCAACAACACCGCTGCCAGCAACACCTCAAGATTGCCGCCTTCCTGCGCGTGAATTGTGCGCGCGTTGTGCCAGACCCTCTGCAAATGCGACAGGTCATGGGCGCCGTCCTCTGAAGGCTCCAGCGCATGGGGCAGCAAGTCAGCGGCGAGGGTTTGCAGCGGCGCGAAAGCATCAGTGTTCATAAACATCCTGTTAAGTGAAAAAGTTTTCAGCCACAACACAACCCTGTGCAGCAGCTGGGCCATGATTCAGGATCAATTTCCCATGTGACGGACGCAGCGTGGCAACTTAGTATGGCGTTTTCAACCTTTGACGAAGGCACGTCCCCATGACGATCGAGATCCGCCCGGCGACCCCCAGCGATGCACCGCAAATCCTCGGGTTCATCACTGAACTGGCCGACTACGAACGTGCCCGCCACGAAGTCATCGCCAGCGTCGCCGACATCGAGCGCAGCCTGTTCAGCGAAGGCGCCACCGCCCACGGCCTGATCTGCCTGCGCGACGGCCTGCCGATCGGCTTCGCCGTATTCTTCTTCAGCTACTCCACCTGGCTCGGCAGCAACTGCCTGTACCTCGAAGACCTTTACATCACCCCTGAACAACGCGGCGGCGGGGCGGGTAAAACCTTGCTGCGCCACCTGGCGAAAATCGCCTGCGCCAATGATTGCGGACGGTTTGAGTGGAGCGTGCTGGACTGGAACAAACCGGCGATCGAGTTTTATAAATCGCTGGGCGCGCAGCCGCAGGAAGAGTGGGTTCGGTACCGGATGGATGGGAAGGTGTTGCGCGAGTTTGCCGAGGGTAATTGATCGTCAGCCTTGTCGTTTAAAAGATCGCAGCCATGAGCTGCGATTTTTTTTTGCGCCGATCCCAATATATGGGAGTGATATTTATATATTGAGATTATCCTGCTTCCGGGTTTATAGTCCGGCTCACTCACTGCCAATAAACAAAACAGGTGAAGCGATGCTGGCGCAATTGATCGCGCTCGATTGGGGGACAACCTCATTACGTGCTTACAAACTCGCCGCAGGTGGCCAGGTGCTCGAACAGCGTTCGCTGTCGTCGGGGATCATGCAGCTGCCGCGCACGCCGCGAATCATTAACGGTCAGGAATGCGCCGACGGTTTCGAACTGGCCTTCGATGAGGCGTGCGGTGACTGGCTCGATGCACAGCCGGATTTGCCGGTGATTGCCTGCGGCATGGTCGGCAGCGCCCAGGGTTGGCGTGAAGCGGCTTACCGCGATACACCGGCGAACGTCGCCAATCTCGGCACTTCCCTGCAAACGGTTCGCAGTCTTCGCGGTGTCGATGTGCACATCGTGCCGGGTGTGATTCAGCGGTCGCGTTTGCCAAATGTCATGCGCGGCGAAGAAACCCAGGTCCTTGGTGTTCTGCAAACCCTGTCGAGCGAGGCGGGCAGCGACCTGTTGATCGGCCTGCCGGGCAGTCATTCGAAATGGGTGGAAGTGGCCGACGGCTGCATCGTGCATTTCGATACCTTCATGACCGGCGAAATCTTCGCCGTGCTCAGCGAACACAGCATTTTGGGGCGCACCCAGCAGCAGGGCGCGTCCTTCGATGGCCAGGCTTTTGATCGTGGTGTGCAAGTGGCGTTGTCGCCAGACGGCGAAATCGGTCCGCTGTCGACGGTGTTCAGTGCCCGCAGCCTGGGGCTGACCGGTGATCTGAGCGCCACGGCCCAGGCGGATTATCTGTCGGGCTTGTTGATCGGTCATGAACTGTCGGCGCTGGCGACGGCCCAGCGGCGTCGGCGCAATAGCGTGCACCTGCCTTCGATCATCCTCATCGGTAATGCCCACCTCTGTGCCCGCTACAGCCGGGCCCTCGACGCCTGCGGGTTTGCCCGGGTGACGCTGGCCGAACAAGCCACTGAACGCGGGTTGTGGCAGTTGGCGCTTGCCGCCGGACTGATCACTTCCAACCCATCCCGTTAAACCTGACTGGAGGTCTGACATGCTCAAACACGCCTTGGCGCAAAACGGCCTGATCGCGATCCTGCGTGGCCTGCGCCCGGAAGAAGCGGCGGCCATCGGCGAAGTCCTGTACGCCGCCGGATTTCGCGTCATCGAAGTGCCGCTCAATTCCCCTGAACCGTACGAAAGTATCCGCATCCTGCGCAGCACCTTGCCCGCCGATTGCCTGATCGGCGCCGGCACGGTGCTGACACCGGAGCAGGTCGAGCAGGTGAAAGCCGCTGGCGGCCAAGTGATCGTCATGCCGCACAGCGACCCGAAAGTGCTGCGCGCAGCGAAAGCGGCGGGGTTGTTCCTGTCGCCGGGTGTGGCGACACCGACCGAAGCGTTTGCCGCATTGGCCGAAGGTGCCGACGTGCTGAAGATGTTTCCTGCCGAGCAGATGGGGCCGGCAGTCGTCAAAGCCTGGCTCGCGGTATTGCCCGCCGGGACCATTCTGGCGCCGGTCGGCGGGATCACGCCCGACAACATGCAGGTGTTTATCGACGCGGGCGTCAAAGGTTTCGGTCTCGGTTCCGGCTTGTTCAAACCGGGAATGACACCAGAGGACGTGGCCGTCAATGCCAAGGCCTACGTGGCTGCCTGGAAAGCCCTTCGCTAAGACTTTTTGGCGCGGTGAGCGCTGCCTCTAATAAGAGAGACAAGACAATGAAAATTACCAAACTTACCACCTTCATCGTTCCGCCGCGCTGGTGCTTCCTCAAGGTCGAAACCGACGAGGGCGTGACCGGTTGGGGCGAGCCTGTGGTTGAAGGTCGCGCCCACACCGTGGCGGCGGCCGTTGAAGAATTGTCCGACTATCTGATCGGCAAAGACCCACGCAACATCGAAGACATCTGGACCGTGCTCTATCGCGGCGGCTTCTACCGGGGCGGTGCGATCCACATGAGCGCGCTGGCCGGTATCGATCAGGCGCTGTGGGACATCAAGGGCAAGGCCCTGGGCGTGTCGGTCAGCGATCTGCTCGGTGGTCAGGTGCGCGACAAGATTCGTGTGTATTCGTGGATCGGCGGCGACCGGCCGGCAGACACCGCTCGTGCGGCGAAAGAAGCGGTTTCCCGTGGTTTCACGGCGGTGAAAATGAACGGCACCGAAGAGCTGCAATTCCTCGATTCCTTCGAGAAGGTCGACCTCGCCCTGGCCAACGTCGCTGCCGTGCGTGACGCGGTCGGGCCGAACGTCGGCATCGGCGTCGACTTCCATGGCCGGGTGCACAAGCCAATGGCCAAGGTGCTGATGAAGGAGCTCGATCCGTACAAACTGATGTTCATCGAAGAGCCGGTGCTCAGCGAAAACTACGAGGCGCTGAAAGAACTGGCGCCGCTGACCAGCACCCCGATTGCCCTCGGTGAGCGCCTGTTCTCGCGCTGGGATTTCAAACGTGTGCTGAGTGAAGGTTACGTCGACATCATCCAGCCGGATGCGTCGCATGCCGGCGGCATCACCGAGACCCGCAAGATCGCCAACATGGCCGAAGCCTATGACGTGGCGCTGGCGCTGCATTGCCCGCTGGGGCCGATTGCGCTGGCGGCGTGCCTGCAACTGGACGCGGTTTGCTACAACGCGTTCATCCAGGAGCAGAGTCTGGGTATTCATTACAACGAGAGCAATGACCTGCTCGATTACGTGAAAGATCCGCGGGTGTTCGATTACGACAAAGGCTTCGTGAAGATTCCGAATGGCCCGGGGCTGGGGATCGAGATCAACGAGGAATACGTGATCGAACGCGCGGCGGTCGGCCATCGCTGGCGCAACCCGATCTGGCGCCATGCCGATGGTAGTTTTGCTGAGTGGTGAGTGCTTTCTGACTCACCACTATCCCCTGTAGGAGTGAGCCTGCTCGCGATGGTGTGTCAGTGACATCAATGCTGAATGACACACCTCTGTCGCGAGCAGGCTCACTCCTGCAAGAGGCCTGCGCCAGTCTTTCGAACGACCTCAATAAACATAAGAAGAGGCACTCCTCATGCAACCGCAAACCCTCGCCGGGCAAGCGTCGTTGGTGACGCCCAGTCGCAAGCGATTTTTCATCATGGTCCTGCTGTTCATCACCGTGGTGATCAACTACCTGGACCGCAGCAACCTCTCCATCGCCGCCCCGGCGCTGACCAGCGAACTGGGCATCGATCCGATCCACGTCGGGCTGATCTTTTCGGCTTTCGGCTGGACCTACGCCGCCATGCAGATCCCCGGTGGCTGGCTGGTGGACCGTGTGCCGCCGCGCATCCTCTACAGCGTCGCCTTGCTGCTGTGGTCGATTGCCACCGTGATGCTCGGTTTCGCCGCCAGCTTCATCGCGCTGTTCGTCCTGCGCATGGCGGTCGGGGCCCTGGAAGCGCCGGCGTACCCGATCAACAGCCGCGTGGTCACCACCTGGTTCCCCGAGCGCGAGCGCGCCACGGCCATCGGTTTCTACACCTCCGGGCAGTTTGTCGGCCTGGCCTTCCTGACGCCGGTTCTCGCTTGGCTTCAGCACGAATTCGGCTGGCACATGGTGTTCGTCAGCACCGGTGCGGTGGGCATTCTGTGGGCGGTGATCTGGTACGCGGTGTACCGCGAGCCCCGTGATTTCAAAGGCGCCAACGACGCCGAAATCGACCTGATCCGCGAGGGCGGCGGGTTGGTGGATATCCAGGCCGAGCAAGCCAAAGTCAAAGCGAAATTCAGCTGGACCGACCTAGGGGTTGTCCTGACCAAACGCAAACTGTGGGGCATCTACCTCGGCCAGTTCTGCCTCAACTCGACGTTGTGGTTTTTCCTGACGTGGTTCCCGACCTACCTGGTGAAGTATCGCGGCATGGACTTCATCAAGTCCGGTCTGCTGGCGTCGTTGCCGTTTCTCGCGGCCTTCGTCGGCGTGTTGTGCTCAGGGTTCTTCTCCGACTTCCTGATTCGTCGCGGTTACACGGTGGGTTTCGCTCGCAAGCTGCCGATCATTGGCGGCCTGCTGATTTCCACCTCGATCATCGGCGCCAACTTCGTCGAGTCGACGCCGCTGGTGATTGCGTTCCTGGCACTGGCGTTCTTCGGCAACGGGCTGGCGTCGATCACCTGGTCACTGGTGTCAACGCTGGCACCGGCGCGTTTGCTGGGACTGACCGGCGGGGTGTTCAACTTCATCGGCAACCTGTCGGCGATTACCACGCCGATTGTCATCGGTTTCCTGGCGACCGGGGATTCGTTTGCCCCGGCGATTACCTACATCTCGGTGCTGGCATTGATTGGCGCGCTTTCCTACATCTTGCTGGTGGGCAAAGTCGAGCGTATCAAGTTGTAGTGGCAGGCATCGGGCGACCATAATGCCGCCCGTTCACTCGCTCAACGGTAAAGGCTGGATATGCAGGAAGACGCCCCAAAAATCGCCAAGGACGCCGCCCCGACCGGCACCCAGACACTGCTTCGTGGCCTGGGTGTGGTTCAGGCCGTGGCCAGCGGCGCCCGCGATCTCAAGGAAATCGCCCGGCTGATCGGCACGACGCGCAGCACCACCCATCGTCTGGCCAGTTGCCTGGTGGACGAGCGTTACCTGCGTGTGGTGCCGCAAGTCGGTTATCTGTTGGGGCCGAAGCTGATCGAACTGGGTTTCCAGGCGCGCGAAGAGTTGCCGTTGGTGACCTTGGCCGGGCCGTATCTGGATGAGTTGTCGGCGTTGACCGGTGACACCATTCACCTGGCGATCCGCGAAGGTGACGAGGTGCTGTACCTGCACAAGAATCCGGGGCGCAATGGCCCGGAAATGCGTTCGCGGGTCGGCCATCGCATGCCGTTGGCCCGCACCGGGATCGGCAAGGCCTTGATGCTTGATGACTCGCAGGAAGAATGGCAACGGCTGTACGAAGTCAGCTTGCCAGCGGGTGGGAAAAATCTGTTTTGGCCGCAGCACCCGGAGCAATCCTGGGAGCAGTTTCAGCAGCGCATGGTCGAGTATGTGGCGGGTGGCTACGCCTTCGATCTGGAAGACAACGAGCCGTCGATCCGCTGTGTGGCGGCGCCGATCCGTGATGCCAGCAAGCGCATCGTCGCCGGCATCAGCATCGCCAGCACCGTGCCTTATATGCCGCTGGAAAAAATGGCCGAGCTGATCCCCCTGATAAAAGGGGTCACAGCCCGGCTCTCGGCAGAACTCGGCGCGAAGGTTTAGACCTTCAAGGTCGCCATGTCGATCACGAAGCGGTACTTCACATCACCGGCGATCATGCGGGCGTAAGCCTCGTTGATCTGGCGGATGTCGAGCATTTCGATGTCGCAGGTGATGTTGTGTTCGGCGCAGAAATCCAGCACTTCCTGGGTTTCTGCGATGCCGCCGATCAGCGAACCGGCGAGCACACGACGGCCCAACACCAGTTTGGCGGCATGGACCGGCGGATCGATCGGTTCGATCAGACCCACCAGAATGTGCACGCCATCGAAACGCAGGGTGTCGAGGTACGGGTTGAGATCGTGCTGCACCGGAATGGTGTCGAGCAGGAAGTCGAAGTAGCCGGCAGCGGCATTCATCTGGTCGGCATCGGTGGACACGATCACGTGGTCCGCACCCTGGCGACGACCTTCTTCGGCCTTGCTCGCCGAGCGGGTGAACAGCGTCACTTCGGCGCCCATCGCCTTGGCGAACTTGATGCCCATGTGGCCGAGGCCGCCCATGCCGAGGATCCCGACCTTGTCGCCGGCCTTGACCCCGTAATGCTTGAGCGGCGAATAGGTGGTGATGCCGGCACACAGGATCGGTGCAGCGCTGGCCAGCGCGAGTTTTTCCGGGATGCGCACGACAAAGTGCTCGCTGACCACGATGCTGTCCGAGTAGCCGCCCATGGTGTTGCTGCCATCGACCCGGTCCGGGGTGGCGTAGGTCATGGTCGGACCTTCGAGGCAATATTGCTCAAGGTTGGACTGGCAGGCTTCGCAGCTGCGGCAGGAATCGACCATGCAACCGACACCAACCAGATCGCCGATTTTATGCTTGGTAACGTTCGCACCGATGGCGGTGACTTTGCCGACGATTTCGTGGCCGGGCATCAGCGGGTACACGGCAATGCCCCACTCGTTGCGGGCCTGGTGGATGTCGGAGTGGCAGACGCCGCAGTAGAGAATTTCGATCGCCACGTCGTCGGCCCGAGGGCTGCGGCGTTCGAATTTCACGGGGGCGAGGGGAGTGGTGGCCGACTGGGCGGCGTATCCGATGGCGGTGTACATGAGGAACCTCGCTAAAGCAGTGACAAGTGAGGCGGTGCATTCTGGGCGCCGCACCTGGCATCGACCATGGCGATTCCTCCGGGTGTCATGCCTATTCCTCCGGCATCCACGCTGGATTGATCAAATGCGCGGTCAGACCTGCGAAGATGCTTTCATCCCTTTTTCCGCGACATTTTTGTGAAGAGCTCCCATGTTGTTGACCCGACATCTCGATGCCAATGCCACGCTGGTTTCGCTGATCCAGCCGCTGACCACTCGCGACGGCTTCGCGCCCACCGCGTTGCCGGGCGTGCAGGTATTGCGCGCCAGTTGCGATGTGGCCCGTGGTCCGCAGATCTATGAGCCGAGTCTGGTCATCATCGTCCAGGGCAGCAAATTGGCATACCTGGGCCCGCGCACGCTGGAGTACGGCGCCGGCCATTATCTGATTCAGGCCTTGCCGGTGCCGTTCGAGTGCGAAACCTTTGCCGCGCCGGAGGGGCCGATGCTGGGGATTTCCATCGCGATCGACCGCACGTTGCTCGGCGAATTGGTGTTGGCCATGGGGCTGGTGGCGGGGCGCAGTATTGCGGCACAGACGCTGGAGTCGATGACCTCGACGGTACTCGACGACGCGATGCGCGGGTGTGTCGAACGGTTGCTGCGTTGCCTGCACGATCCGCTGGAATGCCAGGTGATGGGGCAGGCGCGTTTGCGTGAGTTGCTGTTCGTCGCGTTGCGCGGGCCGCAAGCCGATGTGTTGCGTGCACTGGTGGAGCAACAAGGGCAATTCGCCCGGGTCGCGGCTTCGCTCAGTCATCTGCATGCACATTACACCGAGCCGCTGAATGTCGAGACGCTGGCCAGTTGCGCGAACATGAGTGCGTCGACGTTTCACGAGCATTTCAAACGCAGCACGTTGTTGTCGCCGGTGCAGTATCTGAAGCGCTTGCGTTTGCTCAAGGCGCAGCAATTGTTGCTGTCTGAAGGCTTGGGCGTGGCGCAGGTGGCGCATCGGGTGGGGTATCAGAGTACGTCGCAGTTCAGTCGGGAGTACAAGCGCTACTTTGAGCGTAATCCGGGGGATGAGCGCGCTGCCTGAGTTGGCAGGCTCACTCCTACAGGGGGATTTGTGGTGTCGGTGAAATCGCGGGCAACAAAAAGGCCCCCATTTCGGGAGCCTTGATGTTCAGAGGTTCGGCTTACATGTTCGGGTAAGTCGGGCCGCCAGCACCTTCCGGTGTCACCCAGGTGATGTTCTGTGCAGGGTCCTTGATGTCGCAGGTCTTGCAGTGAACGCAGTTCTGGGCGTTGATCTGGAAGCGCTTCTCGCCGTCTTCCTTGGTGATCACTTCGTATACGCCGGCCGGGCAGTAACGCTGGGCAGGTTCATCGTACAGCGGCAGGTTTTTGCTGATCGGGATGCTTGGGTCGGTCAGCTTCAAGTGGCAAGGCTGTTCTTCTTCGTGGTTGGTACCGGAGATGAACACCGAGCTGAGTTTGTCGAAGCTGATTTTGCCGTCCGGTTTCGGGTAGTCGATCTTCTTGCAGTCGGCCGCCAGCTTGAGGCAAGCGTAATCCGGCTTGGTGTCGTGCAAGGTGAACGGCAGTTTGCCGCCGAAGATGTTCTGGTCCAGCCAGTTGAAACCGCCGCCGACGATGGCGCCAAACTTGTGGATCGCCGGGCCGAAGTTGCGGCTGGCGAACAGCTCGTCGTAGAGCCAGCTCTTTTTGAAGGCGTCGACGTAAGTGGTCAACTCTTCGGTGCTGTCTTTTTCAGCGAACAGCGCCTCGGCCACGGATTCAGCGGCGAGCATGCCGGACTTCATCGCGGTGTGGCTGCCTTTGATCTTGGCGAAGTTCAGGGTGCCGAGGTCGCAACCGATCAGCGCGCCGCCCTTGAAGACCATTTTCGGCAGCGAGTTCAGGCCACCTTTACAGATGGCACGCGCGCCGTAGCTGACGCGCTTGCCGCCTTCCAGGTACTGCTTGAGCACCGGGTGATGCTTGAGGCGCTGGAACTCGTCGAACGGCGACAGGTACGTGTTGCTGTAGGACAGATCGACGATCAGGCCGACGACCACCTGGTTGTTTTCCAGGTGGTAGAGGAACGAACCACCGGTGTTCTCGGTGCCCATGATGTCCAGCGGCCAGCCGGCGGTGTGAACCACCAGGCCTGGCTGGTGCTTGGCCGGGTCGATTTCCCAGATTTCCTTCAGGCCGATGCCGTAGTGCTGGGCGTCGGCTTCACTGTCGAGGTTGAAACGCTGGATCAGTTGCTTGCCGATGTGGCCACGGCAGCCCTCGGCGAACAGCGTGTATTTGCCACGCAGTTCCATGCCCGGGGTGTACAGGCCTTCTTTCGGATGGCCTTCGCGGTCAACGCCCAGGTCACCGGTGATGATCCCGCGAACCACGCCATTCTCGTCGATCAGCGCTTCCTGGGCAGCGAAGCCCGGGTAGATTTCCACGCCCAGGTTCTCGGCCTGCTGAGCCAGCCAGCGGCACAGGTTGCCCAGGGAGATGATGTAGTTGCCTTCGTTGTGCATGGTCTTGGGCACAAAGAGGTCAGGAATCTTTTGCGCGCTTTCAGCATTCTTGAGAACGAAGATGTCATCGCGGGTGACCGGCGTGTTCAGCGGGGCGCCGAGTGCTTTCCAGTCCGGGAACAGTTCGTTCAGGGCGCGTGGTTCGAACACGGCACCGGACAGAATGTGAGCACCGACTTCGGAGCCTTTTTCGACCACGCAGACGCTGATTTCCTTACCGGCTTCAGCAGCCTTCTGCTTCAAGCGGCAGGCAGCGGAAAGACCAGCGGGGCCGGCACCGACGATGACGACGTCGAATTCCATGTATTCGCGTTCCACAGGTTATCTCCTACTCAAGGCTCAACAGTTTTTTTCTAATTGGAGGTTTGGTGTCGCATCCATGAATCCCTGCACTGATGCTGGGAGGGGACAATCGATTAGTCACCTTTCTCTCTGGGTGGCGCATTATATCTACACCACTCCTAGCGTCCAATACAAACGTTTGTTTGAATTGGCTCAAAGCCAGAGAAATCAAAGTCACGCGGCTTACGAACGGCCATTTTGCCGTATTGACCGGAATAGGCGTTCCGGTCAAGATACGGTCGGTTTTGCGCTCGCCGTAGGCTGACTGTTGGTTTCAAGAGCACCTCTAAAGACAGGGCGATGGCAGTGGCAAGTGATGCGCAGCTCAGGTTTGGCTCGCAGTTTACACGTCGCGATATTGAATGACTCGTTGGTCACCACTGACGAACGGTCATGCACTTCATGAGCGATGGTCACTTGACACGTTTGCCGGCGTTTTTAGAGGTGCCCTTGCGCCCGATGAGCATCAACCGCCAGGTTCGCCTAGGCGACTTTCTTTTCACCGGAGAGTAACGAGGAATCCATGAAGGTTCTTGTAGCTGTCAAACGCGTTGTGGATTACAACGTCAAGGTCCGCGTCAAGGCGGACAATTCCGGCGTCGATCTTGCCAACGTCAAGATGTCGATGAACCCGTTCTGCGAGATCGCCGTGGAAGAAGCCGTACGCCTGAAAGAGAAAGGCGTTGCGACTGAAATCGTCGTCGTCTCCGTCGGCCCGTCCACCGCTCAAGAGCAACTGCGCACCGCGCTGGCTCTGGGTGCCGACCGCGCCATCCTCGTCGAATCCGCCGAAGACCTGACTTCTCTGGCCGTTGCCAAACTGCTGAAGGCCGTTGTCGACAAGGAACAGCCGCAGCTGGTAATCCTTGGCAAACAAGCCATCGACAGCGACAACAACCAGACTGGCCAGATGCTCGCTGCATTGAGCGGCTACGGTCAGGGCACGTTCGCGTCGAAAGTCGAAATCAGCGGCGACAGCGTTGCCGTGACTCGCGAAGTCGACGGCGGCGCGCAGACAGTTTCCCTGAAACTGCCGGCCATCGTCACCACCGACCTGCGTTTGAACGAGCCGCGCTACGCGTCCCTGCCAAACATCATGAAAGCCAAGAAGAAGCCTCTCGAAGTGCTGACTCCGGACGCTTTGGGCGTTTCCACCGCCTCCACCAACAAGACCGTGAAAGTCGAAGCGCCTGCTGCACGCAGCGCGGGTATCAAGGTCAAGTCGGTGGCTGAACTGGTCGAGAAACTGAAAAACGAAGCGAAGGTAATCTAAATGACTATCTTGGTTATTGCTGAACACGACAACAAAGTAGTGGCCCCGGCCACACTGAACACCGTGGCTGCCGCTGCCAAAATCGGTGGTGACATCCACGTTCTGGTTGCAGGCCAGGGCGTTGGCGCCGTGGCTGAAGCCGCTGCGAAAATCGCTGGCGTGAGCAAAGTATTGGTAGCTGACAACGCTGCCTATGCTCACCAACTGCCGGAAAACGTAGCGCCTCTGGTTGCAGAGTTGGGCAAGGGCTACAGCCACATCCTGGCTGCCGCGACTTCCAACGGCAAAAACATCCTGCCGCGCGTTGCCGCTGCGCTGGACGTTGACCAGATCTCCGAGATCATCTCGGTCGAAAGCGCTGACACCTTCAAGCGCCCGATCTACGCCGGTAACGCCATCGCGACCGTTCAGTCCAACGCTTCGGTGAAAGTCATCACCGTGCGTGCCACCGGTTTCGACCCGGTTGCTGCTGAAGGCGGTTCGGCTGCGGTTGAGTCCGTTGCTGCTGCTCACGATGCTGCGATCTCCAGCTTCGTTGGCGAAGAGCTGGCCAAGTCCGATCGTCCGGAACTGACCGCTGCCAAAATCGTCGTTTCCGGCGGTCGTGGCATGCAGAACGGCGACAACTTCAAACATCTGTACGCCCTGGCTGACAAGCTGGGCGCTGCTGTCGGTGCTTCCCGCGCCGCGGTCGACGCAGGTTTCGTACCCAACGACATGCAGGTCGGTCAGACCGGCAAGATCGTTGCTCCACAGCTGTACATCGCGGTCGGTATCTCCGGCGCGATCCAGCACCTGGCCGGCATGAAAGACTCCAAAGTGATCGTTGCGATCAACAAGGACGAAGAAGCGCCGATCTTCCAGGTGGCCGATTATGGCCTGGTGGCAGACCTGTTCGAAGCAATCCCCGAGTTCGAGAAGCTGGTCTAATCCAGCGGCCTGACTTATAAAGAGCCCGACCTTTTGGTCGGGCTTTTTTTTTGTTCCGGAGTTGAGTGGGAGAGTGTTGCCATGGATCTGCGTCGCGTGTGTGGCTGGTCGTTATTGCTGGGCCTGACGATGTTGCCGACCTTGTCCAATGCGGCGGGCAAGTGCGATCGACTGATTGTGACCGGCAGCCCGGACGCACCACCGTATTTGTGGCAAGACCCGCAAAACCCTAAAAAGCTGATCGGTGCCAGTGCTGACCTGTTGCAGCAAGTGGCGGGGGAGTTGGGCATCAAGGTCGAGTTGCTGTATGCCGGCAAACGCGCCCAGGCGCTGGACGAAGTACGCAGCGGGCGCATGGACATGTTGGCCGATGCAACGTTGACCGTGAGCGAACTGGAAACCCTGGATTACATTCATCCGCCGTTGCTGGAAAACGATTACCTCGTCTGGACTCGCAAAGACTCGGCATTGATCTACAACCAGGCCCAGGACCTCCACGGCCATCCCGGCGCATTGTCGGAAAAGTCTCGAATGACCCCGGATTTCGGCACTTTTGCCGATCAGCAATTGACCCTCACCCGTACGCCCAACCTGACCCAGGCCTTTCAGAAATTACTCTTGGGCGAGGTGGAATTTGTACTCGCCGGACGCTACTCCGGCATGGCGGCCGCGCAGGCGCTGAGCATGGCCAATGACCTGGTCCCCCGTGCCGAGCCAATCGACAAACCCGGTCTGTACCTCGCGGTTTCCCATAACTCCGCCTGCAACGATCCGTGGTTGCGCGGACAGCTGGCCAAAAAGATGACAGAATTGCCCGCCTCAGGACTGACGGACACCGCGTTGCAACGCAATATCGAGCGTTGGAAAGCGCAGCAACAGCAGCAGCAACAACCTGTCAGTACCCCAAAACAGTAGGGATTTTTAGTGAGTATTCGACCTCTTTTCGCTGCCCTGGCCGTTCTGGCTCTGGCGGGTTGTGCAGCCGATCCGGCGCCGAATGAACAGATTCGCCTGACCGAACAGGCACTCGTCCAGGCAAAAGCCGTGGGCGCCACCGCCGACGACATGCCGGAAATGAAACTGGCCGAAGAAAAATTCGCCCGTGCCCAAAGCAATATGACCGAGCAGTCCTACAAACATGCGCGCATGCGGGCCGAGCAGGCCGAACTGGACGCGCGCCTGGCCGAAGCCAAGGTGTTGACCCTCAAGAGCGAGGAGCAATTGAACGTGCTCAATACCCGTATCACCCGTCTGCGCAAGCAACTGGGAGATGCCCAATGAGCCTGAAGTCGAAAGCGCTCGCCAGCTTGATCCTCGTCGGCTGCACCAGCCTGTATGGCTGCGCTGGCCAGCACAGTGACGCCGCTTTGCAAGAAGCGGGCGCCGACTTCCAGAAGGTCAAGGAAGACTCCAATGTGCTGCGCATCGCGCCCAAGGACGTGATCCGCGCCGGTGAGTCGCTGGCCCGCG
Organism: Pseudomonas sp. SIMBA_041; assembly: GCF_046535095.1. NCBI lineage: Bacteria > Pseudomonadati > Pseudomonadota > Gammaproteobacteria > Pseudomonadales > Pseudomonadaceae > Pseudomonas > Pseudomonas sp. SIMBA_041. The sequence continues at coordinate 73,219 of NZ_JAWRXJ010000009.1, forward strand.
CCGATCGTCTGTCCAGCTATTGGGGCAGCGGTTCGGACGTGGTGCATTACGCCTACCTGAGCCAGCGCTACAGCGAAATTGCCCGGGAGCACACCAATCTGGTGCTCAACGAAGAGCGCGCGGCGAAGCTCGAACTGGAGCGTCAGCGTCTGCAACTGGCATTGCGCGAATCCAAATTGCTCAGCGTTCAGCAACAGGGCAAGTGGCTCGAAGAGCAGATTGTCGCGCTGGCGACCACCCAGACGGATCGTGGCCTGGTGATGACCTTGGGCGATGTGCTGTTCGATACCGGTGAGGCCGAGCTGAAAAATTCGGCCAACCGTGTGGTGCTGAAGATTGTTCAGTTCCTGCAGCTCAATCCGAAACGCGTGGTGCGGATCGAAGGCTATACCGACAGCACCGGCGGCAAGCAGGACAACCTCAAGCTGTCCCGTGACCGTGCGCAATCGGTGGCTGACGTCCTGATGGATTTGGGCATCGACGACAAACGCATTCAAGTTGAAGGCTATGGCGATGAATACCCGGTGGACGTAAACGCTTCCGAGCGTGGCCGTGCGCAGAACCGTCGGGTGGAAATTGTGTTCTCCGACGAAAAAGGCCAGCTCGGCGCCGCCCGCTAAGCATCTTTGGAAAGGTAGGTTCGCGAAAGCGAATTACCCCCGAAATCTTGTAGCAAACCCGGCCTGCCAGACAGAGCCGGGTTTTTTTTCGTCTACTTTTTGCAGGGTTGATCGCAAAAAGCAGTACAGATTTTGCTGACACTGCACTGTACGGTCGACTATTGTGGCAACTGTCCCAGTACACTTCTAAACTGTTCCGGTATTGTTTCACACAAGAATAAAATGCCCGTGAAATCGAGTGCTGCGTCATGACCAATCTCTTGCTCTACCAACGTATTGCTCAACAACTGGCCGAAGACATCCGCCGTGGTGTCTATCAACCGGGGGAGCGCGTGCCTTCGGTGCGCAAGATGAGCTCGCAGCTCAACGTCAGCCATGCGACGGTGTTGCAGGCGTATGCCAATCTTGAAGATCAAGGGCTGATCCGCGCCCGGCCGCAGTCGGGCTACTACGTTCACCAGACGCCGGCCCTGACTGCGCCGACGCCGGACATCGCCCGGGTCGAGCGTCCTGGCCTGGTCACGCGCAGCAGCATCATTCAACAAGTGTTGGTCGAATCCCGCCGCGAGGGTGTTTTTCCGTTGGGTGCCGCAGTGCCCAGTGTCGATTACCTGCCGGTGCGGGCGCTGCATCAGCAATTGGCCAAAGTCACTCGTTTCCATAGCCCGCGAGCCTTCAGCTACATGTTCAGCCCCGGTTTTGAACCGTTGCGCCGACAAGTGGCGATCCGTATGCGCGATGCCGGCGTGGTAGTCGATCCTTCCGAAGTGGTCATCACCCACGGCTGCGTCGACGCGTTGCAGATGTCACTGCGGGTATTGACCCGGCCGGGCGACCTGATCGCCGCCGAATCGCCGACGTATTACGGTCTGCTGCAACTGGCCGACTTGCTCGGCCTCAAAGTGATCGAAATCCCGAGTGATCCTGCCACCGGTATGAGCCTGGAAGCACTGCAACTGGCGGCCAACCAATGGTCGATCAAGGCGCTGGTGCTGACCACGCGACTGAGCAATCCCTTGGGTGGGACCATGCCCGAGGAGCGGCAGAAACAATTGCTGCGCCTGGCGTCTGATTTCGACATCCAGATTGTCGAAGACGATATTTACGGCGAACTGATGTTCGAGCAGGGGCGTACCAAATCACTCAAGGCCTATGATCGGCTGGATCGGGTCATCTATTGTTCAAGCTTCTCCAAAACCCTGTCGCCGGGCGTGCGGATCGGCTGGATGATTGCCGGCAAATACCAGCAGGAAATCCAGCGCCTGCAGACGTTCAGTACCCATTCGGCGTGCAGTGTTACGCAAATGGGCATTGCGGCGTATCTGGAAAACGGCGGCTACGACCGACATTTGCGCTACATCCGCCAGGAATACCGCAAGAACCTCAGCGCCTTCCAGCTCGCCGTTCAGCAATACTTCCCTGAAGGCACGCAGATGACCCGGCCGACCGGCGGCTTCATCTTGTGGGTCAGTTTGCCGGGGCGGGTCAACACCCAGGAATTGCACGTACGGGCGTTGCAGCAGGGCATCAGTATTGCGCCGGGGCTTATCTTCAGTAACACCGAGCAGTTCAATCACTGCATCCGGCTGAACTGCGGCATACCCTGGAACCGTGAAGCCGAACGGGCCTTGATGACGTTGGGGATGCTGGCGACGCAACTTTGCCAGGAGACGGCCGGCGGCTTCTGAGCAGTCGGGGGGAGGTTCTCGGCGGAGCTTGTCATGTGGCGCGCAACAGGCGAGCATATGGCCCTCTGCCGTTACTGCTGTTGGGTTCATGAAACCGATTTTTCCTGCCGTCTGCCTGTTTCTTTGCCTGTTGATGACCGTTCACGCTGAAGGCGTCATGGCAGCGGCTGCCCAGGAAAAACCTGCCGCCAGCGCAACCGCAAAAAAACCGCTGCCTGCGAAAAAGGCCACGACGGTGAAAAAGCCAACGGCGGTGGTGAAAAAGCGTCCACCCATTGCCGCCAAGTCGAAGGCGCCCAGTGAAGTGGTGAAAACCCAACTGCCTCCCGTCAAACTTGACTTGAGACTGCCACCGCAGATGGCCCAGGAACTGAAACCGATCGGCACCGTGCCGCTGCCCAGTCACGATGCGCTGCTGCCACAAATGTTTGGTGAAAAGTCCGGCAGTAGCCCGTTTCAGCTCAACGGTCGGCTGCTCAGTAACGAAATGCAATTGCAGCTGCGCAATGAAGAGCGTCGGGACGTCGAAGGCGCAGCCTTGGATTTCGAGTTCAAGCAGTAAATCGTTCCCATCCGTGAGCCGCTGGCCAGACGCTTTGTCGGAGACTGGTCAGTCACACGGATTTGAATGAAAAAACCCCGGTCCGGGTAATTTTAAACAACTGTTTTAGCGGTTACTCTGTGCCCTGTCCTTTTACACATCACACCTCGTGAGGAGCTCGTCGTCATGAAATGCCGTGAAGGCTGTGGCGCCTGTTGCATTGCCCCTTCCATCAGTTCACCGATTCCCGGTATGCCCCATGGCAAAGCCGCTGGCGAACGTTGCGTGCAACTTTCGGTCGATAACTTGTGCAGCATCTTCGGCAAACCCGAACGCCCCGCAGTCTGTTCGGCTTTTGAAGCCGATATCGAAGTCTGCGGCAGTAGCAGTGACGAGGCGATCAAATTGCTGGGATGGTGGGAGCAAATGACGGCGGCGTGATGTGTTCAACCAACGGAACTTCAACAATAAGGAATAAAACCATGGGTTCACTGCATCGTATCGCTGTGTTGTGTGGATTGACTGCGGTTCTGGCTGCTACGGCTGCCCAGGCCGAAGACTGGAAGGTCGCCAAGAACGAAGACGGCATCAAGATCTCTCTGGCCGAAGTACCGGGTTCGGACTACAAGGCCTATCAGGGCGTCACTTTGATGAAGACCACCGTCGCCAAACTGCGCGCTCTGCAAGAAGACGCGTCCGGTGCCTGTGCCTGGATTCACGACTGCAAAATGCAGAAGTCGCTCAAGCACGAAGGCGACCAGAGCTGGACCTATACCCAATTCAATACCCCGTGGCCCGTCACGGCACGTGATTCGGTGCTGCACATCACCACCGTTGAAGGCGCCGATGGAAGCATGACCCGCAAGCTCGAAGGTGTACCGAAATACATTCCGGAAGAAAAAGGTTTCGTGCGCGTCGCCAAAGTCGACGGGTTCTGGAAGTTCGTGCCCAAGGGTGACCAGGTCGAAGTGACCTATCAGGTGCACACCGAGCCAGGCGGCAGCGTGCCATCGATGATTGCCAACAAGTTCGTGGTCGATGCACCATTCAATACCCTGAAAGCCCTGAAAGAACGCGCCGAGAAGTAATTACAGCGTCGTTCAGCAAAACGCCCCGACTGGTTCGGGGCGTTTGCGTTTTCAGCCGTGCGCGGCTTTATTGTGTTTCCGGATATGCGTTGCACAAAATTTTCACAAAGCCTCCAAGACAATCCGCCCGCATCTGTCAGCCAAACAGTAATCAATGGCAATGAGGCGGGTGATGGTGCAACATTTGCGCATCGCGCAAGCCCCGGGGCCAAGCAATGGTCAATAGAGGGCAGGGCGCCGCTGTATTTTTTGAAACTTCAACTTCCAATGGGTCCTTAAACGACATGGCAAACCCGGACGCCCTGAATCAGCAGCGAGCTTCTAGTCGCCTGCTGCAACCGACCGTCAAATCGCATCTGGCCTACACGCTGCTATGTGCCTTGATCATGATGGTCATGTTCAGCCTGCTGCGTGTTGCGCTGCTGGTCTACAACCGCTCGATGATCCTCGACACCCCGGCTTCGACTTTCCTTGAAGCGTTCGCCAACGGCCTGCGTTTCGACCTGCGCCTGGTGGTTTACCTCAGCGTTCCGCTGTTGCTGGCGCTGTTCAGCGCGCGGGCCATGGCTGCTCGCGGGTTCTTCCGGTTCTGGCTGACCATTGCGTCGAGCATCGCGCTGTTCCTCGGGCTGATGGAGATGGACTTCTACCGCGAGTTCCACCAGCGCCTCAATGGCCTGGTCTTCCAGTACGTGAAGGAAGACCCGAAAACCGTGATGAGCATGCTCTGGTACGGTTTCCCGGTGGTTCGCTATCTGCTGGCGTGGGCCTTTGGCACATTGATCCTGACCCTGGCGTTCAAGGGCGCCGACCGTGCGACCCGGCCTCGTGGCCCGTTCAGTGGCGGCAGCATCGGCACGCGTCAGATCGCCCCCTGGTATGCGCGAGGCGTCGTGTTCGTGGTCTGTCTGCTGGTCTGCGTGGTCGCCGCTCGGGGCACCCTGCGCCAGGGACCGCCGCTGCGTTGGGGTGACGTCTACACCACCGACTCGAACTTCGCCAACCAGTTGGGCCTCAACGGCACGCTGTCGCTGATCGCGGCGGCCAAGAGCCGGATCTCCGAAGATCGCGACAACATCTGGAAAGCCACACTGCCGCAGCCTCTGGCTCAGCAGACCGTGCGTGACATGTTGGTGATGAAAGACGAAAAACTGGTGGATGCTGAAACAGCCGCCGTGCGTCGTGACTACACACCACCGGCCGACAAGACCCTGCCGATCAAGAACGTGGTCGTGATCCTGATGGAAAGCATGGCCGGTCACTCGGTCGGCGCGTTGGGCGGCCCGGGCAACATCACGCCGTACCTCGACAAACTGTCGAAGGAAGGCCTGCTGTTCGACCGCTTCTTCTCCAACGGCACCCATACCCACCAGGGCATGTTCGCCACCATGGCGTGCTTCCCGAACCTGCCGGGTTTCGAATACCTGATGCAGACCCCGGAAGGCAGCCACAAACTGTCCGGCCTGCCACAGTTGCTCAGCGCCCGAAAATACGACGACGTGTACGTCTACAACGGTGATTTCGCCTGGGATAACCAGTCGGGCTTCTTCAGCAACCAGGGCATGACCAACTTCATCGGTCGTAACGACTTCGTCAACCCGGTGTTCTCCGATCCGACCTGGGGCGTGTCCGACCAGGACATGTTCGACCGTGGCCTGGTAGAGCTCAAGGCCCGGGAAAACGGCAAGCCGTTCTATGCCCTGCTGCAGACGCTGTCCAACCACACGCCGTACGCCTTGCCGACGCCATTGCCGGTCGAGCGCGTGACCGATCGCGGCAGCCTCAACGAACACCTGACCGCCATGCGTTACTCCGACTGGGCGTTGGGTCAGTTCTTCGAGAAAGCGCGTAAAGAGCCGTACTTCAAGGAGACCCTGTTTGTGATCGTGGGTGACCACGGTTTCGGTAACGAGCAGCAAATCACCGAAATGGACCTGGGCCGTTTCAACGTGCCGATGCTGATGATTGCACCGGGTATCCAGGAAAAGTTCGGCCAGCGTGACCACACCGTGGGCACTCAGATCGACATCGTGCCGACCATCATGGGGCGTATCGGTGGCGAAGTGCGCCATCAGTGCTGGGGGCGCGACCTGCTCAACCTGCCGGAAGGCGACACCGGTTTTGGTGTGATCAAGCCGTCAGGCAGCGAACAGACCACGGCCATTCTCACGGCTGACCAGATTCTGGTGTTGCCGAAAGAGAAGGAAATGGAGCCAAAGATGTACCGCTATGAACTGGGCGCGAAGCCGCATGCCGAGATCGTGCCGAACGATCCACGCACTGCCGAGTTGAAGCTCAAGCTTGAGTCGTTCCTGCAAACCGCGACCAAGAGCCTGCTCGACAACACCGCGGGTGTTGTGGACGGCAAGCCGGACTAAGTTTTCGGCGCAATAAAAAGAGGCCCTTTTTCAAGGGCCTCTTTTTTTGTCCGTTAATTCGTTATATCCGTTAGATCCTGCCAAGCAAGAGCAGAATCAACAGCACTACCAGGACGACGCCGATGATACCCGACGGGCCATAACCCCAACTTCTGGAGTGTGGGAAAACCGGCAGACCACCGATCAGCAAGAGGATCAGAATAACGATCAGAATTGTGCCCATGTCTATTATTTCCTTGTTGGAAGTGTTCTGGATTGACCTGTCTTTTAACGGTCAGCTGGAAGGTTATTAATTCAAGCTGCTTACAACGTCCGACTGGTGCGTGAGTCGGAAAATTCCATGTTTTTTTAATGTTTTTCGAAGGCCTGTTTATTTCGTTTTTTCCAGGATTAGTTGAACCACACGCGCCCACGGTTTGTTCGGGCCATTCAGCAATCTGATGGAGCGTGGGTCGGGCAAGGACCTTCGCTACACTCAGCGCATCTTTCCCGGAACCACAAGGCTGTTTGCTATGCAAAATCGCATGATGATCACTGGCGCGGGCTCGGGCCTGGGTCGCGAAATCGCGCTGCGCTGGGCGCGTGAAGGCTGGCAACTGGCCTTGTCGGATGTCAGCGAACCCGGCCTGCAAGAAACCTTGAAGCTGGTTCGCGACGCCGGTGGCGATGGCTTTATCCAGCGTTGCGATGTACGCGATTACAGCCAGCTGACCGCATTCGCCCAGGCCTGCGAAGAGAAGCTCGGCGGCATCGATGTCATCGTTAACAACGCCGGTGTCGCGTCCGGCGGCTTCTTCAGTGAACTGTCGCTGGAAGACTGGGACTGGCAGATCGCGATAAACCTGATGGGGGTGGTCAAGGGCTGCAAGGCGTTCCTGCCGCTGCTGGAGAAAAGTAAAGGCAAGATCATCAACATCGCGTCGATGGCTGCCCTGATGCAAGGCCCGGCGATGAGTAACTACAACGTGGCCAAGGCCGGCGTGGTGGCGTTGTCCGAGAGCCTGTTGATCGAACTGGCGCAACAGGAAGTGGGCGTGCATGTGGTTTGCCCGTCGTTCTTCCAGACCAACCTGCTCGACTCTTTCCGTGGCCCGACTCCGGCGATGAAAGCCCAGGTCGGCAAACTGCTGGAAAGTTCGCCGATTACCGCCACCGACATTGCCGACTACATATACAACCAGGTGGCTGCTGGCGAGTTCATGATCCTGCCGCACGAGCAGGGCCGCATGGCCTGGGCGATCAAGCAGAAAAACCCGCAACTGCTCTACAACGAAATGACCCTCATGGCCGACAAAATGCGCGCCAAGGCCAAACAAAGCGCAGGCTGATCTTGCCCGTAGGCAACCGCGTCGTTAGGGTGGCCGCCATCGGTCACTCTAACGAGACACCTGCATGCTCAATTACCTGTGGTTTTTCCTCGCGGCGCTCTTCGAAATCGCCGGCTGCTTCGCGTTCTGGATGTGGCTGCGCCAAGGCAAAAGCGTCTTGTGGGTGCTGCCTGCGTTGCTCAGCCTGACCTTGTTCGCGCTGCTACTGACCCGAGTCGAAGCCACCTACGCCGGGCGCGCCTATGCGGCCTACGGTGGGATCTACATCATTGCCTCGATTGGTTGGCTGGCCGTGGTCGAGCGGATTCGACCGCTGGGCTCGGACTGGATCGGCGTAGCGCTGTGCGTGATCGGCGCGAGCGTCATTCTGTTTGGCCCGCGCTTTTCCGCATCCTGAAGGATCGGTCCTGCATTAAAACAATTTGTCGGACGCTTCCGTCAGGAGGGTTCTTCCAGAGCTGTAGGGCTGGACTGATTTGCCGCCATCGCATTGAAGACCCGCTAAACGCCGGGCATCTTCAAGGGCCGGCAATCTTCAAGGACCAATACCATGCTTGTACTCAGTCGCGTTGTGGGCGAGATGATTTCCATCGGTGATGACATTTCAGTGCGTATCCTCAACGTCAGCGGCAACAGTGTGCGTTTTGGCGTCGAGGCGCCGCAGAACGTCAATGTGCATCGCGCCGAGGTCTATGAGCGCATCCAGGTCAAACTGGCCAAGACCAAGGGGCGCTGAGCCGTTCAGTCGAACAGGTGCTTGGGTACATCGTGCTTGAGCATCAACTGGCACTGCTCGCTTTCCGGATCGAACACGATCAGTGCCTGACCTTTGGTCAATGCCTGGCGAACCCGCAATACACGGGTCTCCAGCGGTGTGTCATCGCCGTTGTCCGTACCGTCACGGGTCACGAAATCCTCGATCAGGCGGGTGAGGGTGTCGACTTCAAGTTGGTCGTAGGGAATCAGCATAGGCACCTCGGCTAAAACAATGTCGGGATGCTACGGCGAATGATCGGTCGCGGCTAGCCTCGGGCTGATGTGTTGCCAGGCCTGTCCCCTCGCGAGCAGGCAATACAAATGTCGGGATCAGCTATCGGAGCGCTGCCCGACAAGGCTGTCCACCGAAGGAACCCGCGTATCACTTTCCATCTGCGTCTCATGTTCGATCTGATGACTGAACCGGTCCAGCGACCCCTTCGCTGGTTGCGCGTCACTGGCAAACACCGGCGGGCTCAGGATGTAGGCGCCGAGCAAGCGACTCAACGCCGCCAGGCTGTCGATGTGCGTACGCTCATAACCGTGCGTGGCGTCGCAACCAAAGGCGAGCAGGGCGGTGCGGATGTCGTGTCCAGCCGTCACCGCCGAATGCGCATCGCTGAAGTAATAACGGAACAGGTCGCGGCGCACGGGTAATTCGTTGTCACTGGCCAGGCGCAGTAAATGCCGCGACAAGTGATAGTCATAAGGCCCGCCGGAATCCTGCATCGCCACGCTCACCGCGTGTTCGCTGGAATGCTGGCCGGGCGCGACCGGCGCAATGTCGATACCGACGAATTCACTGACATCCCACGGTAGCGCGGCCGCCGCGCCACTGCCGGTTTCTTCGGTGATGGTGAACAGCGGATGGCAGTCGATCATCAACTCCTCGCCACTGTCGACGATGGCTTTCAGCGCCGCGAGCAACGCCGCAACGCCGGCCTTGTCGTCCAGGTGACGGGCGCTGATGTGACCGCTTTCAGTGAACTCCGGCAAGGGGTCGAAGGCCACGAAGTCACCGACGCTGATCCCCAGCGAGTCGCAGTCGGCGCGGGTGGCGCAATAGGCATCGAGGCGCAGTTCGACGTGATCCCAACTGATCGGCATTTCGTCCACGGCGGTGTTGAAGGCGTGCCCGGAAGCCATCAGCGGCAACACGCTGCCGCGAATCACACCGTTGTCGGTAAACAGGCTGACCCGGCTGCCTTCGGCAAAACGACTGGACCAGCAACCGACCGGTGCCAGAGTCAGGCGTCCGTTGTCTTTCACGGCGCGAACCGCCGCGCCGATGGTGTCCAGGTGCGCGGACACCGCACGGTCGGGGCTGTTTTTCTTGCCTTTGAGGGTGGCGCGGATAGTCCCGCGACGGGTCATTTCGAAGGGGATGCCCAATTCTTCAAGGCGCTCGGCGACATAGCGCACGATGGTGTCGGTGAACCCGGTGGGGCTGGGAATGGCGAGCATTTCCAGCAGGACTTTTTGCAGGTAGTTGAGATCCGGTTCAGGGATTTTAGTGGTCATGGAAACTCCTGATGAGTGAAGAGCTGATCGTTCCCATGCTCTGCGTGGGAATGCAGCGAGGGACGCTCTGCGTCACAAGGGCGGACGCGAAGCGTCCGATGAGGCATCCCCACGCAGAGCGTGGGAACGATCAAGAAGGAGCTAGACCGCCGGCTGACTATGCGGAAACAACAAATCCACAAACCGCTCAGCCGTGGGCTGCGGTTCATGGTTGGCCAGACCGGCGCGCTCATTGGCTTCGATAAACACATACTCCGGCTGATCGGCCGCCGGCACCATCAAGTCGAGCCCGACCATCGGGATATCCAGCGCCCGGGCCGCCCGCACCGCTGCATCGACCAACGTCGGATGCAGAATCGCCGTGACGTCCTCCAGCACCCCGCCCGTATGAAGATTCGCTGTACGCCGTACGAACAAATGCTCACCCGCCGGCAGAATGCTGTTGTAGTCGTAACCCGCGGCGTGCAACGTGCGCTGGGTCTCATGATCGAGCGGTATTTTGCTCTCGCCACTGGTGGCTGCCTGTCGCCGTCGACTCTGGGCTTCGATCAATGCGCCGATGGAATGCTGACCGTCGCCAACCACCTCCGCCGGTCGCCGAATCGCCGCCGCCACCACCTCAAATCCGATCACCAGAATCCGCAGGTCCAGGCCTTCGTGAAAGCTTTCCAGCAGCACTCGACTGTCGAACGTGCGGGCGGCTTCGATGGCTTGCTGCACGTCTTCAATGGTTCGCAGGTCCACGGCAACGCCCTGGCCTTGTTCGCCATTCAGCGGTTTGACCACCACCCGCGCGTGCTCATCGAGAAATGCCAGGTTGTCATCGGCGTTGCCGGCCAGTTGTTGCGAAGGCAGGTTCAAACCTGCGGCCTTGAGCGCTTTGTGGGTCAGGCTCTTGTCCTGGCACAAGGTCATGCTGATGGCGCTGGTCAGATCGCTCAACGATTCGCGGCAACGCACCCGGCGCCCGCCATGGCTGAGGGTGAACAGGCCGGCATCGGCGTCATCGACCTGCACATCAATGCCGCGGCGAAGGGCTTCCTCGACAATGATCCGCGCATACGGATTGAAGTCCGCCTCCGGACCGGGCCCAAGGAACAGCGGCTGATTGATGCCGTTCTTGCGCTTGATCGCAAAGGTCGAGAGGTTGCGAAAACCGAGCTTGGCGTAAAGGCTTTTTGCTTGTCGGTTGTCATGTAGAACCGATAAGTCCAGGTAACTCAGCCCACGGCTCATGAAGTGTTCGATCAAATGCCGCACCAACACCTCACCGACGCCCGGCCGCGAACAATGCGGATCGACCGCCAGGCACCACAAGCTGCTGCCGTTTTCCGGATCGTTGAATGCCTTGTGGTGATTGAGGCCCATGACACTGCCGATGATCGCGCCGCTGTCTTCGTCCTCGGCCAGCCAATACACCGGTCCGCCCAAGTGTCGCGGGGTCAGCAGGTTTGCATCGATCGGCAACATGCCGCGCGCCTGATACAACTGATTGATCGCCTGCCAATCCGCATCGCTTTGTGCCCGGCGAATGCGGAAGCCGCGAAACACACGAGTGGCTTGACGGTAATCGCTGAACCACAAACGCAAGGTGTCGGACGGGTCGAGAAACAGCTGGGCCGGTTCCAATCCAAGGATTTGCTGCGGCGCGGCAACGTATAAAGCAATGTCGCGCTCGCCCGGTTGCTCATTGAGCAACTCCTGGGCGAGGCTGGCCGGATCGGGGAAAGTGTGCCCGATCAGCAACCGGCCCCAGCCGCAATGCACGGCAATCGGTTCCGCACTCAGTTCGCTGCCGTCTTCGGCGAGACGCGCCTGCAAGCGTTCATAAGACGGTGTCTGGCCGCGCAACAAGCGTTGGCTATAAGCCGTGGCGTGGGGTTTCATCGATCAGATTCCTTGCTCGCTGAGCCACAGGTTCAGGGCCGCCAGTTGCCACAGCTTGGAGCCGCGCAGCGGAGTCAATTGACCCTGCGGGTCAGTCAGCAAACGGTCGAGCATCGCCGGGTTGAACAGACCGCGATCCTGACTCGGATCGAGCAGCAGTTCGCGCACCCAGTTCAGCGTATCGCCCTGCAAATGCTTGAGGCCGGGCACCGGGAAGTAACCCTTCTTGCGGTCGATGACTTCACCCGGAATCACCAGGCGCGCCGCTTCCTTGAGCACTTGCTTGCCGCCGTCCGGCAGTTTGAATTTGCCCGGCACACGGGCCGACAACTCCACCAGTCGATAGTCGAGAAACGGCGTGCGTGCTTCCAGGCCCCAGGCCATGGTCATGTTGTCGACGCGTTTGACCGGGTCGTCCACCAGCATCACCGTGCTGTCCAGACGCAGGGCTTTGTCCACCGCCGCATCGGCGCCGGGCTGTGCGAAATGTTCCTTCACGAAGTCACCGGCGGCGTCATTCGCTGTCAGCCATTTCGGCTGCACCGTGGCGGCGTAATCGTCATAGCTGCGGTCGAAAAATGCCTCGCGATAGGCGGCGTACGGATCGGCGGCGCCGTCGACTTGCGGATACCAGTGATACCCGGCGAACAACTCGTCCGCGCCCTGGCCGCTCTGGACCACTTTGCAATGTTTGGCCACTTCGCGGGACAGCAGATAAAAAGCGATGCAGTCATGACTGACCATCGGCTCGCTCATGGCGCGGAACGCAGCAGGCAGTTGCTCGATGATCTCTTTTTCGTCGATGCGCAATTGATGGTGCTGAGTGCCGTAGTGCTTGGCGATCAGGTCCGAATACTGGAACTCGTCGCCGCGTTCGCCGCCGGCATCCTGAAAACCGATGGAGAAGGTCGACAGGTTTTCCACGCCGACTTCACGCAACAGCCCGACCAGCAAACTCGAGTCGACGCCGCCCGATAGCAGTACGCCGACATCGACCGCCGCCCGTTGACGAATCGCCACCGCATCTCGGGTGCTGTCGAGCACCCGGTCGCGCCAGTCTTCCAGGGTCAGGTTCATTTCGTCGGCGCGAGGGCCGTAGGGCAGGGTCCACCAGGTTTTCTGCTCGGTGCGGCCATCGGCTTCGATGCGCATCCAGGTGGCTGGCGGCAGTTTTTCAATGCCGGCCAGCAAGGTGCGCGGTGCCGGGACCACGGCGTGGAAGTTCAGGTAATGATTGAGCGCCACCGGGTCGAGTATCGGGCTGATGTCGCCACCCTTGAGCAACGCCGGCAGTGCCGAGGCAAAGCGCAGGCGCTGGCCGGTGCGCGACAGGTACAGCGGCTTGACGCCGAGACGGTCGCGGGCGATGAACAGGCGCTGGGCATCGCGCTCCCAGATAGCGAAGGCAAACATGCCGTTGAGCTTGGGGAGCAAGGCTTCGCCCCAGGCGTGATAGCCCTTGAGCAGTACTTCGGTGTCACCGCCGGAATAGAAGGCATAACCAAGGCTTTCGAGCTCGGTGCGCAATTCCGGAAAGTTGTAGATCGCGCCGTTGAAGGCCAGGGACAAGCCCAATTGATTGTCGACCATCGGCTGCGCCGAACCGTCCGACAGGTCCATGATTTTCAGCCGACGATGACCAAGCGCAATCGGCCCTTGGGCATGGAAACCCCACGCATCGGGGCCGCGAGGGGCCAGGTGATGGGTGATTCGTTCAACGGCCGCGAGGTCCGCAGGTTGATGATCAAAGCGTAACTCGCCAGCTAATCCGCACATAAAATCCTTACCGGTTTTTCCGTTGGGGAGGGTCAATCGATACCCGGCCAAAACGGCGGGTACTCAGAAACTGACCCGGTGGGACCGTGGGAGTTTTAGATCGATAAGTAATAAGCCGCCGCAGTGAACCGGACGGCCTTACCCGAAAAGAGCTGGAGGTGTGCGGTACATATTGATGCGACGCATTGAAAATGCTGCTGCTTAAGCAACTGAATACACGAGGTTTTCTGGTTATTCATTGACGATTGAAGGGGCTACTTTAGGGACTCTCCCGCTTGCAATAAGGAACATTGCGAATGTCAGACAAGGACCCCGTCAACCCGGCTGTCAAGCCATTCACGGATTCAGATCAGCTATCGGCTTTGATCGACATGACTGGCGATCTGGACAGTGCCGAAACGCTTCAAAAGACCTTGCCCAAGTGGCTGACCGACGCCACACCCGAGCAGATCGCCGCGCTTGCCAGCGCCATGCGTGAGCTGCAGGTCTGTCAACTCAAGGTTCAGCCGACACTTGATGCGCTCAAGCCGCTGTACGAGTTCTGTCGCACTGAATTGACGGAAGCGCTGACGACGCAATTCGCTGTGGCGTTCGACGTTGAAAAAGACGCCGTCGAGCTACCGGGATTCGATTGCGGTTGCCCCGGTTCCACCGCGACCGATGATGTAGCCAAACAGCAAGTGATCGCCCAACGCAGCTTGTTACAGGCTGCAATGCATAACTTCACCGAGGACGAAACGGCTGAGAATGGCTTCCCTCCAGGCGCGATTGTACGTCTGGTTTCAACGCCAGAGGGTTTGCGCCGGTTGACGCCCATGGCATTTGCCAAAGTGTGTCGCGATCTGGATTTGGGGAAGCGCTACCAGACTCATTTCGAGACCACCTTCAAACCTGCCGCGGTAGGGCTGGACATCCGCCGGCTGAAATTGAGTGCGCTCAAGGTGGACGCTCATACGGCGCTATTGAAAGGCGACATTGGTGACTCGGCGTTTCAGATGTTGCAAAGCCTGGAGTTGAACAGCGGCGCAGGCGACGCTGCGGGCGTGAAGGCCATTCTCTACGAGGATTTACCGGTTCATACGCAAGGGCTGGAGTTGTTCGGAACCTGTGTCTGGGGAGTGGTCATCTTCTCAAAACGAGCGCTAACGGATCATCCGATCGACGGGTGTGTCGTGTACATGCCGAACGAGCCAACCCGGCCGTTATACGAATACAGCACCTTCGCCCTGTTCGAGTATTATTTGTACCGACAGCTGAAGGATCGTGCCTACGCGGATTTTTTCGCCAGCTACATCGATGAAAGCAACAAAACCAATTTCTACACCTCTGTCACACAAAAGAAGGCAATGAACCTGCAGGCGTCTCCCATTCTGGTGACGCTGTTCAATTTCCTTTACCAGAGCCATGTCACGAAGATGCAGAGTGATGCATTGATCCTGGCTGTGCCGACGGCGGATGTTGACGCCGTTTCGCGTCAGAACCGTCTGGAAGCATACGAAGAAGCAGGCCTGCTGATCGCCAACATCGCCGGGTTATTTGTTCCGGTGCTGGGGCAATTGATGATGGGGCTTGCGGTTGGACAACTGTTGGGCGAGGTCTACGACGGTATTGAAGACTGGCGCCATGGCGACAAGGCCGGGGCAATGGCCCACCTGCTCAACGTTGCAGAAAACATTGCCATGATGGCGGCATTTGCGGCGGGCACCAAAGCCATCGGTTCACTGGTCAGGAGGACTGTCGAGCAGCATCCGGAATTTTTCAGTCGGTTCACCGCCGTAAAGAATTCGGCAGGCAACCCCCGGCTCTGGTTGTCGGACGGGGCGCCCTACCGACGAACGCCGCCAGTGGGGGGCACCGCTGATGCCGAGGGCATCTATCACGTCGGTCCCCAGCGTTTCATCAGGATCGACGATGCGAATTATGAGATTACCTTCGATCAGGTTCTGGACGCATGGCGAGTCAGCCATCCTGCCCGCCGCGGCGCTTTTTCACCGGTTGTCGAGCAAATCGGTGAGGGCGGTTGGCGCTTTGCTCATGAACAATCCGAAACTTGGAGCAGCGGTGTCTATGCCTTGAAACGCATCGATCCGCGGTTGGCCGAACTCGATGAGTGGCGGCTGGAAGATATACGGAAAATCACCGACACCCCGTTCGCGCGACTGCATCATCTGGCTGACAAAAACAGAGGGTTGCCTGCGCGGTTCAAGGATAGCGTCGCGCGTTTTCGTCTCGAGCAGCGGCTGACCGATTTCATTGCAGACCTGGAGAAAGGTGATACACGACGTGCCGAGTATGCCCTGGAGCAACTGCATACCTTGCCATCCCTGCCGGGTTGGCCAGCAGACCGTTATATTGAAGTGCTCGATAACGAGCGCAAGATCACCGCGATGTACCCGCCAACGACGTTGGTCCCGGACGAAGAGTTGAGTATCGTAGTGACCGAGGCGCAGTTGGCCAGGGGCGATTTGCTGGATACGGTGGTGGCCGGGCTGTATCAGAGTGAGGTCGATGCATTGCTGGGCAAGCCCATCGTCAAAGGTACAGAGAGCGGATTGCTTGCGAGGAAAATCGGAGCGGCGGTGAAGGCTGATCGCAGATCCGTCTTCAAGCACCTGTATCAACGGCATGACCAGAGCATCGTCAGCGATGTGCAAAAAGTACGCAGCGTCTTTTCCGAACTTCCCGCCGGTCTGGCGCAGGAGTTGATCGCCGCCTCTAGCAGTGCCGAACGCCTTGGCTTGCGAGCAACAGGGCGGATTCCCATGGGGTTGGCGCAAAACGTCCGGCAAGTGTTGGCCGATATCCGTCTGGACCGGGCGCTGGCCGGGTTTTCGTTACCCGAAATTGCGGAGGCCGACACGCGGAAGCTGGCCATACCGTTGCTTTCCCGCCTGGGTGGCTGGAGCAAAGATGTGCGGATTGAACTCCGAGAGGGTTCTACCACCGGTACCTTGTCGGCCAGCGTGGGCAACGAGAACGCTGCGCTCAAACGCGTCATCATCAGCACTGCCAGCGGACACGAAGCGTTCGGCAGCGATGGGAAATCGCTTGGCGCCGCTTTGGGGGCCAACAGCCTCTACAGCGCGATCTTGCGCGCGCTTCCCCTGGAGCAACGCACGGCCATGGGCGTCGCCGGAATCGGGGACAACGATGCGCGGCAATTGAGTGTCGATCTGCTGGGCAAGGGCGTTGAGAGTAGAGCCATCGCCGAGCGAGTGTAGTCAGGTGCCTCAATTGAAGATCCGCCTTCGTCCGGCGAGTGCCTGCAAGCCGATGAACCGGTGCCCGGAACGACTCACCCTCGAGCGCTGGTTCGCAAGGTCAGAAAGCTTTACCCGCTGCTGACCGACGCTCAGGCCCGGGCATTGCTTGAGGGACTGGGTAGCGACCACTTGGTGCGAGCGAAGGAGGTCAGAAGTCGACAGCAGGCGTTGAAAAAGCTGCGAAGTACGCTCCGCGCCTGGCGCGCAGAGGAGATCGATCCGAGGTCACCGACCGAGAACCCCAGCGAGTGGCGCCAGAGTCGCTTGCAAGTGTCCGACATCATGGAAAACAGCTGGCGTCGTCTGTTTTTCATGCGCAATGAAAAAGCGACTTCGGTACCGGGTTTGAGTCTGGACAAGATGCGCGTTGGCAAGCTTCCGATCTTGCCACCCGAGGTCACCTTTGATCACGTGCAATACCTGTCGCTCAAGGACATGGAGCTGGATAACGATGTGGCGTACTTCCTCAAGGCGTTCAGAAACCTTGAATCCCTGGTGCTGGATGCCAACAAACTGACATTGCTGCCGGAAATTCTTTCGCAGATGCCGACGCTCAAACACCTCAGCCTGGCGAACAACGATTTGCAATTGACCGAGCAGACCTTGAAGAAGTTGAACGGTATGCGAACGCTTGAAACCCTCAACCTGACTGGAAACCGCCGACTCGGCGCAACGCTGGATGTTGGCCGGCTGTTTGATTTGCGTTACCTGTCACTGCGCGACACCCGGGCTACTGAATTACCGAAAAACCTCGCGCGCTTACCCAATCTGGAGCGAGTTGATCTGCGCGACAATGAGATCAAGGACCTGCCGGACTGGTTGTTCAGCAGCACCCGGCGGTTGAGCGAAACACTCAACTTGCGGCATAACCCTCTATCGGACGATAGCCAGTCCCGCCTTGGGCAATTTCGTGAACGGGTCGGCGTCGGCATGGGGTATCTCGAAGACGACATTGCCCGCTTGAACGAGCAACAGGCGCGAGAACTCTGGTTGCCAGAGGAGTGGGTGTCGCCCGCGCGGGCTGCAACATGGACGGCATTCAAGGACGTCCCGGCATCTGATGGTCTGTTTCGATTACTGGCCGAACTGGGAGACACCGCGGATGCCGAATATGTGCGCGAGGACATGACCCGACGAGTCTGGAGCGTGCTGGACGCCGCCCAGGCCAATACGTTGCTGCGCGAGCAGGTGTTCGAACTGGCTGCCAATCCAATCAACTGCACGGATTCGGCGGCAATGAACTTCAGTCATCTGGAAGTGGCCACGGAAGTGGACAAGGCGATCAATCCC
Organism: Pseudomonas sp. SIMBA_041; assembly: GCF_046535095.1. Lineage (NCBI taxonomy): Bacteria > Pseudomonadati > Pseudomonadota > Gammaproteobacteria > Pseudomonadales > Pseudomonadaceae > Pseudomonas > Pseudomonas sp. SIMBA_041. The sequence continues at coordinate 91,355 of NZ_JAWRXJ010000009.1, forward strand.
GTCGGGAGTTTGCGTTCTACGGCAGCAGGTTTGTTGAAGCTTGGGCGAGGTCTATTTCGGCTTGAGGAACTGGAGAAGCTCGCTCAAAGCCACATCAGGCAGGACCTCAAGGCTGATCCGCTGGAAGTCAGCCTCGCCTATCGAACCGGGTTGGCCAACACTCTGGACTTGCCGGGACAACCCACACACATGCGCTATGCCTCTTTGAGCGGTGTGAAGCAGACCGATCTCGACATTGCGGAACGCAAAATTAAAAGCGCAGAGCTGTCACCGCAGTTAAAACGGTTTTTGATCCGTCAGCCGTTTTGGACGGATTACCTGAGTCGCCATTACTCTGGACGATTCGCATCGGTCAGCGGGACGTATCCGGCAAAGTTGCAAGCGGTATTCGATAAGGCCGAGAGCCTGACGACGGCCGATTATCTCAGTCAGGTATCGGTGATCAAGACCGAAAAAGAAACGGCGGAGAATGCCGTTTTCGAGCGCTTGACCGAGGACGTCATGAAAATGGTGGAGCTGGGCACTTGCTCTCTGGCGGACGGTTGAGCGGTTTCACTGACCCCGGATCAAACGCCGCAAGGCAAAGCGGTTTGGATGACAGGCTTCAGCCACGGCTCTGGGTAATGGCAGCGGCTCGTCATCCAGCCACGCTGCCAGCAACTCGCCCGACAACGGCGCAGTAATCAGCCCCCGTGAACCGTGACCGCTGTTGACGTACAAACCGTCCAGCCATGGGCAAGGGGTGTCCGGAGTTTGCCGGGCATCCTTGCTCAGGGCGATGTAGGCGTCGGCAAATGCCTGGCTGTCGGCCAAGGGGCCGACAATCGGCAAGTAATCCGGGCTGGTGCAGCGAAACGCTGCGCGCCCTTCAAGTGCTTCTGGTTGCAAGGTGTCTGCACCGAGTCGCGCGACCAGGTCCATCGAGATTTCTTCGAGCATGTGCAGATTGCCGGCATGCTCGGCAGCTGTGGGGGTCAGGTCATCGTTATTGAAATCGAAACTCGCGCCGAGGGTGTGCTCATCCAAACGTGCCGGAGCGACATACCCTTCGGCGCACACGACGGTGCTCAGGCTTTGGCTTTCAGGTGTCTGGTGCAGGCGGGTGATCTGCCCGCGAATTCGTTTGAGCGGCAGCTCGCTGCTGTAGGGGAAGCGCTTGATCTCGGCGGCGCCGGCAAGCACCACCACGGGAGCATCGGCCAGCAATGATGTGCCATCCCACGCTTGCCATTGCCCGTCGACACGGCGTAGCTCCAGCACATCACGATGGGTCAGAATCCGGATGTTCGGATGCCCGGCTTGCCAGTGGCACAGGGCGGGTGGATGCACCCAACCGCCTTCGGGGTAAAACAGGCCGCCCGATTGCAGCGCGACACCGGCGCGACGCTCGGCTGTTTCGCGATCAAGCAGGTGCAGCAGGTCTTCGGGAAACGCTGCCGCCAACTGCGCCTGACGTTCCGCTTCCTTGGTACTGAAGGCCAATTGCAGTACACCGCAATCGCCCCAGTCGACACCGCGCTGCAAATGCTCCAGCAACCGACGGGTGTGGCCAAAACCGCTGACAATCAATTGTGACAAAGCCGTGCCATGGGCCGACAGCTTAAGGTACAAAACGCCTTGTGGATTGCCTGAGGCTTCTTGCGCGAGCGCGTCGTGACGCTCCAGCAAGCTGACCTGCCAACCCCGTGCAGCGAGACTCGCGGCCGTGGCGCAGCCGGCCAGTCCGGCACCGATCACCAGCGCATGACGTTCGCCGTCCAGCGGCGTCGGGCGAGCAAACCAGGGTTTTGCCGTAACGGGTGCGGCGCTGTCTTCAGGCCAACCGAGAAACACGCCCCGCAGGATTTCCCATTTGTGGCCGATGCCAGGCGTGCGCTTCATCTTGAAGCCCGCCGCATTCAGCAAACGGCGCACCCAACCGGTGCTGGTGAATGTGCTGATGGTCGAGCCTGGCGCTGCGAGCCGTGCCAGTTCGGCAAACAGTTCGGCGGTCCACATGTCGGGATTTTTCGCCGGGGCGAAACCGTCGAGAAACCAGGCGTCAATCTGCGCGTCCAGTTGCGGCAACTGCTCCAGTGCATCGCCGATCAGCAGCGTCAGGGTGATCCGGCCGTTGTCCAGGACCAGACGCTGGAAGCCTTGATGGATTGCCACGTATTGCGCGAGCAGTTGATCGGCGAACGGTTTGAGTTCCGGCCATAACGCCAGGGCTCGTTGCAAATCGGGTGCGTTCAACGGGTACTTTTCGACGCTGACAAAGTGCAGTCGCGCACCCGCCACCGCGTGTTGCTCAAACAATTGCCAGGCACACAAAAAATTCAACCCGGTACCGAAGCCGGTCTCGCCAATGACCAAGCGGCCACCGTCCGCTAACGCCGCAAATCGCTCACGCAAATTGTTTTGTTCGAGGAACACGTAACGGGTTTCTTCAAGACCGGATTTGTCCGAAAAATACACGTCATCGAACACTCGCGAATACGGGCGACCCTGGTCGTCCCAGTCGAGTTGGGCGTGAGGCAATACAGGTTTCATGGCAGGCTCGGCAACGGCAAGGCCGCCATTCTAGCCGATCGCCGGGGGGATGCTTGATCTATGGCACGGGATACTTGTAGCCGCTGCCGAAGGCTGCGTTCGGCCGCGCAGCGGTCGCAAAATCGAGCCATGGGTTTTTTTCAGGTAAATAACGAGTTCAGGTTTCACGACCGCTACGCAGTCGAACGCAGCCTTCGGCAGCTGCTACACGAAACTGTTCCGGCAGTGAGGTGAGGGATTTCTCCCCCGCAAGGGAGGTCAATCCGCTAGTCTTGCTCAATCAGGAAAGGGAGCCGTCCATGTTTGAATCCGCCGAAATCGGTCACGCCATCGACAAAGAAACCTATGACGCCGAGGTGCCGGCGCTGCGCGAAGCCTTGCTGGAAGCGCAATTCGATCTTCAGCAGCAGCAACGTTTCCCGGTGATCATCCTGATCAATGGCATCGAAGGCGCCGGCAAGGGCGAGACGGTCAAGCTGCTCAACGAATGGATGGACCCGCGCCTGATTGAAGTCCGCACCTTCGACCAGCAGACCGACGAAGAGCTGGCGCGGCCACCGGCCTGGCGTTACTGGCGGATGTTGCCGGCCAAGGGCCGCATGGGGGTTTTCTTTGGCAACTGGTACAGCCAGATGCTGCAAGGCCGGGTCCATGGCCTGTTCAAGGATGCCGTGCTCGATCAGTCGATCAACCAGTCCGAGCGCTTTGAAAAAATGCTCTGCGACGAAGGTGCGCTGATCGTCAAGTTCTGGTTCCACCTCTCCAAAAAGCAAATGAAGGCACGCCTCAAGGCCCTGGCCGACGATCCGCTGCACAGCTGGCGCATCAGTCCGCTGGACTGGCAGCAATCCCGGACCTACGACAAATTCGTGAAGTACGGCGAGCGTGTATTGCGTCGCACCAGTCGCGACTACGCGCCGTGGCATGTGATTGAAGGGGCGGACCCCCACTATCGCAGCCTGGCGGTGGGCAAGATCCTGCTCGAAGGCCTGCAAAATGCGCTCAAGCGACCCAAGGTCCATCCCGACAAGGTCAACGCCGCGCCGCTGCCGATCCATATCGATCAGATCAACCTGCTCGACAGCCTCGACTTGACCCAGCAGCTGGACAAGGAAGATTACGAAGAACAGCTGATTACCGAGCAGGCGCGGTTCTCCGGTCTGATGCGCGATAAACGCATGCGTCAGCACGCGTTGGTGGCGGTGTTCGAAGGCAATGATGCGGCGGGCAAGGGCGGGGCGATCCGGCGAGTCGCGGCGGCGCTCGATCCGCGTCAGTACAGCATCGTGCCAATTGGCGCACCCACTGAAGAGGAGCGGGCACAGCCCTATCTGTGGCGGTTCTGGCGCCACCTGCCGGCCAAGGGCAAGTTCACGGTATTTGATCGGTCCTGGTATGGGCGGGTGCTGGTGGAGCGCATCGAAGAGCTCTGTCCGCCAGCAGACTGGCTGCGGGCCTACAGTGAGATCAACGACTTCGAAGAGCAGATTTCCGATTCGGGCATCATCGTCGTCAAGTTCTGGTTGGCCATCGACAAGCAGACCCAACTGGAGCGTTTTCAGGCGCGAGAAGAAATTCCCTTCAAGCGTTTCAAGATCACCGAAGACGATTGGCGCAATCGCGAAAAATGGGACGCTTACCGCGCCGCCGTCGGCGACATGGTCGATCGCACCAGCACCGAAATCTCGCTCTGGACCCTGGTGGAAGCCAATGACAAGCGCTGGGCGCGGGTCAAAGTCCTGCGCACGATCAATCGGGCATTGGAGGACGCGTTCGAAAAGTCCGACAAGAAGGCCAGGCAGCACAAGAACTGAGGCGATGGTTACGCATACGCGGGGTGAATGATTGTCGCGGTCGGTTATGAGGTGGACTTATGCTCGGTCCACTCTCAACCGACAACAACAATGAGGTATGCCATGCGTGAAGTGGTGATCGTCGACAGCGTGCGGACCGGCCTGGCCAAATCCTTTCGCGGCAAGTTCAACCAGACCCGTCCGGACGACATGGCGGCCCATTGTGTCGATGCCTTGTTGGCGCGTACCGGCATCGATCCGGCCAGCGTCGAGGATTGCATTGTCGGTGCGGGCTCCAACGAAGGCGCGCAGGGCTACAACATCGGGCGCAACGTGGCCGTGTTGTCGCGTCTGGGCATCGGCACCGCCGGCATGACCCTCAACCGCTTTTGCTCCTCGGGCTTGCAGGCGATTGCCATCGCCGCCAACCAGATTGCGTCGGGTTGCAGCGACATCATCGTTGCCGGTGGCGTCGAGTCCATCAGCCTGACCATGAAAAGCGTCAACACCGACAACCTGATCAACCCGCTGCTGAAAGAGCAGGTGCCTGGCATCTATTTCCCGATGGGCCAGACCGCCGAAATCGTCGCGCGTCGCTACGACGTCAGCCGCGAAGCGCAGGATCTGTATGCGTTGCAAAGTCAGCAGCGCACGGCAAAGGCTCAGGCCGCCGGTCTGTTCGATGATGAAATCGTGCCAATGGCGGTGAAGTACCGGGTCGAAGACAAGGCCACCGGGCAAATTCAAATCCTCGATGGCATCGTCGATCGCGACGACTGCAACCGCCCGGACACCACGCTGGAAAGCCTGGCCGGTTTGAAACCGGTGTTTGCCGAAGACGGCTCGGTCACGGCAGGCAACTCGTCGCAACTGTCCGACGGCGCGTCGATGACGCTGGTGATGAGCCTGGAAAAAGCCCTGGAACTGGGCTTGAAGCCCAAGGCGTTCTTCCGTGGTTTCACGGTTGCCGGGTGTGAACCGGATGAAATGGGCATTGGTCCGGTGTTCTCGGTGCCGAAGTTGCTCAAGGCCAAGGGCTTGCAGTTGGCCGACATTGACCTGTGGGAACTCAACGAAGCGTTTGCTTCGCAGTGCCTGTACAGCCGTAATCGGCTGGAGATCGATCACGAGAAGTACAACGTCAATGGCGGCTCGATTTCCATCGGGCATCCGTTCGGCATGACCGGTTCGCGTCAGGTCGGGCATCTTGTGCGGGAGTTGCAGCGACGCAATTTGCGTTATGGCGTCGTCACCATGTGCGTGGGTGGCGGGATGGGCGCGACGGGGTTGTTTGAGGCGGTGCGTTAAATTCGCAAAACGGTGTCGCCTGATCAATCGCTATCGCGAGCAGGCTCACTCCTACAGTTGATCGCATTTCAATTGCAGGAGTGAGTCTGCTCGCGAAGGCAGCGCCTCGGTCTAACGGCGGGCCCTTAAAATCTGCATCCGCTCGATATACGCCTGAATCTCCCGCGCCGCCGCCTCGGCATTATCAAACGGCCCTTCGAGCGTATTTTCCCGAGTACTGAAATACAGTTCCCCATTCACACGACACAACCGGTCACTGCGAAAGTGCATCGCGGGGGCGTTGTCCTTGGCGCGCATGCCGTACATGGCGATCTCCTGGGGGGAATACCGTGAGCTTATGCACGAACCTCCGACTGTGCCCGGCCAACTGATCGACGGCCGCTGCGACCTGCACAGTTTCATTCGCGTCCACTCGCCAACTGTCCCTGTGTGCCAGACGCCGCTGCGCCTAGAATGGTGTTTCTCGCCATCAGGCTGTTGGGGTTCGCATGCACATTTCATCCGGTCGCTGGGTTTACGGTCTGTTTCTGGCCCTGTTGACTGCGCTGTTGTGGGGAATCCTGCCGATCAAGCTCAAGCAAGTGCTGTTGGTGATGGACCCGGTGACTGTCACCTGGTTTCGCCTGATTGTGTCCGGTGGTTGCCTGTTTGTGTATCTGGCCGCGACCAAACGTTTGCCAACGCGCAAAGTCCTCGGCCCGCGAGGTGGCTGGCTGGTGTTGATGGCGGTGCTCGGTCTGGTCGGCAACTACGTGCTGTACCTGATGGGTTTGAACCTGCTCAGCCCCGGCACCGCGCAACTGGTGGTGCAGATGGGCCCGATCATGTTGCTGATCGCCAGTCTGTTTGTGTTCAAGGAGCGTTTCAGCGTGGGGCAGGGGATTGGCCTGTTGGTGCTGCTGATCGGTTTCGCCCTGTTCTTCAATCAGCGCCTGGCCGAGTTGCTCACTTCGTTGACCGAATACACCACGGGCGTGCTGCTGGTGTTGTTGGCGTCCACGGTCTGGACTTTCTATGCCTTGGGGCAGAAGCAATTACTGACGGTGTGGAATTCGTTGCAGGTGATGATGGTGATCTACCTGTTCTGCGCGTTGTTGCTGACACCGTGGGTGCATCCGCTTGAAGCGCTGCAATTGAGCCCGCTGCAAGGCTGGCTGCTGCTGGCGTGCTGCATGAATACGCTGATTGCCTATGGCGCGTTTGCCGAAGCGCTGGCCCATTGGGAAGCTTCACGAGTGAGTGCGACGCTGGCGATCACGCCGTTGGTGACGTTTGTCGCGGTGGCCGTGGCCGCGTGGTTGTGGCCCGATTATGTGCATGCCGAGACGATCAACGGTCTGGGGTATGGCGGGGCGGTGCTGGTGGTGTTGGGGTCGGCGTTGGTGGCGTTGGGGCCTTCGTTGATGGCGGGGCTCAAGGCTCGTAAGGTCCGGATGGCAGCAGGTTAATCGCGTCATCGTTCATCGCGGGCAAGCCACGCTCCCACAGGAAATGGCGATCCCCCTGCAGGAGTGAGCCTGCTCGCGATAGCAATCTAACTGACACTGTAAAACTTAACCTTTGGCCCCAGCCTCCAGCATATTCTCCGGCCTTACCCAGGCCTCAAACTGCTCATCCGTCAGATACCCCAGCTGCAATGCCGCTTCCCGCAAGGTCAGCCCTTCGGCATACGCCTTCTTGGCAATCTCCGCCGATTTGTCATAACCGATGTGCGGATTCAGTGCTGTCACCAGCATTAACCCACGCTCCAGGTGTTCAGCCATTTTCTCTGCGTCCGGCTCAAGCCCGGCGATGCAGTGCTGCTGGAAGTTGCTGCAGCCATCCCCCAGCAGGCGGATCGATTGCAGCAGGTTGTGAATGATCACCGGTTTGAACACGTTCAATTGCAGATGGCCCTGACTCGCCGCGAAGCCGATGGCGACGTCATTGCCCAACACCTGACAGGCCAGCATCGACAGCGCTTCGCACTGCGTCGGATTGACCTTTCCCGGCATGATCGAGCTGCCCGGTTCATTGGCCGGCAATTTAACCTCGGCCAGACCGGCGCGGGGGCCGGAGCCCAGCAGGCGCAAGTCGTTGGCGATTTTCATCAGGGTCACCGCCAGGGTCTTCAACGCCCCCGAAAGAGTCGTCAGCGGTTCGTGACCGGCCAGCGCCGCGAATTTGTTCGGTGCGGTGATGAAGGGCAGGCCGGAAAGGGCCGCCAGCTCGGAAGCAATCGCTTCGCCAAAACCGTGGGGCGAGTTCAGCCCGGTGCCAACGGCGGTGCCGCCCTGGGCCAGTTCACACACGGCTGGCAGTGCGCTGCGGATCGCCCGTTCGGCGTAATCCAGTTGCGCGATAAACGCCGAGATTTCCTGGCCGAAAGTGATCGGCGTGGCGTCCATCATGTGCGTTCGGCCGGTCTTGACCAGTTTCATGTGGCGCGCCGCCAACTCGGCCAACCCGCCCGACAGTTCACTGATGGCCGGTAGCAAATGCTGTTGCACGGCTTGGGCCGCCGCGATGTGCATGGCGGTGGGGAAGCAGTCATTGGAGCTTTGCGAGCGGTTGACGTGATCGTTGGGATGCACCGGCGACTTGCCACCGCGCGGGTTGCCGGCCAGTTCGTTGGCGCGGCCGGCGATCACTTCGTTGACGTTCATGTTGCTTTGAGTGCCGCTGCCGGTCTGCCAGACCACCAGCGGGAACTGGTCGTCATGGCTGCCATCGAGCACTTCGTCGGCGGCCTGTTCGATCAGCCGGGCGATGTCGGCGGGCACATCACCGTTACGGTCGTTGACCCGCGCCGCCGCTTTCTTGATCAATGCCAAAGCGTGCAGCACCGCCAGCGGCATCTTTTCGTTGCCGATGGCGAAGTTAATCAGCGAGCGTTGCGTCTGAGCGCCCCAGTAAGCTTCATCCGGGACTTCCACCTGGCCAAGGCTGTCGGTTTCGATACGGCTCATCAATGCACACTCCTGTAGGGCTGATAGCGCAGTTTAGGCCGTGATCGCCGGCCGTGGTTCCATCTGAAGGTTTTTTGCCTCTTCAACCCCTCTAATTCAGGCCTGACAAGGCTTGGGGTTGAGCGACACACTTTTTTAGGCGCAGAATGGACGCCCTTGGGGTTTTACCTCGCCTGCTAGAAAAGGAAACTCGATGACTCGTCTTCGTGCCATCTGTACCGCGGTTGCACTGGTTTGCGCCAGCGGCCCAGTTTTTGCCGATACCGCCAGCCACAACGCCAGTGCCGAAGCTTTCCTGACTCTGGCGCACGCTGACAAATTGGGCACTCCGGTGTACATGCAAGTACAGCAAATGTTCGCTCAGCGCTTTGAACAGACCAAAGCCCCTGAATCGAAAAAAGCCTTGCTGGAAACGTATCAAGCCAAAGCCAACGCCGCGCTGGACCAAGCCATTGGCTGGAACAAGCTGAAGCCGGACATGGTCAAGCTCTACACCACCAACTTCACCGAGTCCGAGCTCAAAGACCTGGTAGCGTTCTACCAGTCGCCGCTGGGCAAGAAAGTCCTGGAAAAAATGCCGCAGCTGACTCAGCAATCGGCCCAGATGACTCAAGCCAAGCTGGAAAGCGCGGTACCTGTGGTCAACAAACTGTTGGCTGACATGACTGCCGAGCTGGACCCGAAAGGCGCTGCGGCTCCAGCAGCCAAGAAAAAGCCTTAAGCGGAGTTCGGTATGACCATGCAACAACGCATCGAATCAACGCTGGGCCTGTTACAGCCGCAGCATCTGCAAGTGCTGGATGAAAGCCACATGCACAGTCGTGGGTTGCAGACTCACTTCAAGGCCGTGGTGGTCAGCCAGCAGTTCGAAGGGCTGAACCGGGTCAAGCGTCATCAAAAAGTCTACGGCACGCTCGGCGAGCTGATGGGCGAGTTTCATGCGTTGGCGCTGCATACCTACACGCCTGAGGAATGGGCACAGATCGACGCGGCTCCGGCCTCGCCGACCTGTGCTGGAGGAAAGCAGTAAAAAGCAGCTTCAAGCTGCAAGCTGCAAGATCACGGCGACCTGCTTCAACTTGCCGCTTGAAGCTTACCGCTCGAAGCTGCTTTCTTGCTAAAATCCGCAACGCGCCGCTCACCCGGCGCGTTTTTTTTATCCGGTTCACCCTTTGCGAGGGTAGCCACCTGGAGAAATACCCATGACACAACAGATTGTCGTGGCGGCACTGTATAAGTTCGTCACCCTGGAAGATTACGTCGCCTTGCGCGAGCCACTGCTGCAAGCGATGGTCGACAACGGCATCAAAGGCACGCTGCTGATTGCCGAAGAAGGCATCAACGGCACCGTGTCCGGCAGCCGCGAAGGCATTGACGGGCTGATGGCCTGGCTCAAGAACGACCCACGCATGGACGACATCGATCACAAAGAGTCGTACTGCGACGATCAGCCGTTCTACCGCACCAAGGTCAAGCTCAAGAAAGAAATCGTCACCCTCGGCGTTGAAGGCGTAGACCCGAACAAAAAGGTCGGCACCTACGTGGATCCACAGGACTGGAATGCGCTGATCAGCGATCCGGAAGTGTTGTTGATCGACACCCGTAACGATTACGAAGTCTCGATCGGTACCTTCGAAGGCGCCATCGACCCCAAAACCACCAGTTTTCGCGAATTTCCTGACTACATCAAAGCCAACTTCGACCCGGCCGTGCACAAGAAGGTGGCGATGTTCTGCACCGGTGGCATTCGCTGCGAGAAGGCGTCGAGCTATATGCTCAGCGAAGGCTTTGATGAGGTCTATCACCTCAAGGGCGGCATCCTGAAGTACCTCGAAGAGGTGCCGCAGGAAGAAACCAAATGGCAGGGCGACTGCTTCGTGTTCGACAACCGCGTGACCGTGCGGCATGACCTCAGCGAAGGCGACTACGATCAATGTCATGCCTGCCGTACGCCGATCAGCGTTGAAGACCGCGCCTCCGAGCATTACGTCGCCGGCATCAGCTGCCCGCATTGCTGGGATACGCTGAGCGAGAAGACCCGACGCAGTGCCATTGATCGGCAGAAGCAGATCGAACTGGCCAAGGCGCGCAACTTGCCTCACCCGATCGGCTACAACTACAAGCAAACCCCTTCCGAGGCTTGAATCATGTCTGCGCGCCGCCGTCTGCTCTATGTGATGGATCCGATGTGTTCCTGGTGCTGGGGTTTTGCGCCAGTGGCCACTGCCTTGGTCGAACAGGCGCGTGCGGCGGGCGTAGAGGTGCATCTGATTGTCGGTGGTTTGCGCACCGGCAGTGGTGCGGCGCTGGAGCCGACTACCCGACGTTACATTCTTGAACATTGGCAGGCGGTCACCGAAGCCACCGGCCAACCGTTCAAGACAGAAGGCGCGTTGCCGGACGGCTTTGTGTATGACACCGAGCCTGCCTGCCGGGCGTTGGTGACCGCACGTGCCCTGGCGCCGGATTGCGCATGGAAACTGTTAGGCCTGATCCAGCACGCGTTCTACGTCGAAGGGCGCGACGTCACCCACGCCAGTGTGCTGGTGGAATTGGCCGAGCAGGCCGGTCTGCCGCGCATCGAATTCGCCGCCTTGTTTGACAGTGCCGATATGCACGCCGCCACGGCGGCCGATTTCACCTGGGTCCAGGACCTGGGCATCGCCGGTTTCCCTACCTTGCTGGCTGAGCGCAAAGGTCAATTGGCGTTGCTGACCAATGGCTATCAGCCCCTGAGTGAATTGTCCCCGTTGCTCGGCCGCTGGCTGGAGCACTCTGTCTGTGCATGATGGTCCTGATGGCGTCCCGGCTCCCGCGTGTGTCGATCGGCTGAGCTGGGCCGAAATCCGCCGACTGGCCTTGCACCATAAAAAATCCCTTTGGATCGCCAATGGCGTCGCCGTGTTGGCGACCTTGTGCAGCGTGCCGATTCCGTTACTGCTGCCGTTGCTGGTGGACGAAGTGTTGCTGGGCCACGGTGACGCCGCGTTGAAGGTGATGAACCACGCCTTGCCCGAAGGCTGGCAGAAAGCGGCAGGCTACATCGGCCTGATGTTGTTCGTGACCTTGTTGCTGCGCTGCGGCGCCTTGTTGTTCAACGTGATCCAGGCGAAATTGTTTGCGGCGCTGGCCAAGGACATTGTGTATCGCATTCGTACCCGCCTGATCGAGCGGCTCAAGCGCATTTCACTGGGCGAATACGAAAGCCTGGGCAGCGGCACGGTGACCACGCACCTGGTCACCGACCTGGACACGCTGGACAAATTCGTCGGCGAAACCCTCAGCCGGTTTCTGGTGGCGATGCTGACGCTGGTCGGCACCGCGAGCATTCTGATCTGGATGCACTGGAAGCTGGCGCTGCTGATCATGCTGTTCAATCCGTTGGTGATTTACGCCACGGTGCAGCTGGGCAAGCGGGTCAAACACCTGAAAAAACTCGAAAACGACAGCACCTCGCGCTTCACCCAGGCACTGACCGAAACCCTCGACTCGATTCAGGAAGTGCGTGCTGGCAACCGCCAGGGGTTCTTCCTCGGTCGCCTTGGCCTGCGGGCCCGGGAAGTGCGCGATTACGCGATCAGCTCGCAATGGAAAACCGATGCCTCGAACCGTGCGAGCGGCCTGCTTTTCCAGTTCGGTATCGATATTTTTCGCGCGGCGGCGATGCTCACCGTGCTGTTCTCCGACCTGTCCATCGGCCAGATGTTGGCGGTATTCAGCTACCTGTGGTTCATGATCGGCCCGGTGGAGCAATTGCTGAATTTGCAGTACGCCTATTACGCCGCCGGGGGTGCGCTGTCGCGGATCAACGAGCTGTTGGCCAGGGCAGATGAGCCGCATTATCCCGGTGGGGTCGACCCGTTCCAGGGCCGCGACACGGTGGGTATTGAAGTGCAGGGGCTGAGCTTCGGTTATGGTGATGAGTGGGTGTTGAACAAGATGGACCTGTCCATCGCCCCCGGTGAAAAAGTCGCGATTGTCGGCGCCAGTGGCGGTGGCAAAAGTACGCTGGTGCAACTGTTGCTGGGGTTGTACACGCCGTTGGCCGGGACCATCCGCTTCGGTGGTTCGACCCAGCAGGAGATCGGCCTGGACACCGTGCGCGAAAACGTCGCCGTGGTCCTGCAACATCCGGCGCTGTTCAACGACACCATCCGCGCCAACCTGACGATGGGCCGTGTACGCAGCGACGATGCCTGCTGGCAGGCACTGGAAATTGCCCAACTGCACCACACGGTTCGAGAGCTACCCAATGGCCTGGACAGCGTCGTCGGGCGCTCCGGCGTGCGTTTGTCCGGCGGCCAGCGCCAACGCCTGGCGATTGCGCGGATGATACTGGCCGAACCCAAAGTGGTGATTCTCGACGAGGCCACCTCGGCGCTGGACGCTGCCACCGAATACAACCTGCATCAGGCCTTGTCGCGGTTTCTGAGCCACCGCACCACGCTGATCATTGCGCACCGGTTGTCCGCGGTGAAACAGGCTGATCGGGTGCTGGTGTTCGATGGCGGACAGATTGCCGAGGATGGTGACCATCAACAGTTGATAGCTGATGGTGGTTTGTACGCGAAGCTTTATGGTCATTTGCAGCAACTTTAGCGTCGACGTACAGTCCCTTTTCTATTGCGCTTCATGCGTCGCCGGGAACATCCCGGCGAATAATCAAGGACTTGCCCGTCCTGGCAGGCTTCTCGCTTGCCGGGATCGAGAACGCACCCTAGTCTAGCTATAGCGATCACGTTGGGATGATGATCTGGCAGTGCTAAAACAAGGGACCTCATGAATCAAACCCGGACTCTCGGAACGCCACGGTTGTTGGGCATCGTCTGGCCATTTATTGCCGTCGTGCTGTTTCAGGCCCTGTTGGGTGGCGTCAGCCTGTACGTTCTGTCGGCGGTTCGCGGCTACGTTGCCGGTGAAAGCCTTTGGTCAAAGGGCCAAAAGGACGCCATCTATTACCTCAACCTCTACGCGGACAATCGCGACGAGGCGATTTTCCGCAAATACCAGAACGCCATTGCCGTTCCTCAGGGTGGCCACGAATTGCGTGTGGCGCTGGATCTCCAGCCGCCCGATATCGAAGCTGCGCGAGTGGCTATCCTCAAGGGGGGTAACCACCCCGACGACGTTTCAAGCCTGATCTGGCTCTACCTCAATTTCCGCCATTTCACCTACCTTGAAAAAGCCATTGACCGCTGGACGGTGGGCGACGCGTACCTGCTGCAACTCAATGACGTGGCGCAAGAGATGCACCAGCGCATTACCGAAGGTCAGGCCACCACCGCCGATATCTGGCGCTGGAAGGATCGGATATTCGCCATCAACGATGCAGTGACGCCCGCTGCCAAAGCGTTCAGCGATGCGTTGGGCGAAGGCTCGCGCCTGATTCTCCGGTTGCTGCTGGTGACCAATCTCGCCACGGCGCTGGGCCTGATCGCGCTGGCGTTGCTGCGTACCCACAAGTTGCTCAGGCAGCGCCATGAGTTCGCCGAGGCGCTGCAACTGGAGAAAGACCGGGCGCAGATCACCCTGCAATCCATTGGCGACGGGGTCATTACCACGGATGTCGAAGGCGCTATTGCCTACATGAACCCCGCCGCCGAGGCGCTGACCCACTGGAAAGCCGAACAGGCGACGGGTCTGCCTTTGGCGGCACTGTTCAACTTGCTGGATGAAAACGCCCAGGCTGATGGTTTCACGTTGATCGAACATATTCTGAGCGGTCAGCTCAGCGGGGGCAGCGAACATTCAAAGCTGATTCAGCGCCTGGATGGCAGCACGGTGTCGGTGACGCTGGTTGGCTCGCCGATTCGCAATGCGGGCAAGGTCAGCGGCACCGTGCTGGTGTTGCATGACATGACGCAGGAGCGCCAATACATTGCCAATCTGTCCTGGCAGGCGACTCATGACGCCTTGACCGGGCTCGCCAACCGCCGAGAGTTCGAGTTTCGGCTGGAGCAGGCACTGCACAACCTGACGCGGCATTCCGGGCGTCATGCCCTGATGTTTCTCGATCTGGATCAATTCAAACTGGTCAACGACACCTGTGGCCATGCGGCGGGCGACGAGTTGCTGCGGCATATCTGCGCGCTGTTGCAGTCGGGCTTGCGCGAAGGCGACACCCTGGCCCGCCTCGGTGGCGACGAATTCGGCATCTTGTTGGAAAATTGCGCGCCGGAAGCGGCCGACAAGATTGCCGAGAACCTGCGCCAGACCGTCCAGAACCTGCACTTTGTCTGGAAAGGCCGGCCCTTCGTGACGACGGTGAGCATCGGGCTGGTTCATCTGGCGCAAACGCCAACTTCCCTTGAAGCCTCGCTGCGTGCTGCGGACATGGCGTGTTACATGGCCAAGGAAAAGGGGCGCAATCGAGTTCAGGTCTATCACGCCGATGACTCGGAGCTGTCGCTGCGCTTTGGCGAGATGGCCTGGGTCCAGCGTCTGCATATGGCGCTGGAAGAGGATCGCTTTTGCCTGTACTCCCAGGAAATCGCACCGCTAGGGCATACCGAGCGCGGGGGTGGGCATATCGAAATTCTGTTGCGCCTGCATGACGAAGCCGGCCGCATGATCCTGCCGGACAGTTTTATTCCGGCGGCGGAGCGTTATGGCTTGATGACTGCACTCGATCGCTGGGTCGTGGAGAACGTCTTCAAGGTCATTGCCCAATGTATATCGGAGGCGCGTAAAGGTCCGTTAGCCATGTGTGCGATTAATCTGTCAGGTACTACTATCGGAGATGAGGCGTTTCTGGACTTCCTGCGTGAACAGTTTGTTAACTATTCCATTCCGCCTGAAATGATTTGTTTTGAAATCACTGAAACCAGTGCTATTTCCAATTTGGGCAGTGCAATCAGATTTATCAATGAGCTCAAGGGTTTAGGTTGTCACTTCTCGTTAGATGACTTTTGCGCCGGAATGTCCTCGTTCGCTTACTTGAAACATTTGCCTGTAGACTTCTTGAAGATCGACGGGAGTTTCGTAAAGGACATGCTGGACGACCCGATTAACCGCGCCATGGTCGAAGTGATCAACCACATCGGCCATGTCATGGGTAAGCGCACGATTGCCGAGTTTGTAGAGTCACCCCAGATCGAGCAGGCATTGCTGGAAATCGGGGTCGATTTCGCTCAAGGGTATGTGATTGAACGCCCGCATCTGTTTACCTGCGATAGTTTGCAAAGTCGTCCTGCCCGGCCTCAGCCTTTGTTGTTCAAGGCCCCGGGCACGTTCCGTTGAAATCTCTTGCTGATCCGAACAATCACAATCAAAAGGAGCCCGACAGTGATCGACACATTCAACCGAACCGGACCACTCATGGAAGCTGCAAGTTATCCTGCCTGGGCGCAACAGCTCATCAAGGATTGCAGCGAGAGTAAGCGCCGGGTTGTCGAACACGAACTGTATCAGCGCATGCGAGATAACAAACTCAGCGCAAAAACCATGCGTCAGTACCTCATCGGTGGCTGGCCGGTCGTTGAACAGTTCGCGTTATACATGGCACAAAACCTGACCAAGACTCGCTTTGCCCGCCATCCTGGCGAAGACATGGCGCGTCGCTGGCTGATGCGCAATATTCGCGTGGAATTGAACCATGCCGATTACTGGGTGCACTGGAGTCGGGCGCACGGCGTCAGCCTTGAAGATTTGCAGGCGCAGCAGGTGCCCCCTGAACTTCATGCCTTGAGCCATTGGTGCTGGCACACCAGTTCGGCGGATTCGCTGATCGTCGCCATCGCCGCGACCAACTACGCCATTGAAGGCGCAACCGGTGAGTGGTCGGCGCTGGTTTGCTCCAGTGGCGTCTATGCGGCGGCGTTTCCGGAAGAGGATCGCAAACGGGCGATGAAGTGGTTGAAGATGCATGCCCAGTACGACGATGCCCATCCGTGGGAGGCACTGGAAATCATCTGCACCCTGGCGGGCATGAACCCGAGCAAGTCATTGCAAGTGGAACTGCGTCAGGCCATCTGCAAAAGCTATGACTACATGCACCTGTTTCTGGAGCGCTGCATGCAGCTGGAGCATTCGGAAAAAGCACCGGTGGCGCGTGAGCGCATGGCGCTGGCAGAAAGCTAAACGGGTTTAAAGACACTACAAACCAAATGTGGGAGCGAGCTTGCTCGCGATGGCTGCTAAACATTCAATAAAGATGCTGAATGTTAGAAAGCTATCGCGAGCAAGCTCGCTCCCACATTGGTTTGTAGTGTTGTTTAGAGCTCAACCCGCCATCGTCAACCGGTTGCGCCCCTCGCGCTTGGCGACATACAACGCACTGTCAGCCCGTCGCAACAAGCTCTCGGCAGACTCACCCGGCAGCAGGGTCGAACATCCGAGGCTGACGGTCAGTTCTACTGCATTGCCATCCGCCCGATAGTCCTGAGCCTGAGCTGCTGCCCGCAGCCGTTCGCCGACCATGGCGGCAGCTTCTCGAGTGGTGTTGGACAGCAGGATCAGAAACTCTTCGCCGCCAAACCGGAATACCATGTCGACATTGCGCAACTGGTTTTTGATCGCCGTGGCGACGGCCTTGAGTACGTCATCGCCGGCGTTGTGGCCATAACTGTCGTTAACGTTTTTGAAGTGGTCGATGTCCAGCATCAGCAGGGACAGAGGCATCAAGTGGCGTCGCGACATCTCGATTTCGCGTTCCAGGGTCTGATCCATGGCGATGCGGTTGCCAGTATCGGTCAATGGGTCACGCAATGCGCTTTGCGTCGCCGCCCGGTAAAGCAGGGCATTGCGCATCGGGAACAGCAGTGCCGACAGCAACGACTCCAGATTGCCTTGATCAAGCTCGCTGAATCGCTGATTGCGGCGGAAGACCAGTTCACCCAGCTGCTCGCCTTCATGGCTGAGGCTGTAACTGACCGAGTGATGGCCGCGCTGACCGAACTCCAGGCGCAAGTCACTGGCCTGATGCCGATAGTTCAAGGCATCCAGTGGTACCAGGCGCTGAACTTCGCGGAAGAAAAGTCCGAGAATGCGTTGTGGCTCGAGGCTGGTTTGCAACTGCTGACCCAGTTGCTGGCGCAATAGCGCAAGGCTGACGGGGCGTTCCAGAAGAGGAGGTTGCTGACCAAATCCCAGGCGTTGCAATTTGGCGCTATCGAAGTCAATTGCGTTGGTCTGGGAAGGTGATTTCATATGGCTGAGCCCCTAAGCGGTAAAGCTGTCTTACAGGCTGGGTGAGAGCGGCTTCAGGCTGCGCGTCATACTGGTCCATCAGTCCCGTGGGACAGTTGGCGCAAGTTTAGTCTGCTTTGCCGAAGATTAGTAACCTATCGACTTGGGAGCCCGCCTGTCTGCTTTCACACTGCGTGTCTGAGCAAATTTAGAGCGAAAGTCGTGCCATTCGGTTCATTCGAATATAAAGCTATAAAAAACATAGAGTTGAGTTTGATTTTGAGTTTTTTTAACGAAAAGGGGTGGCGGTTGTTTGACTGGGAGGAGGGTAGTTACGACTCACTTTGAGTGCCGCGCCGGAAAATCGGCACGGCACAAAAGCGACGCACGGTGTTACTGGGCGTTGAACGCCTGGCCGTTGATGCCAGTGCTGTCCGGTCCCATCAGGTAGAGGTAGACCGGCATGATCTCCTCCGGGGTCGGGTTGTTGAGCGGGTTTTCCCCAGGGTAAGCCTGGGCCCGCATGCTGGTGCGCGTGGCGCCCGGGTTGATGCTGTTGGAGCGGACCGGGGCCACGGTGTCCACTTCGTCGGCCAGGGTTTGCATCAGGCCTTCGGTGGCAAATTTGGACACGCCATAAGCGCCCCAGTACGCGCGGCCCTTGCGGCCGACACTGCTGGAGGTAAATACCACCGAGGCGTCTTGCGACAATTTGAGCAGTGGCAGCAGGGTGCTGGTGAGCATGAACATGGCGTTGACGTTGACTTGCATGACGCGCATGAAGTTTTCGCCGGACAGTTGTTCGATCGGCGTGCGGGGGCCGATGATCGATGCGTTGTGCAGCAAGCCGTCGAGATGGCCGAATTCGGTCTCGATCATCGCCGCCAGTTCATCGTACTGGTGGGGCAGGGCGGTCTCCAGATTGAACGGGATCACCGCCGGCTGTGGATGCCCGGCTGCTTCGATTTCGTCATACACCTGAGTCAGGTTGGCTTCGGTCTTGCCCAGCAGCAGGACAGTGGCGCCATGGGCTGCGTAGGTTTTCGCAGCCGCCGCGCCGATGCCGCGGCCGGCACCGGTGACCAGAATGACCCGGTCCTTGAGCAATTCGGGGCGAGCGGAATAATCAAACATAAGAAAACCTCAACACAATTCAACAATAAGGCGAACACCGAACCTGTGGCGAGGGAGCTTGCTCCCGCTCGGCTGCGCAGCAGTCGTGAAACCTGCAGATGCGGTGTGCCTGACAGAGTGCGGTGATAGCTAGAGGGGTCGCTTCGCGCCCCAGCGGGAGCAAGCTCCCTCGCCACAAAAAGCCGCTCTACTTAGCAACTGCATAAAGCGCTATCGAGCACCTTGCGCAACTCCAGCGGGTGATCAACCACCACGTCCGCACCCCAGTGACGCGGGTTGTCGTCGGGGTGAATGTAGCCGTAGGTCACCGCAGCGGTCTTGGTGCCGGCATCGCGGCCCGATTCGATATCGCGCAGGTCATCGCCGACAAACAACACGCTGGCCGGGTCCAGGTCGAGCATCTTGCATGCCAGAATCAGCGGCTCCGGGTCTGGCTTGCTGTTCTTCACGTGGTCCGGGCAGATCAGCAGCGCGGAACGCTCGGCCAGCCCCAGTTGCTGCATGATCGGCTCGGCGAAACGCAGCGGCTTGTTGGTCACCACGCCCCAGATCAGGCTGGACTGCTCGATGTCGGCCAGCAATTCGCCCATGCCGTCGAAGAGCTTGCTATGCACCGCGCATCCGGCGAGATAGCGCTCGAGGAATTCGAGTCGCAGCTCTTCAAAGCCTGGCGACTCCGGGTCCATCGAGAAGGTCACGGCGACCATCGCCTTGGCGCCGCCGGAAATCTCGTCACGGATGTGCTTGTCATTCATTGACGGCAAGCCGCGATCGGCGCGCATTGCCTGGCAGATGGCAATAAAGTCCGGCGCGGTGTCGAGCAGCGTGCCGTCCATGTCAAAAAGGACTGCTCTGATACGCATCGGCTTACTCCTCGCGCAGGGTCTGGATCATGTAGTTGACGTCCACGTCGGCCGCCAGTTTGTAGTGCTTGGTCAGCGGGTTGTACGTCAGGCCGATGATGTCCTTGACGGTCAGGCCAGCCATGCGGCTCCAGGCGCCGAGCTCGGAAGGGCGGATGAACTTCTTGAAATCGTGCGTGCCGCGCGGCAGCAGCTTCATGATGTATTCAGCGCCGACGATGGCGAACAGGTACGCTTTCGGGTTGCGGTTGATGGTGGAGAAGAACACCTGGCCGCCCGGCTTGACCATGCGGAAGCAGGCGCGAATGACCGACGACGGATCCGGCACGTGCTCGAGCATTTCCAGGCAGGTAACAACGTCGAACTGCTCGGGCATTTCCTCGGCGAGGCCTTCGGCGGTGATCTGCCGGTACTCGACGTTCACGCCCGACTCCAGCTGATGCAACTGCGCGACCGCGAGCGGTGCTTCGCCCATGTCGATGCCCATGACGGTGGCACCGCGCTGGGCCATGGCCTCGCTCAGGATCCCGCCGCCGCAACCGACGTCCAGCACCTTCTTGCCGGCCAGGTTGACGCGTTCGTCAATCCAGTTGACCCGCAGCGGGTTGATGTCGTGAAGCGGCTTGAACTCGCTTTCACGGTCCCACCAGCGATGGGCCAGGGCTTCGAATTTGGCGATTTCGGCGTAGTCGACGTTGCTCATGGTTCAGTCCTCTAAAACTTGAAAAATCCTGTTGCCCCGGTTTTCTGGTCCGGGGATCTTACGATTCGGTGCGGCCACTGATGCGCTGGCCCCAGGCCTTGGCGGTGGCGCATAACTGTTCTTCATCGAGGCGGGTCAGGCGTCGGTCATCAAGCAGCTGCTTGCCCGCGACCCACAGGTGTTTCACGCAGTCCCGGCCGGTGGCGTAGATCAGTTGCGAAACCGGGTCGTAGACCGGTTGCTGCGCCAGGCCGGAGAGGTCAAACGCGACGATGTCTGCCGCTTTGCCGATTTCCAGCGAGCCGGTTTCAGCCTCGATCCCCAGCGCACGGGCGCCATTGAGCGTGGCCATGCGCAAGGCGCGATGAGCATCCAGCGCGGTGGCCGAGCCGGCGACGGCCTTGGCCAGCAACGCAGCGGTGCGGGTTTCGCCCAACAGGTCCAGGTCATTGTTACTGGCGGCGCCGTCGGTGCCGACGGCCACATTGACGCCGGCCTGCCACAAGCGCTCGACCGGGCAAAATCCGCTGGCCAGCTTGAGGTTGGATTCCGGGCAATGAATCACGTTGGTGTTGCTTTCTACCAGCATCACCAGGTCTTCATCGCTGATCTGGGTCATGTGAACGGCCTGGAAGCGCGGCCCGAGCAAGCCCAGGCGGCCAAGGCGAGCCAGCGGGCGTTCACCGCGCTGCTCGACCGATTGCTGCACTTCGAAGGCGGTTTCATGGACGTGCATGTGGATCGAGGCGTCCAGCTCTTCGGCAATCACCCGGATTTTCTCCAGGTTTTCATCGCTCACGGTGTAAGGCGCATGGGGGCCGAAGGTGATTTTGATGCGCTCGTGGTGCTTGAGATCGCCAAACAATTCCACGCCCTGACGAATGGCTTCGTCCGCCGTGCTGGCGCCCGGGATCGGGAAATCGAGGATCGGAATGGCGATTTGTGCGCGTATACCGCTGTTGTGCACGCGCTCGCTGGCAACCTTCGGGAAGAAATACATGTCAGAGAAGCAGGTGATGCCACCTTTGATCTGCTCGGCGATGGCCAGGTCCGTGCCGTCCCGTACGAAGGCTTCATCGGCCCATTTGGCTTCGGCGGGCCAGATGTGGTTTTCCAGCCAGGTCATCAGCGGCAGGTCATCGGCCAGGCCACGAAACAGCGTCATGGCGGCGTGACCGTGGGCATTGATCAGGCCGGGGCTGAGCAGCATGTCCGGCAACTCGCGCACTTCAGTTGCGTTAAGCTTCAGCGCAGTCGAGCGTGGGCCGATAAATACGATGCGTCCGTCACGGATGCCCAGGCCATGCTCTTTGAGGACAACGCCAGCGGGTTCGACGGGTACCAGCCAGGTCGGCAGCAATAACAGGTCGAGCGCAGCGGCAGTGTTCGGCATCGAGGGTCGGTTCCAGTGCTTTTGTAAAGGATGGCGAAGTATACCCGAGCGTCTTCGCGGGGGGATCGCTATAATCGGCGGCTTTTGTGCTTGAGTGCGGGGTGTGGGATGCGCGATCGACTGTTGGCTGCGGAGAAAGTGAAGGCCATCGATTGGCGTGATGGCGCCCTGTACCTGCTGGATCAGCGTGTTTTGCCCTTCGAAGAAACCTGGATTGCCTACACCAGTGCAGCCGGTGTGGCCGAGGCCATTCGTTCGATGGTGGTGCGCGGTGCGCCGGCGATTGGCATCAGTGCGGCGTATGCCATGGTGCTGTCGGCCCGCGCCCGGATTGCCGAGGGCGGTGACTGGCAGGCTGCGTGGGAAGAGGATTACGCGGTACTGGCCGATTCCCGTCCAACCGCGGTGAATCTGTTCTGGGCCCTGAGTCGCATGCGCGACCGCCTGGATCGTCTCAAGGAAGACGCAGACCCACTGGCGGCCCTGGAGGCCGAGGCTCTCGCCATTCATGAAAGTGATCGCGAAGCCAATCTGACCATGGCCCAGCTGGGTGTGGACTTGATTCGCAAGCACCAGGGTAATGCTCAGGCAATCCTGACCCACTGCAACACTGGCGCACTGGCCACCGGCGGCTTCGGCACGGCGCTGGGCGTGATTCGCGGGGCCTTTATCGAGGGTATGGTCGAGCGGGTTTACGCCGATGAAACCCGGCCGTGGCTGCAAGGTTCGCGTCTGACCGCATGGGAGCTGGCCAATGAAGGCATTCCCGTGACCCTGAATGCCGACTCCGCCGCCGCGCACATCATGAAAACCAAAGGCGTGACCTGGGTAATCGTCGGCGCCGACCGCATCACTGCCAATGGCGATGTGGCGA
This sequence comes from Pseudomonas sp. SIMBA_041, assembly GCF_046535095.1. Lineage (NCBI taxonomy): Bacteria > Pseudomonadati > Pseudomonadota > Gammaproteobacteria > Pseudomonadales > Pseudomonadaceae > Pseudomonas > Pseudomonas sp. SIMBA_041. The sequence goes on from NZ_JAWRXJ010000009.1 coordinate 114,029, forward strand.
ACAAGATTGGCACTTATCAGCTGGCGGTCAACGCCATGCACCACGGCGTGCGCTTCATGGTGGTGGCGCCGAGTTCGACCATCGACATGAACCTGGCCAGTGGCGATGAAATTCCTATCGAAGAACGCGATGGTCGTGAATTGCTGGAGGTCGGGGGCAAGCGGATCGGGGCGGATGTCGATGCGTTCAACCCGGTGTTCGACGTGACCCCGGCGGACTTGATCGACGTGATCGTTACCGAAAAGGGCATTGTCGAGCGCCCGGATACGGCGAAGATGGCGCTGTTGATGTGCCGTAAGCGCTTGCATTAATAATGTCTAGCGCCTGAAACATCGCTTTCGCGGGCAAGTCTGCTCCCGCAGGGATCTGCATCGTTCGGGAGATCTCGGGCATGCAGAGATCCCTGTGGGAGCGGGCTTGCCCGCGAAGAGGTCATCAAAGTCAATGAATCAGCATGAATCAGGCATGATTTTTTGATTCGGTGCAGCTCTAAGCCCCTCTCGTCTCCCTCAAGCCTGTCACCGGTCAACTTACTATGCTCCATGCGCGTCTGGGGGATAGGTGCGTGGCGGCTCTTGTGATAACATCCGGCGTTTTCCGAGGCAGTCCCACGGGGTTGTCTTTACTGCGCAAATCCATGGTTAATCTTGTTGATTTGTCGTAAGTCGGTGTATGGCACTCAGCCTGCAGCGGCGAGCTTCGTTCGTCCCATATGGATGTGACGAAGTTTCACCAGAAAAAGGAATCGAGCTTCTCATGGGCGAACTGGCCAAAGAAATCCTCCCGGTCAATATCGAAGACGAGCTGAAGCAGTCCTACCTCGACTACGCAATGAGCGTAATTGTCGGGCGGGCCCTGCCGGATGCGCGCGATGGCTTGAAGCCCGTGCACCGGCGTGTGCTGTTCGCGATGAGCGAGCTGGGCAACGACTTCAACAAGCCGTACAAGAAATCTGCCCGTGTTGTCGGTGACGTCATCGGTAAGTATCACCCGCACGGTGATACCGCGGTGTATGACACCATCGTCCGCATGGCACAGCCGTTCTCGCTGCGCTACCTGCTGGTAGACGGTCAAGGCAACTTCGGTTCGGTGGATGGCGACAACGCCGCGGCCATGCGATACACCGAAGTGCGCATGACCAAGCTGGCGCACGAGCTGCTGGCTGACCTGCATAAAGAAACCGTGGACTGGGTGCCGAACTACGACGGCACCGAAATGATCCCGGCGGTCATGCCGACCCGTATTCCCAACCTGCTGGTCAACGGCTCCAGCGGTATCGCCGTGGGCATGGCGACCAACATTCCGCCGCACAACCTCGGTGAAGTCATCGACGGTTGCCTGGCCCTCATCGACAACCCTGAGTTGACCATCGATGAGCTGATGCAATACATCCCCGGTCCGGACTTCCCGACCGCCGCGATCATCAACGGTCGCGCCGGCATCATCGAAGCCTACCGCACCGGTCGCGGCCGCATTTACATGCGTGCCCGCTCGACGATCGAAGACATCGACAAGGTCGGTGGCCGTCAGCAGATCGTCATTACCGAACTCCCTTACCAGCTCAACAAAGCCCGTCTGATCGAAAAGATCGCCGAGCTGGTGAAAGAGAAGAAGCTTGAAGGCATCACCGAGCTGCGCGACGAGTCCGACAAGGACGGTATGCGCGTTGTGATCGAATTGCGTCGCGGCGAAGTGCCAGAGGTGATCCTCAACAACCTCTACGCCCAGACCCAGTTGCAAGCGGTGTTCGGTATCAACATCGTCGCGCTGATCGACGGCCGCCCACGGATCCTGAACCTCAAGGACCTGCTGGAAGCCTTCGTTCGTCACCGTCGCGAAGTCGTTACCCGTCGTACTGTGTTCGAACTGCGTAAAGCCCGCGAACGCGGTCACATCCTGGAAGGTCAAGCGGTTGCCCTGTCGAACATCGACCCGGTCATCGCCCTGATCAAGGCCTCGCCAACGCCGTCGGAAGCCAAGGAAGCGCTGATCAGCACAGCCTGGGAATCCTCCGCCGTAGTGGCCATGGTTGAACGCGCTGGTGCCGATTCTTGCCGCCCTGAGACCCTGGACCCGCAATACGGTCTGCGCGACGGCAAGTACTTCCTGTCGCCAGAACAGGCGCAAGCCATTCTGGAGCTGCGTCTGCACCGTCTGACCGGTCTGGAACACGAAAAACTGCTGGCCGAGTATCAAGAGATCCTCAACCAGATCGGCGAGCTGATCCGCATCCTCAGCAGCGCCACGCGCCTGATGGAAGTGATCCGCGAAGAACTGGAAGTGATCCGCGCCGAATACGGTGATGTGCGTCGCACCGAGATCCTCGATGCCCGTCTCGACCTGACCCTGGGTGACATGATCCCGGAAGAAGAGCGCGTCGTGACCATTTCCCACGGTGGCTACGCCAAGACCCAGCCATTGGCTGCGTACCAGGCTCAGCGTCGTGGCGGTAAAGGCAAATCGGCCACCGGCGTCAAGGATGAGGACTACATCGCTCACCTGCTGGTCGCCAACAGCCACACCACGCTGCTGCTGTTCTCCAGCAAGGGCAAAGTGTACTGGCTGAAAACCTACGAAATTCCAGAAGCGTCCCGCGCTGCTCGTGGTCGTCCGCTGGTCAACCTGCTGCCGCTGGACAGTGATGAATACATCACCACCATGCTGCCGGTCGAGGAATACACCGAAGGTCACTTCATCTTCATGGCGACCGCCAAAGGCACCGTGAAGAAGACCCCGCTGGAATCCTTCAGCCGTCAACGCAGCGTGGGTCTGATCGCGCTGGAGCTGGACGAAGGTGACGTACTGATTTCTGCGGCCATCACCGATGGCGAGCGCGAAGTCATGCTGTTCTCCGACGGCGGCAAGGTCACTCGCTTCAAGGAAACCGACGTTCGCGCCATGGGCCGTACCGCTCGCGGTGTTCGTGGCATGCGTCTGCCGGAAGGCCAGAAGCTGATTTCCATGCTGATCCCGGAAGAAGGCAGCCAGATCCTGACCGCTTCGGCGCGTGGTTTCGGCAAGCGTACGGCGATCACTGAGTTCCCTGAATACAAACGTGGCGGTCAGGGCGTTATCGCCATGGTCAGCAACGACCGTAACGGCCGACTGGTCGGCGCGGTCCAGGTGCTCGATGGTGAGGAAATCATGCTGATTTCCGACCAGGGCACCCTGGTTCGTACCCGTGTCGACGAAGTGTCCAGCCTCGGTCGTAACACCCAGGGCGTGACCCTGATCAAGCTGGCCAGCGATGAAACGCTGGTCGGTCTGGAGCGGGTTCAGGAGCCATCGGAAGTCGAAGGTGAAGAGCTGGAAGGTGAAGAGGGTGCAGAGTTCATCGGCGAAGTCGTGATCGACGACGTTGTTGATGATCAGCAACTCGATGCCGCCGCTGACGAAGAGCCACAAGAGTAAGCGAACAAACAGGGGGCGGATGAGAATTCGCCCCCTTGTTGTTTGTCCCGTATGAAAATATCGACACCTATGGAGTCCCTTGTAGGAGTGAGCCAGCTCCGGGCGGCGTTCCGACGATACGGGCGCCGCGGTATGTCTGACACATCGCGGTGATGCATTCGCGAGCAGGCTCACGCCTACAAAAGCTGTGCTTCAGCAGGGACTCTGTGTCGATTGATGTTGTGATTTATTGCGTGATTACCACCAAATCAGAGCGAGATTGGATGTGAGCAAGAGAGCCTATAACTTCTGTGCCGGTCCTGCGGCACTTCCCGAAGCTGTCCTGCAGCGCGCTCAGGGTGAACTCCTTGACTGGCACGGCAAGGGCCTGTCGGTCATGGAAATGAGCCATCGCAGTGATGAGTTCGTGTCCATTGCCACCAAGGCCGAGCAGGATCTGCGTGATCTGCTGAATATCCCTTCGAACTATAAAGTGCTGTTTCTGCAAGGCGGCGCCAGCCAGCAATTTGCTCAGATTCCTCTGAACCTGTTGCCGGAAAACGGTACTGCCGACTATATCGACACCGGTATCTGGTCGCAGAAAGCCATCGAAGAAGCTTCGCGCTACGGCAATGTGAATGTCGCCGCGACTGCCAAGCCTTACGACTATTTCGCTATTCCCGGTCAGAATGAATGGAACCTGTCGAAAGACGCGGCCTACGTTCACTACGCGCCGAACGAAACCATCGGCGGCCTGGAATTCCAGTGGATTCCGCAAACTGGTGATGTTCCGCTGGTGGCCGACATGTCCTCGGACATCCTGTCGCGTCCAGTCGATGTTTCGCGCTTCGGCATGATCTACGCCGGCGCCCAGAAAAACATCGGCCCGAGCGGCATCGTGGTCAACATCGTTCGTGAAGACCTGCTCGGTCACGCCCGTTCCCTGTGCCCGACCATGCTCAACTACAAGGTAGCGGCCGATAACGGCTCGATGTACAACACCCCGCCAACCCTGGCCTGGTACTTGTCCGGCCTGGTGTTCGAGTGGCTGAAAGAGCAGGGTGGTGTTGAGGCCATCGGCAAGCTCAATGAAGTGAAGCAGCGCACGCTGTATGACTTCATCGACGCCAGCGGCTTGTACAGCAACCCGATCAACAAGCCGGATCGCTCGTGGATGAACGTACCGTTCCGTCTGGCTGACGACCGTCTGGACAAGCCGTTCCTGGCCGGTGCCGACGAGCGTGGCCTGTTGAACCTCAAGGGCCACCGTTCCGTGGGTGGCATGCGCGCCTCCATCTATAACGCCGTCGACATCGTTGCGGTCAACGCACTGGTTTCGTACATGGCAGAGTTCGAGAAGGAACACGGCTAATGTCTGAGCAAGAACTCAAGGCACTGCGCCTGCGCATTGATGCCCTGGACGAAAAAGTCCTGGAGCTGATCAGTGAGCGCGCACGCTGCGCCCAGGAAGTTGCGCGAGTAAAGATGGCCTCGCTGGCCGAAGGCGAAGTGCCGGTGTTCTATCGTCCTGAGCGTGAAGCCCAGGTGCTCAAACGCGTGATGGAGCGTAACCAGGGGCCGCTGGGCAATGAAGAGATGGCGCGGTTGTTCCGCGAAATCATGTCTTCGTGCCTGGCGCTCGAGCAGCCGTTGAAAGTGGCTTACCTCGGCCCTGAAGGCACCTTCACCCAAGCCGCAGCCATGAAGCACTTCGGCCACGCGGTGATCAGCAAGCCGATGGCGGCGATCGACGAAGTGTTCCGCGAAGTGGCGGCCGGTGCGGTGAACTTTGGCGTGGTCCCGGTGGAGAACTCCACCGAGGGCGCGGTCAACCACACGCTGGACAGCTTCCTCGAACACGACATGGTGATCTGTGGCGAAGTCGAGCTGCGTATTCACCACCACCTGTTGGTCGGTGAAAACACCAAGACCGACAGCATCAGTCGCATCTATTCCCATGCCCAATCGCTGGCCCAGTGCCGCAAGTGGCTGGACGCACACTACCCGAATGTCGAGCGCGTGGCGGTGTCCAGCAACGCCGAAGCGGCCAAGCGGGTTAAAGGTGAGTGGAACTCGGCGGCGATTGCCGGCGACATGGCCGCTGGTCTGTACGGGTTGACCCGTCTGGCCGAGAAAATCGAGGATCGCCCGGATAACTCCACGCGATTCCTGATGATCGGCAGCCAGGAAGTGCCGCCGACCGGCGACGACAAGACCTCGATCATCGTCTCCATGAGCAACAAACCGGGCGCGCTTCACGAGTTGCTGGTGCCGTTCCACGACAACGGTATCGACCTGACGCGCATCGAGACGCGTCCGTCGCGCAGCGGTAAATGGACCTACGTGTTCTTCATCGACTTCGTCGGCCACCATCGCGATCCATTGGTCAAAGGTGTGCTGGAAAAGATCAGTCAGGAAGCAGTGGCACTCAAAGTGCTGGGTTCCTACCCGAAAGCAGTTCTCTAAGGGGTAGCAAATGAGTGATGACTTCCTCGCCCTGGCACAGCCGGGCGTGCAACAACTTTCGCCGTACGTCCCGGGCAAGCCTGTGGACGAACTGGCGCGCGAGCTGGACCTTGATCCGGCGAGCATCGTCAAACTGGCCAGTAATGAAAACCCGTTGGGCGCGAGTCCCAAGGCGCTGACGGCGATTCAGAATGCGCTGGCCGAGCTGACCCGTTATCCAGACGGCAATGGTTTTGCGCTCAAGACCCTGTTGGCCGAGCAGTGCCGCGTCGAACTGAATCAAGTGACGCTGGGCAATGGCTCCAACGACATTCTGGAGCTGGTCGCGCGTGCCTATCTGGCGCCGGGCCTCAATGCCGTGTTCAGTGAGCATGCGTTTGCGGTCTATCCGATCGTGACCCAGGCCGTCGGTGCCCAGGCCAAAGTGATTCCGGCCAAAGACTGGGGGCATGACCTGTCGGGCATGCTGGCGGCGATCGATGCCGACACTCGCGTGGTCTTCATTGCCAACCCGAACAACCCGACCGGAACCTGGTTCGATGCCGAGGCACTGGACGAATTCCTGCAGGATGTTCCGGCGCATGTGCTGGTCGTGCTGGACGAGGCCTACATCGAATACGCCGAGGGCAGCGACTTGCCGGATGGCCTGGATTATCTGGCGGCTTATCCGAACCTGCTGGTTTCTCGTACGTTCTCCAAGGCCTATGGCCTGGCGGCATTGCGGGTCGGCTATGGCTTGTCCACCGCCGTGGTCGCGGACGTCCTGAACCGTGTGCGTCAGCCGTTCAACGTTAACAGTTTGGCCTTGGCCGCTGCATGCGCTGCGCTGCAAGACGTCGACTACCTGGCGCAAAGCCGTCGCCTGAACGAGTCCGGCATGCTGCAACTGGAAGCCGGTTTTCGTGAGTTGGGGCTGAGTTGGATCCCGTCCAAGGGCAACTTCATCTGCGTCGATCTCGGTCGCGTGGCTGCACCGGTGTTCCAGGGGCTGTTGCGCGAAGGCGTGATCGTGCGTCCGGTGGGCAACTACGGCATGCCGAACCACCTGCGTGTCACGATCGGTTTGCCGGCGGAAAACAGCCGCTTCCTAGAGGCGCTGACCAAGGTTCTGGCTCGTGGTTGATGTCACTGCACTGCAATCTGCTGCACCTATGATCGGTCGCCTGGTGGTGGTCGGTCTGGGATTGATCGGTGGTTCGTTCGCCAAGGGCATGCGTGAAAGCGGCCTGTGCCGCGAAGTGGTCGGGGTTGACCTGGATCCGCAGTCGCGCAAGCTGGCGGTCGAGTTGGGCGTGGTGGATCGCTGCGAAGAAGACCTGGTCGCTGCTTGCCAGGGCGCTGACGTGATTCAACTGGCCATTCCGATCCTGGCCATGGAAAAGATGCTGGCACGCTTGGCGGCAATGGATCTCGGATCGGCGATTCTGACCGACGTCGGTAGCGCCAAAGGCAATGTCGTCCGTGCGGCAACCGAAGCGTTTGGCGGCCTGCCGTCGCGCTTTGTGCCGGGGCATCCGATTGCCGGTTCCGAGCAGAGCGGGGTGGAAGCCTCCAACGCCGAGCTGTTCCGTCGTCATAAAGTGATTCTGACGCCGCTGGATCAAACCGATCCGGCCGCGCTGGCGGTGGTCGACCGTCTGTGGCGCGAATTGGGCGCCGATGTCGAACACATGCAGGTCGAGCGCCACGATGAAGTGTTGGCGGCGACCAGTCATTTGCCGCACCTGTTGGCGTTCGGTTTGGTCGATTCGTTGGCCAAGCGCAATGAAAACCTTGAGATCTTCCGTTACGCTGCCGGCGGTTTCCGCGATTTCACAAGAATTGCGGGAAGCGATCCGGTCATGTGGCACGACATCTTCCTCGCTAACCGCGAAGCTGTCCTGCGCACACTCGATACATTTCGCAGCGACCTCGACGCCTTGCGCGACGCGGTCGATGCAGGGGATGGGCACCAATTGTTGGGCGTGTTCACGCGCGCCCGGGTTGCCCGCGAGCATTTCAGTAAAATCCTGGCCCGCCGGGCCTATGTGGACGCTATGAACTCCAACGACCTGATTTTCCTGGCACAACCTGGTGGCCGCCTGACTGGGCGGATTCGTGTACCGGGCGATAAATCGATTTCCCACCGTTCGATCATGCTTGGCTCCCTGGCCGAAGGCGTCACCGAAGTCGAAGGCTTCCTCGAGGGCGAAGACGCTCTGGCGACCCTGCAAGCCTTCCGTGACATGGGTGTTGTGATCGAAGGTCCGCATCATGGTCGTGTGACCATCCACGGTGTCGGCCTGCATGGCTTGAAGCCGGCACCCGGCCCGATCTATCTGGGTAACTCCGGTACTTCGATGCGTCTGCTGTCTGGCCTGTTGGCTGCGCAGAACTTCGACAGCACCCTGACCGGTGACGCTTCGCTGTCCAAACGCCCGATGAATCGCGTGGCCAATCCGCTGCGTGAAATGGGTGCCGTGATCGAGACCGCTGCTGAAGGTCGTCCACCGATGATCATTCGTGGCGGCCACACGCTCAAGGGCTTGACCTACACCATGCCAATGGCCAGTGCCCAGGTTAAATCCTGCCTGCTGCTGGCGGGTCTGTACGCTGAAGGCAAGACCACCGTTACCGAGCCTGCCCCGACGCGCGACCACACCGAGCGCATGTTGCAAGGTTTTGGTTATCCGGTCAGTGTCAGCGGTGCGACTGCATCGGTCGAGTCCGGGCACAAGCTGACCGCGACCCACATCGAAGTGCCGGGCGACATCTCGTCCTCCGCGTTCTTCCTGGTGGCCGCATCGATCGCTGAAGGTTCTGAGCTGGTGCTCGAACACGTCGGCATCAATCCGACCCGTACCGGCGTGATCGACATCCTGCGCCTGATGGGCGGCGATATCACCCTGGAAAACCAGCGTGAAGTCGGCGGCGAACCGGTCGCGGACTTGCGCGTACGTGCAGCTAAACTTAAAGGTATCGAGATTCCCGAGGCCCTGGTTCCACTGGCCATCGACGAATTCCCGGTGCTGTTCGTGGCCGCGGCCTGTGCCGAAGGGCGCACGGTGTTGCGTGGTGCCGAAGAGCTGCGGGTCAAAGAGTCGGACCGGATCCAGGTCATGGCCGATGGCTTGCTGGCGCTGGGCGTCAAATGCGAGCCGACCCCGGATGGCATCATCATCGACGGCGGCCAGATCGGCGGCGGCGAAGTGCATGGTCATGGCGATCACCGGATTGCCATGGCGTTCAGCGTTGCATCGCTGCGCGCGACTGCACCGATCCGCATCCACGATTGCGCCAACGTCGCGACGTCGTTCCCGAACTTCCTTACGCTGTGCGCGCAGGTCGGTATCCGGGTTGCTGAAGAGGCTCAGTCGTGATCAACAAGTCGCCAGTCATTACCATCGATGGCCCGAGCGGTTCCGGTAAAGGCACGATCGCCGGGATTCTGGCGAAACGTCTGGGCTGGAATCTGCTGGATTCCGGTGCGCTGTACCGTTTGCTGGCGTTCGCTGCGCACAATCATGGTGTTGATCTGACCAATGAAGAATTGCTGAAGGCGCTCGCGGCACATCTGGACGTGCAGTTCATCGCTGCGACGGACGGTCAACTGCAGCGAATCATTCTGGAAGGCGACGAAGTCAGTGATGTGATTCGTACTGAAAGTGTCGGCGCCGGCGCATCCCAGGTTGCGGCATTGCCTGCCGTACGCGAGGCGCTGCTGCAGCGCCAGCGTGCTTTCCAGGAAATGCCGGGGCTGGTAGCCGATGGCCGGGATATGGGCACGGTGGTTTTTCCGGACGCGCCCTTGAAGATATTCCTCACTGCCAGTGCCGAGGAGCGTGCGCGCCGTCGATACTTGCAGTTGAAGGGCAAAGTCGATGGTGTTAGTCTGTCGAGTCTGCTAGATGAGATACGTGTCCGCGATGAGCGTGACACCCAGCGAGCGGTAGCCCCGCTCAAACCGGCGGCTGACGCCATACAGCTGGATTCCACGGAATTGTCCATTGATCAGGTGTTGGAACGCATCATGAGCGAGATCGCCATTCGCGATATCGCCGGGTGACCAAGAAGGCCGCGGGGGACCAGTCATAGTCCTGCGGTGGCTTCTTTTAAATGAAACTAACCCATACCGTCTGGGGTGTGGAGATGGGCGTAGTCTTCGCCCTCATCAACAGGAATTAAAATGAGCGAAAGCTTTGCGGAACTCTTTGAAGAAAGCCTAAAAACCCTGAACCTTCAGGCAGGCTCCATCATCACCGGTGTTATCGTTGATATCGATTACCAAGCTCGCTGGGTAACCGTTCACGCTGGCCTGAAGTCTGAAGCACTCATCCCGCTTGAGCAGTTCTACAACGACGCTGGCGAACTGAACATCAACGTCGGTGACGAAGTTCACGTTGCTCTGGACTCGGTTGAAGACGGCTTTGGTGAAACCAAGCTGTCCCGTGAAAAAGCCAAGCGCGCTGAATGCTGGATTGTTCTGGAAGCAGCCTTCGCAGCCGAAGAAGTGGTCAAGGGCGTTATCAACGGTAAGGTTAAAGGCGGCTTCACTGTCGACGTTAACGGCATCCGTGCGTTCCTGCCAGGTTCTCTGGTTGACGTCCGTCCTGTGCGCGATACTACGCACCTGGAAGGCAAAGAGCTGGAATTCAAGGTCATCAAACTCGACCAGAAACGCAACAACGTTGTCGTTTCCCGTCGCAGCGTCCTCGAAGCCGAGAACTCCGCCGAGCGTGAAGCTCTGCTGGAATCCCTGCAGGAAGGTCAGCAAGTCAAAGGTATCGTCAAAAACCTCACCGATTACGGCGCATTCGTCGATCTGGGTGGCGTCGATGGCCTGCTGCACATTACCGACATGGCTTGGAAGCGTATCAAGCATCCTTCCGAAATCGTCAACGTTGGCGACGAGATCGATGTCAAGGTTCTGAAGTACGATCGCGAACGCAATCGTGTTTCCCTGGGCCTGAAGCAACTGGGCGAAGATCCATGGGTTGCTATTAAAGCCCGTTACCCAGAAAGCACTCGCGTTACCGCTCGTGTAACCAACCTGACCGACTACGGCTGCTTCGCTGAGCTGGAAGAAGGCGTTGAAGGCCTGGTACACGTTTCCGAAATGGACTGGACCAACAAGAACATCCACCCTTCGAAAGTCGTACAAGTCGGCGACGAAGTGGAAGTTATGGTTCTGGACATCGACGAAGAGCGTCGTCGTATCTCCCTCGGCATCAAGCAGTGCAAATCTAACCCATGGGAAGATTTCTCTGGCCAGTTCAACAAGGGCGATAAAATCTCCGGCACCATCAAGTCGATCACCGATTTCGGTATCTTCATTGGTCTGGACGGTGGCATCGACGGTCTGGTTCACCTGTCCGACATCTCCTGGAACGAAGTGGGCGAAGAAGCCGTTCGCCGCTTCAAGAAGGGCGACGAGCTGGACACCGTTATCCTGTCGGTTGACCCAGAGCGCGAGCGTATCTCCCTGGGTATCAAGCAACTGGAAAGCGATCCGTTCTCCGAGTACGTTCAAGAGAACGACAAAGGCGCAATCGTTAAAGGCATCGTGAAAGAAGTTGACGCTAAAGGCGCCATCATCACTCTGGCCGACGATATCGAAGCGACTCTGAAAGCCTCCGAAATCAGCCGTGACCGCGTTGAAGACGCGCGCAACGTTCTGAAAGAAGGCCAGGAAGTAGAAGCCAAGATCATCAGCGTTGACCGCAAGAGCCGTGTAATCCAGCTCTCCATCAAGTCGAAAGACGATGCTGAAGAGAAAGAAGCAATCCAGAGCTTGAAAGACAAGCCTGCTGCTGACGTCGCTGCTGGTCCTACCACTCTGGGCGACCTGTTGCGTGCACAAATGGAAAAACAGAACTAAGTTCTGTCAGACCATAGAAAAAGGGCGACTTCGGTCGCCCTTTTTTGTGCCTGCGATTTGGTGGTCTCGCCGATGCTTTTTGGCTGCAAGGATTGTGAAACCAATATCCCCGATAAGTTGTCTCTTTCTTTAATCGGATCAATCGTTTGTTTGCAGCTAACCTTTAGCCTGAAGTGAACGACAGTCGGGCAAGCCGCCCGGCATAAGGAAGTGAATGAACAAGCTCATTGTCGTAATAGCAGTACTGACATTGGCGGGTTGTACCACTAATGCCAAGACTCATGTCGTGCGCGGGGTCAGTGGTATTGAGATTGACTGTTCCGGGCTGGGGTCCGGGTGGGAAAAGTGTCGCAAGCGTGCGGATAGGGAGTGTAAGGCGGCAGGGTATAAGGTCGTCGCAAGGTCTGATGACGCCAAGGACGAGGATGAATTCCCTTTTGGTTTCAATCCGGCGGGCTACCTGACGCGGACCATGTTGGTTATCTGTCGCTGAGTGAGGGCTATATCGGGGAGCCGGGGTTTATATGGCATCCCCGGGGCTTGAAAATATATGTGAAAACTCGGGCTGTTCAAATTCTTTCGAGCATGCTAAAACCTTTGAAGCGCTTTTCCTAGCTGCTTGAAAAAGAAGGGAAAAATATGACGAAGTCGGAGTTGATCGAACGAATTGTCACCCATCAAGGGCTGCTCTCATCCAAGGATGTGGAGCTGGCCATCAAGACCATGCTTGAGCAAATGTCCCAATGCCTCGCCACAGGGGATCGTATCGAGATCCGTGGGTTTGGCAGCTTCTCCTTGCACTACCGTGCACCACGCGTAGGTCGCAATCCAAAAACCGGCCAGTCCGTCAGCCTCGACGGTAAGTTCGTTCCGCATTTCAAGCCGGGGAAGGAGTTGCGCGATCGGGTCAATGAGGAAGAGGAGGAGGGTTTTGGCCTTCATGAATAAAGGATCGGCGCATGCGTAACCTCAAGCGCGTACTACTCGCAATAGTTGTCCTGTTGCTGATTTTGGCAGTTCTGGCTTTCATGCTTGAAAATCAGCAGTCGGTTTCATTGCTGTTCCTCGGCTGGTCAGTTCCGCAAATGCCAGTATCGCTGGTCATGGTTCTTGCGCTGCTGTTTGGTATGCTGATTGGGCCTATTCTAGGGTGGTTTCTGGGGCGGGCGTCCAGATCTTCCCGCAAGCGTCTTGTCTGATCACGAAAACCTCAGGCGCATCAAGAATTCGCTTCACAGCTTGTCTATATCCATTAGTAAAAGCGTCATTAAGCTGTAAAATGCTGCGCTTGTCCGATAATGGCACTGTCCTGCATCGGTACAGACTGACACTGTCAGAAGCCTCAGCTTAGAAGACGGCTTTTGCATTCATGGATTAGGCAGCGCTCGGTTGACGGCCCTGTCAGTAACTCAAAGGGTGTGTTTTCGCGTGAAAATTCTAGTAACCGGCGGCGCCGGGTTCATCGGCTCGGCAGTCATCCGTCATATCATCTCCAATACTGCCGACTCCGTGGTTAACGTCGATAAGCTGACTTACGCCGGTAACCTCGAGTCATTGGCCGAAGTTAGCCAGAACGAACGCTATGTGTTCGAGCGCGTCGACATCTGCGATCGTGATCAAGTCGACCGCGTTCTGCGTGAACACCAACCAGATGCCATCATGCACTTGGCCGCAGAGTCGCACGTTGACCGCTCGATTTCGGGGCCATCGGAATTTATCCAGACGAACATCATCGGCACTTACACCCTGCTGGAAGCCGCACGCCACTACTGGGCTGCACTGGACAATGGGCGCAAAGCCAATTTCCGCTTCCACCACATTTCCACTGATGAGGTTTACGGAGACCTGGAAGGTCCGGAAGACCTGTTCACCGAAACTACGCCGTATCAACCGAGTTCACCTTATTCCGCCAGTAAGGCAAGCTCTGACCATCTGGTTCGTGCCTGGAGCCGGACCTACGGCCTTCCGACATTGGTCACCAACTGTTCAAACAACTACGGTCCGTGCCATTTCCCCGAAAAGCTGATCCCGCTGATCATCCTCAATGCGCTGGAAGGCAAGCCGTTGCCGGTTTACGGCAAAGGCAACCAGGTTCGCGATTGGCTTTATGTCGAAGACCACGCCCGTGCTTTGTACAAAGTTGTGACTGATGGTGTTATTGGCGAGACGTACAACATCGGTGGTCATAACGAAAAGCAAAACATCGAAGTCGTACACACACTTTGCGCTTTGCTTGACGAATTGCGCCCGGATTCTGCCCATCGCCCGCACGCTAGTCTGATCACCTATGTCCAGGATCGCCCGGGCCACGATCAGCGTTACGCGATTGATGCCAGCAAAATTCAGCGCGAGCTAGGCTGGACGCCGGAAGAAACATTTGAAACCGGTATTCGCAAGACCGTCGAGTGGTACCTCAGTAACACTGAATGGGTAGCGCATGTGAAAAGCGGTAGCTACCAGCAGTGGATAGACCAGAATTACGCGGATCGTTCTTCGAGCAAAGCATGAAGATCCTGCTCCTGGGAAAAAATGGCCAGGTAGGCTGGGAGCTGCAACGCTCCTTGGCGCCACTCGGTGATTTGATTGCGCTTGATCGTCACAGCGTTGACGGTTTGTGCGGTGATCTGTCTGACCCTGATGCATTACGCGCAACGATTCGTCAGGTCAAGCCTGATGTTATCGTCAATGCTGCGGCTTACACGGCTGTCGATAAAGCTGAGTCCGAGACTGAGCTGGCGGATCGTGTGAATAGCCAGGCGAGTCAAGTCATGGCTGAGGAAGCCGCTACCTTGGGGGCGTGGTTGATCCACTATTCGACCGACTACGTCTTCGATGGGCAGGGTACATCGCCTTGGCAAGAGTCTGATGCGGTTGCGCCAGTGAATCACTACGGCGCCAGCAAACTGGCGGGTGAACAGGCGATCATTGCGTCTGGCTGTAAGCATTTGATCTTTCGCACCAGTTGGGTCTACGGCGCTCGTGGCAACAACTTTGCCAAGACAATGCTGCGATTGGCTTTGGATCGCGAAACGCTGAACGTTATTGCCGATCAGGTTGGCGCACCCACGGGGGCCGATCTGATCGCAGACGTGACAGCTTTGGCAATCCAGCAGGTCATGCAACGTCCTGAACTGGCAGGCTTGTATCATCTGGCCGCTAGTGGCGAGGTGTCGTGGCATGGCTATGCGAGTTATGTCATTGACTTCGCCAAGGCCAATGGCGAAACGTTGGCCGTCACCGCGATCAATCCCATTGCCACGACCGCTTATCCAACACCTGCGCGTCGACCTCTGAATTCACGATTGAATACTCAGAAGCTGCGTGACAATTTTTCTCTACACTTGCCGGATTGGCAATGTGGTGTAACCCGAATGCTTAGGGAAGTCCTGAATAAATGACCACGACAAATCGTAAAGGTATCATCCTGGCCGGCGGCTCGGGCACTCGTTTGCACCCGTTGACTCTCGGCGTGTCCAAACAGATGCTGCCCATCTACGACAAGCCGATGATCTTCTACCCGCTGTCGGTATTGATGTTGGCAGGGATGCGAGAGATTCTGATCATCTCCACGCCTGAAGACTTACCTTGTTTCCGCAAGCTGTTGGGTGATGGCAGCATCTACGGGATCAAGTTGACCTACGCCGAGCAGCCAAGTCCTGACGGCCTGGCTCAAGCGTTTATTATTGGTGAAGAGTTCATTGGCAAGGATCCGTGCTGCTTGATCCTGGGTGACAATATTTTCTACGGTCAGCACTTCTCCGATAACCTGCGTTCCGCTAGCTCTCAGCAGGTGGGTGCTACTGTTTTTGGCTATCACGTTTCCGACCCTGAGCGGTTCGGTGTGGTCGAGTTCGATGCAACGGGTCGCGCGCTGAGTATTGAAGAGAAGCCGCTGAAGCCTAAATCCAACTACGCGGTAACCGGACTGTATTTCTACGACAATGATGTTGTAGAAATTGCCAAGGGTATCCAGCCGTCCGAACGTGGTGAACTGGAAATCACTGATGTGAACCGTGCTTACCTCTCGCGTAAGAGCCTGAATGTCGAAATGCTGGGTCGCGGCTTCGCCTGGCTAGACACAGGTACCCACGATTCGCTGCTGGAAGCCAGTCACTTCGTTCATACTATTGAGCAACGTCAAGGCCTTAAAGTGGCTTGTCTGGAAGAGATTGCCTTCACGAATGGCTGGATCGACAGGACACAGCTGGCAGAGCAAGCTGACCGACTCAAAAAGACAGGGTACGGCCAGTACCTGGCTAAATTGCTAAATTGCTAAATTGAGATTCCATATTGCCGTGACGGGGGCAGCGCTCTGTCATGCTCGGGTTCAATTTCAACGCGATGGACGATGCGTCCGTGCGAAACAGTTGGGCAAAAGACCGTAATGCAGCGACCTCCTGTTAGATGTAAACAGATGAAAACAAGGCTCAAAGACCATGCGAAGTGATGCAACAAATAATCAATACCAAGATGACATTGATATTTTTTCGATAGCACGTGGGCTCTGGAGCCGCGTGTGGGTAATTATTGCCGTCACATTGATCGCTGGTGTTTTGGGTCTAATGTATGCGTTCTTGAGTGAGCGTGTTTATGAAGCCAAAGCCTATTTGGTGCCTCCTACCCAGAGTGATATTGCGGATCTGAATACTGGGCGCACCGCAAAAAACGAACTTACTCCCTATTCAATTGGAGATGCCTACCGCTTATTTTTGCGGAACCTCCAATCCGAATCGTTGCGTCAAGAATTTTTCTCTGAGGTATACCTGTCATCGCTGAGCGATGATCAAAAGACTCGGCCACAAGACGCCTTGTACGCGGAGTTCTCAAAAAAGTTTCAGGTTAATCCAGTGACTGCTGATGAGGCAGGCCGGTTTTCTGTGATCGTTCAAACTACCAGCCCTCAACAAGCTGTTGAGTGGGTGAAGAGCTACATAGAAAAAGCCGCGCTATTGGCCGCTGATGAAATCACAAAAAACGTATCTTATGAGGCTAAGGTTCGCTCCCGGGGCATTAGTCAGGAAATAGATACTCGACGTGAAACAGGTGAGTTTTCGCGTGGGGATACCATCGTCAAATTACGGGAGGCACTCAGTGTCGCTAAGGCAGCTGGTCTGCAAAAACCAACTGTGATATTTGGCGCAGCGCCGACTGCAATGGCTGGGAAAATGGACGGTGAAGTGAGTTTCCTGAGAGGTGCGGAAGCACTCAATGCGGAGATAAAGAATCTCGAAAGCAGATCGTCTAACGACGCGTACATCAAAGAATTACGTAATCTTCAAGCCAAGAAGAGCTTCTACGATAAGTTGGCGGTCGTGTCGAAAGATTTTAGATTGTTCCGGTATGACGGTAATGTCGAAACGCCGCTAAGCGCAGTCAAGCCAAAGAAAGCGTTAGTGATCTCTCTGGCACTGGTACTGGGGCTGATGCTTGGTGTGCTTTTTGCGTTTACTCTGTATCGCTTGGATGAGTCGCGAAAAGTATCGCTTACGTGATATGCAATCGCAGCAACGCTGTTTTTAATAAGCGTTGCAGAGGCCATGAAAATTGTGCCTTTAAGTTGTTTATAAGTCATTGTCGGCAGGAAATTTCACTGCCGTTTAAGGTGTAACTACATGAAAGTACTAAAAACCGATTTACAGGAAGTAATTATAATAGAACCAACGGTTTTTAGAGATGATCGCGGCTGGTTTGCTGAAAGTTTCAACGAGCCGCGTTTTCATGAAGCGCTGTCTCAGTCGGGATTACCCGTGCCGAGAAGTTTTATTCAGGATAATCATTCTTGCTCTCAAAAGGGCGTACTTAGAGGGCTGCACTATCAGTTGTCACCTCATGCCCAGGGGAAACTGGTCAGAGTTGTTTCCGGCGCTGCGTACGATGTGGCCGTTGATATTCGAAAGGGATCCCCTACCTATGGTCAATGGGTTGGCGTCGAATTGAGTGCGGACAACCATAAAATGTTGTGGATTCCTGAGGGGTTTGCTCACGGGTTTGTGGCGCTTGAGGATGACACTCACTTTCTTTACAAAACGACAGATGTCTACTCCAAGGAGTCCGAGCGCAGTATCCGCTGGGACGATCCCGATATCGGCATAACGTGGCCGGAAGGCCTCGACTTCATCGTGAGTGAAAAAGACAAGCAGGCGAACGCTTTGAATGATGCGGATTTGCCGACTTTTTACGAAGCAGGCACGACGCAGCTAATCGAATTGGATGTGATAGGCGACAATCGTGGAAGCTTGATTGCGCTGGAGCAGGGCGGACAAATTCCGTTTGAAATAAAGCGTGTCTATTATATTTTCGGCACCCTGCCAGATGTCAGTCGTGGATTTCATGCGCACAAACAGTTGCGACAACTAGCCGTCTGCGTGGCAGGAAAGTGCCGCATGCTGATGGATAACGGCGTCTCTAAAGAAGAAGTCTGGCTGGACTCGCCAACGAAAGGGGTTCTTATTAATAATCTCATTTGGCGAGAGATGCATGATTTTAGTGAGGACTGTGTATTGGTCGTCTTTGCCAGTCAGGAATATGACGAGTCGGACTATATACGCGACTATGAAGAGTTTGTAAGTGTTGTAGCAAGCCAGATGGTAACGAATAGCGCGAATTGATCGGAATCCAGGCATCGAAAAAATTTGCCATGGGTTTTAGTAAGACGAAAAAACAGGTGACCTGATGATTGAGTTTTTAAGTTTGAAAGATGTGAACGCAGCCTACGCTGATGAACTCAAGGCTGCCTGTGCGAGAGTCATTGATTCTGGTTGGTATATTCAGGGTAAAGAGTTGGAGCAGTTCGAAACAGAATTTGCTGCTGCCTGTGGCGCGGAGTTTTGCTTCGGCGTAGCGAATGGTCTGGATGCGCTCACACTCACCTTGAGAGCCTGGAAAATTCTCGGTAAGTTGAATGTTGGCGATGAAGTGATCGTCCCTGCCAATACCTACATCGCCAGTATTCTGGCCGTCACTGAAAATGGCCTGATACCCGTTTTGGTTGAGCCAGATGAGTCGTTGAATATTTCTCCTGCCCTTATCAAGGCCGCCATTGGTCCAAAAACCAAGGCGGTTATTCCAGTCCACCTGTATGGACAGTTGGCTGATATGCCAGCGATCATGAGTATTGCGAAAGACCATGGCCTGTTGGTGCTGGAAGATTCTGCTCAGGCGCACGGTGCTAGTATTGACGGGAAAATCGCCGGTAGTTGGGGTGATGCATCCGGGTTTAGTTTTTACCCAGGGAAGAACCTGGGGGCGCTTGGAGATGCAGGTGCCATCACAACCAACGATCCGGAATTGGCGCGAGTTGTAAAAGCACTGCGCAATTATGGATCACACGAAAAATATAAAAATATTTTCCAAGGTGTGAATAGTCGTCTGGATGAGATCCAGGCAGCGATGTTAAGTGTAAAGCTGAAATACCTGTCAGAAGATATTCAAAAGCGCAGAGCAATAGCAGAACTCTACATGACGGGCATCAACAATAACCTGATTCAATTGCCTCTCAGCAAGGAAGTGTCGCCGCTGAATCTGCAGAGTCATGTTTGGCATCTTTTTGTGGTTCGTTCGGAAAAACGTGACCAATTGCAGAAGCACTTGGCCGCCTCCGGTATTCAAACACTAATCCATTACCCTATTCCGCCTCACAAGCAGCAAGCTTATAAAGACTGGAATGAGATGTCCTTTCCTGTTACTGAAGCCATTCATGAGCAAGTATTGAGCCTGCCAATCGGACCAACGATGACTCTGGATGATGCAGCGAAAGTAATTAGTGCTTGCAATAGTTTCAACGGTAATGGTTGAAGGATAATGACACTGATAAAAACGAGCCTGCTGAACGGAATTGCTGTTCTCGTCAAAATGCTCACTTTGCTTGGGATCAATAAAGTACTGGCAATTTATGTCGGTCCTGTCGGCTACGCTGCGCTTGGTCAGTTTCAGAATGCCATACAGATGATAACCACGTTTGCCAGTGGTGCGATCAATACTGGCGTTACCAAGTACACAGCCGAGTATCACTATAGTGAGGAAAAGCAGCAAGCCGTCTGGCGCAGTGCGGGCACTATCGCCATCACCGGTTCGTTACTATCCAGTGTTGTTATATTTGTTTTTAGCGCGGACCTTGCTGGTTGGATACTGAAGAACAAGGAGTTCGCGGGCGTTCTCAGATGGTTTGCAGCCACGTTGGTATTCTTCACCCTGAATACACTTTTACTTGCCATACTTAATGGTAAGAAAGACCTTGTTCGTTACGTGGCTGCAAACATTGCTGGTAGTTTATTTGCATTCGTGGTGACCACGGTCCTGTCAATATTTTCGGGGCTTTATGGTGCATTGATAGCGTTGGCCATTTATCAGTCAATTAGCTTTTTTGTTACACTAATGATTTGTTGCAGGGCACCTTGGTTTCGTTTGGCCTATATGTATGGGCGAGTGGATAAAGAGGTTGCAAAGAACTTTTTTAAATTTACAGCGATGGC
The DNA here is from genome assembly GCF_046535095.1 of Pseudomonas sp. SIMBA_041. NCBI lineage: Bacteria > Pseudomonadati > Pseudomonadota > Gammaproteobacteria > Pseudomonadales > Pseudomonadaceae > Pseudomonas > Pseudomonas sp. SIMBA_041. Next base: position 134,213 of record NZ_JAWRXJ010000009.1, read on the forward strand.
CCTTACTTCAGCAGTTTGCGTCCCGGTCAGTCATATTTTGGTGCGTAACCATTTGGGCGCTACTTTGGGTTGGGAGGCCGCAGGTTACTGGGAGGCTATGTGGCGATTAAGTGCGGCTTATCTAATGCTTGTGACGACCACGTTAAGTGTCTACTACCTGCCCAAACTATCTGAGTTAACCCATCAGTCGGAGATTAAGGACGAAATACTCCAAGGCTACAAATTTATTCTGCCGTGCGCAGCCGTTTGCGGGCTTCTGATGTATGTGCTGCGTGATTTTATTATCCAGGTTTTGTTTACAGCTGACTTCCTGCCCATGAGGAGTCTGTTTGCTTGGCAACTTGTTGGCGATACTCTGAAAATCGGCAGCTGGATACTGGCGTATGTGATGCTTGGTAAGGCGATGTTTAAGCTGTTCATTGCTTCTGAAGTTTTCTCCGCGATAAGTTTCTATGCGTTAACGGTGATACTGACGAAGTATATGGGGTTGGAGGGCGTGTCCCTCGCTCATGCTTTAAATTATGCAATCTACTGGTTTGTGATGATTTTTTTTGTTACTGGCGCACTCAAAAGGATGAAGCCTGAGACGTTAATTGGCTGACCGTAGTTGGATGCTTGATTATTTTTGCTTATTGAGGCGCGAAGTTGAATATTTATAATCCAAAAGTTTCTGTGATGATCATAACCTACAATCAATGTCACTTGATTGCAGAAACTATTGAAAGCGTACTTTCACAAGATTATAAAAATCTTGAAGTTGTGGTTGCTGACGACGCGTCGACCGATGGAACGCAGGACGTTATATTGGATTTTCAACGCCGGTACCCTGATACAGTGGTGCCTGTTTTGAATGAAAAAAATATTGGGATCACCGGTAATTCAAATGCTGCTTTTTTTGCTTGCACGGGTGATCTGGTGGCGATCCTTGGTGGCGATGATCTATTTCTGCCAGGAAAAATTACCGCTCAGGTGGCACAGTTTGAAGATCCGAATGTAGTTCTTTCGTATCATCCCGTCGATATCTTCAATCATGCTGATGGAAGTCTTATTTTTCGGACCAATACCACCGAAAAAGAAAAGATCCATAATGCTTACGACTTGATTGCCAAGGGCGGTATACCAGGTGCTTCGTCTGTAATGGTGAGACGTTCGGCATGTCCAGCACATGGCTTCGATCCACTTATTCCTATGGTCTCGGATTGGATCTTCAATATCGAAGTTGCCCTGCGTGGTGAAGTTCGCGAGCTCGAGGGTGTTTATGGAAAGTACCGTAAGCATGGTCTCGGAGCGAGTGACAGAACATTTGAACTGCTCGCAGAATCCTTGTTGACGTTAGATGTCATATCGCAACGTTATGCAGGTGACCCGCTTCTTCATGAAGCCTGTCAGCAGGGAGGCTACCGTTATCTGCTGGGTGAGCTCTTCCGGCAAGTAGTCAAGAAAAATAAAGCGAATGTAGAGACATTGCACCCTTTGTTTTTGAAGTACTCGGCCGGTAACAAGAGATTTTTGACCAATGTCATGTTTAAAGTACTGAATAATTCACTGGTCTTTAAGTTTGTTTCTGAGCTTCTTCCAAAGCTGAAGAATGCTATAAAGCGGAACGTATAATTTATGCTAAATCCCGCATTTGTTTATATATCCATGTGGTCTTTGGTCTTGCTGCTGTATTTTTTGGGGTTGACCAGCAATTTGGTCGCCCCATCAGTAGTAGGGCTGATGGTTATATTGATGAATATGGTAAGTATTTTTTTACTGTATGTGTTGTTGAAGAACCGAAAAAGTACTGAGTCGGTAAGTCTCGAAAGGGCCGAATTCTATACACGAGTGGTCAGTCGTTTTTTTCGTGTTTTGTTTGCTCTTTGGGTTGTAGGAACCCTTTTTGAAATTTATTATTCGGGTGGTGTGCCACTTTATTGGCGGCTTGTCGGTATCGATAAGTTGTATACAGAGTTTGGCGTGCCGTCGCTCCATGGTGTGATGAACGCTTGCTACTTGCAAGTACTGTCTATGGCGACTTATCTGTCAATAAGAACCAAGTCAAAATCGCTGGCATTGTTTGTTGCGCTGTTACTGTTTTGGCCTGTACTCATGTTAGGGCGCGGGATTCTGCTAAGTGGATTGATCCAGATAGTGTGCGTCTCCCTTTTGCTGACCAAGGTGTCTTATAAAAAGATATTAAGCCTGGTTCTGGTGGCTCTCTCTGTGGTTGTCGTGTTTGGCTATCTTGGGGATATGCGACAAACATCCAATCCATTTTCCTATCTGGTTTCTGGTAGGTCGGCAGCAGTATTCGATGCTCTACCTAGCGGTTTTCTTTGGTTTTATGTTTATTTAACTGCGGGGTTAAGTAACTTTTTTCATAATATCGATATCGTTACGCCGGCCTGGTCGTTTTCGTACTCGATGTCCAACATGCTGCCTTCGATCGTGAGGGATTTTTTTGGGTTGGATGCCAGAAACGATCTTTTTACCTTCGTTGATAGAAATTTGAATACTTCAACTATTTATGCTGGCTTCGTATCGGATGTGGGGGCGATGGGTGGTTTCATCTTCGTTGCCATTATTCAGTTAGTGTGTTGCTGCATTTATAATGCCTCGCTGAAGGGCAAGCCTTGGGGGATTTTTGCCTATTCGGTTGCTTTCCAGATTCTGGTTTTTTCAATATTCTATGACATGTTTTTTTTACTCCCCACCCTGTTTCAGTTGTTCATCTGTTTTTCGCTTTATGTTTTTGCAAATCTGCGGCTCATCCATCAAACAAAGGAAGCGGCGCAAGGCGCATAATACAATCCGTAGGTGGGATGCGAGCGTAGGAAACTGTTTCACTGTCGATTTCTAAAGGTACCATCATGAAAAAAATTCTCATCACCGGCGGCGCAGGATTCATAGGTTCGCACCTTGTTCCAAAGTTGCTGAGCACCAATCACGCTGTCAGGATTCTTGATCCTTTGACCGTTCAGGTGCATGGCCAGGTCCCCGCTGATCTCGATTGGCTCAGTCATGACGGTGTCGAATTCATCCGTGGAAGCGTCACGTCCAGAGAAGACTGGATAAAGGCGCTGGACGGTGTCGATGGTATCGTCCATCTCGCCGCCGAGACCGGCACTGGCCAATCGATGTATGAGATCGCCCGTTATAATGAGGTGAATTCGCAAGGCACTGCGCTGATGTTTGACGTGCTGGGTAAATTGCCTAGCCATCAAGTCACGCGAATTGTTTTGTCGTCGAGCCGATCGGTTTACGGTGAAGGTGCCTATATCAACCCCGTTACCAACCAGCGAGTCTCACCTCTAGCGCGTTCGGCAGAGGCTTTGAGCCAATCAAAGTGGGAGCCATTGTGCCCTTCGACGGGTGCCCCGCTTCAGTTGGTGCCTACGTCGGAGTCAGATCTGATTGCGCCGTCTTCGTTTTATGCGGCGACTAAATATGCTCAGGAAGATCTTGTTCGTATTGGCTGTCAGTCAATGGGCATTGATTACACGATATTCCGTTTGCAGAACGTGTATGGCGAGCGTCAGTCGCTGAATAACCCCTACACCGGTATTTTGTCCATTTTTTCGACGAAGATCCGCCGCGATAGCGTCCTGCCACTCTTCGAGGACGGGTTGGAAAGTCGCGACTTTGTCCACGTTGACGATGTTACTGATGCGTTGCTGGCCGGTTTGCTCGTCGAAAAATCGCCAAACACAGTGGTTAACGTGGGTAGCGGTATAGCGACTTCTGTCAAGGAGGTTGCGGAGGAGCTGACACGGGCATTCGGTAAAGAGCCTAATGTAACGGTCACTGGCCAGTTCCGGGTAGGGGACATTCGGCATAACTATGCAGACGTTACTCGGCTTAATAATTTGCTGGGTATTTACCCGAAAGTGTCTTTGAAAGAAGGCTTGAAACGATTCGCTGAGTGGGTGCTTTCCCAGCCTCTGCCTGAGGATCAGCTTGAAAAAGCCAATCAAGAGCTGCGTGCCCGAAAGTTAATGAATTAAGGAATATGTCTATGGAGCAGCACGACGCCGGGTTGAGAGCTTTACTGCGAGCGGATTTGGAGCGACAGAGAGCTTTGTTCAATGCGCCTCCCGTCGCATCAAAAATAAAGTTCTTCTTGAGTATGTTTTCGCCACGATTCGCCCCCGTGCTGCTTTACCGACTTGCCTTTCAATCCAATACCAAGGGCTTTAAAGTCCTGGCTCGCTTTTTTTCATTGCTGAATTTTACGGTATTCGGCATTGAGATCGCAGTCGTGTGCAAGATTGGTCCGGGCTTGTTTTTTCCCCATACCCAAGGAACGGTGATCGGTGCAGTGAGCATTGGCAGCAATGCAATCATCTATCAAGGCGTAACGCTAGGCGCCAGAGACCTGGATTTTACCTACGATAGCGATCACAGGCCCGTCGTCGGAGATAACGTTGTTATCGGCGCGGGCGCAAAAATACTGGGAGGGCTGGTGTTGGGGAACAACGTGACTGTCGGTGCTAATTCGGTACTGCTGATGAGTGTCCCATCCGATGTCATTGTGGCCGGAATGCCTGCGAAAATTGTTAAAGAACGGACGATGTCGTCGTGAATGATCTGCTTGAAAACAAGAAAGTGTTATACGTTGCTCCGGTCTTCTTTGGCTATGAGAATGAAATCAAAGGGGAGCTGGAGCGACAGGGGGCGCAGGTTACGTTTCTTCTGGATCGTCCGTTTAATTCCCCGTTTCTGAAGGCGCTTACCCGTGTGCGCCGTGAATGGGTGATCGGCGCTGCGGATCGTTATTATAAAAAAGAACTCGCGTCGATCAGCGCTGAGTTTGACTATGTCTTTGTAGTGAACGGCCAGACGCTTTCTAAAGAAACTCTCAGCGGATGGCGCCAACAGTTTTCTTCTGCAAAGTTTATTCTTTATATGTGGGATTCGTTTTCCAATCGGCAGCAAACGGTAGAGAATCTCGAATATTTTGATAGTGTGTTTTCTTTCGATAAAAATGACGCTCAAGAATTTGGCGTACATTTTCGACCTCTTTTCTTTTCCAAGGGGTTTGAAGCGACTGAACAAGTCACTCCCGAGTTTGATATAAGTTTTATTGGGACAGCTCATACCGATCGATTTTCTATCGTTCAAAAAATTGATCGGCAGTTGGGTGTCTCCGTAAAAAAATACTGGTACCTCTTTTTGCAAGCGAAGTGGGTCTACTGGTTTTATCGGTTTACGAATGCTTCGTTTCGTAGTGCCAAACGCAGCGATTTTCAGTTTGACTCAATCTCCAAAGCGGAAGTCCAGCGCGTATTTAATCGGTCAAAGGTCATACTTGATATTGAGCATCCTCATCAGACCGGGCTCACTATGCGGACGCTGGAAACATTAGGTGCACGCAAGAAATTGGTGACAACCAATTCCAGCGTCAAGTCATATGACTTTTACAGTGAGGAGAATATCTACGTTATTGAGCGCACCGAGCCTAGTATTCCAGTCGTTTTTTTTGAAAAGCCTTACAAGCAGGTTGAGCCGCAGATCTACCGCAAATATAGTTTGGTTGGCTGGGTCGAAGAGATTATCAATTTGGTGAACTCAAAATGAAGATACTGGTAACTGGGGCTAGCGGATTTATAGGTCGGGCTTTATGTCTGGATCTCCAAGCCAGTGGGTTTTCAGTTCGCGCAGTGATGCGACAGACATCTTCGGGGGTCGCCGAGTATGAGTGCTGTTATGGTGCGTTGGATGACGAAAGCTTTCTCCTCAAAGCGCTCGACGGGGTAGATGTCGTCATTCATCTGGCTGGGCGTGCACACCAGTTTGGTCAAGCATCCAATAATCTGGAGGCCATGCTCGATGTGAACAAGAGACTCACGCTCGAGCTGGCTTCATCCGCGGCGAAGGCCGGGATCAAGCGATTTGTATTTGTCAGTTCTATCGGTGTGAATGGCGTCGAAACCGGGTCAACACCTGTAGACGAGCTTTCAGAAGTCAATCCGGTAAAAGATTACGCTGTATCCAAATATCAAGCTGAACTCGGGCTCGTCGAGCGTTACGTAACAATTGAAAGCACGATGGAGTTGGTCATAGTGCGTCCGCCATTGGTATATGCAGGGAACGCACCTGGTAATTTTCAGCGATTGTTAAAGCTTGTCGATCTCGGTGTGCCGCTGCCGTTTTCCGGGGTCAACAATAAGAGAAGTATGATTTCGCTGAATAATCTTACTGATTTTTTAAGGACGTGTGCAGTTCATCCCGGTGCCCGCGGGCAGTTGTTCCTGGTTTCGGACGGAGAAGATCTGTCGCTGCCTGAGATAATTCGGGGGCTGGCTTCGGGGATGGGGCGTAAATCGCGGCTGTTTTATTTTCCCGTTTCAGTAATGTCCGCGTTTAGTAAGATGCTGGGTAAGAGCGCGCTGATGACGCAGTTATGCGGTTCATTTGTATTGAACTCGACTAAAGCAAGAGTCTGCTTGAATTGGACGCCGCCATTTTCGTCTCGCGAGGAGCTTGTTAAGGCGGCTCAAGACTACAAAATGTCCAGTGATGCACGTAGTTTAAAATCGGCGCAGTCCGAGTAGGGAGCAGTCTTCATGTTGTGGTTGTTTTTGCTGGTCATTGCAATATTTTCTTTCGGGTTGACGTGGGTTCTTCGTCGGTACGCGTTGGCTCGTAGCTTAATCGACGTTCCTAATGCCCGCAGTTCCCACACGATCCCCACGCCCAGAGGCGGCGGCGTGGCGATTGTGCTGTGCTTCATCGCAGCTGTCGTGGTCATGAATGTGTTGAAGATGATGTCTTTCAACGATTCTCTGGCATTGCTCGGCGCCGGTGCCGCGGTAGCGATCCTCGGTTTTTTGGATGATCACGGGCATATCGCCGCCAGATGGCGTCTATTGGGGCATTTTTCAGCGGCTTTTTGGGCGCTTTACTGGATCGGCGGACTTGCGCCCATTTCAATCTTCGGAGCAACGATTGAATTGGGAATACTCGGTTACGTCGTAGCGGCCATGTTTCTTGTCTGGATGCTGAATCTCTATAACTTTATGGACGGTATCGACGGAATCGCCAGCGTTGAGGCCGTGACGGTTTGCGTCGGGGTCGCTGTCTTGTACGGGTTGCAGGGCGGCATCTCCACCGTGGCGCCGTTACTGCTCGCTTGTTCCGTGCTAGGTTTCCTTTGCTGGAATTTTCCTCCTGCGAAGATTTTTATGGGCGATGCCGGTAGCGGTTTTCTTGGCATTACCCTTGGCATCCTCGCTCTGCAGTCGGCATGGATATCGACGAATCTGTTCGTGGGGTGGTTGATTCTCCTGGGAGTATTCATCGTCGATGCCACCGTTACGTTGATCCGTCGGTTGGTGAGAGGTGACAAGGTATACGAAGCTCATCGCAGCCATGCCTACCAGTTTGCTGCCCGCCAATACAAAAGGCATCTGCCGGTAACATTGGTGACAGGTGTGCTTAACATTGCATGGTTGTTTCCGATTGCCTGGCTGGTCGTCGAAGGCAAGCTGGAAGGGCTGATAGGACTGCTTGTTGCGTATATACCTTTGGTGCTTCTGGCATTAAAATTTCGCGCCGGGGATTTGGAGGGTCGCTGATCCTCAGCGCTTTCGACGGTGCTAACTGATTGCAGTCGACCCTGACCACTGCAGGCGTGAGTGGGGTTGATTTACCAAGCGGTTACACTGTCCATCGGCACCTCAACGGCTCGAAAAATAGTGTTAGTGTAGGCCTTATATCTCGTCCCTTTTTAGGGCTTTCGTCATTTTCAGGGGCGTGTGTTTTGCTGACCTTGGTCATTCCCGTTTATCGCAATGAAGGTTCGATTCCGCAGTTACTCTCGGCAGTTGACCAACTTAACGAGCGTTTAAAAAACGACCTGGAGGTTGTTTTTGTCGTAGATGGCAGTCCGGATAACTGTTACGAGCTTTTAAGGCATGATCTGCCCAAGAGAACTTTTCGTTCCCAACTGATCCTCTTGTCGCGAAATTTTGGCTCGTTCATGGCAATTCGCACCGGCTTCCAGTTTGGCTCGGGCCAACGATTTGCTGTGATGGCCGCGGATCTCCAAGAGCCACCCGAATTGATACTCGAGATGAATGCCCTTTTGATGGCACAGGACGTGGACGTCGTCGTGGGCGTTCGCGAAGGACGAGACGATCCGTTACTCAGCCGAATGGCCTCAAAGATTTTCTGGGGACTGTACCGTCGCTACGTGGTGCCTGAAATACCGCTCGGCGGCGTAGACATGTTCGCCTGCAACAAGCCTTTTCGCGATACGTTGCTGACGCTTGAGGAGCGGCACAGCTCGCTCATAGCGCAAATTTTCTGGCTGGGATTTCGACGGACTACGGTAAAGTACACGCGCCAAAAACGAGAGCATGGCGTGTCCGCCTGGACGTTGCGCAAGAAAATAAACTACATGATGGACAGCGTGTTTGCATTTACTGATTTGCCAATTCGCCTGTTGATACGCGTGGGCGCTGCAGGGTCAATATTGGCATTGTTGTTCGGCCTGGTTGTTGTTCTGGCAAAGCTCGAAGGTGATATCACGGTACCTGGTTACGCGGTAACCATGCTGATGATCACATTGCTGGGCAGCTTGAACCTGATGGGCTTGGGGGTTGTCGGGTCATACGCATGGCGTACGTACGAAAATACAAAAAACAGGCCACTTGCGATCCCCATGCGAGTTGATAAATTTGGAGAAACACATGAGTGACTTGGATGTACAACAAACTACGGTAGCGGGTGTAACGCTGCATAAATTACCCGAGGTCAGCGATCCGCGGGGTAGTTTGTCGGTGGGTGAATTTGGTCGCACTGTGCCCTTCATGGTTTCGCGCTATTTTCTTGTTTACGGTGTACCTGAGGATGGCGTGCGCGGTGATCATGCCCATTTTCGTTGCCATCAGTTTCTCATCGCCGCGAAAGGCACCATCCATGTTACCGCCGACGATGGGGTAAACAAGGAAGAATTTGTATTGGATAAAGCCAATATGGGGATTCATATCCCTCCCATGACCTGGGGCAGTCAATATCAGTATTCTTCGGATGCGGTGCTGTTAGTGCTGGCTTCTGACTATTACGACAACGAAGACTATGTCACCAGTTACGAAGAGTTCTTGGCGCACGTAAAGTTACGTACGGAAGGCGGTGGTGCATAAGTTAATAGCTGGCTCAGGTGTGTTCGGGCGGTTTCTGCTATCAGGTGGTTTTAACACGCTAGTCACGTATTTGCTATATCTGCTGCTGCTGGTTTTTTTCTCTTATCAGATTAGTTATACGATTTCTTACTGTTTAGGTGTGGTGTTGGCGTATTGCCTAAACAGGGTGGTGGTTTTTAAAAGTCATCGTGGTTTGCGATCGTTATTGTTGTTTCCGCTTGTATATGTCGTCCAGTATTTGTTGACCAGTGGCGTGCTATGGGTCTTGGTGGTCCGGCTTGGCGTGGACGATCGAATAGCGTTGCTTGTGGCAATTGTGTTGATGGTGCCTGTTAACTTTCTGCTATCGAAAAATATCTTTACTCGGAAAATTTAAATTGCCTGGAGTTATAACTTGAACAGGGTTTCTATATTAAATGGATTGGCCGTTGCAGGTTTGCTTCTGCTGGTCCATCTGGTGGTTGGCTTTGTGCCAGTTGGCGATGGTGCCGGGTGGGACGGTGGACTTTACGTTCAATATATCCAAACCCTGGGCCAGGGAAACCCGATCGTGGATGACCCTTACCGGTCTATTCGTATGTCGGGATTTTTGCCTCTGATATTGGCATCCGCTCTGGGCGCATCCAAGGCTGGGCTGATCTGGATTCAGCTTTTCCTTAACGTGGTCATGCTGTCGGTAGGCGCAGCATTACTTCACGACACGATGTTAAGGCTCAACGTAAAAAAATCGGTTGCCACAATATCCGTAGCGATATTGACTTGCAGTTGGGTGTTTTTGTGCATGCCGATGTTCTATCCCATCCTCAGCGACAACATCGCATTAGCCATGGTCTGCATCTGCCTATGGTGCTGGGTTCGCTCTTATCGTTGGGCTGTTTACGCTTTTTGTGCATATTTTACTTGGCTGATGCCTGGGCTGTTTCTGATCCCTTTAATACTGGCCACGTTCCCCCATGAACAGTCACTGAAGCCAGAAAGTGGTGTTGTCAGCTCCAAGCTGTCACTGTGGTTATTTGCAGTGGTGGCTTTGCCGGCGTCTGCTGTGATGTTATTCATGATTTACAAAGTGCCACTATCTGCTGTGGTTTCGCATGCTGCCAGTGTGATCGGCAAAACCGCCAGTCTCGACATGATATTGTTGTCGGTCACCGCGATGCTGGTTTCGCTGTTGTTGATTGTTTGGCTGGGTGTCAGGTTGTTACTGGATCCAGTGACTTGGCGCTCGATTAGCTTCAGTGGCCTTCTTGCGGCAGGATTGTCCTTTGTAGTGTCCGCCGTTTTGATAAAGACTTGTATTGATTGGAGTGGTGGTTTCAATGGACCGCCGCTACTCGATTATCTGTTTTATCAGTCGCTTGCAGCTCCTTTTAAACCGATCATTGCCCACTTCATCAGTTTTGGTCCGGTTATATTACTTGCGATATTTGCGTGCCTGGCTTGGGCGTTTGGCTGCAGACACTCGATCCCCAAGGCATTGATCGTTATCTGCTTTGCCTTCCTGCCGTTGCTGGCCTATGGGTCTGAAACTCGGCAGTGGATTGGTGTGTTGCCGGTTGCAGTCGTTATTTTCGCCGTCTCAGATTTTGCCTGGCTAACACGGGTGTGGTGCCTGGTGATTTCGGCTGTAGTGTTTGCGCCGTCTTTGTGGATCAAGGGCTTCGTAGGAATGGCCGCGACGGCCGGGCTGAGTTTTCAAAGCTACCAGTGGCAATTTTATTTCGGCCGACACGGGCCATGGATGTCCATGACCGTTTACCAGATCGGCTTGATCCTGGCGCTGGGTTTTATCGCTGTGGCGGTATTGTTGCAGAAGCGGGCGAAGGGGCAGCTTGCAGTGTCTGTTCCTCCACTGAAATAAGCCCTTGGCGGCGATGCGTGATTATTCTGCGCATCGCCGCCAAGCGTTGCATTACTCGTGGGACTTAAGAATTCTTGCAGGATTGCCTACGACGGTAACGTTGGCAGGTACCGATCGAGTGACCACGGCACCAGCACCGATCATCGCATTTTCACCAATGGTGATGCCCGGGAGGATGGTGCAGTTGGCGCCTAGAGATGCCCCCTTGCCGATCACGGTTCTATCGAAACTGTCAGGATAGACTTTACTTCTTGGAAATCTATCATTGGTAAAGGTCGCGTTAGGGCCGATGAATACGTCATCCGCGATGGAAATTCCGTCCCAGATTTGCACGCCACATTTGATCGTTACCCGATCGCCAATGACGACATCGTTCTCGATGAAAACGTGATCACATACGTTGCATTCCTGGCCAATTTTCGCCTGCGGCAACACATGTGTAAAAGCCCAGATTCGAGAGCCTTTGCCTATGTTGGTGGATTCGCACAAGGCGTGGGAGTGCACGAAATAGTCTTTGGGCTCACTCATGTTTCGTTCGATCCATACAAGGTTAAGCGGCATAGTTTCCTAGAAAACATGCAGCGCTTCCAATGTTTTTGCAGCGTTGCAAACTCGCATGTTGTAAACGCCGTGAGCGATTCACTCTACCCTTCAGGATCGACAACCTCGTGCAGAGGTGTCTACGTTCATGACGTTGACTCTTGGCGCGGGAACCTGTCCTTGCGGTGCCTGTCGAAGCTTCCAGGCAGCGAAAACCCGGTACCGCTCAAGTGTTGTCCGTTGGGCCGAAGAAATGCGGTCAGCGGCGTGCGCAAAAGCAGTTTTTTTCTGTTACGGCGATGGCGACCTACGTACAATGAACATCATTGAGTTCAGGCAAGGGAGTAGGGGACATTGGGACATGGCTATATGGATAAGCTGAGGATGTTTTTGTTGGGACTTCCGCGCCGACAGAAGCGGTTGATCCAGGTGTTCACGGACGTCATTCTCGTTTGGATTGCGTTGTGGATGGCATTCGTCGTGCGTTTGGGGGTTGATGAGATGATCAATCCCTTCAAAATTCATATCTGGTTGTTCGTCTGCGCTCCAGTTGTCGCGATTCCCTTGTTCATACGATTCGGCATGTACCGGGCCGTAATGCGTTATTTTGGCAATGATGCGCTCGTTGCCATTATCAAAGCAGTCAGTCTTTCCTCACTGATCCTGGCGTTGGTGGTCTACTGGTATAGCAATCATGAAGCGGTTGTCCCGCGCTCCATCATTTTTAACTACTGGTGGTTGAGCCTTGTCATCATTGGCGGACTGCGCCTGTGTATGCGCCAGTATTTCATGGGCGACTGGTTCACGGCTGTCCAGCACGTGCCTTTCACCAACCGTGATGACGGTTTGACCAAGGTCGCCGTCTACGGCGCCGGTGTCGCGGGTAATCAGCTGGTTGCCGCATTGCGCATGGGGCGTGTCATGCGTCCGGTCGCGTTCATTGACGACGACTCCAGCATTGCCGATCGTTCCATATCCGGCTTGCACGTCTACAAGCCCAAGCACATCCAGCAGATGATCGATGTTACCGGTGCCCAGGAAATCCTTCTCGCGCTGCCATCCTCCACCCGGGCCCGTCGCCGGGAAATTCTAAATGTGCTGGAAAGGTTTCCGCTTCACGTACGTAGCGTGCCTAATTTCACTGATTTGGCCAGCGGCCGTGTGAAGGTCGAAGATATCCGGGAAGTTGACATAGCCGACTTGCTCGGGCGCGACTCGGTGCCCGCACAACCTGAGTTGCTAGAACGTTGTATCCGGGGCAAAACGGTGATGGTAACAGGCGCCGGCGGCTCAATCGGGTCAGAGCTGTGTCGGCAGATATTTGCTCTTGAGCCTACAACGCTTATTTTGTTCGAGCACAGTGAGTTCAATCTTTACAGCATTTTGTCCGAACTTGAGCAACGTAGCTGTCGGGAGTCGGCAGCTGTTCAGCTGTTGCCGATTCTCGGATCTATCCGTCATAAGGACAAACTCCTGGATGTGATGAAAACGTGGCGTGTCGACACGGTCTATCACGCAGCCGCTTACAAGCATGTGCCGATGGTCGAGCACAATATTGCCGAGGGCGTGCTTAATAACGTAATCGGGACGCTTAACACAGCTCAGGCGGCGTTACAGACGGGAGTAGCCAACTTTGTACTGATCTCTACCGACAAAGCGGTCCGTCCTACCAATGTGATGGGCAGCACCAAGCGTCTCGCCGAATTGACACTTCAAGCGCTCAGTCGCGAGATTGCCCCCGTATTGTTCGGCGACAAGGCGAACGTCTCTCGCGTTAACAAAACCCGTTTTACGATGGTTCGTTTTGGCAATGTGTTGGGCTCTTCAGGTTCCGTAATCCCGCTTTTCCACAACCAGATCAAATCGGGTGGCCCACTAACGGTCACCCACCCGAAGATCACCCGCTATTTCATGACCATTCCCGAAGCGGCGCAATTAGTCATCCAGGCGGGTTCCATGGGGCAGGGCGGCGATGTGTTTGTTCTGGACATGGGCGAGCCGGTAAAAATTGTCGAACTGGCGGAGAAGATGATTCACTTGTCCGGCTTGAGCATTCGTTCAGACAAGAATCCGCACGGTGACATTTCCATCGAGTTCACTGGGTTGCGTCCAGGAGAAAAGCTCTATGAGGAGTTGCTGATCGGCGACAACGTATCGGCTACCCAGCACCCGATGATCATGAGCGCGAATGAAGATCACCTCGGGTGGGATATCCTGAAGGGGCGTTTGACTGAGTTGCTGGCCGCTGTCGAGCTGGACGACTACTCGCGCGTCCGCCAACTTCTGCGCGAAACCGTCAGCGGTTACAGCCCCGATGGCGAAATCGTCGACTGGATCTACCAACAACGACGCCTTGAGCCCTGATTGTTTCACATTCTGCAACAGACACATTTTTGACAAGCTCCCACCATCGCCTAAGTTTGGAGAGCAGCTTCGGAAAAGCTGCTTTCTCAAACGATGTTATGGAGCTTCATCTATGCGTACTGGCTATTTCTACTCTTTGGTTTTTGCACTGCTCACCAGCGCCTCTATTGCCGCTATTGCCGCGCCAGCTGTGAAACCCGAGCCTGCCAACGCACCTTCGGTGCTGGAAGTTTCCCCTAAGATGCAGGTTGGCAAAGTCGATCTCAATGCAGCCGATGCACCGACATTGCAGCGTGAGCTGTCCGGTATCGGTGAGGCCAAAGCCAAGGCGATTGTTGCTTATCGTGAGAGTAATGGGCCATTTTCGTCTGTAGACGAACTGCTGGAAGTGAAAGGGATAGGGAAAGCGATTGTGGACAAGAACCGCGAAAAGCTTCAGGTGAACTAAGCTTGTAACTCAAGCCCAGAGGCCGGTCATTGACCGGCCTTTTTTCATTCAGGGAATAGGGGAGGGGAGACGCCTTTCATCGGCTGATAAAAAATTATGGCTATCATATGTCGCTGATATTATGCCTATAATTCATTCGCGTGCCGCTGAAGCGTGCTGATGTTCAGACGCTCACTTTCCTCAAGTCTTTTCCTGGAGCACAGTCATGACTTCCTCCCAGTCCCAAGGTACGGCCCTTGTTACCGGCGCATCTTCCGGTATCGGTGCGATATACGCTGAGCGGTTGGCGGCGCGTGGTTTTGATTTGCTGCTGGTCGCTCGCGACGAGCAGCGGCTTGAGGCGGCAGCGAGCCAGTTGCGCACCGAGTATGGTGTTCAGGTAGAAGTGCTGAAGGCAGACCTGACACAAAAGGATGATGTGCTGAAGATCGAACAACGTATTCGCAGTGATTCGAGTATCAGCCTGTTGCTGAACAACGCTGGCGTCGCGTCGGATGGTCTGCTGGCAAATGCCGACATGGAACAGCTGGAAAAGCTGATTCAACTGAATGTCACTACGGTCACACGCCTGGCATCGGCGGCAGCCGCCAGTTTTGCCAAGGCCGGCCGGGGTTCGATCATCAATATCGCATCGGTGGTCGCGCTGTTCCCTGAGCGCTTCAATGCAACCTACAGCGCCAGTAAAGCTTATGTGTTAAGCCTGACCCAATCCCTGAATGCCGAACTGGATGGCACCGGGGTCAAGGTCCAGGCCGTTTTGCCGGGTGTCACGCGTACCGAAATCTGGGAACGCTCCGGCATCGACGCCAGCCAGATTCCGGCGGAGATGGTCATGGAAGCCGGCGAAATGGTTGATGCGGCGTTATCCGGCTTGGACCAAGGTGAACTGATCACCATTCCATCGTTGCCGAACGCCTCGGACTGGGACGACTTTGTAAAGGCCCGCCTGGTCATGGCGCCGAATCTTTCCAAAAGTACCGCCGCCGCACGTTACAAATGAAACACCTTCAATCGTATTGAGGTAATTACGGCATGAGTGATCGTCGAGTAGTTGTCACCGGCATGGGCCTGGTGTCTCCATTGGGTAGCGGTGTAGAAGTTGTCTGGGAGCGTCTGCTGGCCGGGCGTTCCGGGTTGCGGATTTTGCCGGACGAGGTGGTCGCCGATTTGCCGGCAAAGGTGGGCGGTGTGGTGCCGACTGCCGAGGAGGATGCCGAGGCGGGTTTTGACCCGGATCGGGCGACGCCACCCAAAGAACAGAAGAAGATGGACCGCTTCATTCTGTTTGCCATGGAAGCCGCGCGGCAGGCGTTGGAGCAGGCGGGTTGGCAGGCGCTGGACGCGCAAGCCCAGGAACGTACCGCAACCATCATCGGCTCAGGAATCGGCGGATTCGGCGCCATTGCCGATGCGGTGCGCACCACCGACAGCCGTGGCCCACGGCGACTGTCGCCCTTCACCATTCCGTCGTTCCTGGTCAACCTCGCTGCGGGTCATGTGTCGATCCAGCACGGTTTCAAAGGCCCGTTGGGTGCTCCGGTGACGGCGTGTGCGGCGGGGGTTCAGGCGATTGGTGATGCGGCGCGGCTGATTCGTTGTGGCGAAGCGGATATTGCCGTGTGCGGCGGCGCGGAGGCGGCGATCGATCGGGTCAGTCTTGCCGGGTTCGCGGCGGCGCGAGCCTTGTCCAGCGGTTTCAACGAAACCCCGGAACGTGCTTCCCGGCCGTTCGACAGTGCTCGCGACGGCTTTGTGATGGGCGAGGGCGCGGGCCTTCTGGTGATTGAATCCCTGGAGCACGCCTTGGCGCGCGGGGCTCAACCGTTAGCCGAGTTGGTCGGCTACGGCACCAGCGCCGATGCTTACCATCTGACGGCGGGCCCGGAAGATGGCAATGGTGCACGTCGGGCGATGTCGCTGGCATTGGCACAGGCCGGTGTTTCAGCCGCACAGGTGCAACATCTCAATGCGCATGCCACGTCGACGCCGGTGGGCGACCTCGGCGAGTTAGCGGCGATCAAGTCATTGTTCGGTTCAGACAACAAGGTGGCGGTGACATCGACCAAGTCGGCGATAGGGCATTTGCTCGGCGCTGCTGGTGGGGTTGAGGCGATCTTCACGCTGTTGGCGATTCGCGATCAGATCGTGCCGGCCACTTTGAACTTCGATAACCCGGACCCTGCGGCGCAAGGTGTGGACATCGTCCACGGTCAGGCGCGGCCAATGGCTATCGAGTACGCGTTGTCCAACGGCTTCGGGTTTGGCGGGGTCAATGCCAGCGTGTTGTTCAAGCGCTGGCAGGGTTAATCCTGCGGTTGTTTAAGAAACGCGCGGGTCACGTCAAGAATCCGCTGAGCCAGCTCCGGACTCTCGACACTGCGCGATAACAACAATGCGCCGACCAGGGCGGACATGATAAAGACGCTCTGGTCAGCGGCATCTTCGCCTTCAAGGCTGTTTTCTATTTGTTGGAGTCGTGCGTTCAGCACCACGTCCGAGGTCGGACTTGGCTGCCCGCGCAAGCCGAGTTCCGAGGACATGGTCGGTAACGGGCATCCTTCATGCGGCGAGGTCTGGTGCCATTCCGACAAATAGGTGTCGATGAACGCTTCCAGCGGGCGATCCTGGGCGAACAACTCGGCGCAGACGGCGTCGCACTGATCACCCGCCGCTTGCAACGCCTTTTCAACCAGTTCGTCCTTGGACGTGAAGTGCGAGTAAAAACCGCCGTGGGTCAACCCCAGGGCTTTCATCAGCGGTTGCAGGCCGGTCGCACCAATACCGTCGCGGCGGAATCGCGCTGACGCTTCCTTGATGATGCGCTGATGGGTCTGGGCTTTATGGTCCTGCGAGTAACGCATCTGAAATCTCCGCAACAATGCGCCATCTTAACCAATGAAAATAAGATGGCGACTGTACTTCTACTTCTATAAAGCATGCAGATGCGTCCAACTCCGTCCTGAACACGACGTGATCTGGCACGGATAGTGATTACTCATTAGCCAGAGATTGTTGAACAATCATAAGGCGAAGCGCATGAGCAACGGACAGTCCCTGGCCGACCACATCACACTGGAATTGCGTGCCGACATCATTGGCGGCCGATTGGTGCCCGGCATGGCGTTGGTGGAAAACGATCTGGTGTCTGCCTATAACGCTTCTCGCAATACGATCCGCGAGGCCTTGCACCGCTTGGGTCAGGAAGGGTTGACCGTGTATGTCCGCAACAAAGGGGTGAGCGTGCGCAGGCTGGGCGTAGTGGACGTGCGTGACCTGTTCAAGGTCCGGCGCACCCTCGAGTTGCAAGCCATCAATGCCAGCCCGCCGCTGCGCGACGATCAGTCGGCGCGGATGCTCCAGGCCCTGGAAGCCACCGAGCTGGCCAGAGAGCGTGAGGACTGGCGTGCCGTCGGCACTCACAGCCTGGCCTTTCATCAACACATTGTCGGGTTGCTGCGCAGTCCGTTGTTTGATGAGTTCTTCACCAACGTCGTCGCGCAATTGCGCCTGGTGTTCTCCACCGCGCCCGATGAATCACGTTTTCAGGCGCCATGGCTGGCGCGTGACCGGCAGATCCATGCCTTGCTGGCCGAGGGCGATACCCGCGCAGCTGCGGATGCCATGAGCCTTTACCTGGATGATTCGGAACACCTCCTGTTGCAGATATGTACCCCTTCTTCCCATCACTGATCGAGGATTCGTGCCATGTACAAAGACTATCCGGCGGCCTATCAAGTCAGCAAAGGCTCGGCGTTGCAGGTGGATACAGCCTTCTACGAACGGATTCGGGATGCGAAGGACGGGCGGACGCTGATCGAGCAGTTCGAAGTACCGATCCGCACCGGCCGCGCCTGGAACGTGCCGGCAGGCCATGTGTTTCGTGTCACCACACCGGTCGGGCCGCAAGTGGGGGATTTCAACGTCTGGAACGCCCATGACCCACGGGAGCGCTTATGGGCGGCGCGCACCCGTCAATTGCAGGGCGCCCACGTCAGCACCCACGACCGGCTCTGGTCGAACCTGCCTTTTTTGCGGCCGCTGGTGACGATTACCGACGACAGCCTGGCGGGTTATGGCATCGACGAACACGGCGGTCGCTTGCATGATTTACTCGGCACGCGCTGCGATCCTTATGTGAACAAGATGCTCACTGGTGAGGACTTCCATCATCACTGCCATTCCAACCTGACTCGCGCCGTTTTGCCCTATGGCCTGACCGAGTTCGACGTGCATGACGTGCTGAACATTTTCCAGTGCACCGGTCTGAATCACGACGACCTATACTTCATGAAAGCCTGTCCGGCGCAGAAGGGCGATTACCTGGAGTTCTTTGCCGAGATCGATTTGCTGTGCGCGCTCTCGACCTGTCCAGGTGGTGACCTGTCGCTGGCCATGTGGGGGCCGGATGCGCAGGATCCGCTGACCGTATGTCGACCGCTGGGCGTGGAGATTTATCGGTTGCAGGAGTCGTTGCTGGAAGGCTGGAGCCAACCGGAGCGTGCGGCGTACAAAGGTATGCACGGCTTGCACATCGCCAAAGCCGACTGGGAACAATAAAAGCAAACCCCCTGTCATTCACTGAGAATGACAGGGGGTTTTTCGTTAGCGGTCCTGTGCTTCCTTGGCATCCATTTCCGCATTGCGTTCAGCGACGCGCTTTCGTTGCTCTTCGGTCAGGTCGACCTTGGTGGCGGTGTCTCGCAACATCATCAAGCCACCAACGATCGAGCCGATTGCAACGACCAGAATCAACCAGGCATACCAGGGCATAGGGCTCTCCTTGAGGCAGGGCGATTGGCGGAGGTCGCCAATCGATCGTGCATACCACTTTGAGCGATGGATTTTCGCAGTGGTTCCATTCTATGCCTGATAAGCCAATCGCACCTGAAGCGTTTACAGCCCGGTCAGCATCGCGTCTGCCGGTGCGTCTGCACGCAATTGCGCCGTGAGCAGGAAGTACACGAAACCTGCCGCCATGAAGCCGAGGAAGATCAGCCCGATCAAGGCGTTGAACCAGGCCATCGCCACCAGGCAGACCACCGCCAGTACCAGCGCGATCATCGGCACCAGCGGATAGCACGGTGCACGGAACGTACGCTCAAGGTTCGGTTCGGTTTTGCGCAGTTTGAACAGGCTGAGCATGCTCATGATGTACATCACGATCGCACCGAACACCGCCATGGTGATCATCGCCGCGGTCAGTGTCATGCCGCCGAGGTTGATCAAACCGTCGCTGTAAATTGCCGCGATGCCGATCACGCCGCCAGCGATGATTGCCCGGTGCGGCGTCTGGAAACGCGACAGTTTCGCCAGGGAGGTTGGCAGGTAGCCGGCCCGGGCCAGGGCGAAGAACTGCCGCGAGTAGCCGAGGATGATCCCGTGAAAACTCGCCACCAGCCCGAACAGACCGATCCACACCAGCATATGCAACCAGCCGGAACTCTCGCCGACCACGGTTTTCATCGCCTGTGGCAGCGGATCGTTGATGTTTGACAGGGTGCGCCAGTCGCCGACGCCGCCGGCGAAGAACATCACGCCCATGGCCAGCAACACCAGGGTCAGGATGCCGCTGATGTACGCCTTGGGAATCGTGCGTTTCGGGTCCTTGGCTTCTTCGGCGGCCATGGCGGCGCCTTCGATGGCGAGGAAAAACCAGATGGCGAACGGAATCGCCGCGAACATCCCGGCAATCGCCGGGGCACCGAACACATCGCTGCCGGCCCAGCCATTCAGCGCAAAGTTGCTGAAGCTGAAGGCCGGCGCAACCACGCCCATGAACACCAGCAGTTCAGCCACGGCCAGTACGCAGACGACCAGTTCGAACGTGGCCGCAAGTTTCACCCCGAGGATGTTCAGGCCCATGAACACGATGTAGGCACCGACCGCCGCGTGTTTGGGGTCGAGTGCCGGAAACTGCACGTTCAGGTAAGCACCGATCGCCAGGGCAATCGCGGGGGGCGCGAAGACGAATTCGATCAGCGTCGCCAATCCTGCGATCAATCCGCCTTTTTCGCCAAAGGCGCGGCGACTGTAGGCAAAGGGACCGCCGGCATGGGGGATCGCCGTGGTCAGTTCGGTGAAGCTGAAGATGAAGCAGGTGTACATCGTCGCGACCATGAACGAGGTCACCAGAAAGCCCAATGTACCCGCGACGCCCCAGCCGTAGCTCCAGCCAAAATATTCACCGGAAATCACCAGCCCGACGGCAATGCCCCATAAGTGCAACGTGCCCAGCGTGGGTTTGAGTTGTGTGTTCATGCGGTTGCTCCCTGAACGGTTTGGATTGCTCGGGGGAGGGTGTTTGCAGTGGGCGTGCCAGTGTTGTGATAGCAGTCGTAAAGCGTAAAAAGGTGTCGTATCAGGGATGTTCGCCGCTGGATGAGCGCATTTTTGTGCGCCAGTTGAGGGCAAGGGCGTCAGTTGTGCCGCCATCGCGAGCAAGCTCGGCTCCCACAGGGATTTGGGTCAATCTCCGAATCCGACGCCACCGCTGAACCTGTGGGAGCCGGGCTTGCCCGCGATGAGGCCCGCCCAAACACCGCTGTAAAGCAGGCATAAACCCACTCTTTACGCTTTCTTTATGCCCCGCCCGCACCCTCGATCTCGTTCCTTTACAGCCTCCCTGCCGACAATGACTCCACACGCGGCAATACGCCGTAACACGGAGAACTTCCATGAGCGTTCTGGACGGAGTGTCACTGCTACTGGCAGTGGGGCTGTTCATTTATCTGTTGGTTGCGCTGTTGCGCGCGGACCGGAACTAGGAGCGGCTATGCACAGTTATGACTATTGGCTGATCCTCGCGTTTTTCGCGGTGGTATTGGTCCCGGCGCCGTTTCTCGGGCGCTTCTACTACAAGGTAATGGAAGGTCAGCGCACGTGGCTGACGCCGATTCTCGGGCCGGTGGAGCGAGGCTGCTATCGCGTGGCCGGCGTTGATCCGCAGGCCGAACAGAGCTGGCAGAAGTACACCTTGGCCCTGCTCGCCTTTAACCTTGCGGGCTTTTTGCTGTTGTTCGCGATCCTGTTGTTTCAGGATCACCTGCCGCTGAACCCGCAAAACCTGCCGGGCCAGGAATGGACGCAAGCGTTCAATACGGCCGTCAGCTTCATGACCAATACCAACTGGCAGTCCTACAGCGGCGAAGCAACCCTGAGCTACCTGAGTCAGATGGTCGGCCTCACCGTGCAGAACTTCGTCAGCGCCGCCACCGGCCTCGCCGTGTTGGTAGCCCTGTGTCGCGGTATCGGTCGCAAGTCGTCCAAGACCCTCGGCAATTTTTGGGTCGACATGACCCGCGCTACCCTCTACGGCTTGCTGCCGCTGTGCCTGCTGCTGGCGCTGTATCTGGTCTGGCAGGGCGTGCCACAAACCTTCGCCCAGTACGTGAATGCGGTGACGATGCAAGGCGTCGATCAAGTGATCCCGCTCGGCCCGGCCGCCAGCCAGATAGCGATCAAGCAATTGGGCACCAACGGGGGGGGCTTCTTCGGCGTCAACTCGGCGCACCCGTTCGAGAACCCGACGGCGTGGAGCAACCTGTTCGAAGTCGGCTCGATCATTCTGATTCCGGTCGCCCTGGTGTTCACCTTCGGCCATTACGTCAAAGACCTGCGTCAGAGCCGCGCGATCATCGCCTGCATGCTGGCGCTGTTCCTGATCGGCGGCGCGACTTCGCTGTGGGCTGAATACCAACCGAATCCAACGCTGAACAACGTCGCCGTCGAACAGACCGCGCCGCTGGAAGGCAAGGAGGCGCGCTTCGGCACCACGGCCACGGTGTTGTGGTCGGTGACCACCACGGCGGCGTCCAACGGCTCGGTCAACGGCATGCACGACAGCCTTAACCCGCTGAGCGGCATGGTCGCGCTGGTCAACATGATGGTCGGCGAAGTGATCTTCGGCGGCGTCGGTGCCGGGCTCTACGGCATGTTGCTCAACGTGTTGATCGCGGTGTTCCTCGCCGGCCTGATGATCGGCCGCACCCCGGAATACCTCGGCAAGAAACTGCAAGCCCGAGAAGTGCAACTGCTGGTGGTGACCTTGCTGGTGATGCCGGTCGGCGTATTGGTGCTCGGCGCGATTGCCGCCAGCCTGCCCGGTCCGGTCGCGGCGGTGAGTAACCCTGGCGCCCACGGTTTCAGTCAGTTGCTCTATGCCTACACCTCGGCCAGTGCCAACAACGGTTCGGCGTTCGGCGGCTTCGGGGCCAACACCGCGTTTCACAACCTGATGCTCGGTCTTGGCATGTTGATCGGTCGCTTCGGTTACATCCTCCCGGTACTGGCATTGGCCGGCAGCCTGGCGATGAAGAAAACCGCACCGATCGGCCAGAACAGCTTCCCGACCCATGGCCCGCTGTTTGTGACCCTGCTGACCGTGACCATTTTGCTGGTGGGTGGTTTGACCTTCTTGCCGACGCTGGCGCTGGGTCCGATTGCTGAACATCTGAGCATGGGCTTCTAAGGAATCCATCATGAATATGCCTGTAAGCAAAACCGCCGTCGCCAAGGCGCCGGAACAACCGAAAACCGCGATCTCGGCCCTCTGGCGCCCGGCGCTGGTGCAAGCCTTCGTCAAGTTCGATCCACGGCAATTGCAGCGTGCGCCGGTGATGCTGGTGGTCGAACTGACTGCCATTCTGACCACCGTGCTGTGCTTCATTCCCGACAGCGCCGTGCCGACGTTTGTCGCCGCGCAAATCGCTTTGTGGCTGTGGTTCACCGTGCTATTCGCCAACTTCGCTGAAGCCCTGGCTGAAGGTCGCGGCAAGGCCCGCGCCGACAGCCTCAAGGCCGGCAGCGAAGGCTTGAGCGCCCGTCGTAAAACCAGCAACGGCACCTTTCAGGTGGTGCCGGCCACCAGCCTGCGAAAAGGCGATGTGGTACGCGTCGAAGCCGGGGAAATGATCCCCGGTGACGGCGAGGTGATTGAAGGCATCGCGGCGGTCAACGAAGCGGCGATTACCGGTGAATCCGCGCCGGTGATTCGTGAGTCCGGGGGCGATCGCTCGGCCGTCACCGGCAACACCCGACTGGTGTCCGACTGGTTGCTGGTGAAGATCACCGCCAACCCTGGCGAATCGACACTGGACCGCATGATCGCCTTGGTTGAAGGCGCCAAACGCCAGAAAACCCCGAACGAAGTGGCGCTCGACATCCTGTTGATCGGCCTGACGCTGATCTTCCTGCTGGTGGTCGTGACCCTGCAGCCGTTCGCCCACTTTGCCAATGGCAGCTTGCCGCTGGTGTTCCTGGTGGCGTTGTTGGTCACGCTGATCCCGACCACCATTGGCGGTTTGCTGTCCGCCATTGGTATCGCCGGGATGGACCGTCTGGTGCGCTTGAACGTGATCGCCAAGTCCGGCCGTGCCGTGGAAGCAGCGGGGGACGTACACGTCCTGTTGCTGGACAAGACCGGCACTATCACCTTCGGTAACCGTCGCTGCACCGCGGTGCATCCAGCCCCGGGCGTCACCGCCAAGGAACTGGCCGAGGGCGCATTGTTCGCCTCGCTGGCCGATGACACGGCTGAAGGCAAATCCATCGTCGAGTACCTGCGCGGCACTCAGCCACAACCAGAACCCGCCGCCGAGTTGCTGACAGCGGTTCCGTTCAGCGCTGAAACCCGTCTGTCCGGTGTCGACTATCAGGGCCGCGTGTATCGCAAAGGCGCGGTGGATTCGTTGCTGGTCTTCGTCGGCCTGAAACGCGCTGACCTGGCCGCGCCGCTGTCCAGGGAAATCGACAAGATTGCCCAAAGCGGCGGCACCCCGTTGCTGGTCTGCGCCGACGGCAAACTGCTCGGTGTGATTCACCTCAAGGACGTGGTCAAGCCTGGCATCCGCGAGCGTTTCGCCGAGCTGCGCAAATTGGGGATTCGCACGGTCATGGTGACCGGCGACAACCCGCTGACCGCCGCTGCGATTGCTGCCGAAGCGGGCGTCGACGACGTGCTGGCCGAAGCCACCCCAGAGAAAAAACTGGCGCGCATCCGTCACGAGCAAAACGACGGTCGCCTGGTTGCCATGTGCGGCGACGGCGCCAACGACGCCCCGGCATTGGCCCAGGCGGACGTCGGCATGGCGATGAATGACGGCACCCAAGCGGCGCGCGAAGCGGCCAACATGGTCGACCTCGACAGCGACCCGACCAAACTGCTGGACGTGGTGCAGATCGGCAAGGAATTGCTGGTGACCCGCGGCGCGTTGACGACCTTTTCCATCGCCAACGACGTGGCCAAATACTTCGCGATTTTGCCGGCGTTGTTCGCCTCGATTTATCCGCAACTGGGCGTGCTGAACGTCATGCACCTGACCAGTCCGCAGAGCGCGATTCTCTCGGCCATCGTGTTCAACGCCTTGATCATCGTCGTGCTGATTCCACTGGCCTTGCGTGGCGTGCGGGTGCAAGCGGCGAGTGCGGCGGCGTTGCTGCGACGCAATCTGCTGATCTATGGATTGGGCGGGATTGTGGTGCCGTTCGTGGGCATCAAGGCAATCGACATGCTGTTGACGGCGTTGCATCTGGTTTGACGCCATCGTCGGAACGCCGCCCCGGAGCAAGCTCGCGCCCACCGGGGAATGCGGTGCTTTTGTAGGCGTGAGCCTGCTCGCGATGAAAGCACCTCGGTGCACCTGATCGAACCCTGTATGTGTTATCCGAATTCGAGGATTTTGAAATGTCCACAATGATACGTCCGGCCTTGAGCCTGTTGGTCTTGATGACCCTGATCACCGGCGTCGCTTACCCGTTGGTGGTCACCGGTGTCGCCCAGGTTGCGTTCCCGGATCAAGCCAATGGCAGCCTGGTGCACGACGCCGACGGCAAGGTCCGTGGCTCGTCGCTGATTGCCCAGGATTTTGTCGGTGACGCCTGGTTCCATCCACGCCCCTCCGCCGGTGCGTTTGCCACCGTGTCGAGCAGCGCGAGTAACCTGTCACCGAGCAACCCGGCGTTGGCCACACGAGTGATCGACGATGCCAACAAACTGCTGGTGCCGGGTCAGGGGCCTGTGCCATTGGCCATGCTGACCACCTCCGGCAGTGGCCTCGATCCACACTTGCCACCGGCCGCGATTGCCTATCAACTGGCGCGTGTTGCCGCTGCGCGTAATCTGCCGGTGTCTACGCTGCAACAACTGCTGGACGCGCACATTGAACAACCATTGGTGGGACCGCCGGTGGTGAATGTGCTGGCGCTTAACATCGCACTGGAAAAGCTGTAAGAGATGATCGTTCCCACACGCTGCGTGGGAACGCATCAATGGACGCTTAGCGTCCGCTTTAAGCAGGGACGCGGAGCGTCCCGGGCTGCATTTCCACGCAGAGCGTGGGAACGATCAATTAGAGAGAGCTTCAAGCATGAGTGATTCCGGCCGCGCCGACGCGTTGTTAGCAGACTTGCCCCGCGATGGCCGTGGCCGGCTCAAGGTTTTCCTCGGCGCCGCGCCCGGTGTCGGCAAAACCTACGCCATGCTGCAAGCCGCTCATACCCAGCTGCGCCAGGGCGTCAAAGTCATTGCCGGCGTGGTCGAAACCCATGGCCGCGCCGAAACTGAAGCGCTGCTCGGCGGCTTGCCGCAACAGCCGTTGGTGCGCTCGGAATACCGGGGCGTGATGCTCGAAGAAATGGACCTGGACGGTCTGCTCGCGGCCAAGCCGAAACTGGTGCTGGTCGATGAACTGGCCCACAGCAACGCCCCCGGCAGCCGCCATACCAAACGCTGGCAAGACATCCAGGAATTGCTCGCCGCCGGCATTGATGTCTACACCACGGTCAACGTCCAGCACCTGGAAAGTCTCAACGATCAAGTGCGCGGCATCACCGGTGTGCAGGTGCGTGAAACCCTGCCGGACTGGGTGCTGCAAGAAGCCTACGAACTGCTGCTGATCGACCTGCCACCAAGGGAATTGCTTGAGCGTCTGCGCGACGGCAAGGTCTACGTGCCGGAGCAGGCGCGGGCGGCCATCGACGCGTTTTTCACCCAGACCAACCTGACCGCCCTGCGCGAAATGGCGATGCAAACCGCTGCCGCGCAGGTCGACAATGACCTGGCCCAGGGGTATCGCCAACTCGGTCAAGCAGCGCCAGCGGTACGTGGTCGTTTGTTGGTGGGGGTCGATGGCGATGCGCAGGCCGAGCGCCTGGTGCGTCACGCCAGTCGCGTTGCCCAGCGCCGGCATTTGCCATGGAGCCTGGTGCATGTCGACAATGGCAGCGTGCGTGACGAGCAATCGCGCCTGCGTCTGCAAAGTGCCCAGCAATTGGCCGAACGCCTCGGTGGCGAAGTGGTGTTGCTGCGTGCCGGTGAAGTCGCGAAGACCCTGATCCAGCACGCCGCCGAACGCCGCGCCAGTCTGGTGCTGGTCGGCCAGTCCCGGCAGCGGTTGCGTCGGCGCTTGTTCGGTGGGGGCTTGGCGTCACGCCTGCTGCGCGATGCGCGCGGGCTGGAAATCAACGTCCTCGACAGCGATGATTTACCGCAACAACCGCGCCAGCGTTCGGCACAATCGCTGGTGTGGTTCGACTACGTGCTGGCACTGGTGGCGACCGTTTTGGCCAGTGCGTTGGCGTGGGGCGTGGCGAGTATTTTACCGCTGCCCAACATCTCGCTGGTGTTTCTCGCCGCTGTTCTGCTGGTGGCGGTGCGCAGCAGCCTCGGCCCGGCGCTGGCCTGTGCGGCGCTTTCATTTCTGACCTACGACTTTTTGTTCATTCCGCCGAATTTTTCTTTCGCCATCCAGCGCGAAGAAGACGTGCTGACCTTGCTGTTCTTCCTGCTGATGGCGGCGCTCACCGGCAACCTCGCGGCGCGGCAACGTCGGCAATTGCAGGCACTGCGTGACACCCAGGAAGAGACCACCGAACTGCTCGACCTGTCGCGCAAACTGACGGCCGCCACTGATCGCCAAGCCGTGATCAGCGCCGCTGCCCAGCACCTCAACGGCTGGAGTGACTTGCAGCTGTGCCTGCTCAATCAAGACGGGCAGGGTGGCTGGAAAGTCGAAACTGGCGGTCCGATAGAATTCTCCGAAGCTGAACGCGCTGCCGCCGATTGGGCCTGGCAACACGATCAACCCGCTGGTGCAGGCACCGGAACATTGCCAATGGGGCGTTGGTGGTGGTGGCCGTTATCGGTGGAAGACGGGCCGTTGGCATTGATGGGTGTGTGCGCCAAAGAAGGCCAGACCTTAAGCGGTCAGCGTCGGCGTTTGTTGACCGCATTGAGCCAACCGCTGGCCCAGGCGTTGGCTCGCGCGCAACTGGCCGAAGACCTCGAAGCGGCGCGACTGCACGGCGAAACCGAGCAACTGCGCAGCGCACTGTTGGCGTCGGTGTCCCACGACCTGCGCACGCCGCTGACGTCCATGCGCGGCAGCATCGACAGCCTGTTGGCCCTCGGTGAAGCCATTCCGCTGGAGGATCGCAAGGAGTTGCTCGAAGGCACGCGTGACGAAGCCGAGCGGCTGGATCGCTACATCCAGAACCTGCTGGACATGACCCGCCTCGGTCACGGCGCGCTGAAGCTGGCGCGTGATTGGGTGTCGCCGGCCGACATCGTCGGCAGTTCACTCAATCGACTGCGCGCCGTGCTGGCGCCGTTGCAAGTCAGCACCGACGTGCCGCCGGAGTTGCCGCTGCTGTATGTCCACGCGGCGCTGATCGAGCAGGCGCTGGTCAACGTGCTGGAAAACGCCGCGCGATTCTCACCGGCACATGGGCGCCTGCAATTGCGCGCCGGTGTCGAGGATGGCGAGCTGTTTTTCTCGGTGAGTGATGAGGGGCCGGGTATTCCGGAGGAGGAACGGGCGAAGATTTTCGACATGTTCTACACCGCCGCGCGCGGTGATCGGGGCGGGCAGGGCACCGGGCTGGGGCTGGCGATCTGTCAGGGCATGGTCGGTGCGCATGGCGGACGGATCAGCGTCGCTGACGGCATTGAGGGACGCGGAACGTGCATTACGCTTCACTTGCCCTTGCAGGAACAACCCGCCTTTGAAAGTGAGCGCTGAAGTGAAGCCTGATACCCTTTGGACATCCCCATGCCGCGATCAGAAACCATGAGCCAGACCGCGACCATTTTGGTCATCGACGACGAACCGCAAATCCGCAAATTCCTGCGCATCAGTCTGGTCTCCCAAGGCTACAAAGTGCTGGAGGCCGGCACCGGCACCGAAGGCCTGGCGCAAGCGGCGCTGAACAAACCGGACTTGCTGGTGCTCGACCTCGGTTTACCCGACATGGACGGCCAGCAAGTGCTGCGCGAGTTTCGTGAATGGTCGACGGTGCCCGTGCTGGTGCTGTCGGTGCGTGCGAGCGAAGGGCAAAAAGTCGAAGCACTTGATGGCGGCGCCAATGACTACGTGACCAAGCCCTTTGGCATTCAGGAGTTTCTGGCGCGGGTGCGTGCTTTGTTGCGCCAGGCGCCAGTCGGTGAAGCCCAGCAGGCGGCGTTGACGTTTGGGCCGTTGACCGTGGACCTGGCTTATCGGCGGGTGCTGCTCGAGGGCGTCGAAGTGGCGCTCACACGCAAGGAATACGCGGTGCTGGCGCAACTGGCGCGGCATCCGGGACGGGTGATTACCCAGCAGCAACTGCTCAAGGATATCTGGGGGCCGACCCATACCGAGGACAGTCATTACCTGCGGATTGTGGTGGGGCATTTGCGCCAGAAGCTGGTGGATGATCCGACTCAGCCGCGGTTTATCGTGACGGAGGCGGGGGTCGGGTATCGGTTGCTTGATACCTGATTGTTCCTGCGTGGTAACGCATCCCGTGACGCTCCGCGTCACGATCTCAACAGCGGACACAGGGCGTCCATGGCGGTATTCCCACGCAGCGCGTGGGAACGATCTCAGGGCTCACGCTCATTCTCATACCGATCCAGCGTATCCCGAGCAATCTCGCGTCCCAACGCGATCAACTCCGGCGCCTTGTAAAACTCGAAAAACCGGCAAACCCTTTTCGGCACGTTGATCAGGATGTCCGGCGGATACCCGGCAATCTTGTACTGCGCCAGCGACGTCTGCATCACCTCGAAACTCTGGTTGATCAGGTCCAGCAAAGACGCCGGCCCAACGTTATCGATGATGAACGAACCGGTGGCCGACTTCGGCGCGCCTTCGCGCTCGGGAGCGGCGGCAGGTTGCTGGGCTTCGGGCTCGGCGGATTCGATCCAGGGGTTGATGTCAGCCGCTTCTGCCATCAACGCTTCCTTCTCCAGCAGCAGCAATTGTTCGGCCTGTTTGCGCCGGAACGGCAACTTCGAACCCAGTGAATTGATCAAACTGTCGAAACGACTCTTGAACGCTGCCGGTCGCTGGATCACCGGCAATTGATAGTGGCGCTGGTTGGTGGAGTTGAGGTTGACTGCGATGATCAGGTCGCAATGACTCGACACCACTGGCACGATTGGCAAAGGGTTGAGAATGCCGCCATCCACCAGCATCCGGTTGCCCTGCATCACCGGAGTGAAGAGGCTGGGGATCGCCGCCGAGGCGCGCATGGCCTGATGCAGACAACCTTCCTGGAACCAGATTTCCTGCTGGTTGGTCAGGTCCGTGGCCACGGCCGTGTAGGGAATGCGCAGGTCCTCGATATTGATCTCGCCGACGATCTTGCGGATCTGCCCGAAGACCTTCTCACCGCGAATCGCGCCAAGCCGAAAGCTGACGTCCACCAGGCGCAACACATCGAGGTAATCCAGGCTTTCGATCCAGCTGCGATACTCGTCAAGTTTGCCCGCCGCATAAATTCCGCCAACCACCGCTCCCATGGAACAACCGGCAATGCAGGCGATGTCGTAACCGCGCCGTTCGAGCTCTTCAATGACACCGATATGGGCATAACCTCGGGCTCCGCCTGAGCCCAGTACCAGTGCGATACGCTTTTTCATGAATCGCCCTCGTCTGACAAGGTTCAACAATGCACCCATCAAGGGGCGGGCTTCAATCGCCATGGTCGCTCGACAGGCCGATGGCGTCGTTTTTTCGACACTCCATGGCGGCACTTGGCTATTCTTGCCCACGCTATAGTGAGTTTGCTTCGAGCGGCCAAGGCACTTTTCCCGCGCCGGGCCGTCTTACCTGCACGACTGTTGACCTATCTTGAGGTGGTATTGATGAAAGCCTGGATTTGCGTACCTTTGATTGCGCTGGCGCTCGCCGGTTGTGCCGGCAAAACGGCTTACCGCGAAAGCTGCGGCAGCCAGATTGACGCCGCGTGGCATGAGCTAGACTTGGCCAAGGCCGAAGGTTTCGCCGGGACTGTCAGCTATTCCAAGGCCCTGTCGTTACTGACAGGCGCCAAGACCCAGCAACAATTCGAAGCCTACGAAGGCTGCACCAGCAAAGCCGAGAAAGCGCGCTTCTATATTCGGGAGTCGCGTGCAGGCCGTTGAGGCATGACGCGGGTAAAAAGGGACACTCGATTCAGGGAGTAAGCGATGTCTGATTTGGTTGATCGGTTGGTGGCCCATGTCCTGGGCCTTGAAGTCCGCTTGTTGGCCTGTCAGGCGCGTTTGACTGCCCGCACTGACCCTGAAGCGTTACACGACCTGCGCACCACGGTTCGCCGTTTGCGCAGCCTCTTGCGCCCCTTGCGCGGCCTGCCCGGTGTCGAGCAGGTGGAAGCGGCGGCGTCCCGGGTCGGCGAGCTGACCACGCCGTTGCGTGATCGCGAAGTGCTGGCGGCGTACCTGCTCGAGCACGGTCAACCCGAAGCCGCCCACCGGCGCATGGCGCTGATGGCCGAGGCGTATCCAGCGGTGGCGGCCAGTCCCGAGCTGGCGCAGTTGCTAATGATCTTCGATGCCTTTCCGCGTTTTTTGCGCGCGTCCCAGCGCCAGGGCTTGCTCAAGGGCCTGCGCAAGCGCATTGAAAAACGCTTGGGCAAACAATGGAAGAAACTCGATGTTGCCCTGCACGACCCGGCCCACGACCGTCATCGCTTGCGCCTGTTGATCAAGCGTGTGCGCTACGGCATCGAGGCCTATCCCGAGCTGGACCGTTTGCCGAAGGCTGCCTTGGCCCGATTGAAATCGGCACAGGGGGCTTTGGGTGATTGGCACGACAGTTGGCAATGGCTGGCCAGGGCGCAAGAAGAGGCGGACTTGCAGCCTTGTGTCGCGGTCTGGAAAACCACCATGGCTAACGCTGAAGCCCGCGCCGACCGTGTCCTCGACAAACTCAGCGCCCGCTGCTTCAAATCCTGAAAACCGCGCAAATCAAATGTAGGCGTGAGCCTGCTCGCGATGAGGCCGTGACATTCAACAGTGATGTTGGCTGTCATGCCGCTTTCGCGAGCAGGCTCACTCCTACAGGGTTTTGTGTTGAGTATGGAATCTAGTATGCGGCTCTTCTGTCAGTACTTTTGGCCGGAACAGGTGCTGTATCCCCATCGCTGGCTGGTTAAGATCTTCCTCTCCTTTTCCCGTTTCCGAGGTCTTCATGCGCTTTTGCGATCTGCTCGACGCCGTCCGCCAGCAACCGCTGGAGCTGTCTATTCCAGCCGGATGGGCGCAGGGGCGGGCCAGTTTTGGTGGTCTGGTGGCGGCATTGCAATACGAAGCCATGCGCGCAAAAGTCCCGGCAGACCGGCCGGTGCGTTCGCTGGCGATCACCTTTGTCGGCCCCGTCGAGCCTGAAGTGCCGGTCAGCTTTGAAGTCGATGTCTTGCGCGAAGGCAAAGCCGTCAGCCAGGTGCTGGGCCGGGCGATGCAGAAGGGGCAAGTGGTGACGTTAATTCAGGGCAGCTTCGGTGCCTCGCGGCCTTCCGAAGTGGCGATCACGGCTGAACCTGCTCCGGAAATGAAGCACTGGGACGAGTGTCAGGAATTGCCCTTCATCCCCGGCGTGATTCCGGAGTTCATGCGCCATCTGGCAATGCGCTGGGCCGTCGGCGGCATGCCGTTTACCGGCAACTCTTCCCGTCAAATGGGCGGTTGGGTGCGGTTACGTGGGGATGTGAAGGAAGAGGCCGTCACCGAGTCGCATATCCTCGCGCTGGTGGATGCCTGGCCGCCGTCCTTGCTGCCGCACCTGAAAAAAACCGCGATGGGCAGCACGCTGACCTGGACCATCGAATTCGTTCAGCCGTTGCTGGAACTGAGCACGCTGGACTGGTGCAAATACCTGGTCGAAACCGAGCATGCCGCAGACGGCTACGGTCATGCGGCCGCGAAGTTGTGGAGCGCGGACGGCCGGTTGATCGCCATGAGCCGGCAGACGGTAACGATTTTCGCCTGATCAGTGCCGACGATGGCGCTCACGCCAGGCGCGCCACCAGCCGCCGCTGAGGAAAAACCGTGGGAAGGTCAGGAATTGCTCGACCAGCAAGCGTGACACTGCATCTTTGCGATCACTGAACGGTTCGGAGGCTTGCGCCTCCAGGCTGTGACCGTGACGTTGCAGACCCAGCGCAGCGAGCAGGCCGATCACGCCGATGGCGATGTTCAACAGG
This sequence comes from Pseudomonas sp. SIMBA_041, assembly GCF_046535095.1. Classification (NCBI taxonomy): domain Bacteria; kingdom Pseudomonadati; phylum Pseudomonadota; class Gammaproteobacteria; order Pseudomonadales; family Pseudomonadaceae; genus Pseudomonas; species Pseudomonas sp. SIMBA_041. The sequence continues at coordinate 167,013 of NZ_JAWRXJ010000009.1, forward strand.
CTCAGGCTGAACACCCCGGACACAATCAGCAGAAACGCGACAATGAACAGTGGTACGGCAATCAGGTGCAGCACCAGGTTGGTCGGGTGCTGGTGATTGTTCGGGTACGCTCGCCATTGCCAGGCGGGTAGGTTGGGGTGACGTTTGCCCATGTTGAAACTCCTCAATCCGTGTTGACCGTATGATTGAAGAATAGGCGGGGGGAGGGTGGTCGGCGAATCGAGGTTGGCTATGGGGGTGATAGGTGGGGATTGATGTTGACCGGACTGACGCTGTCGCGAGCAGGCTCACTCTTACATTTAATCGCATTCATCTGTTAAAACGCGGTCACTGTGGGAGCGAGCTTGCTCGCGATGGGGCCCTTACAGCCTGAGCTGCCCGATCGCCTTGCTCAACTCCCCAGCCAACGCTGCCAGCTCATGACTGGTCGTCGCAGAGTTAATGGTCTGCTGCACAGTGTTCTCGGTCACATCGCGAATACTCACCACCGCCCGATTCATCTCCTCTGCCACCTGGCTTTGCTGCTCGGCCGCCACCGCAATCTGCGTATTGCTTTCACGCATCTGCGCCACGGCGCTGGTGATTTCGGCCAGCGCGGCGCCAGCTTCTTGAGCCTGCTTCACGCAATCATCAGCCTTGAAGGAGCTTTCCTGCATGAAGTCCACCGCGTCCCGGGTCCCGGCCTGCAAGGCGGAGACCATCAGGGTGATCTCGTCGGTAGAGGTCTGCACGCGCTTGGCCAGGTTGCGCACCTCATCGGCCACCACTGCAAAGCCCCGACCCATTTCGCCCGCCCGTGCCGCTTCGATGGCCGCATTCAGGGCCAGCAGATTGGTCTGCTCGGCAATGCTATGAATCACCCCGACTACGCCGTTTATTTTCTGACTGTCCTCGGCCAGGCGCTGAATCATCTCCGCCGTCTGCTGCACACCGCTGGACAACCCGGCAATCGACTTCTGCACGCGACACACCACTTGCTGCCCACTGCCCGCCAGCTTGTCTGCCGTTTGCGAGAGGTCGCGGGTGGCGCCGGCGTGCTGGGCGATGTGATAGACGGTGGCGGTCATTTCATTGATTGCCGTGGCGGCCTGATCGGTTTCGCTTTGCTGGCCGAGCATGCCGTGGCGCACTTCGTTCATGCTCGAAGCCAGGCGCGCAGCACCGACATCCAGTTGCCGGGCCGTGCTGGCGACGGTGTTGACCACTCGCTGGTATCCGGCCTGCATCGCGTTGAAGGCGTTGGCCATCTGCCCGACTTCATCCTGGCAGGCCAGCGGCACACGGGCCGACAGGTCGCCGGTTTTTTCGACGTGGAGCATCACGTCTTTCAAGGTGTTGAGCTGACTCAGCAGGAAGCGGATCAACAGCTGCGATGCGCCCAACATCGCCAGCATCAAGATAAATACAGCCACCGCGTACTGGGCGAAACGTTCGCTGAAGACTTGACTCAGGCTCGGGCCAAAAGCGATCACCGCGACTTGCTGCCCGTCGGGGCGGGTGAACACCTCGGCACCCATCAACGGGTTGTCGCCGAGCAGTGGCATCGGGTGGATCTCGACCCAGCCGTGGCTGTCCGTCAGTTCCAGGAGTGGCTGACCGTTCAACAATGGCGCCTGTCCGCGTCCGAAGGTCAGCAGGTTGTCGGCCTTGGGCAGCGGTTGCCCGACGGGCCAGGCACTGAGCAATCGCGCCTGTGCCTGGGCAGCCCCTTGCGCGGCGTGACTGCGGACTTGTTGTTCGAGTTGCACGGCGTACAGCACCAGCAACAGGGTGGTGAAGAAAGCGACCGCGTTGACCGCCCAGAATTTGTATTTCAGCGAGATGTTGCTAAGCCAGGCACCCATGGAGGTCTTCTCTGATAGCGGAAACAGCATTGGCAAGGTGCCAGCATTGTGCCGCTATCGAAGATTCTGAATTTGATGTGGATCAACATGCACCACAGTCCCCCTGCAGGAGTGAGCCTGCTCGCGATGGCGTTCTGTTGAGACATCAATGTTGAAAGTGCTGGCGCTATCGCGAGCAGGCTCGCTCCAACAGGGGATCGGTGATTACTGGGGGATTGTGGGCAAGCCGAAAAACGCTCGTGCACAGGCAGTGGTGTGATCAGCCAGATCCTCCAGCGTCTCCCCACGATGCAACGCCACTTCCCGCAACACTTCAGTTAAATACGCCGGCTCGTTGCGCCCGTTTTTCGGCTTCGGCCGCAAGCTGCGTGGCAGCAGATACGGTGCATCGCTTTCCAGCATCAAACGTCCGCGTTTGATCTCCTTCACCAACGGATGCAGATGCGTGCCCCGGCGTTCGTCGCAGATCCAGCCGGTGATGCCGATGTGCAAATCAAGATCGAGGTAGCTGAACAGGGCTTTCTTTTCGCCGGTGAAGCAATGCACCACGGCGGCCGGCAATTGATCACGGTAGTCGCGCAGGATTTCCAGCAGTCGCTGACTGGCATCGCGCTCATGCAGGAACACTGGCAACTGCAACTCGACCGCCATCGCCAGGTGCTCTTCGAGGACCTTTTCCTGTTGCGGGCGTGGCGAGAAGTCACGATTGAAATCCAGCCCGCATTCACCCACGGCCACCACGTTCGGCTCCTTGAGCAAACTGCGCAAACGCTGGGCGCTGTCAGTGTTCCAGTCGCTGGCCGCGTGCGGGTGAATGCCCGCGGTGGCGAACAGGCGTTGAGCGCTTTCGTCCAAGTGTTGGCACAGTTCCAAAGCCTGTTCGCTGCCCTCGACACTGGTGCCGGTCAGGACCAATTGGCAAACCCCTGCGGCGTACGCGCGGTCGAGTACGGCCTGGTGTTTGTCGGCAAAACTGGGGTTGGTCAGGTTGACGCCGATATCGATGAGTTGCATGGTGCTACCTCGGACCAAAGGCCGGAAAGCATATCAGAGCTGTAGATTTATAAGAAAAGCCAAGAACTACAACGAGTTGAAGCTGTCTCTTGATGCCGCGAGACAGGCCCGGGTGGTCATTGTGCCATCACTGTGCCAGTCTTTCGCACTTTGCCAGCGCTCATGGCGCTCTGTTTCTGACGTTCGATTTCGAGATTTTTTTGGAAATCGGCCCAGTATTCTTTCCGGAGAGTGGATGACACGTCCCTCGATTTTGCTACTGCTGTGCTGTTCGTTGCTGCTGCCGATGCCGGCGGTCGCGCGTCTGGCCGGGCCGCTGCAAGCCGTGCCGGCGGCCAAGGTGCGCGATCTGGCAGAAATTCGCAGTAGCCGCGTGTTGCGGGTGCTGGTCAATCAGAGCCGCAACAGCTCCGGCGAAGTCCAGGGCCAGGCCATCGGCGTCGAATACCACCGCTTGCGCGCCTTCGAGCAATACCTCAACGGCCACGCCCGCGACGGTCAGGAAGTCACCCTCAAGATCATTCCCAAAGCCAAGGATCAACTACTCGGCGCGTTGCAGCGCGGGGAAGGGGATCTGGTCGCGCCCGGGGAGTTGCTCGATTTGCAGCCTGGCCACGCAGTCAGCAGCAGCGAACCGATCGCCAGCAACATCCCGTTGGTGCTGGTGGGGATCAAGGGCGAACGGCGTTACACCCGGGTCGAACAACTCTCGGGCAAGACCCTGGCGTTGCCCACCGGCAGCGCGGCCGGCGATGCCGTGAGCCAGATCAATTCAAGACTCGCACTGCACAAGTTGGCGCCGATAAAGATCGAGTGGGTCGATCCGAGTCTGGCCGTCGAAGACGTGCTGGAAATGGTGCAGGGCGGGATCTTTCACCTGACCATCGTCGAGCAACCGATTGCCGAGCGCTGGGGCAGGATCCTGCCAAAATTGCGCTTCGACAAGCAGTTGCTGATCAGTGATCCAGGCGAAGAATTCTGGTTTGTGCGCCGTGACGCCTCGATGCTACGGGCGAGCATTGATCGTTTTCTGACGACGTACAAGAAGCCCTCGGACCAGGACGTAGCGTTTCTGCGGATTTATCGGCGGCTGTACCAAGTGCACTATCCACTGGCAAAGGCCGACCGTCAGCGCCTGGAAAAACTGCGACCGGTGCTGCAGAAACACGCCGATGCCCAAGGCATGGACTGGTTGAACCTGGCGGCGCTGGCGTTCAAGGAGTCGGCGCTGCAACCCAGCGCCCGCAACGGTGGTGGCCCCACCGGCCTGATGCAAATCACCCCGTCTGCCGCCCAGCGGGTGGGGGTCAACAACATTCAGGACCTCGACGCCAACGTGCAGGCCGGGGCCAAGTACCTGGCCATGATCCGCCGCAAGTTCTTCTCCAGCCCCAAGCTCAACGAACGTGAGCGCATGGCGTTCGTACTGGCGGCCTACAACATTGGCCCGGAGCGGGTTCAGGGTATGCGCGCCGAAGCCCGACGGCGTGGCCTGAATCCCAATCAGTGGTTCTTCCAGGTCGAGCGCATTGCCATGGAGCAGGTGGGGATGGGGCCCGTCAGCTATGTTAATAGCGTGAATAAGTATTACTTGGCGTTCGATCGTGAGAGGGAGTCATTGGAGCCACAGGGACAAAAAGTGGCCTCTCGTAAATAATCAACTAAACTGATTGTTATGTCGCAATTATTGCGCTTTTCACATTTGTTTTATCGATTAATATGGTGCCCAACGAACACACACTCACAATGGATGACACAGCATGAGCTCACTGATCAACAAGGTACTGTTTACCCGCGCCGGTTTCGGCCTGACCGCGATACGGATCGTCGTCGGGATCATCTTCGCTGCTCATGGCGCGCAGAAGCTCTTCGGTATGTTTGGTGGCTACGGCATTGCCGGCACCGCGCAGTACATGGAAAGCCTGGGCCTGGCACCGGGTCACCTGATGGCGATTCTGGCCGGTGGTACCGAATTCTTCGGTGGTCTGGCGTTGATCATCGGTCTGCTGACACGTCCGGCAGCACTGGGCCTGACCTTCCTCTCGCTGGTCGCGATTTTCTCGGTGCACATCCATAACGGCCTGTTCATGGCCAACAACGGTTATGAATTCGCCCTGGCTTTGCTTGGCGGCAGCATCGCGGTACTGATCGAAGGTGCCGGCAAGCTATCGCTGGACCGCGCCATTACCGACTGACCGCTCTGGCTCAACGAAAAGGCCCGCATTGCGCGGGCCTTTTTTGTTGCGCGTCATTCTTGACACTGTCCGGTCAGCTTCTCTAGGATGTTGCCCATGCGCCGATTTAAACAGCTACTTGCGGGGCGCCAGGTGACTCATTCAGTTGCCGATAGAAGCTTGAAACAGGCTTCGAAATACCGCTAAAGCGCTGGTTCGGTGTTGCCTCTCACCTGCCATGCAGAATTTTGAGGCAGAGACACGACTCGATGAACGCACTTAGCCCTGTAGTACGTCCCGCGCCGATCACGGCACACCTTACCCAGCGCAATCCAAAAATCCTGCTTGGCGGTAAACATCAGCCGACGCTCCTGCGTTACCTCGATGGCTGGCCACGTCGTACCGGCGGGCCTGCAGCCTTCCTGATCCAGTTTGTCGAAGACGGCGAATCGCTGGCTCGATTTGCCAGCGACAGCTTTGACCTGGCGGTGATTCAATCACCGAGCCTCGAAGACGCGCCGGAAGTGATAAAACAACTGACCCGCGTTGCCCGACAGGGGCTGATTACCCGTCGCTAAGGCTCAGAGATACTCAATCGCCACGATGTACACGCATTGCTCACCGGTCGGCGTCTGGACCCGAACTTCGGCGTCCAGCGCCTTGCCGATCAGCGCGCGGGCGAGCGGTGAATCGATACTGATCAGCCCCAGCTTCAGGTCCAGTTCATCCGGGCCGACAATGCGATAGCGCGACTCTTTGCCGTCTTCGTCTTCAATCGTGACCCACGCCCCGAAATAGACCTTGTTCGGATCGCTGGGCTTTTCGCTGACCACTTTCAACGCTTCCAGCCGTTTGGTGAGAAAGCGCACACGGCTGTCGATTTCGCGCAGCATTTTTTTGCCGTAGGTGTATTCCGCGTTCTCGGAACGATCACCCTGCGCCGCCGCCTCGCTCACCGACTGCGTCACTTGCGGTCGCCGTACATGCCAAAGCTCATGAAACTCCGCCCGCATCCGCGCTTCACCTTCGGGGGTGATCAGCGCGGTGCCTGCGGGGCGGGGTGGACGATAACGGCTCATGGCAACTTCTTGTATTTGAGAAGGTTCGAGTCTATCAACCCTCGCGCAACACTGTCAGGGGGCTGGCATTCAACGCACGACGTGTACCAAACACACCGGCACCGCCAATCAGCACCGCACCGATCACCGGCAGCACCAGCAACCATGGATGCGGGTGCCACGGCAGGTCGAAGGCGTAGCGGTAAAGCACCAGACTCACCAGTTCCGAGCCCAGTGCCGCCAACAAACCGCTGACCGCGCCGAGTAAACCGAACTCGATCCGCCGGGCCTTCACCAGCAACTGCCGCTCGGCCCCCAGCGCGCGCAACAGGGCGCCTTGGCGAATGCGTTCATCGAGCGTCGCCTGCAGGCCGGAAAACAACACCGCCATCCCCGCCGCGAGTACAAACAACAGCACATATTCCACCGCCAGCGTGACTTGGGCGAGGATGCTGCGCAGCTGTTCCAGCAAGGCTTCGACTTGCAAAATCGTCACCGCCGGGAAGCTGCGCGAGAGGTCGACAATCTGCTGATCGTGACCGGCCGCCAGATAGAAACTGGTCAGGTAAGTCGCCGGCAAATCTTTCAAGGTGCCGGGCTGGAAGATCATGAAGAAGTTCGGTTGGAAGTTGTCCCAGTTGATCTCTCGCAAGCTGGTGACCTTCGCTTCACGATTGACCCCGCCCACGGTAAACACCAGGTGATCGCCCAGCTTGAGCTTCAGGCTTTCGGCCACTTTGCCTTCAACCGACACACCGGGAACCTCGTCCGGTGTCTGCTCGGTCCACCAGTTGCCCGCCGTGAGTTTGTTGCCCGCCGGCAAGTCTGCCGCCCAAGTCAGGCTCAGGTCGCGCTGGATCGCCCGATCACCCGCCGAATCCTTGCTGACGATGTCCTGCACCGGTTCGCCATTGATGCTGATCAGTCGACCCGGCACCACCGGGTAAAGTGGCGCCGACTGCGCCGACAGTTGAATCAGGCGATCCGTAAAAGCCTGTTTGTCCGCCGGCAGAATGTTCAGCGCAAAATAGTTCGGTGCGTTTTTCGGCAATTGGTTCTGCCAAGTGTCCAGCAACTCGCCTCTGAGCAATGCGATCAGCGCCATGGACAGCAGAATCAGGCCGAAGGCCAAGGCTTGCCCCGCTGCGGCCAGTGGATGGCGCAGCAGTTGGCCCAGACCGAGGCGCCAGGGCAGCGAAGCACGGGCCAGCAGCCGGCGCAGGCTTTTGAGCAGCAGCAAGAGCAAGCCACCGAGCACCAGCGCGGCGATTACGCCGCCGCCGAGCAGGGCGAAGGTCAGCACCAGGTCGAGGCTCAGGCGCCACATGATCAGGCCGAGGGCACCCAGGGCGGCGCCATAGACCATCCAGGTGCTGGACGGAATTGGCAGCATGTCTCGGCGCAACACGCGCAGTGGTGGCACGCGACCGAGCGCGGCCAGCGGTGGCAGGGCGAATCCGGCCAGTGCCACCAGCCCGGTGCCGATCCCGGCAATGGCCGGCAGCAGACCACCCGGAGGCACGTCAGTCGGCAGCAAATCATGCAGCAAGGCGAACAGCCCCAACTGAGCCAGCCAGCCGAGGAGGGCGCCACTGAGGCTGGCGAGCAGGCCGAGTACGGTCAGCTGAAAACTGAACAATGCCATGGTTTCCCGGCGTGACAGGCCCAGACAACGGAGCAGGGCACTGGCATCGAATCGGCGCGTGGCAAAGCGCGTGGCCGACAGCGCTACCGCCACGCCGGACAACAGGACCGCCACCAGACTCGCCATGTTGAGGTAACGCTCGGCCTTGCCCAGCGCGCCGCCAATTTGTCGGTTGCCGTCGCGGGCATCCTGCAGGCGCTGGTTGGCCGCCAGGCCCGGCTTGACCAGTTGGCGATAGGTTTCCAGCGCCTCGGCTTTGCCGCGCCAGAGTTCGCGGTAGCTGACCCGGCTTCCGGGTTGCACCACACCGGTGGCGGCCAGGTCGCTGAGGTTGATCAGCACCCGTGGCGTGAGGCTATAGAAGTTGCCGGCCCGGTCGGGTTCGTAGGTCAGGACGCGTGCCAGTTTCAGGGTTTTCATGCCGACGTCGATGCTGTCGCCGATCTTCAGGTCCAGCGCCGTCAGCAGTCGCGCCTCAACCCAGGCCTCGCCGGCTTTCGGGCCGCCGCCGGGTTCTTCCTGAGCAAAAGGCGCCGGGGCACTTTTCAGTTCGCCGCGCAGTGGGTAGACATCATCGGCCGCTTTGATGCTGGAGAGTTGAATGCCGTTATCGGTGGCGATGACGCTGGAGAATTCCACCACTTGAGCGTGTTCAAGCCCCAGCTCCGTACCGCTTTTGATCTGTTCGAGGCGTGCCGGTGAGCTGCCTTCGAGCAACAGGTCGGCGCCGAGAAATTCGGTGGCGCGCAACATCATGGCGCCGTTGAGGCGGGCGCCGAAGTAGCCGATGACGGTACTCGCCGCGACGGCCACCAGCAGGGCGAAGAACAGCACGCGCAATTCACCGGCGCGGGCATCACGCAGCAGTTGACGGATGGCAAGACTGAACAGGCGCAACAGCGGCAGGCGTGCCATCAAGGCTCCAGTGGGGCGACCAGCAGGCCGGCTTCAAGGCGGATCAGGCGCCGGCAGCGATGTGCCAGGCGTTCGTCGTGGGTCACCAGTACCAGTGTCGTGCCGCGTTCCTGATTGAGTTCGAATAACAGGTCGCTGATGCGTTCACCGGTATGGCTGTCGAGGTTGCCGGTGGGTTCATCGGCGAACAGCACATCGGGCTCGGCGGCAAACGCACGGGCAATCGCTACACGCTGCTGTTCGCCACCGGATAGCTGGCGGGGGGAGTGGGTCAGGCGCTGGCCCAGGCCGACCCGTTGCAGCAACTCGGTAGCCCGCTCGCGGGCATCTTTGCGGCCATCGAGTTCCAGCGGCAACATGACGTTTTCCAGGGCGTTGAGGCTGTCGAGCAACTGAAAGGACTGGAATACAAAACCGACATGCTCGGCCCGAATGCGTGCGCGTTGATCTTCATCGAGGGTGCTCAGCCCTTGCCCGGCCAGCGTGACTTCGCCGCTGCTGGGCAGGTCGAGCCCGGCGAGCAGGCCGAGGAGGGTGGATTTGCCGGAACCGGAGGCGCCGACGATGGCCAGGCTGTCGCCCTTGTTCAGTTCCAGGTTGAGTTCGTGCAGGATAGTCAGTTCACCTTCCGCGCTGGGAACCACTTTGCTGAGGTTCTTCGCGGTGAGAATGCTTGCGCCCATGGAGAATCCGATGCGTGTGTGGTTTTTGAGTGCTGGCCTGGCCTTGATGTGCATGGCCCAGAACGCAGCGGCGGGTACTGTCCTGATCGTTGGCGATAGTATCAGCGCGGGTTTCGGACTGGATACCCGGTTAGGGTGGGTCTCGCTGCTCGAGCAACGGCTCAAACACGAAGGCTTCGACGATAAAGTGGTCAACGCCTCCATTAGTGGCGACACCAGTGCCGGAGGCCAGGCGCGCCTGCCTGCGCTGCTTGCAGAGCATAAGCCGGCGCTTGTCATCCTCGAGTTGGGCGGCAATGACGGACTGCGTGGAATGCCCCCGGCTAATTTGCAACAAAACCTTGCGTCGATGATCGACAGCTCCCGCGACAACGGCGCCAAGGTCCTGCTGTTGGGCATGCAACTGCCTCCTAATTACGGCGTGCGCTACACCGAAGCCTTTGCCAAGGTCTACAGCACGCTGGCCACCGAGAAAAACATCGCGCTGGTGCCGTTTTTCCTCGACGGCGTCGGCGGTCATCCGGACTTGATGCAGGCTGACGGCATACACCCGGCGGCCGGGGCTCAGGACAAGTTGCTGGATAATGTCTGGCCTACGCTAAAACCGCTGTTATGACCCTTTTCTAGGCGCAGGCTTTCGGCTAAGGTGGCGCCCCCGATTTGGAGCCCCCGATGCCGCGTCCTGCCTGGTCACTTTTTGCCTACCAACTGATCGAGCCTGACGAACAGCTGGATCTGTTCGCCTGCCAGGAAGTGCGGGTGCATCTGGTAACCCGTCAACTGGAGCTGGGCGGCTCGGCGGACCGAACCTTGTGCGGCAGCCTGTTGCCTGCACAGCCACGCTGGTCGAGTGTGGACCGTCGAGTATTCCAGGACCAGCGCCTGTGCTCGCTGTGCCGGGCGATCCTTGAATCGCAAAAGCGCGGCACCTCGCCGATCTGGCCAGAGCTGCGTTTTGAGCTCTGACGCATAAAAGATAGCGTGCTATCGGCCAACTCCCCGAAATTCCAGACGGCGGTGTACAATCCCGTTTTTTATACCCTTGTCGATCATGCGAAGGACTTTCCGGATGTTGCCGCGTTTTCCTGCCGTCACCCGCTGCCTGTCTCTTGCCGCCCTTTGTATGGCCGGTCCAGCTGCAGCATTGGAGTTTCCCCTGCCACCGCCCGGTGAAGACATCATCGGCCAGGTGCAGGTGATCAAGGCCAAGTACGAAGATACCTTTGCTGACCTTGGCACCGCTTACGACCTGGGCTACACGGAAATGATCGCGGCCAACCCGGGTGTCGATGCATGGTTGCCGGGCGCCGGTACTGAAGTCATTCTGCCGACCCGTTTCATCCTGCCACCGGGCCCGCGCGAAGGCATCGTGATCAACCTGGCTGAGTACCGCCTCTACTACTACCCCAAAGGCCAGAACGTGGTGTACACCTTCCCGCTGGGGATTGGTCGTGAGGGGTGGGGCTCGCCAATCGCCCATACCACCATCACCGCGAAAACGCCTAACCCGACCTGGACCCCTCCAGCGTCGATCAAGGCCGAGCACGCCGCCGATGGTGATCCGCTGCCGAATGTCGTGCCAGCAGGCCCGGATAACCCTCTGGGGCCGTTCAAGTTCAGCCTGGGCACTCCGGGCTACCTGATTCATGGCTCGAACAAGAAATTCGGCATTGGCATGCGCACCAGCCACGGCTGCTTCCGCATGTTCAACAATAACGTGCTGGAAATGGCGAAAATGGTGCCGGTCGGCACGTCGGTACGAATCATCAACGATCCGTACAAATTTGGCGTAAGTGGCGGCAAGGTGTATCTCGAAGCGCACACACCGCTGGATGACAAGGGCAACCCGTCGGTGGTCGACAAGCACACCGCGGTGATCAACGCGATGCTCAAGCGTGAAGACATCACTAACAACCTGCGCATGAACTGGGATGTGGTGCGTGACGTGGTCGCCGCTGAAGATGGCCTGCCGGTGGAAATCGCGGTGCCGAATGGCTCCGCGCCGATGGTGTCGAATACACCGCTCGATCCGTTGCAGTAAGGCTTGAAAACAACCCGCCGACGCACACCGCGTCGGCGGGTTTTTTATTGCCGGTAGGAAACACCAGGCAATAAAAAAGCCGACCCAAAAAATGGGTCGGCTTGATAACAATCCCGAGGGATTATTACTTGCGGCTAGCTTTGTCCAGCATGCGCAGAGCACGCTCGTTAGCTTCGTCAGCAGTCTGTTGTGCTTTTTGAGCAGCAGCCAGAGCTTCATCAGCTTTACGGTAAGCTTCGTCTGCACGAGCCTGGGAGCGAGCAGCTGCGTCTTCAGTAGCGGTCAGACGTGCTTCGGTTTCTTTCGATGCGCTGCTGCAACCGGTAGCCAGAACTGCGGCCAGAGCCAGAGCAGAGAATTTCAGAACGTTGTTCATCGTGTTCCCCTTCAAGGACTTTCTATTAAGTTAGCTGTCTCCTCAGAGTGAGGAAATAGCCGGCGTACATACTACTCATTACTACTCGTAAGTAAACTGACGTAAAGCAAGAAGCAAAAAAAATTGTAGGCGTTGATTCTTTTTCGAGCAACTTTTAACTGCATTGTCTAAAAAATATCCAGCTGCGAGGCCCGAGATGAGCGAGCCGCTCAAAAAAAGTTCCGCGCACTCACAGGGCTTTTTTTCGGTCTTGGCTAAAGTCTGGCTAGATGAGTTCGTCCATACTTCTGTTCGAATTTTGCGCAGAGGCTCTCATAATCTTTATCCATCTAGAGGTGACTTTAAGAGAGCGGATTCGTCTTATGTCTCAATATCCGGCAATGTTCAGGCTGCCGACCCGCTAAGACCGTCGGTCGAGCCGTCCCTGCGTCCCCCCGGAGCAGCACCTGCTGGCTGAGCATGATGACGAGCGCACCTTGAGCATTTTCGCCAATGGTGCCTACTATTTGATACGTGCTCGGTTGCGCGAGATCGGTGCAGTTCTTCTCGGTGTCCATTGGCACGGGGTGGCGTAGATGTTCCTTCGCCGGAAAAACATCGGTAAGGTAGGGGTCAGAATTCAGACCCGCGAGGAGTAGTGATGAGCGAGGCGTTGTCCATCCACCATGACCAGGCTGGTCATCAGTTCGAGACCAATGTGGACGGTCATCGTGCCTACCTGACCTATATGGATCTGGGAAAACAGACCCTGGATATCTATCGCACCTTCGTGCCCAACGCGTTGCGTGGTCGCGGCATCGCTGCGGCATTGACCGAGAAGGCGTTGGAGTACGCTGATGAAATGGGTTACACCGTCATTCCATCGTGCTCCTACGTTGAGCGCTATATGGAGCGTCACCAGCGGCACGCCGCCAAGCTGTGACCCCAACGAACACATAAAAAAACGCCAGGTTTAAGCCTGGCGTTTTTGTGTGCGCTAAACGCTGATCAGGTGCGATCGCGTTTGGGCAGCACGTCCTTGAGCTTGGCATGCATGCTGCGCAAGGTGTTTTCGGTGGCGGACCAATCGATGCAGGCATCGGTGATCGACACGCCGTATTGCAGGTCGGCGAGGTCTTTCGGGATAGCCTGGCAGCCCCAGTTCAGGTGGCTCTCGACCATCAGGCCGATGATCGACTGGTTGCCTTCGAGAATCTGGTTGGCAACGTTCTCCATCACCAGCGGTTGCAGCGCCGGGTCCTTGTTGGAGTTGGCGTGGCTGCAATCGACCATGATGTTCGGCTTGATCTTCGCCTTGTTCAGCGCTTGCTCGCAGAGCGCGACGCTGACCGAATCATAGTTCGGCTTGCCGTTGCCACCGCGCAGTACCACGTGGCCGTAAGCGTTGCCCTTGGTGGTGACGATCGACACGCCACCCTCCTGGTTGATGCCCAGAAAGCGGTGCGGGCTGGAAACCGATTGCAGGGCGTTGATCGCCACGGTCAGGCCGCCGTCGGTGCCGTTCTTGAAGCCGACAGCCGAGGACAGGCCGGAAGCCATTTCGCGGTGAGTCTGGGATTCGGTGGTACGCGCGCCGATGGCCGACCAACTGATCAGGTCCTGCAGATACTGCGGGGAGATCGGGTCGAGGGCTTCGGTCGCGGTCGGCAGGCCCATTTCGGCCAGGTCCAGCAACAACTGGCGACCGATGTGCAAGCCATCCTGAATCTTGAACGAGTCGTCCAGGTAGGGGTCGTTGATCAAGCCTTTCCAGCCGACAGTGGTGCGTGGCTTTTCGAAATACACGCGCATGACCAGATACAGGGTATCGGACACTTCTGCCGCGAGTGCCTTCAGGCGCTCGGCGTATTCGTGGGCAGCCTTGATGTCGTGGATCGAGCAAGGCCCGATGACGACGAACAGGCGGTGGTCGGTGCCATCCAGGATATTGCGAATGACTTCGCGACCCTTGGTGACGGTGCGCAGGGCGGCGTCGCTCAGGGGGATGTCACGCTTGAGCTGGTCAGGAGTGATCAGCGTCTCGTTGGAGGCGACGTTTAGGTCGTTGATCGGTAAATCAGCCATCGTTTACTCGTCAGGTCACGGGTGCCGGCCGCCAGCGAACCCGCGCGGCGGAGCACAGCAAATTAAGCGCGTCGGGGACCCGAACCTTAGCGCGTTAGGCGCCTGCTCGACAATGGGCACACACCTGTTTAATCCAGCACAGCCTGTGCAAATGCCTTGCGCACGGTGTCGTGAGAGAACTCGTCGGCATGTGCCTGGACCCATTCAAGGGCCAGCGCCTGAATACCCTGCAAGTCGTCATGTGCGTCATGCAGGCGGCAATAGCGTTCGATCTGGCACACTTGCTCGCCCATTCGGGCACTGAACATCATCTGCTCGTCGACAAAGGCAATGCCCACCAGGTAGCCGCGTTTGCGCCGCAGGCACCAGGCCACATAGCCCAGGTAGCGCAAGTCGGGGTTCAGGGTCGGCATGCGCACTTCCAGCGCCGTGCCGTGGCGCCAGGCCCTGTGATAATTGCAAGCCATGCCCCCGAGGCTGATAGTGTGCAAGCGCTGTCGCGAGATGCACTCATGTGTGAGCAACGTTAATTCGACGGGCACATCATCAGGATGAGGAATAAAACGTCCCATGAACACGGACTCCCTGTGTCGGCCATCTGACATTCTTTCACCCAGTATAGTGGTCGAATTGGAACTGACCGATTTCGATGCCGACCAACGGCTGCTGGGAATGCCCGGTGTTTCCCTGGTGATTTTTACCAGTGTCGGCTGCGCCAGTTGCCGATTTGCCCGTGAGCAATTGCCAAGGCTCGATCTGGCAGTCGATCGACTGTGCTGGATCGATGCGGGGAACAATGGCGGGGTGGTCGAGCGTTATCAGGTTTTTCATTTGCCGGCGCTGTTTTTAGTGCGCGACGGTGAGTTCTTCGGGGCGTTAAAATCGCGCCTGACCGGTACCGAACTCAATGAAGCGGTCGGACGGGCGCTGATGAAAACAGCAGAGGAGTTGCCATGATGGGGGCAGTGACCAGGCCGACAATCGGTGTGATCGGGACCGGCGCAATCGGCGGGTTCTACGGGATGATGCTGGCGCGTGCCGGCTTCGATGTGCACTTTTTGCTGCGCAGTGAATTTTCAGCAGTGGCCGAGCGCGGGTTGCGACTCGACAGCGCGGCGCATGGCGCGCTGACGTTGAACCCGGTTCAGGCCTATTCATCCGCGGAAGACATGCCCGCCTGCGACTGGTTGCTGGTCGGCGCCAAAACCACCAGCAATGCCGACCTGGCCCCCGCCATCATTCAGGCGGCTGCTGCGAACGCCAAAGTGCTGGTCTTGCAGAATGGCCTGGACGTCGAAGACAGCCTGCGAGAGTTGCTTCCTGACTCGTTGCACCTGCTCGGCGGGCTGTGTTTTATCTGTGTCCATCGCACCGGTCCCGGGGAAATTACCCATCAGGCGCTCGGCGCGGTCAACATCGGCTATCACAGTGGTCCTGCGGCCGATGAAGTGGAGCGCGTGGCGATTGTAGAAGAGGGCGCCAGACTGTTCCGCAGCGCTGGCATCGATTCCCAGGCCATGCCGAACCTGCAGCAGGCACGTTGGCAAAAACTGGTCTGGAATGTTCCGTACAACGGTTTGTCGGTTCTGTTGGGGGCCAGCACCACGCCATTGATGGCCGATGCTGACAGCCGGGAATTGATCAAGGCATTGATGGCCGAAGTGGTGCAGGGCGCAATCGCCTGTGGTCACGACATTCCGGCCGGTTACGCTGACCATCTGTTCATGGTGACCGAAAAAATGCCGGACTATTGGCCGAGCATGTACCACGATTTCCTGCACAAGCGACCGCTGGAACTGGCGGCGATTTACGCGCGCCCCTTGGCTGCGGCCAAAGCGGCAGGGTGCGAATTGCCGCTGATCGAAGCCTTGTATCGCAGTTTGAGTTTTATCGATCGACGAAATACCTGAGTCGATCAATCCGGGGGGAAGGGCATGGCCAAGACTATCGACGACAAACTGGTGCTGGCGATTTCTTCGCGGGCACTGTTCGACCTGAGCGAAAGCCACAAGGTGTATCTGTCGAGCGGTGTCGAGGCCTACCGGCAATACCAGATCGAGCACGAGGACGAAATCCTTGAGCCTGGTGATGCCTTCCCGCTGGTGCAGAAACTCCTGAACCTCAATACCCTTCTTGGTCGCGCCCGGGTCGAGGTGATCCTGGTGTCGCGCAACAGCGCCGACACCGGGTTGCGGGTGTTTAACTCGATTCATCACTACGGGCTGGCAATTTCCCGCGCGGCGTTTGTCGGCGGGCGCAGTCCCTATCCGTATCTCAAGGCCTTTGGTTGTGACCTGTTTCTGTCGACGCACGCCGAAGACGTGCGTAGCGCACTGGAGGCCGGTTTCGCCGCGGCGACCATTCTGTCGGGCGGTGCCAGCCGCGCGGCCAGCGATGAATTGCGGATTGCCTTCGACGGCGATGCGGTGCTGTTTTCCGACGAGTCGGAGCGGGTCTACCAGTCGGGCGGCCTGGAAGCGTTTCAGGCCAGCGAGCGCGAAGCCGCCCGTGAGCCATTGCGCGGAGGGCCGTTCAAAGGCTTCCTGGCGGCCCTCAATCTGTTGCAGCGTGAGTTTCCAGACGACGACTGCCCGATCCGCACGGCGTTGGTCACGGCGCGTTCGGCGCCGGCCCACGAGCGCGTGATCCGCACGTTGCGCGAATGGGATATTCGCCTGGACGAATCACTGTTTCTCGGTGGCCTGACCAAATCGGCATTTCTCGAAGCGTTTGCCGCCGATGTGTTTTTCGACGATCAGGCTGGCCATTGCGAATTGGCCCGCGAAGTCGTCGCCACCGGTCACGTACCGCACGGCGTAAGCAACGAGCAAAAGGTTTAAGCCTACCGTTCAACGCGTTACGCAGAGCGTCGTACTCGCCAAGGCACTGCTAAGCTGAATCAAATCTCCGCCATGTTGGCTTGCGAGGAGATCCTATGATTCAGTCGATGCTGTATGCCACTGACCTTGGCCTATATGCACCGTTGGTGATGCAACATGCCTTGGCCCTGGCGCGGACATTCAATGCCGACTTGTATGTGGTCCACGCGGTTGAGCCCATGGGGCTGTTTGCCGAATCGGTGCTTCAAAGTTATCTCGATGAACAGGCCTTGAACGAGTTTCACAGTCAGGGCCTGAGTACCGTCATTGCCAATATCGAGCAGCGGGTGCTCGACAGTTTTCGCGAAGAGCTGGGGGATGAAGGGGAGCAGGATCTGGCGCGAATCCGCGCGGTGCGCGTACTTCAGGGGGATCCGTCGCAGGTGATTCTCGACCAGGCGCAGAAACTCTCTGTGGATTTGCTGATCGTAGGTAGTCATAGCCATGGTGCTGGCGCGGAAACGCCTTTGGGCAGGACCGCCGCGCGCGTGTTGCAGCTGGCGCGGGTGCCGGTCTATCTGGTGCCACTGGTAGAGCGTCGCCGCAAGGAAGATCGCTAGAACACAAATAGTGGCAATTTGACAAAAAAGTTCTAGATTTATTCTTCACGCCATTAATATAGTTATATACCGTCGCTGATGCCCGTGGCGTCTACCTGCTTTGAGGGATTCATATGAAGCTTCAACAATTGCGCTACATCTGGGAAGTGGCGCACCACGACCTCAACGTTTCCGCTACTGCCCAAAGCCTTTACACCTCGCAACCGGGTATCAGTAAACAGATCCGCCTGCTGGAAGACGAACTGGGCGTCGAGGTGTTCGCCCGCAGCGGCAAGCACCTGACCCGCGTCACCCCGGCTGGCGAACGCATCATCACCACCGCCGGCGAAATCCTGCGCAAGGTTGAAAGCATCAAGCAGATCGCCCAGGAATTCTCCAACGAGAAAAAGGGCACCCTGTCGATCGCCACCACTCACACCCAGGCACGTTATGCGTTGCCACCGGTGATCAGCACCTTCATCAAGCAATACCCGGACGTTGCCCTGCACATGCACCAGGGTTCGCCGATGCAGATCGCTGAAATGGCCGCTGACGGCACCGTGGATTTCGCTATTGCCACCGAAGCGCTGGAGTTGTTCGGCGACCTGGTGATGATGCCGTGCTACCGCTGGAACCGCTGCGTGGTCGTGCCACAAGGTCACCCATTGACCAAACTGTCGAAGCTGACCCTCGAAGCCTTGGCCGAATACCCGATCGTGACGTACGTGTTCGGTTTTACCGGCCGTTCGAAGCTCGACGAAGCCTTCAGCCATCGCGGCCTGACACCGAAAGTGGTGTTCACTGCCGCCGACGCCGACGTGATCAAGACTTACGTTCGTTTGGGACTGGGCGTGGGCATCGTGGCGAAAATGGCGGTCGATGCCAAACTCGATAGCGATCTGGTCATGCTCGATGCGAGCGATTTGTTTGAATCGAGCATCACCAAAATCGGTTTCCGTCGTGGCACCTTCCTGCGTGGCTTCATGTGCGATTTCATCGAGAAGTTTGCCCCGCACCTGACCCGTGAAGTGATGGCTAAAGCCATTCAGTGCCACAACAAGCAGGAGCTGGAAGAACTGTTCGACGGCGTCGAACTGCCGGTCCACTGATCGTTTGTTCTAGACCACCTCGGTAACAGAAAACTGTTGCCGAGCGCCCGCCACCAGAATCTCCACTTCATCCCCTTCGAACTTGCCCAGCAGGTTTTTGCCCAGCGGCGAGCGGGGGGTGATGACGGTGATCAGTTGCCCCACCAGATCGACCTTCAGGCCGGCCGCATCGGGGGCCAGAAACAGCCATTGCTCACGACCGTTCTCGTCTTCCAGGCCGAGCAGTGCGCCGACTTCGATGCCGCGCTGATCATCATAAGGGCGCAGCATCAGATTTTGGCACAGCGCCAGTGACTGGCGGATTTCCTCCACCCGTTTGGCCTGCCCGGCTGCCAGATAGGACGCCTCCAGCCCCAGGGTGTCGTACTTGTTTTCGGCGATGTTTTCTTCGTGGGTCGCGGTTTCGTAGGCGGTTTGCGCGGCACGCTCTGCGATGTCGAGATCAATCCGCAGCTTGTCGAGAATCAATTGGTGGACGGTCTGTTTGTTCATGATCAGTCGCAGAATTGCAGGACATTGGCGCGGCTTTTTTCGCTCGGCGCGGTATGGTCCTGCTGCAACCAGAACTGGCATTTTGGATTGGACAGATTGCGGCTGCTGCTGCGGGCCTGATCCATGCGCACCTGCTGTTCGTTCTTGCGCAGGTTCTCTTCGTATTGCTCGAACAACGGGCTCTGCGGTGGAATATCCGGCCTTGGCTGTTCGACAATCGGCGGCTTGGCCAGTTGTTCCACGGCGGCGGCTACCGGTGCCAGTTGCTCTTTGAAAAACACCGCTGAGACGAGCCAGCAGGTCAGCGCGATGGCGATAAATCCCAGCCACATACCAAGGGCAATGCTGCCGGTCAATCGCAGGGCGTTAAGCTGGATCGGCAACGGGCGGCGCGGGTTGGGACGGTAGGGCATGGCTGCCTCCTGGCGGATGGTCGCGGGCGAGTGGCGATTGTCGCACGAAGATTAATCGCCGTCGGCTCTTCTGCACGAGGTAATTTATGCGGACAATCGGTGCCTTTGCCAACGGGAACCTGGAATGCCTGAACTGCCTCAAGTGAAAAACCGCCGGCGCTGGGATATTTTTTGCACCGTGGTCGACAACTTTGGCGACATCGGCGTGACTTGGCGCCTGGCTCGCCAACTGGTGGCCGACCACGGGCTGGAGGTGCGCTTGTGGGTCGATGACCTGCGCGCCTTCGAACGTCTGTGTCCCGAGATCGATAGCCATGTCGCGCAGCAATGGCAGGCCGGTGTCGAAGTGCGCCAATGGCCGACCGAGTGGCTGGCCACCGACGCGGCGGACGTGGTCATCGCCGCATTCGCCTGCCAATTGCCGAGCGCCTACATGGACGCCATGGCCGAGCGCGTAAAGCCGCCGCTGTGGATGAACCTCGATTATCTGAGCGCCGAGGACTGGGTGATCGGCTGCCACGGTTTGCCGTCGGTCAAATACAAAACGGTGCAGAAGTACTTCTTCTTCCCGGGATTCCGGCCGGGCACCGGCGGTCTGCTGCGTGAAAGTGGATTGCTTGAGCGTCGCCGACAGTTTCAGCAAAGTCCCGAGACTCAACGCGAATTCCTTCAAGGGTTGGGCATTGATCGTGCGCCGAACGCGCAATTGATCTCGCTGTTTGCCTATGAGAATGCCGGGTTGTCGAGTTGGCTGGATGTACTGGCCGCCGATTCGTCGCCCACACATTTGCTGGTGCCCGAGGGGCGGATTCTCGGCGATGTCGAACGCTGGCTCGGCGTTGAAGGATTGGCCGCGGGGGCGCTTCATGTTCGCGACGGATTGACCGTCCAGGTGCTGCCGTTCGTCCGACAGGATCAATATGATCACCTGCTCTGGTGCTGCGATTTCAACGCCGTGCGCGGTGAAGACTCCTTCGTTCGCGCTCAATGGGCGGGTCGGCCGATGCTCTGGCACATCTATCAGCAGGAGGAAGACATCCACCTGGACAAGCTCGATGCGTTCCTCGCGTTGTACACAAAAGGCCTGTCCGAGCCCGCCAGCCAGGCGATAAACGGTCTTTGGCACGCCTGGAATGCCGGTCATGATATGTCCGACCACTGGCGCACAGCCCGCAAACACTGGCCAGAGCTGCAAAAACACGCCGAGGCGTGGTGTCTGGAACAAGCCTTGCAGGCCGATCTTGCCGCGGCGCTGGTACAGTTTTATGTAAATTGGATATGATACGCGGCCTAGATTTTTGTAAATCCCATCCAAATTCGGATATTCGCAATGAAAACTGGTAAAGAACTGAAACCCGGTACCGTGATCCGTCTCGAAAACGATCCTTGGCTGGTTCAGAAAGCTGAATTCACCAAATCCGGTCGTAACAGCGCGATCATGAAGACCAAGCTGAAAAACCTGCTGACCGGTTACAAGACCGAGATCGTTTACAGCGCTGACGACAAACTGGACGACGTAATCCTCGACCGCAAAGAAGCGACCCTGTCCTTCATCAGCGGCGACACCTACACGTTCATGGACACCACTGACTACACCATGTACGAGCTGAACGCTGAAGACATCGAAGCCGTTCTGCCTTTCGTTGAAGAAGGCATGACCGATGTTTGCGAAGCGATCTTCTTCGAAGAGCGTCTGGTTTCCGTAGAACTGCCGACCACTATCGTGCGTCAGGTTGACTACACCGAAGGTTCCGCTCGCGGTGACACTTCCGGCAAGGTCATGAAGCCTGCCAAACTGAAGAACGGTACCGAGCTGTCGGTTGCTGACTTCATCGAAATCGGCGACATGATCGAGATCGATACCCGCGAAGGCGGTTCCTACAAAGGCCGTGCTAAATAAGCACTGCTTAAGGAATGAAAAAGCCCGACCTCTGAGTCGGGCTTTTTTGTGGGCGCAATTTCGAATTCAACGTTGCACCCCTGTAGGAGCGGTGTTACTTCTTCAGGTGTTCTTTGAGCTCTTGCGACGCTTGCAGCATCGCCGAACGCACCGCAGGCACCTGGCTCACCACGTTGAGCAAACCGTAGTCGTGGATCATGCCGTTGTAGCGAACCGACGTCACTGCCACCCCTGCCTCATCAAGCTTGCGAGCATAGGCTTCACCCTCGTCGCGCAGCACGTCAGCGCCCGCCGTCTGCACCAGTGCAGGTGGCAAGCCCTTCAGTTGGGCGGTGGTTGCCCGCAGCGGCGAGGCGTAGATCTCGTTACGCTGGTCGGCGTCGGTGGTGTAGTTGTCCCAGAACCACTTCATCATGTTTTTGGTGAGGAAGTGCCCCTCGGCGAACTGGTTGTATGACGCCGTTTCGAAGTTCGCATCCGTTACCGGCCACAGCAGCACCTGGAACTTGATCGCCGGTGTGCCCTTGTCCTTGGCCATCAGTGCAACCACGGCCGCCATGTTGCCACCGACGCTGTTGCCGGCCACGGCCAGACGTTTGCTGTCGACATTGATCTCTTTGCCGTGCTCGGCCACCCATTGGGTCGCCGCATACGCCTGGTTGATCGCCACCGGGTAATGCGCTTCTGGCGACGGGGTGTAATTGACGAACACCGCCACTGCCCCCGAGCCCGTTACCAGATCACGCACCAATCGTTCGTGGGTCGGGAAGTCGCCCAACACCCAGCCACCACCATGGAAGAACATGAACACGGGCAGCTCGCCCTTGACCCCGGCCGGCCGGACGATGGTCAGGCGCAGCGGTTGGCCATCGACTTGAATGGTCTTCTCGCTGACATCCGCTTTAGGCAGTGTCAGTTTCACCGAGGCTTGCGCACCCGTCAGCACGGCACGGGCGTCCTTCGGGGTGAGTTGCTCCATCGGTTTGCCGGTGCCGGCATTCAGTACGTCGAGGAAGGCCTGGGTGTTGTGTTCAACACCGTCGCCTGCAAACGCGTTGCCGATGGACAGGGCGAGAAGGGTGCCGGTCAAGACTTTGCTGAAAGCGTTCATGTTCGTTTCCTGTTCGGACTTTGGGATCAGCGGTTAGACGGTGACGTGCAGGCGCACATCGACGTTGCCACGGGTGGCGTTGGAATACGGGCAGACCTGGTGGGCAGCGTCGACCAGGGATTGCGCGTCGGCTTGTTCAAGGCCCGGCAAGCTGATGTGCAGGTCGATGTCCAGACCGAAGCCGCCAGGGATTTGGCCGATGCCGACATGGGCGGTGATCGAGGCGTCGTTCGGGATGGTGCGTTTGGTCTGGCTGGCAACGAATTTCAGCGCGCCGATGAAGCAGGCGGAGTAACCGGCAGCGAACAGTTGCTCAGGGTTGGTCGCTGCGCCGCCCGCACCGCCGAGTTCTTTCGGGGTAGCGAGTTTGACGTCGAGGATGTTGTCGCTGGAAACGGCACGACCATCACGGCCGCCAGTGGAGGTTGCGATTGCGGTGTAGAGAGTTTGCATGGTGTGAGCCTCATTCGGGTTTGATGTTTTGCGCTAAATGTTTGCGCGCTAAGTAAGTGCGAGATGAATGTATCGCGCAAGTATTTTGCGCGCAAGATAAATTTTTGAAAAAGTTTTGGTCGGGATTTGGGCGGATGATACGGAGGGCCGAGTTAGAGCGGTCGAGGCGAGATTTTCAGGACTGAAAATTTTTTGAGGAAGGGCTGAACGAGGTTGAAAGCACACAACAAAACCAATGTAGGAGTGAGCCTGCTCGCGATAGCGGTGCATCAATCGACATCAATGTTCGAATGTCACACCGCTATCGCGAGCAGGCTCACTCCTACAGGGATTCAGGTGGTAGAGGGATCAGAGGCTGTTCTGCAAATTGTCGCGCAGCACTTGCAGCTCCGCTTGCAGTTTGTTCAGTCGCTCCACGGTCATCCCGCTGGCGCCGAGGATGCACTGCGGAATGCTGCGTGCCTTTTCCCGCAAGGCGCGACCTTGTTCAGTGAGTTCGACGATCACCACCCGTTCGTCTTCGCGGCTGCGGGTGCGGCTGAGCAGGCCTTCGACCTCCAGGCGTTTGAGCAACGGCGTCAGCGAACCGGGATCGGTCAGCAGGCGCGTGCTGATTTCACCCACGGTCAAACCATCGCGTTCCCACAGCACCATCATCGCCAGGTATTGCGGATAGGTCAGGCCCAGCGCTTGCAACAGCGGTTTATAGACCTTGGTCATCAGTAGCGAAGTCGAGTGCAGGGCGAAACACGCCTGATTATCCAGCAGCAGTTGTTCGCAGTTATCCGGGGTGTCGCGTTCGGTGGTCATCTCAAAAGCCTTGATCGGTAATCCTCATGAATCTAGCGGGCGAATCTTTAATGCGCCATATAATTTTCGACTAGTGGCGATCCAGCGTGTTTTGCAGTGCCAGGTCCCACGGCGGGATCGGGCTGAAGCGAGTCTTGAGGTATTCCAGCAACAACCGGCTGCGCGAGTTGGGCTGTTGCGCCAATCGCAAGGCATAGATGCCGGCGCTCTCCGGTTTGGGCAGACCGTTTTCGCAGAACAGCGGCAGCAATTCACCGCGCAGCAGGTATTCACTGGCCAGCCAGGTCGGCAGGTGGGCGATGCCCAGCCCGGCCAATGCGCCACAGACCAGCGCTTCGGCATTGTTGGCGCTCATGCGGATCCGCGTCGGGCGATGCAAATGCATTTGCCCGTCACGTTCGAAGCGCCACGCGAAGGGCGGGGCGAGTCCATCCCAATCGAGGCCTTCGTGATCGACTAACTGTGCGGGCTCGGTTGGCACACCGCGGCGTTGCAGATAGTCCGGGCTGGCGCAGGCAATGCGCACCAGGCTCGCC
Organism: Pseudomonas sp. SIMBA_041; assembly: GCF_046535095.1. Classification (NCBI taxonomy): domain Bacteria; kingdom Pseudomonadati; phylum Pseudomonadota; class Gammaproteobacteria; order Pseudomonadales; family Pseudomonadaceae; genus Pseudomonas; species Pseudomonas sp. SIMBA_041. Next base: position 191,069 of record NZ_JAWRXJ010000009.1, read on the forward strand.
AGTGGCGTGGCCACCAGTCGGGTGTCGGCCATCTGTCCGGCGCGCAATACCAGATCGACCTTGCCCAGGTTCAAGCCTTGCATGTCGACGAAGCTGTCGATCAGGTGCAGTTGTACGTCGAGGCCGGGGTACAGCATCAGGAAATCGGCAATCACCGGGGCCAGATGCCGTCGCCCGAATGCCGCGGGCGCATCGATTCTGATCAAGCCTTCCGGCGCGCTGCTCAGGGACACCGCTTCGGCCCGTGCCAGCCGAAGCTCGGCGACGATTCGTCGGGCGCGCTCGGCAAAGGCCAGGCCCGCCGGGGTCGCCATCACGGCGTGAGTGCTGCGGGTGAACAACTGGCTGCCGACGGCCTTTTCCAGACTATCAATGCGCCGCGCCACGGCCGATGGGGTCAGGGGATGGCGGCGGGAGGCCGCGGAGAAGCTTCCGGATTCCAGCACATCCAGAAACAGCCCAAGCTGTTCGGTCAATTGATTAGGGTTCATGGTGATCACGGCTATGCGAAGTTGGCACAGCCATTGTGCGGTGCTGTGCGTTTCCGCGCCATCGCGGACTGCGTAGCATGAACACCCTGACAAAAGAGGAATCGCCCGTGATCGAGTTTGTGATGTATCTGGTGTTTGGCGCGGCCCTCGGCACCCTCGGCGGGTTGTTCGGGATCGGCGGCGGTTTGATCGCGATCCCGTTGCTGGGCGTCCTGTTCGGGCTTGATCAACAAATCGCCCAAGGCACCGCGCTGGTGATGGTCGTACCCAACGTCATGCTGGCGCTGTGGCGCTATCACCAGCGCAATCGCATTGAATTGCGTCACGCGCTGCCCTTGGCGTCGATGGGCTTCTGTTTTGCCTGGATCGGTTCGATCTGGGCGGTCGGCATCGATGCGCAAACCATGCGCAGCGGTTTTGTCGCGTTCCTGGTGGCGCTGTCGGCCTACAACCTGTTCCGAATGTTCATCGCCAATACCCCCGCCTCGGCGCAGATGCATTACGGCTGGCCATGGCTGGGTGTGCTCGGCGCGGCTTCCGGGACCATGGGCGGCTTGTTTGGTGTAGGCGGGGCGGTGGTGGCGACGCCGGTGTTGACCAGCCTGTTTGGCACCAGTCAGGTGGTGGCCCAAGGGTTGTCGCTGGCGCTGGCGTTACCCAGCACCGGCGTCACGCTGGTGACTTACGCGGCGCACCATCAGGTCGACTGGCTGATTGGCGTGCCGTTGGCCATCGGCGGGTTGATGAGCATCAGTTGGGGCGTAAAGATCGCCCACGCAATGCCGGAGCGTCTGCTGCGCGGGTTGTTCTGCGGTTTTCTGGTGTGCTCGGCGGTGATGCTCGCGCTTAAAGTTTGAAGCCTTCGACAATGTGCTCGGCCAGGCACTCGGTGATCGGCGACGGGTTGTGCAGATTGCGCACGAGCATGATGCAGGCTTCCGGTAATTGCGGCAGGTCTTCGGCCTCACCGAGGATGCGCATGTCCGGGGTGATCAGGCTTTCCAGTTGCGCGGTCACCGCCAGCCCGGCGCTGACCACGGCCATCAATGCCGACAGGCTCGAACTGTTGTAGGCAATCCGGTAATCACGGCCCATCGCATCCAGTGCGTTACACGCCCACAGCCGGCAGAAACAATCACTGTTGAACATCGCCAGAGGCAATGGCGTCTGCTCATGGGCGCTGAAGCATTGCGCTTCGGCCCAGACGAAACGTTCCTTGCGTAACAACTGGCCAATCTCGGTCCCGGGCTCGCGAGTGACGATGGACAGGTCCAGGTCCTGACGTTGCAGCAATTGTTTTGATGATTCGCAGTGAACCTCGATCTGGATCAGCGGATAGCTCTTGGCGAAGCGCGACAAAATCCCCGGCAGAAAGCGCATCACGTAATCGTCCGGTGTGCCGATGCGCACGGTGCCGACCATGTGCGGCTCCCGCAGCGTGTTGAACACTTCGCTGTGGAGTTTGAGGATGCGCCGCGCATACCCCAGCAAAACCTGGCCTTCGGCGGTCAGTTTGACCTGTCGCCCATCGCGTTCGAACAGTTGGCGCTGCAACACGTCCTCTTCCAGACGTTTCATCTGCATGCTCACCGCCGACTGCGTGCGATTGACCAATTCACCGGCGCGGGTGAAACCGCCCTGGTCGGCGATGGCGACAAAGGTACGCAGGACATCCGTATCGATACTGGGGAAAGCTGACATCCATCAATCTCCGAGATGGTTACCATCAGAAACATTCGTTGGATTGATCTTATCCCTCGAGCGAGACTTGAGCCATCCCCAACGGAGGACAACGAGATGAAAGGTCAACATCAACACGTAACGGAAGAAAGATTCTCCATTCATGCGGTATCCGATCTGCTGCACAAGTTTACCCGCTGGTACGAACTTCATCGTGAGCGCGAATTGCTGGCGAGTCTGAGCGATGAAGCACTCAAGGACATAGGCGTCAGTCGTGCCGATGTCGAACATGAATCGGTCAGACCCTTCTGGGATGATCCGATGCATAAATGATGAGGCCATTGCTACACAAACCCCTCTCTGGTGAGGTAGGTTGCGAGCAGACACGGAGGTATTCATGCCCGCAACGCTGTCCTTTTCCAACCGACAAGCTCGACGTCTGGCACTGGCTGCCCAAGGGTTCAACGGGCGCCAGCCGCCAGCGACGATCACGCCTGTTCAACTCAATCGACTGATCGAACGGCTGGGTATTTTGCAGATCGATTCGGTCAACGCGTTAGTGCGTTCGCACTACCTTCCCTTGTTTTCCCGCCTTGGAAATTACTCATCCGACTTACTCGATCAGGCTGCCTGGAGTCAGGGCCGACGTCGCACGTTGTTTGAATACTGGGGGCACGAAGCCTCGTTGCTGCCGTTGTCGATGTATCCCCTGATGCGTTGGCGCATGCAGCGCGCTACGCGTGGCGAAGATATCTATCAGCAACTGGCGCGTTTCGGGCGTGAACAACAGGACACCATTCGCCGGGTGCTGGCCTCGGTCGAAGAACTCGGCGCGCTGGGTGCCGGAAGCCTGTCGACTCGTGAGGAACGGGCCGGGCCGTGGTGGGACTGGAGCGCGGAAAAGCATGCGCTGGAATGGTTGTTTGCCGCCGGCGAAGTGACGGTGGCCGGCCGGCGTGGTTTCGAACGACTTTATGATTTGCCGGAGCGGGTGATTCCTTCGGCCATTTTGCAGCAGCCGGAATTAAGTGAGGCCGAGGCTCAGCGCGGCCTGTTATTGCATGCGGTGACGGCATTGGGTGTCGGCACGGAAAAAGACCTCCGGGACTATTTTCGCTTGAACCCGGCAGACAGTCGCCCGCGTCTGGCGGAACTGGTCGAGGCCGGTGAGTTGCTGACCTGCGAAGTGCAAGGCTGGCGGCAAGCGGCGTATTGCCTGCCCGAGCCGAAAGTGCCGCGCAAGGTTGCGGCCAGTGCATTGCTTTCACCGTTTGATTCGCTGATCTGGGAACGCAGTCGTACCGAGCGGTTGTTTGATTTCCGCTACCGGCTGGAGATTTATACACCGCAGGACAAGCGGGTTTACGGGTATTACGTGTTGCCGTTTTTGCACAATGAACGGATTGCCGCGCGGGTGGATCTGCGGGCGGAGCGGGCGTTGGGACGGTTGGCGGTGCACGCGGTACACGAGGAAGAGCCGGGGCTGGATGATGAAGGGATGCAAGCTTTGGCAGTCAATCTGCAGCGGATGGCGGACTGGTTGGGGCTTGAGCGGGTGCAGTTGAATTGTCAGCGGGTGAGTGCCGACAGGTTAAGAGTGGCATTGGCTCAATTCTCTGGTGTTTAAGCGGCCGCCATCGCGGGCAAGCCCGCTCCCACATGGATCACCTAAACCCTGTGGGAGCGGGCTTGCCCGCGATGGCGGCCAGTCAAGCAATAAAGAACCTGCTGGCTTAACGCCGAACCTGTTTCAGTGTCTCCGCAATAAGAAAAGCCAATTCCAGCGACTGATCCGCATTCATCCGCGGATCGCAATGGGTGTGATACCGGTCCGACAGCCCATCCTCAGTAATCGGCCGCGCCCCACCAATGCATTCAGTCACGTTCTGCCCGGTCATCTCGATGTGGATACCGCCGGCATAACTGCCTTCCGCCTGGTGAACCTGGAAGAATTGCTTCACCTCGCCAAGGATCTGCGCGAAGTCGCGGGTTTTGTAGCCGCTGCTGGCCTTGATGGTGTTGCCGTGCATCGGGTCGGAGCTCCACAGCACCTGCTTGCCTTCGCGCTGCACTGCGCGGATCAGCGCCGGCAAATGATCGCCAACCTTGTTCGCACCCATTCGCGCGATCAGGTTCAGCCGGCCCGGATCGTTGTCCGGGTTCAGCACGTCAATCAGGCGAATCAGGTCTTCAGGGTTCATGCTTGGGCCGACCTTGACCCCGATCGGGTTGTTCACCCCACGCAGGAATTCGACGTGTGCGCCATCGAGCTGGCGGGTGCGGTCGCCGATCCACAGCATGTGCGCCGAGCAATCGTAGTAATCGTTGGTCAGGCTGTCGCGCCGTACGAAGGCTTCTTCGTAGTTGAGCAGCAGCGCTTCGTGGGCGGTGAAGAAACTGGTTTCGCGCAATTGCGGCGAAGTGTCCATGCCGCAGGCGCGCATGAACGCCAGGGTTTCATCGATGCGGTCGGCCAGGTGGCTGTATTTTTCCGCCAGTGCCGAGTTGGCGATGAAGTCCAGGTTCCACTTGTGCACCTGATGCAGATCGGCAAACCCGCCCTGGGCGAATGCCCGCAGCAGGTTCAGGGTGGCGGTGGACTGATGGTAAGACTGAAGCAGGCGTTCCGGGTCCGGCACGCGGCTTTTCTCGTCGAAACCGATGCCGTTGACGATGTCGCCACGGTAGGCGGGCAGGGTCACGCCGTCGATGGTTTCGTCATTGGCCGAACGCGGTTTGGCGAACTGACCGGCCATGCGCCCGACCTTGACCACCGGGCAACCGGCGGCGAAGGTCATGACGATCGCCATTTGCAGCAGGACTTTGAAGGTGTCGCGGATTTTCGCGGCAGAGAACTCGGCAAAGCTCTCGGCGCAATCGCCGCCCTGCAACAGGAAGGCGCGCCCCTGGGTCACTTCGGCAAACTGACGGCGCAACTCCCGGGCCTCACCGGCAAACACCAGCGGCGGATAACCGGCCAGGGTTTGCTCGACTTGCTGCAAGTGAGCGGCGTCGGGGTATTGAGGTTGTTGCTGGATCGGCAGGGCGCGCCAGCTGTCAGGGCTCCAGGGTTGGCTCATCACGTTCTCTAGTGTTTTACGCTCGGACGGTTATGTTATCAGCAATTAGTGCGTGACCTGTTCCCGTCGCTTCGCGGACAATCGCGCCTTTGCCGCGCCCCCTCGCGGTTTTATTGCGCTGCTGTTTATCACAGGTCGGCGCGGCAGCAATCAGGAGACGAAATGACTGAGGAGCGCGTCGAGCATCTGCTCGCCGAGGTACAGGATGAGTTCGGCGTGATACGCGTGCTGGAAGTCGCCGACTACCGTTTTCTGGAGTTCGGCGATGCCATCGAGCAGAGCTGCGTCTTCACCGCTGATCCGAGCTGGCTCGAGTACGACTACACCCGGGCGATGCTGATCGGTGCGCTGTGCCACGAGCAGCCGGAAAGCGCGCTGTTTCTGGGGCTTGGCGCGGGCACGCTGACTCAGGCCTGCCTGAAGTTTCTGCCGCTGGAAGATGTCGAAGCGATTGAATTGCGCCCGGACGTACCGCGCCTGGCCATTGAATACCTGGGGCTGGATGATGATCCTCGGTTGTATATCCGGGTGGGTGATGCGCTGGAATTGCTCGACACCGCTGAGCCGGCGGACCTGATTTTCGTCGACCTTTACACCGATGTCGGTCCGGGTGTCGGGCATCTGGCCTGGAGCTTTCTGGAAAACTGTCAGAAGCGCTTGAATCCGGGGGGCTGGCTGGTGATCAATCAATGGGCCACCGATGATGGAAAACCGTTGGGCGCGGCGTTGTTGCGCGGGCTTTATCACCGGCATTACTGGGAGCTGCCGGTGAAGGAGGGCAATGTGATTTTGATCGTGCCTTCGGAGCTGGATCAGGAATTGGACATGGACGGTTTGCTCGCCCGGGCCGAAGGGCTGGCGCCGCGATTGGGGTATTCGTTGCAGTCGCTGATCAAGGCGATTCGCCCGGCGACTTAAATGTGTTGCCTGTAATGGCCTCATCGCGGGCAAGCCTTGCTCCTACAGGTTGTGGATAACCCTTGTAGGAGCAAGGCTTGCCCGCGATTAAGTCCGAAAAACCAACACAAAATCAAAGCCCTTTGAAGATACCGGGCCGCTTCTCGACCATCGACCGCACCCCCTCCTTGGCATCCTCACTCGCCAACAACTTCTTCACCAGCGGCGGCAATCCCTGCGCCGCCGCCGTTTCCCCTTCATAGCGCGCCTGCCGCGCCGACATCAACGTCGCCTGCACGCCCAATGGCGCCTGCCGGGCAATCCGTTCCGCCAATTCAATCGCCCTTGGCAGCAGATCCTCGCTGGCCATGACTTCCTGCACCAGACCCAGATGCAACGCGTCATGCGCATCAAACTCATCACCGGTGAGCAGCCAGCGCATGGCATTGCCCCAGCCGGCGACCTGGTGCAGGCGCAATGTGGCGCCGCCAAACGGAAAAATCCCGCGCTGCACTTCTTTCTGGGCAAAGCGGGTGTTACTGGCGCACAGGTTGATGTCAGCGGCCAGCATCAACTCGATGCCGATGGTCAGGCAGTAGCCTTGAGCGGCAACAATCACCGGTTTGCTGACGCGGGGGCCGGCAAAAACACCCCACGGATCGCAGCCACCCGGCGGGGCCTGCCAGCCTTCGGCCAACGCCGCGCTGGCACTGACCAGATCGAGCCCGGCGGTGAAATGCTCGCCATGACCGAACACCACCGCGACCCGCGCCTCGTTATCGGCCTCGAATTCGCCGTAGGCCAGGCTCAGTTCGTTGAGCAGTTCAAGGTCGAAGGCGTTGCGCTTGGCCACCCGATCCAGGCCGATCATCAGGACATGACCGTGTCGTTCGCGGGTGACGCGACTGCAAGCGGGCTGATTCATGGAACAATTCCTCGGGCGGGAAGGGTGTGTCAGACCGCAGGTCTGCTTGCTAACGATGAACCGTTTTAGCGCCATCACCAGCAGGGCCGGGCCTTTGAAAAATAGACCGTGTCAGGATTATCCGCAAAGCCTGTGACACAACGGTGTATCCGTCAGTTTTCCGACAAATAATGCTCCCTTTTTGGGCGAATTCCGGTATAGTGCGCGCCGGCCTTTAACCGGGCCGCGTTTAGGTAGCGCAATTCCCCGAAGTCAGCTTCGGCTGCACGTCCGCACAGCGGACTCTCCCTTGACGAATCTTTTTCATTCATTCGTTTTCGCAAATCCCCGCCGACAAAGCAGCCAGGGCGACTCTTGAGTCTTACACGGCATGCGCAGCTTTGGAGCATGGGTCTTTGCGGATGCACTTAGAGGCAGACCCATGACCCAGGAAACCGGCGGCTTCGCCGCTTTTAATCTTAATCCGAATATCCTTGCAGCCGTCATTGCGACCGGCTACGAAGAGCCTTCGGCTATTCAGCAGCAATCGATCCCGATCATCATGGCCGGCCACGACATGATTGGCCAAGCGCAAACCGGTACCGGTAAAACCGCCGCGTTCGCTCTGCCAATCCTGCATCGCATCGATCCTGCAAAGCGCGAACCGCAAGCCCTGATCCTGGCGCCAACCCGTGAGTTGGCGCTGCAAGTAGCAACCGCTTTCGAAACCTACGCCAAGCAAATGCCGGGCGTTACCGTTGTGGCCGTTTACGGCGGCGCCCCTATGGGTCCACAACTGAAAGCAATCCGTAATGGCGCACAGATCGTTGTCGCCACTCCGGGCCGTCTTTGCGACCACCTGCGTCGTGACGAAAAAGTCCTGGCTACCGTGAACCACCTGGTTCTCGACGAAGCGGACGAAATGCTCAAACTGGGTTTCATGGACGACCTCGAAGTCATCTTCAAGGCTCTGCCAGCAACCCGTCAGACCGTATTGTTCTCGGCCACTCTGCCACAGTCGATCCGTGCCATTGCCGAACGCCATCTGCGCGATCCGCAACACGTGAAGATCCAGACCAAGACTCAGACCGTTACCGCGATCGAACAGGCTCACCTGTTGGTTCACGCTGACCAGAAGACCTCGGCTGTATTGAGCCTGCTGGAAGTGGAAGATTTCGACGCCCTGATCATGTTCGTGCGCACCAAGCAAGCGACCCTGGACCTGGCCAGTGCCCTGGAAGCCAAAGGCTACAAAGCCGCTGCGCTGAACGGTGACATTGCTCAGAACCAACGTGAGCGCGTGATCGAATCCCTCAAGGATGGCCGTCTGGACATCGTTGTGGCGACCGACGTTGCTGCTCGTGGCCTGGACGTTCCGCGCATCACTCACGTGTTCAACGTTGACATGCCGTACGACCCAGAGTCCTACGTTCACCGTATCGGCCGTACCGGCCGTGCCGGTCGCGAAGGTCGTGCACTGCTGCTGGTGACTCCGCGTGAGCGCCGCATGCTGCAAGTGATCGAGCGTGTAACCGGTCAAAAGGTTGCCGAAGTTCGCCTGCCGGACGCTCAGGCCGTTCTCGATGCCCGCATCAAGAAACTGACCAACAGCCTGTCGCCGCTGGTAGCTGATGCCGAATCGACCCACGGTGATCTGCTGGATCGTCTGACTGCCGACATCGGTTGCACTCCGCGTGCACTGGCCGCTGCTCTGCTGCGCAAGGCAACCAACGCTCAGGCGTTGACCCTGGCTGCGATCGAGAAAGAACGTCCACTGGTGCCGAACAATGCACCGCGTGGCGATCGTCCAGAGCGTACCGGTGATCGTCCGGACCGTGGTGATCGCGAGCGTCGTGCTCCGGTTCCATTGGCTGAAGGTCGTGCTCGTTGCCGTACCGCGCTGGGTGCGCGTGACGGTATCGCTGCCAAGAACCTGCTGGGCGCTATCCTGAATGAAGGCGGTTTGGCTCGTGAAGCCATCGGCCGCATCCAGGTACGTGACAGCTTCAGCCTCGTCGAGCTGCCGGAAGATGGTCTGGAGAAGTTGCTGACCAAACTGAAGGACACTCGCGTTGCCGGTAAGCAGTTGAAGCTGCGTCGCTATCGCGAAGATTGATCCGCTCTTGAGCTGATTGATCGCACATAAAAAATCCCCGACTGGTTCGGGGATTTTTTATGCCTGCTGTTTGTACCCTGCCTGTCGAGCAGCGTCGCACCCATCGCGGTCTACCGGTCAGCCAAAACGATAAATGTCCATGCCCAGCGCGCCCATGGTGAACCCCTGATGCGCAATGCTGAACTCGCCTCCAGCCCCACGAGCAAAATACAGCGGCAATAAATGCTCATCGCTAGGGTGATTGCGCACGGCATTGGGCGCCTGCTGACGGTAATCGTGCAGCGCCGCTTCATCGTCGGCCGCGAGTTTCTCGATCATCCAGTCGCGGAAGGATTTGGCCCACGGCTCGACGCTTTCCGGGCCCGCATGCCAATCCAGTTCACGCAGGTTGTGCGTGATGCTCCCAGAGCCGATCAACAGCACGCCATGCTCACGCAGGCTGGCCAAGGCATGGCCGACGCGGGTTTGCAGGGCAGGACCGCCACGGGTGGGCAGCGAGACTTGCACAATGGGGATATCGGCTTGCGGATACATCAACGTCAAAGGCACCCAGACACCGTGGTCGAACGGGCGCTTGGCATCGATGCGTGCTGGCAGATCGGCGGCCTTCAATAAATCGACAACCTCCGCCGCCAAATGGGGATTACCGGGTGCGGGGTACTGAACGTCGAACAACGCCTGCGCAAAGCCGCCGAAGTCGTGCCAGGTTTCCGGCCGGGGATTGCCGCTGACCAGCAGCTCATTGCTTTCCCAATGCGCCGATACGATCACGATGGCTTTCGGTTTCGGCAATTCGGCGGCTAATCGAGCTAGAGCCGGTCCGCTGGCCCCCGGTTCCAGTGCCAACATGGGCGAGCCATGGGATATGTACAGGCTGGGGAACATGAAAGAGCTCCTGAGGGGTAAGATGGCGTCATCTTCAGTCAGATCATTGATCTAAATCTAATATAAGTTTTAGGGTCTTTTGATCGAATTTTCGGGATTAATTATGCAGCCGGAGTTTTGGCACAAGCGGTGGACGACGAATCAGATCGGCTTTCACCTGCCGAAAGTGAATCCTTATCTGCAACGGTACTGGCCGCAGCTGGGGCTGGAAGAAGGCTCGCGCGTACTGGTGCCGCTCTGTGGGAAAAGCCTGGATCTGCTGTGGCTGGCGAAGTGCGGTCACGAGGTGTTGGGCGTCGAGCTGTCGGAAAAAGCGGTGGAAGACTTTTTCCACGAGCATCAATTTGATCCGGACGTCAGCGACCAAGACCCTTTCACGGTCTATCGAGCGGGCTCGATCGAGATCTGGTGTGGTGATTTCTTCGCGTTGACGGCCGGTGATGTCGCCGACTGCAGCGCACTGTACGACCGCGCAGCGTTGATAGCCTTGCCACCGATGATGCGCGAGCAGTACGCCGCGCATCTGACGCGGATTTTGCCGAAGAAGTCGCTGGGGTTGCTGATTACCCTGGACTACGACCAGGCGCAAATGGACGGCCCGCCGTTTGCCGTGCTGGATGATGAAGTGCAGCGGTTGTTCGGTAGCTCGTGGGCGCTGAAGATTCTAGAGGATCAGGATGTTCTGAGTTCGAGCGGGAAATTCCTGGAGGCGGGGGTTACCCGGCTTGAGGAGCGGGTGTATCGGGTTTCCAGCCATTAAGGTGTGTTGAGTTTGCTGGCCCCATCGCGAGCAAGCTCGCTCCCACATTGGAATGCATTCCCCTGTGGGAGCGAGCTTGCTCGCGATGAGGACAGGAAGAACACCGCATCAACCAGGCAAATAAAAAAGGCCCGCATCACTGCGGGCCTTGTTTTTTTGTTGCTGAACAATCAGCGCTGAAGTCGATGCAGCGCGTTGATACGTTCTTCCAGCGGCGGGTGGCTCATGAACATCCGGGCGAACCCTTGCTTGATGCCACCGTTGATGCCAAAGGCGTTCAGGGTGTCCGGCATGTGTACCGGCAGGCCTTGTTCGGCGCGCAGGCGTTGCAGGGCGCCGATCATCGCGGCAGTACCGGCCAGGCGTGCACCGGCTTCGTCGGCACGGAATTCACGCTTGCGCGAGAACCACATGACGATGGAGCTGGCCAGAATGCCCAGGACCAGCTCGGCGAAGATGGTTGCCACGTAGTAGGCAATCCCCTGGCCTTCTTCGTTCTTGAAGATCACCTTGTCGACAAAGTTGCCGATGATCCGCGCGAAGAACATCACAAAGGTGTTCACCACGCCCTGAATCAGCGCCAGGGTGACCATGTCGCCATTGGCCACGTGGCCAATTTCGTGGGCCAGCACGGCTTTCACTTCATCAGGCGAGAAACGCTCCAGCAAGCCCTGGCTGACCGCGACCAGTGCGTCGTTCTTGTTCCAGCCCGTGGCGAACGCGTTCGCCTCGTAGGCCGGGAAAATCCCGACTTCAGGCATCTTGATCCCGGCTTCCCGGGACAGTTGCTCGACGGTTTGCAGCAGCCATTGCTCGTGACGGGTGCGTGGCTGGGTGATGATCTGGGTGCTGGTGCTCATCTTCGCCATCCACTTGGAGATGAACAGCGAGAACAGCGAACCGGCAAAACCAAAGACCGCACAGAAAATCAGCAGCTGATTGAGGTTCAGATCAACCCCGTTGGCCGCCATGAACCCGTTGAAGCCGAAAAGGCTCAGGGTGATGCTGGCAATCAGCACGACCGCCAGGTTAGTGGCCAAAAACAGCAGGATGCGCATCATGGTTGTAGAAATCTCCTCGTGCTAAAGATGTAGCGTACTGCGGGGTATATAAGGTGCTGCACCGGGCTATTCAACCGGGTGACTATTTCAAACTGTGTCCTACGGCAACAGTCTAGCCGTTTGCAGGCCTTTTCCGATGCGGGCATGGGAAATGTTTGACAGGCAAAGCGCGGCGTAGGCCCCGCCGTCGTTAGACGCGAGCACCCAACCAGTGACCAGGCATGACTTGAAACAAGGAAGTGCGGCGGGATGCAGAGATGTGTTGCTGAATTAATCACCGCGCGACTTTCGCAAAAAGTCGCACGGTGACGAACCCCTTTTACTGACGGTAGGACTTGAGGAAGCTACCGATCCGCCCGATGGCCATCTCCAGTTCATCCACACGCGGCAGGGTCACCACGCGGAAGTGATCCGGCCAAGGCCAGTTGAAGGCTGTGCCCTGAACCACCAGCAGCTTCTCGGAGAGCAGCAGGTCGAGCACGAACTTCTCGTCGTTGTGGATCGGGCAGACTTTCGGGTCGATCCGCGGGAACGCATACAGCGCGCCCATCGGCTTGACGCAGGTGACGCCCGGAATGTCGTTAAGCAATTCCCAGGTGCGATTGCGCTGTTCCAGCAAGCGGCCCTGCGGCAGCACCAGGTCATTGATGCTCTGATAGCCGCCCAGTGCGGTCTGGATCGCATGCTGGCTAGGCACGTTGGCACACAGGCGCATATTGGCCAGCATGTCGATGCCTTCGATGTAGCTCTGTGCGTGATGTTTCGGGCCGGAGATGGCGATCCAGCCGGAACGGAAACCGGCAACGCGGTAGGACTTGGACAGACCGTTGAAGGTCAGGCACAGCAGGTCCGGGGCCAGGGACGCGGTGCAAATGTGCACGGCGTCGTCGTACAGAATCTTGTCGTAAATCTCATCCGAGAACACCACCAGGTTGTGCTGGCGCGCCAGTTCGAGCATGCCCAGCAGCACTTCTTTGGAATACACCGCACCGGTCGGATTGTTCGGGTTGATGATCACCAGCGCCTTGGTGTTCGGCGTGATCTTGGCCTTGATGTCCGCCAGGTCCGGCCACCAGTTGGCCTGTTCGTCGCACAGGTAATGCACCGGGTTGCCGCCGGACAGGCTGACCGCGGCCGTCCACAGCGGATAATCCGGGGCCGGCACCAGCACTTCGTCGCCATTGTTGAGCAGGGCCTGCATCGACATCACGATCAGTTCGGAAACGCCGTTGCCCAGGTAGATGTCTTCGATGCCGACGCCTTCAACCTGCTTCTGCTGGTAATACTGCATCACGGCCTTGCGCGCGCTGAACAGGCCTTTGGAGTCGCTATAGCCCTGGGCGGTCGGCAGGTTGCGGATCACGTCCTGGAGGATTTCGTCCGGCGCTTCGAAACCAAAAGGCGCCGGGTTGCCGATGTTCAGCTTGAGGATGCGATGACCTTCCTCTTCCAGGCGTTTGGCGTGCTTGAGCACTGGGCCGCGAATGTCGTAGCAGACGTTGGCGAGCTTGTTCGATTTGCTGACCTGCATGGCGATGTGTTCCCGAAAATGAACGATCCAGGCGGTGTATGAACTACCGTACTGGGAATCCTGCGTATTCACACAGGCCTGACGCCTTGAGATGCAGCACCCATAAATCCGTTTGAATGCGCGTGGTCTGGCTGCCAGACTGGCGTTTGACGAGGCGCAATCATACGTGCCGCCCGATCCGTGGAAAAGGTACAGATCGGGCTTTTTCAGTTGCTGAGGTGTGAAGATGGAAAAGTTGGAAAAAACCCTGGAAGAATGGAAGGCAATGCTCGATCCGGAGCAGTACAACGTGTGCCGCCTCAAGGGCACCGAACGGCCGTTTTCCGGTAAATACAACGGCACCAAGACTGACGGCGTTTACCACTGCATCTGCTGCAACGAGCCGCTGTTCGACTCCAAGACCAAATTTGACTCCGGTTGCGGCTGGCCGAGCTTCTACGCGCCGATCGGCGACAGCGCCATGGTCGAGATCCGTGATGTCAGTCACGGCATGATCCGCACCGAAGTGGTCTGTGCCAAATGCGATGCACACCTGGGGCACGTGTTCCCGGACGGTCCGCCGCCGACCGGCCTGCGTTATTGCATCAACTCGGTGTGCCTGGATCTGGTGCCGCGAATAGTGTGAGCCCTGTAGGAGCACGGCTTGCCGGCGTGGCAATCTCAAGGACGCCATCGCCGGCAAGGCGTGCTCCTACAGGGATTGTCCTGCTTCCATTGATTTATTAAATTGCACACAATTCAATTGCTCGCTATGTTTGTCTCATCTTCTTTCATCAAGAGTGCAAGTCATGACCGACAACCTGCTGAGCATCCCGTGCACCACCATCAAGGGTGAGCAAAAGACCTTGGCCGATTACGCCGGCAAGGCCGTACTCGTGGTCAATACCGCCAGCAAGTGCGGCTTCACCCCGCAATACAAAGGTCTGGAAGAGTTGTGGCAGACCTACAAGGACCAAGGGTTGGTAGTGCTCGGCTTTCCGTGCAACCAGTTCGGCAAGCAGGAACCCGGCAATGAAGGCGCCATTTCCGAATTCTGCGAATTGAATTTCGGAGTCAGCTTCCCGCTGTTCAAGAAAGTCGACGTCAACGGTGCCGGTGCGCATCCGTTGTTCGTTCAGCTGAAAAAACGCGCACCGGGTGTGCTGGGTTCGCAGGGCATCAAGTGGAACTTCACCAAGTTCCTGATCGGCAAGGACGGTCAGTTGGTCAAGCGCTTTGCCCCGGCGACCAAACCGCAGGACCTGAGCCGCGAGATTGAAGCCCTGCTCAAATGAATAGCCTGTCAGTCGATTCGCTGAAGCTCGACAGTCAGCTCTGCTTCAAGCTGTACGCCGCTTCCCGTGCGGTGATTCGAGCCTACAAGCCGATGCTCGACCAGCTCGGCCTGACCTATCCGCAATACCTGGCCATGCTGGTGTTGTGGGAATGGCAGGAGGCCGCTCCTGAGCAACCGACGGTCAAGGCGCTGGGCGAACGTCTGGCGCTGGATTCCGGCACCCTGACGCCGTTGCTCAAGCGACTTGAGCAACTGCAACTGGTGCAGCGCCAGCGTTCGGCTCGCGATGAGCGTGAGGTGCACCTGAGCCTGTCACCGGCCGGCAAGGCGCTGCGTGATCAAGTCGGCCCGCTCAAGGCGCGCCTGTTGTGCGACAGCGGGGTGGATCTGGATCGCCTGAGTGATCTGCGTAATGGTCTCGATCATTTGCTGGGGCAGATCAAGGCACTGTCGTAGCTGGAACCCATAGATCAAGCAGCGCGGCCAGTTCTTCTCGGCGGAAAGGCTTGGCCAGGTAGTCGCTCATGCCCGCCGCGCGGCAGCGTTCGCGTTCCTCGGACATGGCGTTGGCGGTCAGCGCGACGATGGGCAGTTGCGGCCAGCGTCCGCTGCGACGAATTTGCCGGCTGGCTTCGTAGCCGTCCATCACCGGCATGTTGCAGTCCATCAGCACCAGATCGAAGTCGCTTTGCTCCAGTTGATCCAGCGCTTCGGCCCCATGAGCGGCGACGATGACCTCGCAGCCCAATTTGCCGAGCATGCCTTTGGCGACCAATTGATTGACCGGGTTGTCCTCGACCAGCAATACCCGTCCGCGCCGCTGGTGGGGAAGGGCTTCGATCCGCGCGCCATTGATCATCGTGGTTTCTGGCTGCAAGATCCGCCGCAAGGTCTGGTACAGCGCATTGCGTGCCAGCGGCCGAGCCTGTTGCTGCAAGGGCGCGAGGGCACTCGCCTGTTCGCTGGGCATGAAGTTGCCATAAGCGGTCACCAGCAGAATCGGCGCGTCAAGGGTGGGGCGCAGGCCAAACAGGCATTCGGGGCAGTCGGTGATCAAGACATCAGGTTCAAGTCCGAGCAGCGAGTCATCGATGGAACGCTGTTGATAGTCGAGTCCCCACGCCGGCAGCAGGGTTTTCAGCAGCTCGGCCAGACCGCTGCTGGCCGCGGTGATCGCAATGATCTTGCCGGACAGCGGTGCCGGGGATACGGCGCGAGTGTGAGCGGACAGCGGCAGCTCGGCGCAGAACTGACTGCCAAAACCGGCTTCCGAGCTGATCGTCAGGCGTCCCTGCATGGCTTCGCAGAGGTTATAGGTCAGGGCCAGGCCCAGCCCTGTACCGCCGAACTGCCGGGTAATACCGGCGCCGGCCTGGGTAAAGGGCTGGAAGATCTTGACCTGGGCATCGTGGGCGATCCCGATGCCGGTGTCGCAGACTTCGATTCTGACCCCCTCTTCGAAGGCAGACAGACGCAAATCGACCCGACCGAAGCGAGTGAACTTGAGCGCATTGGACAACAGGTTGCTGACGATCTGCCGCACCCGGGTCGGGTCCCCCAGCACCAGTGCCGGAAATTGTGGATCGATCAGGCACGTCAACTCCACGCTCGGCGCCGCATTCTGGGAGAGCAGGTTGGCGGTGTCTTCAACCAGCGCGCCAAGGTCGAACGGAATGTGTTCGAGTTCCAGTTGCCCGGCATCGAATTTCGACAGGTCGAGAATATCGTTGAGCAGCTCCACCAGCACTTTGCCCGAGTCGTGGGCGATCGACAGTTGTTGCTGCTGTTCGGCCGTGAGCGGGCCGTCCAGCGACAGCGCGATCATTCCCAACAGACCATTGAGAGGGGTGCGGATTTCATGGCTCATGTTGGCCAGAAAGACCGAGCGTGCTTCAGCCATCTCGATGGCCGTGGTGCGCGCGACTTCAAGTTCCTGATTGGATTGGCTGAGCCGGGCATTGATCGCCTTGAGTTCGGCCGTGCGTGCCGAAACGATGTTTTCCAGTTGACTGAGGTAGTCGGTCAGACGGTTTTCGGCGTTGCGTCGTTGCTGGATCTCGGTGGCGATGTTTTCGAATTGTTGGTTGGCGACTTTGACCAGCACACCGATTTCATCGTTTTCATGCCCCGCCGGGTATTCCAGCCAGGTCGGCTGCGCACTGCGCGGATCGCGGCCACTGAGTTCGCGGATGACCCGCACCAGGGGCTTGGTCAGCATCACGTAGAACAGCGCCAGCAGAATGCCTGTCAGGATCAGGCTTCGGGCGAAGCCGTTGAGCAACGTCACTTCGGCCCGGCGCAGGAAGCGGCTGCCGAAGGCGTAGGTGTCGACTTCCAGTTGCAAGGTCCCGAGCGATTCGTTGGGCAGGTGATCGAGAAACAGACGGTCTTCGAACTGCCGATTGGCGCCGAACAGGAAATCGCTGATGACTCGATAGCCACTTTGCGCGCTTGGGCGTTTGACGCTGGCCAGCACGGTATTGTTGTTGTCGGTCAGTTTCGCGCTGAGGATCGCCGGTGAGCGCACCAGGCCCATGGTCAGTTCCTGGGCGAGTTCGGCGTCGATGTTGTAGGCGATGCGCGAGGCAGGGTTGTGGCTGATTTCCAGCAAAGACAGTATTTCGCGGTTGATGGAGGCGTCTTCGCTGGCATAATCGATGCCTATTTGCAGCAGGCTGAGCAGCGTGCCCAGAATGAAACCGACCAGCACAGTAAGCCTGGCTTGCTTGTATGACAGCCGGTGGGTGAATTTGATGTCCATGGGGTGTTGAACCACTTCCGTTTCCTTTCGCTGCTCAAGCATAGTCGATCATGCATGGATTCCGATGTTCTCGCGAACCCCTGAGCAGGGGATGAACCGGGCACTGAACGCTGTGTATTCGTCGCTGTATCGCCATCATCACTGTGAATGTGCCCGAGGAGAAGACGTGGACGCCCGATTGAATGCTTTTCTTGAACGCGCCGATGCTGTTTTGGCCCGTATCGAGCCGCTGCTGCCCGCACCTCGGCAAGCCATCGACTGGAATCAATGCCTGGCCGCACGCTGGCAACGCGAGGGGCGCAGCGGTTTTCTGCTGCCGCTGCACGTCAGCCTCGACATGCGCCTGTCTGACCTGATCGGCGTCGACCGGCAACTGGAGCAACTGGGGCGAAATACCCAACAGTTCCTCGACGGCATGCCGGCCAACCACGCGTTGCTCTGGGGCTCGCGCGGCACCGGTAAATCGTCGCTGGTGCGGGCCTTGCTGGCCGAACACGCCCAGGCCGGTTTGCGCCTGATCGAGATCGAGCGCGATCACCTGGCGGACCTGCCGCGTGTGGTCGAGCAAATCGCCAAGTTGCCGCAGCGCTTTGTGCTGTTCTGCGATGACCTGTCGTTCGAGGCGGGCGAGGGCGATTATCGCGTACTCAAGAGCGTGCTCGACGGCTCCCTCGAACAAGCGCCGGACAACGTTCTGCTGTACGCCACGTCCAACCGCCGTCACCTGGTGCCGGAAAAGGAAAGCGATAACGAAAACTGGAAACGCGTCGACGGTGAACTGCACCCCAGCGAGGCGGTGGAAGACAAGATCGCGCTGTCGGACCGCTTCGGCCTGTGGCTGTCGTTTTATCCGTTTACTCAGGAACATTTCCTCAACGTCGTCGAACACTGGATCGGTCAACTGGCCGGCAAGGCCGGGCTTGAGTGGCAGCGTGACGACGAGCTGGACATCCTCGCGGTGCGTTGGGCAGGAGGCCGAGGCAATCGCAATGGACGTTGCGCTTATCAATTTGCCCGCTATTGGGTCGGGCTCAAGCTGTTGGAGCACAAAGCATGATTGATTTACAGAAGAGCGGCCAAGGGCTGGATGGTTACGGCATGTTGTGGGCGCAGCTGGAATCGTTGCTGGCGGACGAGCGTGATTTCATTGCCAACGCTGCACAGTTCTCGGCGTTCCTGTTCAACCAGCTCGACGATTTGAACTGGGCCGGCTTCTACCTCAACCGCAACGAAGAACTGGTACTCGGTCCGTTCCAGGGGCAAATCGCCTGCGTGCGGATTCCGTTCGGCCGCGGTGTGTGCGGGACGGCAGCGTCGACCTTGCAGACTCAATTGGTTGAAGACGTGCATGCTTTTCCCGGACATATCGCGTGCGACAGCGCATCGAACAGCGAACTGGTTGTGCCGCTGGTCAAGGACGGTCGACTGATCGGCGTGCTCGACCTCGACAGCCCGAAACTGGCGCGGTTTACCGCAGAAGATCAGGCCGGTATCGAGCGCCTGGCGGCGATTTTCCTGCGCCTGACCGATTGCTGATCAAGCACTCAAGCCTGCCTTGACCAGCAGGCTGGTCGGGTCGACGGCGTCAATCTGCTGCGGATCGAGGAATCGTTCTGCGTACTGCAGATAAATGCGCGCCTGGACGAACAGCCCGAACAGTTCCGGGTCAATGTGGGCGTCACGGCACATGTTGGCCATGATGCCCAAGGCCTCGCTCAAGGTTTTGGCCTTCTTGTACGGGCGATCGGCGGCGGTCAGCGCTTCGAAGATATCGGCAATCGCCATCATGCGCGCCGGCAGGCTCATTTCTTCGCGCTTCAACTGTTTGGGATAACCGGTACCGTCCATTTTCTCGTGATGGCCGCCGGCGATTTCCGCGACGTTGTCGAGGTGGCTGGGGAAGGGCAGGCGGCTGAGCATCAGGATCGTCTGCACCATGTGATGATTGATGATGTAGCGCTCCTCGCGAGTCAGCGTGCCTCGGGTGATGCTCAGGTTATAGAGTTCGCCCCGGTTGTATTTGTACGGCGGTACATCGAGCTTGAAACCCCACGGATTGTCAGCCGGAATCAGCTCGTTTTCGACGCGTTCGAGCAGGTGTTCGGGTTTGTCCGCCAACAAGGGTTCGCTGACCGGCAGCGTCGGGGCCGGTGTGCGTGCCTGGCGGCGATTCTCTTCCCATGAAACCCCAAGTCGATCATCCAGCGTACGAGTCCAGGTGCGTTGAGCAATGCCGCGCAAGCGTTGCAGGTCGGCTTCGGCCATGGCCTCGCCGCCCAGATTGCAGTGGGCGACGAACGCGAAATCATCGTCCAGCCCCGCCAGGCTCGCATTGCGTAATTCGGCCAGCTGACGTTCGTCACCGCCCTGGGCGATGGCCTGCCAGTAGTTGATCCAGGCATCGCGCTTGAGCACTTCGAAACGCGTGCGGATTTCGTGGATGCGGTCGTTCAGGGTTTCAAGCTTGGTGGCTTTATCGACCACATATTCCGGGGTGGTGACTTTGCCGCAGTCATGCAGCCACGCCGCGATGTGCAGGGCTTCCCATTCATCTTCCGTCGGGTGATAACCGCTGAAGGCCGGCTCCTGACTGGCCGCGGCAGCCTCGGCGAGCATCAGCGTCAATTCCGGCACTCTCTGACAATGCCCGCCGGTGTAAGGGCTTTTGGCATCGATGGCGCCAGCCAGCAGTTGAATGAAAGAGTCCAGCAGCTGCTTCTGCCTGGCTTGCAAACGCTGGCTTTCAATACTTACCGCCGCCGCGCCAGACACCGCCTGGAGAAACGCGATACGGTCCGGGCGCAGCTTTTCCAGGTCGCTTTGTGCGCCGCTGTCGGTCAGCAAAAGGACCAGCAGGCCGACGGTTTCGTTATGCCGATTGTGCAGCCGGATACCGATCAGGTGAACCCGTGGACATTCCAGCGCCAGCAGCACCTTTTGCAGATCGGCTGCGTTTTCGAAGCCCAGGCTGGTGACCACATTGTCGGCGCTGGACAACTGCTGCATCCACTGAGGGCTCTGTGAACCCTGGAGTTCGTAACCTTGAATACCAAACGTCGACAACGCCTGAGAGGTCTCGTTGATCACCAGACCGTGGGGCTCCATGCGGTCGCCGTCCTGCTCGCGCAGGTAAATCAGGCCCGCCTGGGCCTGCCCGATCTTCACGGTTTCGAACAGCACCCGTTGCAGCAACGGGGCGAAACGAGTCTCGGCGCTCAAGCTGTCAGATATCTGGAAAAAGCTCGCGAGGGTGTCCTTCATGCGCGTCATCGACACGCTCAGTTGGTCGACTTCCAGCACGGGGGAGCGTCGGCTGACGGGAAAGTTGAAGTTGAAACTGCGGATCGCATCGGCTTCTTGCACGAGTGAACGTAAGGGTTTGACTAGAATTCTGGAGGTGAGCCACCCCAGCGGCAGGCACAGCAACAACGTTGCCAGCGTGATCAACGCCCCTTGCCAGCGCATGCGGTAGGCATCGACCAGTAATTCATCTTCGGGCACTAACAGCGCCAACTGCAATCCTTGCGGCCCGCCTTCCTGCATGCTGCTGCGGGCCACAATCCATTCGCGACCGGCGGCGTCCAGGCGATTTCCCTCGGACGGATGGGTGAGCAGGGCACCGAGTGCCGGATTCAGATCGGCCGCCTTGATCAAGCGTGCGGTCTGGTCGTCGACGATCAGACGGCTGCTGTCGGGATAGGCAACGGCATTGCCCTCGGCATCGAACAGCACGATTTCGGTATGCGGGGTCACCACATGTTTGGCCAGCGTCGCCGACAGTTCGGCGAGGGTCAGGTCGGCGCCCATCACCGCATTTTTGCCGCTGCGCCGGGCTAGCGTCGTCCCGACATGGTGAGTGGAGAAAAAGACATAGGGTTCGGTGGTGATCTGGCCCTCATCGCTGCGAGCACTGGTAAACCAGGCGCGTGTGCGCGGATCGTAGGTTTCTTCAGGGTTATCCTGGCGGCTGACGAGCGCCAGGTTTTGATCAAAAAACAACGACTGGGACCGCACCTTCCCGGCACCGGAAGGGTGTTCAATGCTCCAGACCTGATAGGCCGCATTCTCCGGGGCATTGGTGAGCGTTCTCAGGGCGGGGGTGCGCAGGGGGCGTACCATGAAAAAGTCGCCATTGCCGTATCCCAGGTACAGCGAGGCCAGGTTGGGATTGTCTTTGAGCGACTGGCTAAAGGGTTTCAGCAGCGCGAGCCGTTGCTCCAGCGCGGGCGCCTCGGTCGCCGGGTTGTCCGCCAGCAGGCTCAACAGATGGCGAATCGGTTCATAAGTGCCCTGCAGGTCCAGCCGGACATCCTGTTCGATGCGGTTGAACAGTTTTTCACTGCTGGACAAGATGATCTGCGTGGTTTGCCGGTAATTGAAAATGCCCAGCACCACGCCCGTGAGTAGCAGCAGGAAGGTAAACATCACGCTGATATGGACGTGCAGCGGAAACCTGCGTGGATCGGGGCGCAGTGGGTTGGACATTACTGGTCTCTCCGTGATGGTTAACACACTGCTCAGCCGTCCAAGCATAGTTAAGGCTCCATCGTTCTGCTCCTGTCGTTGTGCCCTATTTGTTGTTGCAAGGCGTGCTCCAGCTCGAGCATGGCGTGCTTGATGGCTTGGGTGCAGTCGGCTACGTTTTCGGGGTGGAACGCTTCACGGCAGGCGCTTTCGAGCGCTTCGCAGCTGTCGATCAATCGACTCGCCTGGACGATGCGCGCCGCCCCCTTGATTTTGTGAGCGATATCGAGGAATGACTGGGGGTCTTTGCAGGGGGACAAATCCAGCAATTCCTGGCGGTCCAGACGATTGCTGTTCAGCACTTCGAGCAACAAACGTTGATCCAGCTTTGGATTGCCGCCGGTGAGCAGCTGCAGTCCTTCGAGGCTGAATGCGGGGCGGGCGATCGGTTTGACGCGTTCAATCCACAGTCTCAAGGCCGCGAGGCTGAGGGGCTTGAACAGGCAGTCGTCCATCCCCGCGTGTTTGCAGCGTTGTACTTCTTGCGGTTGTGCGTTGGCGGTGAAGCCCAGCAGGGTGCACGCCTCGCGCGACTGTTGCTGTTCGTATTGGCGAATCAGGCGGGCCAGTTCGTAGCCATTCATGACCGGCATGTTGCAATCGACAATCACCAGATCGAACAGCCCGTGCTTCCATGCCTCGAACCCGGTTTCGCCATCCGTTTCAGCGCAGTGGTGGTGCCCCAAAAACTCCAGTTGCTGGCACATGAGCAAGCGATTGGCCGGGTGATCGTCGACCACCAGGACGTTCAACGGAGTTGAGGTAGGGTGAACAGTCGCTTCGACGGTTTTCGGTCTCAGGTCTGGCGGCAATGTCGTCAGGTGCAGCGCTATCTCGACCTGCGTACCGGCTCCGACCTGGCTACGCAACTGCAGACTGCCGCCCATCATCTCGCACAGCGTACGGCTGATCACCAGGCCTAACCCGGCGCCTCCTCGGGTCGACTGCGCGCTGTGGGTTGCCTGAGTGAATGGCTCGAACAAACGCTGTTGATCCTGCTCGCTGATGCCGATTCCGCTGTCCTGAACCTGCACGCGCAACAAAACCCGCTCGGGCTCGTCTGTGGCCTGCCACTCCACCACAATCCGCACCTGACCCTGTTCGGTAAACTTGATGGCGTTGCTGACCAGATTGGAAAGCACCTGCTTGAAGCGCATCGGGTCCAGCAACACATCGGGTGGCGGATGGGCGGGGCTCAAGTCCAGTAACAGATGCAGGTGTTTCTGTCGGGCGAGGCCGTCGAAGATCCTCACCACCGACGCTACCGTTTCACCCAGATGGACGCGCTCCGGATTCAGGCTCAAATGCCCGGATTCGATGCGCGCAATATCGAGAATGTCCCCGATCAGTTCCAGCAGGTCCTTCGCCGAGTGGTATGCGACGTCGATGGCGGGTCGGTCCGGATGAGCGGGTTCGATACGTTTGAGGGTCAGCTCCAGCATGCCGATGATTGCATTCATCGGGGTGCGAATCTCATGGCTCATGGTCGCCAGAAAAGTGCTTTTGGCTCTGTTCGCTTCATCGGCGCGTTCCTTGGCGGCTCGAAGGTCATCAAACAGTTGTCGCCGCTCGCTGATGTCAATCCAGCCACCAATGATGCCCTGTACTTCACCCTTCGAGTCCCGGTAAGGCAACACCCAGTGGTAAATCGTCAGTTTGCGACTGCCGATTTGCAACGTGCGATCGAGAATCAACGGTGCACCTTCGTTTACGACTCGCTGATAGTCAGACTCAAACTCCCGTGCCTCGAACGCGTTGCTCAAGTTGCCTTGAATGACACTTTTACCGATCACGTCTTCGTACTTTGCGCTGAAGGCTTCCAGGTAACTGTCGTTGCAGCTTTGCAGCACCCCCTGACGGTCCCGCACGTAGATCGGATGCGGCGTGCCGTTGACCAGCGATCGCATGAACTCAAGTTGGTCATTCAATGCGAGTTCAGCCGCCTGACGCTGTTTGATCTGACGACGCATGTAAGCGTTCCAGGCAACAGACATCAGCAGTAGCAGGCCAACCCCCAGCACCACCTGATAGAACACCCGGTGGTAGTTGCGCCAGGTGTTTTGCGATGTCGAGGCGTAACCCCGCCAGCGGCTGTTGATAATGCCCAGTTCTTGCGGGGTAATGCTCAGCAACGCCTTGTCGAGGATGGCGCTCAGTTCTTTGGCGTCGCGTCCGGTTGCGAGGGAAAACGCAGCCTGTTGCGTGCCAACGGTGGAACTGATCTGAAGCGTCTGCTCGAAGACTCTGGATGAGATGAAGTAGTTCGCAATCACCAGCGAGGTTACGGAGCCTTCAGCCTTGCCCTCTGACACCAGTTGCACGGCACTGAAGGTGTCGGGGGTTTCGATCAGAGTGAGGTTCGGGAACTCGAGACGCAGGTAATCCACCATCGGATTACCCTGGGCAATCGTCAGGCGTTTACCCGAAAACTGTGTGAGGTCGTTCGGACTGCCGGCCACTTTGCGCGTCAGCAGGACAAAAGAGTTTTCCAGATAAGGGCGGCTGAAATTCAGCAGCGTTTCACGGTGTGCGCTGGGCAGCAGGGCGGCAATCAGGTCGGTCTGATGCTGACCGATACGATCAATCATCTCGTCATCACTTCGGCTGCGTTGGATCTCGAAGCGCAAACCGGTGCGCAACCTGATCAGTTCGAGCAGATCGGCAGCGACACCTCGAAAGTTGCCGTCGTTATCGAAAAATGTCAGCGGCGCAAACGCTTCATTGACCACCACGCGAACCACCGGATGTTGCGCCAGCCAGCGTTCTTCGCGAGTGGTAAGTTGCAGTTTGTGATCGGTGAGAAGAATGTCACTGCCTGCACTCCAGCGTTTGGCAATCTCTTCCCGCGAATGGGTGGGTGTGGCATTCAGTATCGTGTTGATGATCCCAAGCAGTTCCGGGTTGTTGCGGTGCACGGCAAAACTGAAGCCGTGGACTTCGTGTTTACCGAAGTTGGCCATCCGGACGTTGTTCAGGTAACCCTTGTTGATCAGGTAGTGGGTCGAAATGGTGTCACCGAGAAAGACGTCCGCCTGGTCGAACGCAACCGCGTTAATTGCATTCTGGTAAGACGGGTAGGCCGTGATGATCGCCTTTGGATACAGGGCTTTGACTTCTTCCATCGGTAAATAGTGGTACACCATGCTCAACCGCAATCCGGCCAGTCCATCGGACAGGGATCGGGTTTCTCCTTCGCGTGTCACCAGAACCGGTTGGTCCGCGGCGTAAGGTGTCGACAGCACAATATCGGCGTTACGGGCCTCAAATCCGTTGGCGCTGCCGAGCATGTCGACCTCACCGTTTTCCAGCGCCTTGATGGCATCTTCCCGGGATGCGTAGCGCTGAACCTTGACTGGCAGGCCGGTCGCCTTGCCAAGGATGCCGGCGTAATCAGCGGTGAAGCCTTCATAGTCGCTGCCGCTGCTGGTCAGGTCGAAAGGCGGGTAATCGGGGGCTGAGCTACCCAGAATCAATTCGCGTTTGTTTTTGATCCATTGTCGCTGTGATTTATCCAGTTGTACTTCCATGTGCCCGACCATTGAGCGACTGAGCAGGGTGTAATGCTCGCTGGCGGAGTGTGTCGCAGACACTGAGGTGCTCAGGCACAAGCCGGCAGTGATCAGTATCAGATAATCCTTTAAACGACTGGGCATCCGGTCTCTCACACTAAGGCGTTGCGTTTTGCCATATCGATAAGTTCAACCAGTGATTTGGCTTTGAGTTTTTGCATCAAGCGTTTTTTATAGGTGCTGACGGTCTTGTTGCTCAGGAACATGCCCTTGGCAATTTCCTTGTTGGTGCGGCCTTGTGCAAACAGTTGCAATACCATCAATTCCCGGTCGTTGACTGACTTGAATAGCTCCAGGTCGGCATATCGCGTGTCATCGCTACGGACGGGGTTCAGCGCCTGGCTGGGGAAGTAGTTGTAACCGGAAAGCACCGCTTTGATTGCACTGACCAGCTCACTCAGGTCTTCCTGTTTGCAGACATATCCCGACGCGCCGGACTGCATGCAGCGAATACCGAACAAGGTCGGGCACTGGGCCGTTAAAACCAGGGTTTTTAACGGAGTACACATGGCATTAAAACGGGATAGAACTTCCAGTCCATCCAGTTTGGGAATGCTGATGTCGAGAATAACCAGGTCTGGCATGCATTCGCGGACCATCTGCATGGCGTCGACCCCGTTATCCGTTTCGCCGACGACTTTATAACCTTCATGTTCGAGCAACATTCGGACGGCAAGACGGATAACGGGGTGATCGTCGACAATAAAAACGGAGTTCATAATCAGATCCCATGCGAGCTCAAATAAAGCGCGCACCTTAGCTCAGATAGTTGAGGGGGCGCATGAACTGACAGGTCGATAGCAGTGATATAGGACAAGTCCTACAATTGAAGAGGAATGGGACTACGTTCCAGTTCGGATTTGAATGAGGATCAAGAGAAGTGTTGTATGTAGTAAGTTGATTGTTGAGTGATAGGTTTTTAGGAAGATGTCAGGGTCAATAAGTTTATAACGTCTGATTGTTTCAATGATTTTATCAAGTAACCAGGCCGCGGTAGATCTGTTGGTCGGCAGCTTTAAGTGTGTCCAGTTTCGCCGGATGTCAGACTACTCGAATGTATTGCCTGATCATTCCAGCACTCGACCCGCGTTCGGACAATCTGAACAGCGGGTCGGGGCGGGGGCGTCAGCGGCTTGAGCGACCGGTCATTTCCAGGGCCATTTCACTGGCATAGCTGTCGGTCATGCCGGCGATGAAGTCGATCATCCGCAGGAATGAAGTGTGCAAAGGCCCGCGAGGATCGGGTGCATTGTTGCCCAACAAGTCGAGGATGCGGCGACTTTTGAACGACGGCGTTCGACCATTGTGTTGTTCCAGTGCCGCGCCGCAGAAAGCGTTCAGTAGAATCTCCAGCGTGGTGTAGGCGCCGATTTCATGCAGTGTCTTGCGCTTGTCCTGGAAGATTTTTTTCCTGGCCATGTCTTTGGCATTCAGGACACAGCGCTTGGCCGGGCCATGCATGTGCTCCACCAGATCGCCGGGCAGTGTACCGGCCAGCAGGGCGTCCTGTTGTTCGACGAAGGCCCGGGCCGCTGCATTGGTCAGGTGTTCGATGGCTTTGCCCCGCAGGATGGCCAGCTTGCGTCGGCGCGAGTCCAGCGGGCCCAATTGGCGATAGGTTTCCGGAAGATCGTCGCCCACCAGATTGAGCAGTAACGACTCGACTTCGGCGTACTCCAGCAACTCCATTTCCAGGCCGTCTTCCAGGTCGATCAGCGCATAGCAGATGTCATCGGCGGCTTCCATCAGGTACACCAATGGATGGCGTGCCCAGCGCTGCTCCTCCAGTTGAGGCAGGCCGAGTTTATGAGCGATCTGCTCCAGCAACGGCAGTTCGCTCTGATAACAGCCGAACTTGTGCTTCTTGTAGCCCAGCGAGTCAGCGTGCTTCGCCGTCCAGGGATACTTCAAGTAAGTACCCAGCGTGGCGTACGTCAGCCGCGTACCACCATCGAACTGGTGGTACTCCAATTGAGTGAGCACACGAAAGCCTTGGGCATT
This sequence comes from Pseudomonas sp. SIMBA_041, assembly GCF_046535095.1. Taxonomy (NCBI): domain Bacteria; kingdom Pseudomonadati; phylum Pseudomonadota; class Gammaproteobacteria; order Pseudomonadales; family Pseudomonadaceae; genus Pseudomonas; species Pseudomonas sp. SIMBA_041. Next base: position 218,605 of record NZ_JAWRXJ010000009.1, read on the forward strand.
GCCTTCGAAATTCAGGAAGTCATTACGTTCGACTTCGCTCATGTCATCCAGCCAGCCACGGCCTGCGGCCTGCTGGAACCAGTGACGGATGGCGTCTTCGCCGGAGTGACCGAAGGGTGGATTACCGATGTCATGCGCCAGGCAAGCCGACTGCACCACCATCCCCAGGTCACTCGGTTCGCACCAGTCTGGCAACGCGCTGCGGATGGTTTCACCGACACGCATGCCCAACGAGCGCCCGACGCAACTGACTTCCAGCGAGTGGGTCAGGCGCGTGTGGATGTGATCGTTACTGGTGACCGGATGGACTTGGGTCTTGCGTCCCAGCCGGCGAAAGGCACCTGAGAAAATAATGCGGTCATGGTCTTTGTGGAAAGGGCTGCGGCCGAGTTCTTCCGGGCTGTGCAGCGGCTTTCCGAGGCGTTCGCGGGTAAGCAGGGTTTGCCAATCCAAGGCTGGTCTCTCCGTCAGGTGACTGATGCCTTAGCCTAGAGCCCGGCGGCGTCGATGTCGATGAGCAGCAGTCGCTCGCCATTGTCGAAAAATTGCCCGGCGGTGAGGCAATACTGGTTGCTGGTGGCATCGCGGTACGTGTTGGAAAGTGTAAGCCGACGCTCGTCCCAACCCTCTGCCAACAAGTGATAGAAATACGGACGCCATGACCAGTTGTGACCCAGGTACCGGGTGTCCGATTCCCAGGCGTTGTTTCGCCATTCAAGGTTGGGCGTCAGTTGCGTGCCGTGGCGATCGCATTGATAGAAGCGCAACAACCAGGGGAATGCGTCCAGATGGGGCAGGGCGCTGAGCGGTGCGTGGGCTTGGGCCCATGTCTGCAACAGGGTCATCAGCTCGCCGAGTTGCTGGCGCATGACCATCAGCCGCCCACGCTCAGCCAGTTTTTGTTGAACATACCGTTGGCGCAGCTGTGCGAAGCGCTCGACAAAAGCGTCCGGGGCAAAGAAGTCGGCTTGTGCCTTGGCAAACAGAAAACCCTGCACGTACCGGGAGCCGCACTCCAGGGCAAAACTCAATTGAGCTTCGGTTTCCACCCCTTCGGCAATGATCCAGCAACCGGTTTTCTCGGCCATCTGCGCCAGCGCCTTCACCACATCGCTGCTTGGACCGCCCAATGCCGCCGCCTGGAACAAGCGCATGTCGAGTTTGAGAATGTCCGGTTGCAGGGCCAGTACGCGATCGAGTTGAGAATAACCGGCGCCGAAATCATCAATGGCGATTCGTGCGCCTGCCTCTCGGTAGCGAGCCACGACGTCAGCCAGGCGCTGAATGTCGCCGCCCAGTTCGGTTATTTCGAAGACGATGCGTTGCGGGTCGACGTTGTGCCTGCGCAGTTGCTTGAGGCTTGGCAGCGCTTGATCCGGGCGCAGGCGATTGATCCAGCGCGGGGAAATGTTCAGGCTGAGAAACCAGTCCGAGGGCGCTTCATGCAAACGACTGAGCGCGTTGTCGCGGATCTGCCGATCAAGACGCCGCAACGCGATGGCGGGTGTCCTCGGGTCGGCGAAAAGCGGGCCCACCGAGGCCAGTTGACCGTCGGCCTGTTGCAGTCGGCCCAATGCCTCGACGCCGGCGATACGGCCGGTGGCGGTATCGATGAAGGGTTGAAAGCAGGCGAGCGGTTGCCCGTCGATCACGAGGCCTCCTTGGTTAAGGTCTTGTTTTTGGATACCTGGTCACCGGATAGGCACACAGGATTGAACCCCTCGATAGAGAGGCTCATCCCGGTGGTATTGCAAGAATGCAGCCAGAGAGTGGCTATTTAGTCTTTTCGCGAGTTGCTTTGCAGGACCAGCTTGATCAAGGGCCCCAGGCTGGTGCCCAGACGAACCAGCCGAGTCAGGCTACTGGCGCCGCCGTTGCGGGTACTCTTGCCGGTCAGAAAGCCGAGCAAGGTGACAGCTGCCACGCCCCAGAGCGGGGCGTGCTTGATGCCAAAACTGTCCTGCAGGTCTTGCTTCATTCCGCGAATCCGCTGCAAGGGTTGTAGCAGTTCCCGGGACTCGAGGCGGATTTCCTGACGGTGCATTTCCATGCGCAGGCGAATCAGTGCCTTGCGCATTTCCGCGCGCGAGCTGTTATTGGGCAGTTGAGGCAGGCTCATGGCAACAGGCGCTCCCGATCGTTGGCCAATTCTTCCAGGGTGCCATGGAAGGGCGAGGACTCATCGAAGACCGCTGCTTTCAAACGCAATCCACAGAAGATCGCGGCTAGGGTATAGAACACGCAGAGCCCGATGATGGCGGCGAGGCGATAGGTGTCCCAAAACACAATCAACACCAGCGTCGACAACCCCACCAGCAACAGCAATGCAAAGACCAGCGCCAGGCCTGCAAACAGCAGCAGGCTTACGGTGCGCGCTTTTTGTTCCTGCAACTCGATGCCGAACAGTTCGACATGGCTGTGCAACAGTCCGAGAAACGCGGCACCCAGGCGCCGCGATGAAGCGCTTGTGCCCGTCGCCGACGAGCCGGATTCGCCGATAGACATATCAGCGCCGAGAAGCTAGCAGGCCAATGAGGAAACCTACCCCAGCGGCGATGCCGACCGATTGCCATGGGTTGGCCTGCACGTAATCTTCGGTCGCGGTGACAGCGGCCTGACCGCGTTCGCGCAACGAGTCTTCGGTCAGCTTCAGGGTTTCCCGGGCGCGCAACAGACTGTCGTGGATCTGGGTGCGCAGTTCATCTGCCTGATCGCCGGCCAGGGTCGCGGTGTGCTCCAGCAACCGCTCTGTGTCACTGACCAGGGTCTGAAAATCGTTCATCAGGATTTCTTGAGCAGTCTTTGCCTTGATGCTGGCCATGGGTGGATCTCCGTAAGTGGCTTCTGATGGGTTCGAGTATGAGCCTTGTGCGAAGGTTCAGTACAAATGACTGGTACAACTTTTGCTGTGTCGTGGTGCGTTTGCCGGCGCCGATGCGCTGTTGCCGGGCATGATTTCAGGAAAACCTCGGCTCAAACAATAAAAACTCGCGCGATGATTTCGCTCTGATGCGCCAAAGCGGTTCATGGGGATCAGTGATTCGATCCGCATAAGCCGCAACTTGGTGCGTCAGCAGTCTGCGTGAACTGCTTTGGTGCTTTTTTAGCCTTTAGGTCTGCCATTCCATGGAAAATCTGCAAAGCGCTGTGGACAGTCTGGTCCATAGCTCCAATACATTGTTCATCCTCATTGGCGCGGTCATGGTGCTGGCCATGCACGCCGGTTTCGCCTTTCTTGAGGTTGGCACGGTTCGGCAAAAGAACCAGGTCAACGCCTTGTCGAAAATTCTCAGCGACTTCGCCATTTCGACCCTGGCCTACTTCTTTATAGGCTATTGGATTTCCTACGGGGTGACGTTCCTGCAACCGGCGCCGGTGATCAATGCCGACCATGGTTATGGATTGGTGAAATTCTTCTTCCTGCTGACCTTTGCAGCCGCCATCCCGGCGATCATTTCCGGCGGCATTGCCGAACGCGCCCGGTTCGTCCCGCAATTGTGCGCGACCGCGCTGATCGTGGCGTTCATCTATCCCTTTTTCGAAGGGATGATCTGGAACGGCAATTATGGTTTGCAGGCCTGGTTGCTGGCGCGATTCGGCGCCAGCTTCCATGACTTTGCCGGTTCCGTGGTGGTGCATGCCATGGGCGGCTGGCTGGCCCTCGCGGCGGTGTTGTTGCTCGGGCCGCGACAAGGACGCTATCGCGATGGCCGCCTGGTGGCGTTTGCTCCGTCTAGCATTCCCTTCCTCGCCTTGGGCTCGTGGATCCTGATTGTTGGCTGGTTTGGCTTCAACGTCATGAGCGCCCAGACCCTGCAAGGCGTGAGCGGACTGGTGGCAGTGAACTCGTTGATGGCCATGGTCGGCGGAACCGTGGCGGCGCTGATCGTCGGGCGCAACGACCCAGGCTTTTTGCACAACGGCCCATTGGCCGGGCTTGTGGCCATTTGCGCAGGCTCCGACCTGATGCACCCGGTGGGCGCACTGGTGACCGGCGCCATCGCCGGGGCGCTGTTTGTCTGGTGCTTTACCGCGGCGCAGGGCAAATGGCATATCGACGATGTGTTGGGCGTGTGGCCTTTGCACGGTCTGTGTGGCGTGTGGGGCGGTATCGCGTGCGGCATTTTTGGCCAGAGTGCGTTGGGCGGCCTGGGCGGTGTAAGTCTGATCAGCCAGTTGATCGGCACCTCGCTGGGTGTGGTCGTGGCGCTGGCTGGTGGTTTTGCGGTGTATGGAACGATCAAGGCGTTTCATGGACTGCGCTTGAGCCAGGAAGAGGAGTACTACGGCGCGGATTTGTCGGTGCATAAGATCGGCGCCGTCAGTCAGGACTGAATCAATTTTCCGCATCTTCAGCTCCGGGATAAAAATCGTGGAGCATCCGATAGCGATCATGCCGGATCTGATCGGCCCGCTCCTGTACCTGATGGGCGGGCAGTCCCAGCATGATCAGTGCATGGGAGGCGAGCATCAGGCTGGACTCCAGCAACTCGGGTACGACTTCGTTGGCGCCGGCTTCTTTCAGCTCGGCCAGTTGGCTGTCATCGCGGGTACGAACCAGAATCGGCACTCTTGAATTGATCCGGCGAGCCTCCTTGAGGATCGCCAGCGCGATGTCAGGTTGGTCCACCGCAATTACCAGCAACCTGGCACGCGCCAGTCCGACGGCAAGCAGTAATTCACCTCGACGCGAGTCTCCATAGTGCACGCTGCTTTCGCTGACAGCCGCTTCCTCAACCCTGACCGGATCGTGGTCCAGTGCAATGTAAGGTTGTTGCTGATGACTCAGGCAGCGACCGATGGACTGGCCGACGCGCCCGTAACCACAGATGACCACATGCTTGTCCAGATCCGCGTTCAGCGCGCTGATCTCTTCAAGTTGGGCCTCCTTGTTGGATTTTCGATGCAGATGTTTTGCGATGGATGGGGCCGCGCGCAGCATCAGTGGCGTGACCAGCATCGAACAGAACGTCGCAGCCAGCAGCAAGCCGCCGAGTTGCGCGGGCATCAGATCGCTTTGCTGCATCTGCGCCATCAGCGCAAAGCAGAACTCACCTCCCTGGGCCAGTGCCAGACCGCTGCGCCAGGCGGTTTCGCCATCGCTGCCACGCCATTTGACCAGCAGCGCCACCACGGTGCCCTTGATCAGCAGCAATCCCAGGGTCAGGCCAAGGATCAGCAGCGTGTGGCTGGCGAACAGATTCAAGTCGATCAGCATGCCGATGGTGACGAAAAACAACCCGAGCAGAATGTCCCGAAACGGTCGGATATCGGCCTCGACCTGATGCCGGTAATGACTTTCGCCCAGCAGCATGCCGGCGAGAAACGCGCCCAGGGCAGGGGAAAGCCCCAGCAAGTGAGTCAGCCAGGCGGTCAGCAGGACAATCACCAGAGCCAGCAGTACAAACAGTTCGGCGGAGCGGGCGGCGGCGACTTCATGGAACAGTCTTGGCAACAACCAGCGGCTGGCCAATAGCAACCCGCCGAACAACACCACGGTTTTTATCAGGGTCAGGGGCAGCGCCCAATACCAGGCCTGATCACTGTTTCCGGCGAACACGGGCACCAGTGTCAGCAGCAAGACGGCCACCACGTCCTGGAACAGCAATACGGCGATGGCATTCTGGCCATGACTGCTGAAAATTTCGCCAAGGCTGGTCAGCTCCTTGCTGACGATGGCCGTGGACGACAGCGCCAGCCCCGCGCCCAGCAACAGCGCGGGAGTGACCGGCATCCCGAACATCATCAGTAAAACACCCAGCAACAGTCCGCAGGCCAACACTTGCAAACTGCCAAGGCCGAACACCACATGTCGCAGTGCGATCATTTTCGTCAGGGAAAACTCAAGACCGAGGGAGAACAGCAAGAACACCACACCTAATTCGGCAAGGTGTGGCAACCCTTCGCTCTCATCTACCCAATTGAACGCGGTCGGGCCAATCATCAACCCCACGCACAGGTAGCCGAGGACCGGGGGCAATCGCAGGCGCTGGAACAACGCGATGACCACTAGAGAGGAAACGAGAATAATCAAGAGATTGGCAAACACTAAAAGCTCCGCTGACAGACGCTGGCTACTCAAGCGTAGAAGCAAAAAAAACGTGAGCATTGCTTAAATGGCACAAACGACGCCTGATTTGCGTCAGGGTTATTCCGCCATCATGGCGATTCATGTTGTCGGGCAGAAAATTCGACGGCTCGACGGCTTTTCGGGGCAGGCCTAGAATAGTTACTTAATTTTTTCGGTTGAGCGCTCATGCCTCCTGAATGTCAGCTGTTCGGCACCCTGGGGTGCCATCTCTGTGAAGTGGCCGAAGCCGAGCTGATGCCGTTGGTTGAACACGGTCTGCTGGTCGAGCTGGTAGATATTGCTGACGATGAAACCTGGTTCGCCGCCTACAGTCTGCGCATTCCGGTCCTGCGACGAGTCGATACCGGCGCGGAACTCGGTTGGCCATTCAGTGCCGACGAGGTGGTGGCGTTCTTGCGTTAAGCGGTTTTTGTGCTGGCGATGGTCCCGTCTGTCGAACTTTGCGACTGATCCCCTTGGCTTAACCGATGCTCTTCGGATACTGTATGCGCATACAGTTATTCGGAGTGCTGCCTTGACGTCCCGGGTTTCCGGGTTTGAGCAGGCAGTTCCAGGCGTGAGAGGGATGAATCGTGGTCAATGTCGAACAATTGAAAAACAGCGTGAACCGGATGTCGGTCGATGTTGTGCGCGAGGCTGTCCTCGAATTGCGTCTGGACGGTTTGGTGACGGAAGGAAAAACGCCTTTTAACAAATTGCACTTCAACACCTGTTTTGCCGAGATCGAGGCGCTGTTCCAGCGTGCGGGTTACCACCGGCAGCTGGATGTCGTGGGCTATCAGGGGTTGTTGTACGCACTTTACGACCCGGCTCGCTGGGAAGCCGTCGATGTGTTGCGCTGGCTCAAGGAATTCACCGAAGCGGCGGCGCGTACACAGATTCCGGCATGAGGATTCTCCGCTAGGTTCGATTCGGCCACTGTTGGATAATGCTGCCCTGTATTGAGGGTTAGAGCTTTCGTATGTCCACTTCATCTTTTTCTGCCGCACACAGCCAGGCCAGCACACTCTACTTGCCGCCGGGTTCGTGGCTGACCGTTATCGATTGCCTGTGCGAGCATTTCAGCGCTATCGGTCGCGAACAATGGCTGGACAGGGTGGCCCGCGGTCGCGTGCTCGACGGGCACGGAATGCCGATTGCATTCGATCTGCCGTACAAGGAAGGGCTGCGGATTCATTATTTTCGTGAGGTTGCGGACGAAAAGCCGATCCCGGTGGTCGAGTCGATCCTCTATGCCGATGAACATTTGGTGGTCGCTGACAAACCGCATTTTTTGCCGGTGACTCCGGCAGGCGAGTACGTTGAACAAACGTTGCTGAGGAGATTGATCCGTCGTCTGGACAACCCACACCTGGTGCCGTTGCATCGTATTGACCGGCACACCGCGGGGCTTGTGCTGTTTTCCGCCAACCCGAAGAGCCGTTCTGCGTATCAATCGTTGTTTCCGGCACGGCAGATTGAAAAGTACTACGAGGCAATCGCCCCTGCATTGCCTGATCTGACCTTTCCATTGGTGCATAAAAGCCGGCTCATCGATGGCGAGCCGTTTTTCCGCATGCAGGAAGGTCCGGGTATCAGCAATACCGAGACAGCGGTCGAGGTTCGGGAAAAGAACGGAGATCTCTGGCGGTATGCGCTTTACCCGGTGACGGGCAAGAAACATCAATTACGGGTGCACATGACTGCGCTGGGCGCCAGTATCTGTAACGACCCGTTTTACCCGCAGGTGCTCAAGGACGTTGAAGATGATTATGCCAATCCGCTGAAACTGCTCGCGCAGGGATTGCGGTTTGTGGATCCGGTCACCGGCCAGGAAAGAGCGTTTGAAAGCACCCTCATCTTGCAGTGGTGAAAAAATCCCGGCCACGAAAAAGCCCGCGTCAAGCGGGCTTTGTCTTATCTGGCCGGTGCAGTAAAGATTACAACTCTTTAACGGTACGAACCTGATCCTTGTTGATGCGGGTTTCCTTGCCATCCAGCTGTTCGAATTCGTAGAAGCCCGATTTTTCATCGTACTTTGGCGAGTCGACTGCCTGGATTTCGCGGCCATCATTCAAGGTGATCACTGTCGGCGATGCGCAGCCCGCCAAGGTCGCGAGGCCTGCTGCGAGCATGAGAGTGGCGAGGGTCCGATGGGTCATGAGTGTATCTCCGAATAAGAATTCTTTTGGTTACTGAGCTTGTAGACGTACACAACGCACGCAAGTTCCTTGGCTAGTGTCATTCTGACACGGTATGCGCGCTTAGCAATTCCGGGGTGTTCAGGTTGGCCAGTCGAGGGTCGTTGTCTGCGCATTGCAGGGCGGTTGCCTCCAGTTTACGCATGATGCGTCCAGGGCTGCGTTCACCTTCATTCCATGCCGTGTCGAACGCGGCGCAGAGAGCGACAGGGATAACGCACAGCAACGGTTCCCAATGTGCACCCTGGCGCAGCATCAGCGGTTTGTCCGGATGCTGGCTGGCCATTTCGCGCATGCTGAGGAGCAGGGCATCGTCGATGCGGGGCACGTCGCACGGTAAGACCAACAAATAAGGATGACGGGCAGCCTTGAGGCCGGCGCGAATCCCGGCGAGGGGGCCGGGAAAATCGCCTTCGTCGTCATGGACCAACTGATCAGCGTAGGGCGCGTATTTATCCAGGTTCCTGTTGCACGAGATGATCAGGTCATTGCTCAGGTCGCGGGTCTTGCGATGCAGGTGCGCGATCAGCGGCGCGCCGTGCCATTCCAGCAAACCCTTGTCCTGACCGCCCATGCGTTGGCCGCGGCCACCTGCCAGGAGCAGAATGGAGCAGGGTGGCAATGCCGGGTTCGAGGTCATGGCGGGTCTCCATGGGGGCGCTGAAAAAGTGAAGCGCTGTGATATAACACCGAGCTGTTTTTCCTACAACTGGACGAGCCTATGAAAGCCAAGGCTGATGTACCTTTCGCGCCGCTTAACATTGCGGTGCTGACTGTCAGTGATACCCGAACCCTGGAAACCGATACGTCAGGTCAGGTTTTTGTCGACCGCTTGAGCGCCGCCGGCCACAACCTGGCCGCTCGGGTTCTGCTTAAAGATGATCTCTACAAAATCCGCGCGCAAGTCGCCAACTGGATTGCCGATGAGGTGGTGCAGGTGGTTCTGATCACTGGCGGTACCGGGTTCACGGGGCGCGACAGCACGCCAGAAGCGGTGAGTTGCCTGTTGGACAAGCAGGTAGATGGGTTTGGTGAGCTGTTCCGGCAGATTTCCGTTGCGGACATTGGTACCTCGACCGTCCAGTCCCGGGCGCTGGCCGGTTTGGCCAACGGTACGCTGGTCTGCTGCTTGCCCGGTTCAACCAATGCCGTGCGCACTGGCTGGGATGGGATTCTCGCCGAACAGCTGGATTCCCGGCATCGTCCCTGCAATTTCGTCGCTCACTTGAAGCAGGCGCAACCCTGTGAATCCCGTGGGTAAGCCAGGTAAAACCGGCAGCCTGATGCCGGTCGAGGTGGCGTTGGCGCGCTTGCTGGAAATGGCAGAGGCCTCGCCCATCCGCGAGCGTGAGCGTTTGCCTGTGGCGCTAGTTCAGGGGCGCGTGCTCGCCGATGACCTGGTTTCAACCCTTGATCTGCCACCTTGGCCAAACAGCGCCATGGATGGCTACGCCCTGCGGGCCGCTGACTGGACGGGTGAACCGTTGGTGGTCAGTCAGAAGATCTTTGCAGGTCAGGCGCCCGAACCGCTGCAGTCCGGCACCTGTGCCCGCATCTTTACCGGTGCACCGGTGCCAGCAGGTGCCGACTGTGTCGAGATGCAGGAAAATGCCGAGGTTCAGGCGGATGATCGAGTCCGTTTCATCGAGCCCATGACCCCCGGTCAGAACATCCGGCCACAAGGTCAGGAGACAACGGTGGGCGAGCTTGTTTTGCCGGCCGGTACGCGCCTTGGATCAATCGAACAGGGTTTGGCGGCATCGCTGGGCTGCGCTGAGCTCGATGTTGTTCGCAAGGTCCGTGTTGGGGTTCTCTCTACCGGAGATGAATTGGTTGAACCGGGCCAGGCCCTGGGCCCAGGACAAATCTACAACAGCAATCGCGTGTTGCTGTGCAGTTGGTTGCAACGCCTGGGTTGTGAAGTCATCGATGCCGGTATTCTTCCAGATGATCTGGAGACCACTCGTGTTCGCCTGGCTGAGTTGAACGAGGTTGATCTGATCCTCTCAACTGGCGGAGTGTCGGTTGGCGAAGCCGATTTCCTCGGCATGGCCTTGCGCGAAGCGGGCGAGTTGACGCTATGGAAGCTCGCCATCAAACCGGGTAAGCCGCTGACTTTCGGGCATTATCGCGGTGTGCCCGTGATTGGTTTGCCCGGCAACCCGGCGTCGACATTGGTCACTTTTGCGTTATTGGCAAAGCCCTATCTTCTGCGCCGTCAGGGTGTAAAAGAGGTCGAGCCATTGAAGTTCCAGGTGCCGGCCGGGTTTGTCTGGCCAAAGGCGGGCAATCGACGGGAATACTTGCGTGGTCGCCTGGAGAATGGTCGGGCGATCATTTACAAGAATCAGAGCTCCGGCGTACTTCGCAGTGCCGCCTGGGCCGATGGCCTGGTTGAAGTGTTGGAAGATCGCACGTTGATCGAGGGTGAATATGTAGTGTTCATTCCTCTGAGCGAAGTTCTGAACTGACGCGTAGGGCTCAGTTGCCGCAAGCCCGGTAAAGCGCCGGGTCTTGCGTGCATGGCTGACGCTTAACGAACCAGAAGTGTCACGACCTGATCAAAGCGGCTGTTGGCAACCCAACCCAACAGGCCGAGGACGACCGCTGCCCCGCCTGCCGAATAGGCAAGTCTGTGTTTGATGGATTTGACGTCATTGCGCACTTCATCCATGTCTCTTCGGATGTATTTCAGATGAGTTTCCAGTTCAATGACGCGAGGTTCCATGTCAACTCCTGCAGCGGGTTTTGCGTTGTTGTTGAATTCAGCCTGATGATTGGTGCGATTTTCCGAGAACGGCTTTACCGGAGGGAGCGGCAACTTGATGTCATGGGTTTGCATGGAGAAAGACGCTCCTTGCATCTATGCCCTTTGAATAGCCGAAGCTCATATAATTTGCTTTTGTAACCTTTGGTGAGTGTCTACTCATTGCCTGCACATCCCTGTGTGGTTGCTTTTGATGACGTATAGCCGCCGAAACCAAGGTGAACCATTCGCCCTGGCGGGTCAATTAAGCCGATTCCTCATATATCGTAAGAAAATATCCCGACCTGTAGGACCGCAAACCAGCATGCCTCGAAAAATCTCAACGTCGTGCGACCTTTATAGGGGGCAGTGAGGTCAACATCTCCTGAATGAATTCCAATCAGGAGCTACGACAATGAGTGAGCGCAAGGCGCTGTTGATTCTGCATGGCAAGCAGGCACTCAACGAGGAGGTCCGCGCGGCTGTCGAAGGCAAGCGCAAGCAAGGGTGGACACTGGCCGTGCGGTTGACCTGGGAAGCGGGGGACGCGCAGCGCTGGGTGGAAGAAGCGTTGAGCGCAGGCTATACGCAACTGATTGCCGGCGGCGGCGACGGCACGTTACGCGATATTGCCGAGGCCCTGGCGGCGCACCCGAATCAGGCCAGCCTGGTCTTGATGCCATTGGGTACGGCCAATGATTTTGCTCGCGCGGCTGGCGTGCCTTTAGCACCGGCGCTGGCACTGGATCTTCTGGAGGTTGCGCCACACGCTATCGATCTGGGGGAAGTAGGAGGCCAGGTCTTTCTGAACATGGCCACGGGCGGTTTCGGCAGTCAGGTCACGGCCAATACGTCAGAAGACCTGAAAAAAGTCCTCGGCGGCGCAGCGTATCTGTTTACCGGCTTATCACGCTTCAGCGAGTTGCATGCGGCTTATGGCGAGTTGCAGGGGCCGGACTTTCATTGGAGCGGCGAGCTATTGGCGCTCGGTATCGGCAATGGTCGGCAGGCGGGAGGCGGGCATGTGCTATGTCCGGAGGCGCTGGCTGACGATGGTCTGCTGGATATCAGTATTTTACCGGCACCGCAGGAAGTGGTCGGTACGTTGAAAAACCTGCTGGCCGATGGCTTTGGCATCGATAACATGTTCGTGCGCGCTCGTTTGCCCTGGGTCGAGATCAAGGTCTCGGAAGGTCTGCACATCAACCTTGATGGCGAACCTCTGGAGGGCGACAACCTGCGCTTTACGGCGCGTGCCGCAGCGTTGCGCGTGCATTTGCCGGAAAATTCACCCCTGTTGAGTACATTGCAGTCAGCTAATCGTCCAGGCTGATGATTTGCTCGCGTACGGCAAACAGGACAAGGCCGGCGACATCGTAGATCTGCAGGCGCTTCATGATCTGCGAGCGGTGGGTTTCAACCGTCTTGATACTGAGGCTCAGGCCATTGGCGATTTCCCGGGTGGATTTTCCGCGAACAATCAGTCGCAGGATTTCCAGTTGCCGGGCTGTCAGGTTATGTGATTCTTGCGTTTCCGGCTGCTGCTTCTGGTTCCGGATCAGCGCCTGATTGATGACCGTGTGGGCGATGGCAGGGCTGAGGTAGCGTTCGTTGTTGCGCAGGGCATCCAGCGCATGTTCCAGCTCGGTGGCCGTGGTGTCCTTGAGTAAATAGCCATGAGCACCGGACTCCAGCGCTTGCATGATGAGCGCGGGATCGGTGTGCATCGACAGAATCAGTACCTTGCTTTGCGGGCGTACCCGCTTGAGTCGCTGCAAGGCTTCAAGACCGCTGGTCTCCTTCATGGAGATATCCAGTAGGACGATGTCAGGGGACAGTTTCTCGACCATTTCGAGCAGCTGCGAGCCGTCATTGGCCTCGCCAACTACCGCATAGCCGGGAATGTCCAACACCAGGGCGCGTACGCCAGCCCTGATCAGCGAGTGGTCATCCACCAGAAGTAAATTACAAGTCAATGCAAAACCTTATTCGTACTGGCCCGTTCGAGCGCACGGGGCGCCCAGGGGAAAAGTGCTTCGATTTGAGTGCCTTTGCCCAGCACGCTACTCACGGCCAGGGTCCCGCCCAACTGATCGATCCGTTCCTGCATCCCGGCCATCCCCCGCTGTCCCTCTCGACCGGGATCAACCGCGGGTGCGAAACCCTGGCCGTCGTCGCTGATCAATAGTGTCAGGCCTTGGGGCATGCGCTGTAGTCGGACCAGAAGATTTTTTGCATCGGCGTGGCGCAAAATATTGGTCACTGCTTCCTGGGTGATTCGAAAGGCTGCCACCGCCATTTCTTCCGGGACGCCGGTCAACCGTTGATGGCATTCCAGGCTCCAGTGCAGCGAGGTGTTGGCCAGGGTCTTGAGCAGATGCGCACGCAGACTGGCCTCCAGCCCGAGACTCGTCAATTGCCTGGGATTAAGGATGGCCGAGACGTCACGAACTTTGGTCAGGGTTTCTTCCAGCGTGTCGCAGAGCACCGAACACTGGCCCTGCATTTCATCAGGCATCCGACGTTTGAGCCATTCACTTTGCAGTTTTGCGGCGGTCAGCAACTGGCCAATATCGTCGTGCAATTCTCTGCTCAGACGATGACGTTCATTTTCCTGTACTTCCAACAAGCGGTCCGCCAGCTCTTGCGGTTCAAATTTTATCGACTGGCTCGAGAGGCGATCCTGGACCCGGACGCAGGCCAGTGCCGCGAGATTGAACGCCAACAAGCTCAGTGCAAGGGAGGTGGAGAAACCGAAGACCAGCAGGCTGCCAAGTGCCGAACAGGTGCACAGCAATAGCGTGAGCCGTCGAGCGTTTTTCTGGGACGGTGGCCATGAGGTGACTGACTTGAGGCTGGCGTACATAGCGGATGGAGCCAATGAATGTTCGCTGCGGGCAGACCGGCCATAGTGGCTGACGGGTCTCTGTCTGAAAAGCTGTAGTGACTCGTCTTGAGCAGAGCGGGCTCCTCTGGTGGAACCACAGCCTTTAGCGGCTTGCTCTGATCTGAAGTCCACTTTGCCATTAATTGGCGTCAACTAATGGGCGGCATAATACCACTTAAGATACCGTTGGTCGCGTTTGGTATATATGCCCATAGCGTCAGGCAATAACGCGATGGACGAGAGTTCCACTATGGAAAAGTTTTACGAAGGGGAGTAACGATTAATATCGAGTTGTCGCGCAAAGGCATGAAATATTCAATTGCGACATGAGCCCACTCATTTATAGAGCGGCTGCATGGCAATAAGAATACACATGGCTAAGTTATCAGACTCATTCAAGCCTGCCGTTCCGAATAGGAAACGAGCGTAAACGGTTTGGAATTAACCGGTAACTGAAAATGACTCTGTCCGACCTGCAGCGCAAAGGCTTCGATCAGGGAGGTCTGTTCGCTGTCATCCAGGCTGAGCTGCCCGGTGGTCTGATCGATGAGTTCGAGTTGCCAGGCCATCAGCGTGAAGCAATCCTTCAACGCGCCCAAGGCGTGCTCGTGCAGGTCAATGTGGGGGTGGGCGTGGTTCAGTAAACCGTGAATATGCAGGGAAAACTCCGACACGGCTTCCAGCGCCAGGGCATCGGCCCGGCTTGCCAGTTTGAGCAGGCTGCTGAGCATGCAATCGATTGCGTCCTTGTCATTGCTGATCAACTGCAGATGGCTCAGGCACTCCTCCGACTTGGCCAGAAGTGTTTCCGCCTCGACAAGAAACTCTGGCAAACGCTGAGCCCACTGCTTGGGTTTCTTCGGCATGCTTATCTCCACAACGTCATGTCAAATGAGGGGATGTCGCGTATGTCGACCAGGACGTCCAACGTCCCGACGCTGCCATGCCGGCATGAGATCGCGCTCCTGCAGGCCTGAGTGCAGGCTTGGGAACTCGAGAGGGTGGATGGCCACTTACCTGCGATCGCACACAAAAGCCTGACTCCGTTCATGCAATGAGAATGGCGTCACATTAATGGCTATTGGATATCGCGAATATCAGGTTGGACCTGATTGTTAATAGGGGAATCCCTTACACGAGGGAACCTAACGTGCAAACCGTGGTCGCGCCGTCGGGAGTGAAGCAGATGAATCGCGGATGCAGTAAACCATGATGTTATTGTGACATCAATGCTCGATCGTGGCATTTTGTCTCAGGGTCAAGATTTGGCAATAACAGCCGATAACCCTCTTTAAGTGAATTAATCAGAACAAGCCCAGGAGTCATTAATGGCCGGCATTCTCGACACGGTAGACCAACGCACGCAACTGGTGGGTGAGAATCGCCTGGAAATTCTCATGTTTCGCCTGGCTGGCCGGCAATTGTTTGCGATCAACGTCTTTAAAGTGCAGGAAGTGCTGCAACTGCCCAAGCTGACCCTGATGCCACAGCGTCATCCATTCGTCTGCGGCGTGGTCAATTTGCGCGGCCAGACGTTGCCGGTGATCGACCTGTCCCAGGCCATCGGCATGCGTCCGCTGATCCCGAGCCCGACCAGCACGATCATCGTCACCGAGTACAACCGCTCGGTGCAGGCATTCCTGGTTGGCGGTGTGGATCGCATCGTCAACATGAACTGGGAAGCCATTCTGCCGCCGCCGACCAGCGCCGGTCGCCAGCATTACCTCACGGCGATCAGCAAGGTCGATGACCAGTTGGTGGAAATCATCGACGTCGAGAAAGTCCTGGCCGAAATCGTGCCGTACAACGCCAAAGTCTCGCGCGAAAAACTCGACGATCCGGTACTCGAACGCGCCCGTGGCCGTGAAGTGCTGCTGGTCGACGACTCCAATGTCGCACTGTCGCAATTGCGCGACACCCTGGGCCAGTTGGGTGTGAAGATGCACATTGCCAGCGACGGCTTGAAGGCGTTGAACATGCTCAAGGCCTGGGCGGACACGGGCGTGTCCATGACGGACAAGCTGTTAATGGTGTTCACCGACGCCGAAATGCCGGAAATGGACGGCTATCGCCTGACCACCGAAATCCGTAATGACCCGCGTCTGCGCGGCCTTTATGTGGTCCTGCACACCTCCCTGTCGGGAAGCTTCAACGACTCGATGGTGAAGAAAGTCGGCTGCGACAACTTCCTCTCCAAATTCCAGCCGGACAAACTCGTCGACGTGGTGCGCCAGCGCCTGATGCTCGACGAAGTCCCGGCCTGATCACGATCAAGGACTGGCCACTTTCCCTGTAGGAGCGAGCCGCCCGGAGCAGGCTCGCTCCTACAAGGGGGCAGTGCTCTGTTTTCAGCCTTTGATTCGGTGACCAAGCTCGTATAGGGTGGCCTTTTTTGACCATCAGGGAGCTGGCCATGTTGCGTCTGAGCGCGCTTTACCGTTATCCGTTGAAATCCGGCAAGGGTGAAACCTTGCAACAGGTCGGCCTCGACAAACTGGGGCTGGACGGTGATCGACGCTGGATGCTGGTAGATGAGGCCAGCGGACGTTTCCTGACCCAGCGCGCCGTCCCGTCCATGAGCCAGTTGTCGGCGTTGTGGAATGCCGAAGGCGGCTTGACCCTCAGCGCCCCGGGCCGCTCGCCGATCGATATCGCCTTGCCCTCCAGCAACGCTGAGCTGCGTGGTGTCACCCTCTGGCGCGACACCTTGCGCGTGCCGGATGCCGGTGACGAGGCGGGTGCCTGGGTCAGTGAGTTCATCGGCAAGCCTACACGCCTGGTGCAGGTTCCCCTTGATCGTGCGCGCATGACCGAGGCCGGTTACGGCAAGGACGATGATCAGGTGGCGTTCGCCGATGGTTATCCATTGTTACTGATCGGGCAGGCGTCCCTCGAAGATTTGTCGCAAAAGGTCGGACGTTCCCTGGAAATGCTGCGTTTTCGACCGAACCTGGTGATCGAGGGCAGCGAAGCCTATGCCGAAGACAGCTGGAAGCGTATTCGCATCGGCGAGGTCGAGTTTCGGGTGGTCAAGTCCTGCTCTCGGTGCATTCTGACCACCATCGATCCGCAAACCGGTGAGCGCAGCGATGACCGGGAACCGCTGGCCACGTTGCAGAAATACCGTGCCGAGGCCGACGGCGCGATGTTTGGACAGAATCTGGTCAACGACAGCAATGGTCGTCTTGAAGTCGGGATGCCGGTGACGATTCTCGAATAAAAGCCCCGGAATGAAAAATGCCCGTGTCTTTGGACACGGGCATTTTTTTATCGCGATGAAAACCCGGGGGGTTAGCCGCGGTATTCACACAGGTAAGCGGTGTCGACGGCCACTTTCAACTGGAATTTGCTGTTGGCGGGCACGTTGAACTGGCTACCGGCGGCGAAGGTTTCCCAGTCGCTGCTGTCAGGCAGTTTGACGGTCAGGGCGCCGCTGACCACGTGCATGATTTCACGTTGGCTGGTGCCGAATTCGTATTCGCCCGGAGCCATGACGCCAATAGTCGCAGGACCTTCAGCGGTGCCAAAGGCGATCGACTTGACGGTGCCGTCGAAGTACTCGTTGACTTTAAACATGGGCGATTCCTCGAAAAGGGCTAAAAAGGGCCGGCCAGTATGCACAAGGCCTTGAGCGTCGTCACCTCTCTAGGAGGGGAGAATCAGCGGTAATAAGCGAGCGGTATTGCGCGCATCTTCCAGTGCCCGGTGTTGCTGTCCGGTGAACTGCATGCCTGCCAGTTGCAGGGCGCCATTGAGCCCCAGCGGGCGTTCCAGGCGCCTGGCCTTGGCAAAGCGCTGCTTGAGGTTCATGTGCGGCACGCGGCTCAAGGCGCTGTCGAGTTGCAGGCGCTCCCACTCCTGAACCAACTGTTTGCGATCGTAGTCGCCCCAGCTCGCCCAACCTTCCAGGCGTGAATGATGCTGGCCCAGCCAACGCTCGAACGCCGGCCAGACCTCGGTCAGCAGTTGCGCAGTATCGATATTGCCTTGGGTGATGTGCGTCAGCTCCCGGCAAAACGGTGTCAGCAAGGGCCGCCGCTGTGGCCGCACGAAACGCTGGAAGTGGTCCAGTTCGCGACCTTTGCGGTCCACCAGGGTGGCACCGATTTCGATGATTTCCATTTCCGTAACTGGCCAGCCACCTTCATCGGTGGTGGCTTCCAGATCTATCACCAGCCAGTGAGGCATCGCAGGTTTCCTGGTATCCGCGTCCTGATAGGGCTTGAGCGTAGCCAAACCCGGCGGATCCGCCTAGCGGCTTATTCGACCTCCAACAAAATCTGACGATTTTTGACCTGATCGCCGACCTGAACCTGCAAGCGTTTGAGCACGCCGTCGATGCCCGACTTGAGCGGATGCTCCATTTTCATGGCTTCGAGCACCACCAATAGCTGGCCTTTGCTGACCGTGCTGCCCTCACTGACCAGTACGTCGACGATGGCGCCGTCCATCGGTGCCTTGAGCGTGCCGGAACTGACGCTGGCCTGACTGCTGACCAGCGCCTGGGTCCGATCCAGCAGTTTCAAACTGCCGGGCCGCGCGAACAACCACAGGTGCCCGGCTTCGAGTCGATAGGCATGACGCTGGTGGATACCGTCAATCTCCAGCATTGCCCAGCGCCCATCGCTACGGATGATCTTCAATGTGAGCAGTTGCCCGGCGACTTGAATCCGAAACGCCCCGTCAGGCGAGGCGTTCAATTCCACCGGCCAATCCTGGTCATTCAGGCCGATGCGGTAATGCAAGGGCACGCTGGCATTGTTGCGCCAGCCCTTCAGCGGTGCCGCGTGAGCCTGTGCCGACGCTTGATAGAACAGCGCCGCAGCGATGGCCAGCTCCGCAGCGCTCGGGACATGCGCCTGCAAGCACGGATCGTCAGCAAAGCAAGTCGGGATGAACCCGGTGTTGAACTCGCCGCTGATGAATTGCGGGTGTTGCAGCAGACTGGCAAGCAGGCGCTGATTGCTCTGTACGCCCAGCAGCACGCTGTCCTGCACCGCCCGCAACAACTTGCGTCGGGCCTCTTCGCGGGTTGCACCGTGGGCGATGATTTTGCCCAGCATCGGGTCATAGAACGGACTGATGTCCTGGCCTTCAATCAGGCCATGATCGATCCGCACACCATTGTGCAACGCCGGCTCCCACGCCTTGACTTGACCGGTTTGCGGCAGAAAGTCGTGAGCGGGATCTTCGGCGTACAAACGTACTTCCATGGCATGCCCGCTGAGCTGAACCTGCTCCTGTCGCAATGGCAGCGGTTGTCCTTCGGCGACGAGCAGTTGCCAGGCCACGAGGTCCAGCCCGGTGATCAGTTCGGTCACCGGATGTTCCACCTGCAGCCGGGTGTTCATCTCCAGAAAGTAGAACTGCCCGCGTGCATCCAGCAGAAATTCCACCGTGCCGGCGCCGACGTAATTCACCGCCCGGCCGGCCTTGAGCGCAGCCTCGCCCATGGCCTGACGCAACTCGCCGGTCATCACCGGGCAGGGCGCTTCTTCGATGACTTTTTGATGGCGGCGCTGGATCGAACAGTCGCGTTCGCCGAGGTAGATCAGGTTGCCGTGCTGATCGCCGAACAATTGAATCTCGACGTGGCGCGGGTCGATCAAGGCTTGCTCGAGAATCAGTTCGTCGCTGCCGAAACCATGCTGCGCTTCGGAGCGTGCAGTACGCAGTTGTTCCAGTAACTGGCTGGCATCCTGTACCAGGCGCATGCCTCGTCCGCCCCCGCCCGCACTGGCTTTGATCATCAGTGGGTATCCGATGCGTTCAGCTTCACGACTCAGGGTTGCATCGTCCTGTTCGGCGCCTTGATAGCCTTTAACGCAGGGCACTCCGGCATCGATCATGGCGATTTTCGACAGGCGTTTGCTGCCCATCAGCTCAATGGCTTCGGGGCTGGGGCCGATGAAGGTAATACCCGCGTCACGGCAGGCAAGGGCGAAGCCAGCGTTTTCCGAGAGGAAGCCGTAGCCGGGGTGGATCGCATCGGCACGGGTGCGCCGGGCCGCGTCGATGATGGCCGGGATGTTCAGGTAAGACTGCTGCACCGGGGCCGCGCCGATGTTGACGGCTTCGTCGGCCATTTGTACGTGCAGGGCATCGGCGTCGGCGTCGCTGAAGATGGCGACAGTGCGATAGCCCAGCGCCTGGGCGGTGCGCTGGAGGCGGCAGGCGATTTCACCGCGGTTGGCGATCAGGATTTTTCTGAGTGCGGGCATGAAGGCTTTCCTTGATATGTGCGGTGAATGTGATGGCCTCATCGCGAGTAAACCCGCTCCCACATTTGGAATGCATTCCCCTGTAGGAGTGAGCCTGCTCGCGATGCTTTTAAGAGGCCCACCCCGGTTTTCTTTTTTGCACAAAAGCCATCGTCCCTTCGATGCCTTCTGCGCCCGTCACCGCTTCGCTAAACCACTGCGCCGCGTCATCCAACAGTGCATCCGACGGTTGCCCGGCACTCGCCAGCAACAGTTTTTTAGTCGTCGCATTCGCCCCCGGCGCGCAGCACAGCACATGGGCGAGGACTTCATCGAGGCGTTCGGCCAGCGCTTGCGCGTCATGCTCGACAAAGTGCACCAGGCCCATGCGCCGCGCCTGAGTACCGTCGAAACGCGCGGCGGTCAGCGCCAGGCGCCGGGTCTGGGTCAGGCCGATGCGCTGGACCACAAACGGGGCGATTTGCGCGGGCAGCAAGCCAAGGCTGGTTTCCGGTAACCCGAACTGCGCCAGGTGATCGGCCAGGGCGACATCACTGACACACGCCAGCCCCAGGCCACCGCCTAACACGGCGCCTTGCAGCACCGTAATCACCACTTGCGGCGCGTGTTGCACCTCTTGCAGCAGTGCGCCAAAGGCCCGGTTCAACTCGCGATAGGCGTCCGAACCTTGAGCGCGTGCGTTGGCCATGTCCTTGATGTCGCCACCGGCACAGAAATGTCCGCCGGCACCGCCAATCACCAAGGCCCGAACCGCACGATCATCACGCACCGCCGCAAGGACCGCGCGCAGTTCGGCGACCATGTGCAGACTCATCGCATTGCGGCTTTGCGGACGATTGAGGGTGATGTGGAGCACGCCGTTATGCGACTCCAACAGCAGCGCCTGGCAATCGGGCAGGGTGCTCATTTCTTTTTCCCCGGCAGAATACCCATGAGTTTGCAGATGATCCCCAGCATGATTTCATCGGCGCCACCGCCAATCGACACCAGCCGCACATCGCGGTAAGCGCGGGCCACCGGGTTGTCCCACATGAAACCCATGCCGCCCCAATATTGCAGGCAACTGTCGCTGACTTCACGGCCCAGACGCCCGGCCTTGAGCTTGGCCATGGAGGCCAGGCGAGTGACATCCTGGCCTTTGATGTATTGCTCGGTGGCCTGATAGACCAGCGCCCGCAGGCATTCGATTTCGGTTTGCAGCTCGGCCAGACGGAAGTGGATCACCTGGTTGTCGATCAGCGCATTGCCGAAGGTTTTGCGCTCCTTGCAGTACTCGATGGTGCTGTCGACGCAATACTCCAGGCCCTTGATCATGTTCGCCGCGCCGAACAGCCGTTCCTCCTGGAATTGCAGCATTTGCATCATGAACCCGGCGCCTTCATGGCCGATGCGGTTGCGTTGCGGCACACGCACATTGTCGAAAAACACCTGGGCGGTTTCCGAGCTGCGCATGCCGAGTTTGTCCAGGTGCGAGCTGAGGCTGATGCCGGGGGTGTTCATCGGCACCATGATCAGCGACTTGTTGATGTGCGGTTTGTCGTCCGAGGTGTTGGCCAGCAGGCAGATGAAATCGGCGCTGGGCGAGTTGGTGATCCACATCTTGCTGCCGTTGATCACGTAATCGTCGCCATCCTTGCGGGCAGTGGTTTTCAGCCCGGCGACGTCGGAGCCGGCACCGACTTCGGAAACGCCGATGCAACCGACCTGTTCGCCGGTAATCGCCGGGCGCAGGAATTCTTCACGCAATTCATCGGAGCCGAAGCGGGCGAGGGCGGGCGTGCACATGTCGGTCTGCACGCCGATGGACATCGGAATGCCGCCGCAATGGATGGTGCCGAACTCTTCGGCCGCGGCAATCGAATAGCTGTAATCCAGCCCCATGCCACCGAATTTTTCCGGTTTGGAAATTCCCAGCAGGCCGAGGTCACCGGCTTTGCGAAAGATTTCATGGATGGGGAAACGACCGGCCTTTTCCCATTCCTCGACGTGGGGGTTGATCTCGTGATCGACGAACTGGCGCACGGTGCGGCGCAGTGCTTCGTGTTCCTGGGTGAAGATCATTTTTATTGTTCTCCTAAAGGCCGGTCTAGAACCTGGCGACG
Organism: Pseudomonas sp. SIMBA_041; assembly: GCF_046535095.1. Lineage (NCBI taxonomy): Bacteria > Pseudomonadati > Pseudomonadota > Gammaproteobacteria > Pseudomonadales > Pseudomonadaceae > Pseudomonas > Pseudomonas sp. SIMBA_041. Next base: position 240,832 of record NZ_JAWRXJ010000009.1, read on the forward strand.
CCAAAACTGTTGGTTTGCAGCGGCCGCACCTCGGCCTCGTGACAGATATCCAGCACGTAACCGAGCAACGTCCGCGTGTCCCGCGGATCGATCAGCCCGTCGTCCCACAGGTTGGCACTGCCGTAGAGGGCGGTGGACTGGCTGTCGAGTTTCTGTGCGGTGACCTGTTCCAGCATGTCGAGCATTTTCGGGTCCGGCACCAGACCGTCCTTGAGCTGTTTGGCTTCGGTGACAATCCGCAGCACCTTGCCGGCCTGGGCACCGCCCATCACGGCCGTGCGGCTGTTGGGCCAGGCGAAGATGAAACGCGGGTCGAGGCCGCGCCCGCACATCGCATAGTTGCCGGCACCATAAGAGCCGCCGACGACAATCGTCAGTTTTGGCACCCGGGCATTTGCTACTGCTTGAATCATCTTCGCGCCATGTTTGATCACGCCTTGCTGTTCCGATTCGGTGCCGACCATGAACCCGGTGGTGTTGTGGAAAAACAGCAGCGGCGTCTGGCTCTGGTCGCACAGCTGAATGAACTGCGCGGCCTTGCTCGCACCCTTGGGCGTGATCGGGCCGTTGTTGCCGATGAAGCCGCAGGCACGGCCCTGGATTTTCAGGTGGCCGCAGACGGTCTGCTGATCAAACTCAGCCTTGAATTCGAGGAAGTTCGAACCGTCGGCGATACGGGCGATGATCTCGCGCACGTCATAGGGTTTTTTCGGGTCGTCCGGGATCAGGCCCAGCAGCTCGTCGATGGGGTAGAGCGGTTCTTCCCAGCGATGTACCGGACGCCAGGGCAACTGATCGTTCCAGGGCAACAGGCCGACGATCTCGCGCACCTGGCGCACGCCGTCGGCATCGTTCTCGGCCAGGTACTCGGCGGTGCCAGCGGTTTGCGCATGCATCTCGGCGCCGCCGAGTTCTTCGTCGGTGGCGACTTCCCCGGTTGCCGCTTTCAGCAGTGGCGGGCCGGCGAGAAACAGCTTGGCCTTGCCGCGCACGACCACCACGTAATCCGACAATCCCGGCTGATAAGCGCCGCCCGCAGTGGCCGAGCCATGCACCACGGTAATCTGCGGTAATCCCATGGCCGACATCCGCGCCTGATTGGCAAAGCTGCGCGCGCCTTCGACGAAAATGTCCGCGGCGTAATTCAGGTTGGCGCCACCGCTTTCGGCGAGGGTGATCACCGGCAGTTTGTTCTCCATGGCGATCTGCTGCAGGCGCAGGGACTTTTTCAATCCGCTGGGGGAAATGGTCCCGCCCTTGATCGCGCTGTTGTTTGCCACCACGAGCACGCGGACGCCGGACACGTAACCGATCCCGGCGATCAAACCACCACCGGCTGCGCTGCCGTCCTTGTCGTCGTGCAGCTTGTAGCCCGCCAGGCTCGCCAGTTCGAGGAACGGCGCGCCGGGGTCGAGCAGCAGGTTGAGGCGTTCACGCGGCAGCAGTTGGCCACGCTTGTCGAATTTCGGCTTGGCTTCGGCTGCCTTGTTCAACAGGTTCTGTTCGAGCTGGCGCACGTGTTCGATCACGGCCAGCATCGCGTCGCGGTTCTGGGCGAACTGCGCGCTGAACGGGTCCACTTGCGATTGAATCACCGGCATGGCTTATTCCTTGTCCTTGAGCACGTCAGGTAAGTACGCGCGGTGAAAACCGTTGTACGACTCGCTGTTCGTAGCCTTGTGGATCGGCCACGCGCGCCCGCCGAGGCTGGCGCCACCGTCGATGCGCAAGGTGCTGCCGCTGACAAATGCCGCGGCCGGGCTGAGCAGGAACACAATTGCAGCGCTGACTTCCGATTCGGTGCCGATGCGTTTCAGCGGCACGTGTTCGCGCAAGGTCGGTATCACCGCTTTGAAAGCGCCTTCGTAAGTGTCCATGCCGCTGGACGCGACCCACCCCGGCGCCACCGCGTTGACCCGCACCCCGGCGTAACCCCATTCGAAGGCGGCAGTCTTGGTCAGGTTATCCATGCCCGCGCGCGCCGCGCCTGAATGGCCCATGCCGGGCATGCCGCCCCACATGTCGGCAAGCATGTTGACGATGGCGCCGCCATGCTTGCTCATGGATTGATTGAACACTTCCCGGGCCATCAGGAAACCGCCGACCAGATTGGTGCGGACCACGGTTTCGAAACCTTTCTGATTGATTGAGGCCAACGGTGACGGGAATTGCCCGCCGGCGTTGTTGACCAGACCGTGGATCGGCCCGTATTTGCGAATCAGTTCGCTGACCAGATGCTTGACTGCATCTTCCTCGCGAATATCGCACACGGCCCAATCCGCCTTGCCGCCGTCTTCGGCAATCTCGGCGGCAACGCTTTTCAACTTGTCGGCCTTGCGCCCGACCAGCAGCACATGCGCGCCCAGCGCTGCCAGTTCATGGGCGGTGCAACGGCCGATGCCGCTGCCGCCACCGGTGACAAGAATGGTTTGGCCCGCAAACAGATCGGTTTTGAAGATCGAATCGTAAGCCATGGCGGCAGTCCTCTAGTTGACCTGGTCGGCGATGCGCTGCGGCACCGGAATCTGGATTTCCAGCAGCTGCTGGGCGAAGGCCTTGCCTTGCGGGTCGATCCGCAGGCTGGCCACGCCACCGCCGCCGAGGGCGTTCTCCAGTAGAAAATTCAGGCTGTGGGTGCCCGGCAAATACCAGCGCTCCACGCGCCCGTGAACGGGGTCGAGGACGTGGCTCATCCAGTCGACCATGACCTCCGGCGTCAGCGCTTCGGCGATCCACGGCAGGTACTCGGGCTCGCGGGCCATGACGCCGATGTTACTGTGATTGCCCTTGTCGCCGGAGCGCGCGACCGCGAGTCTGATCAGGGCCACGCTGGCGTCGGCGCGGTCGCTGGGCTGCGGTGGGTCGAACGGGACAGGTAAGTCATCCGGGTCGAGCACATCGACGGCGGGCAGGGCGCAGGGGTGGCGCCGGCCGTTGAAATCAATGTCCAGCGTGCAGGCGGTTTTGTCGATAAGGAAGGAGAACAGCCGGATCAGCGGATACACCGTTGGCCGCCCGCCGACGATCCCGGTCAGCCCCGGCGCCATGCCGGTTGCAGCCTGGGCGATTTCCCGGGAGAACACGATCAAGGCCTGTTTGCTCGGGTGACGCACAGCGAGTTTGATCACCACTTCGCGGCTGTCCGTGCGCTGGCCGTGGGGGCCGTAGGTGGCCTCGCTGCCGAGCAGTTCGATGTTCACTTCGCTGTAGGGCGCCCAGCCGCGCTGGCGGAAAATATCCGAGGTCTTGTTGATGATCGCTTCGCTGACCCGTCGCGCCTTGTCCACCGCATCGATGCCTGCAATCAAGCAACTGGCGGTGCAGCGGAAACCGTCCGGGTACGTCGCGCTGACCTTGTACTGATCGGTTGGCGGCAAGCCCTTCGCGCCATGCACCTGAACCGCGTTTTTGCCCTGTTGCTGAAGTTTGACCTGAGTGAAATCGCAGACCACATCCGGCAGCAGGTAAGCCCGTGGATCGCCGATTTCATAAAGCATCTGCTCGCCGACGGTCAGTGGCGTGACCAGGCCGCCAGAGCCTTCCGGTTTGCTGACGATGAACTGGCTGTCGGCGCTGACCTCGACGATAGGGAAGCCGATGTGTTCGTAGTCGGGCACTTCGCGCCAGTCGGTGAAATTGCCGCCGGTGCACTGGGCGCCGCATTCGATGATGTGGCCGGCCAGCGCCGCTTGGGCGAGTTTGTCGTAGTCGTGCCAGGACCAGCCGAATTCATGCACCAGTGCCGCGCTGACCACGGCGCTGTCGACCACGCGCCCGGTGATCACGATGTCCGCACCCAGGCGCAAGGCTTCAACGATGCCCGGCGCGCCGAGGTAGGCGTTGGTCGATACGCACAGGGGCGGTAACGGCGCGCCGCTGAACATTTCATAAAGGCCGAGGCTACTCAGCTGTTTGAATTGCGGTTGCAGGTCATCGCCCAGCAACACGGCGATTTTCAGCGCCACACCGGCCTTGTCGCAGGCGGCTTGCAGGGCGGCGGCGCAGGCGAGTGGATTGACGCCGCCGGCGTTGCTGATGACACGAATCTTCTGTTCGGCAAGTTGCCCCAGCAATGGGCTGAGGACTTCGATGAAGTCCCCCGCATAGCCGGCCTGCGGGTCTTTCATCCGTGCGCCGGCCATGATCGACATGGTTATTTCGGCCAGGTAGTCGAAGACCAGGTAGTCCAGGCGTCCACCTTCCACCAGTTGCGCGGCAGCGGTCGAGGTGTCGCCCCAGAAGGCGCTGGCGCAGCCGATGCGAATCGTTTTAGGCACAGTCAACTGCATAGCCACCTCCCAGTGAAGTGCATCGAGACTACCAAGCAAGCGCTTGGTTTGTAAACGCCTGAAATATCTTCTGCCCGAGCGCTTGCTTGGTGGTCGTTGCCAGCTTAAATTGCCCGCGCAACCCCCGTTATTTCAGCGGCGAGCGGCGTATTTGATTGATCGACTGTAGGAGAGAACGGGTGGACGAGCAAAAAGCCCTGAGGGTCATGCGCGAATTGGTCGACAACGGCCAGTTGACCGACCCGGACAGCGCCCGCGGCAAACTGCTGCAAGTGGCGGCTCACCTGTTCCGCAACAAAGGTTATGAACGCACCACGGTGCGCGATCTGGCGGGCGCCGTGGGCATCCAGTCAGGCAGCATTTTTCATCACTTCAAAAGCAAGGACGAAATCCTTCGCGCCGTGATGGAAGAGACCATCCGCTACAACACTGCGTTGATGCGGGCGGCCCTGGCCGAGTCCAGCAACGTCCGCGAGCGAGTGCTGGCGCTGATTCGTTGTGAATTGCAGTCGATCATGGGTGGCAGCGGCGAAGCCATGGCGGTGCTGGTGTATGAATGGCGCTCGTTGTCCGAAGACGGGCAGGCGCAGGTATTGGCACTGCGTGATATTTATGAAGAACTCTGGCTGCAGGTGTTGGGCGAAGCCAAAGAGGCGGGTTTCATTCGCGGCGATGTGTTCATCACGCGGCGTTTCCTGACGGGTGCATTGTCGTGGACCACCACCTGGTTTCGCGCTGACGGCAGCATGAGCCTCGATCAATTGGCCGAGGAAGCCTTGATTCTCGTGCTGGAAGAAAAACAATAAGGTTGTGCCAATCTAAGGAAACTGGCTAAGTGGCCGAAACCGCCTAGCTTGAATGCATTGATGCGTATTTTTTTGGGGAGTGGGTTGTTTTGATGTCTTCGCCAATCAGGACGGCTTCGCGGCTTTTGCTGGCGTCGCTTGCGGCGCTCTGGGTATTGCCGTCCCACGCTGCACAACTGGTGCGAGTGGGGGCGGCGCATTTTCCGCCCTACACCATTCGCCCGGAAACCGGTGTCGACACCGGCCTGCTGCCTCAGCTGGTCGAGGCGTTGAATCGCGAGCAAAGCGATTACCAGTTTGTCCTGGTGCCCACCTCCATTCCCCGGCGCTTCGGTGATTTCAAGCAGGGCCGGGTCGACATGGCGATTTTCGAAAACCCGGATTGGGGCTGGCAGGACATTCCCCACACCAGCGTTGACATGGGGCTTGAAGACGCCGAGATTTTCGTCGCGCAACGCCTGCCGGAACGACTGCAGAACTATTTTGTCGACCTCACCGGCAAGCGCCTGGCCCTGTTCAGCGGCTATCACTACGAATTCGCCAATTTCAATGCCGACCCGAAATTCCTTGCGCAAAACTACAACGCGACGCTGACCTATTCCCACGACAGCAACTTGTTGATGGTGTTGCGCGGGCGGGCGGACATTGCCTTGGTGACGCGCTCGTACCTGAGCGATTACCTGCTGCGTAATGAGAAGGTCGGCGATCAACTGCTGGTGTCCCAGCGCATCGATCAGGTCTATCACCACTACGCCATCCTCCGCCCCTCCGCGCCGATCACTGGCGAAGCGTTCGGCAAATTGCTGCAAGGGTTGCGCGACAACGGCCAGATGCTGAAGATTTTTGATCCGTACAAAATCGCCGTAGTGCCGGTACCGCGAAACTGATATCGCGCCACAGTATTTACGCACGTGTCTTAAATTTCCGGGCCCGGCTCACGTCACATCGTTGAACTGTCGACGACTAACGTGAGCCCGACCCATGCCCGATTTGAATGACCTGACTGGCCTGGCCCTGCCTGCCGAAGGGCCGCTTGTAGCGGATGAAAGCGAAAACCGCCTGCACCTCAGCCTGCAAGGTCAGCCGTTGATCCAGCTGCGCCTGACCCGCGAGCCCGAGTTACAGGTGCAAGTGGAAGAGCATTTTGGCCAACCGCTCGAACACGGCATCCGGGCGGCGTGTTATTGGCTGTTTGCTCGTGATCCCGCTTGCCAGTGCCTGACCTGGCAACTCGATGAAGTGCCCACCGATGTACTGCTCAGCGGATTGCTGATTCCCACCGAAATCGCCGGCCAATATCACTGTTTGCGCACCCTGTTCTGGCAAATACCTCAGCCATGGCTGGGTGAATCGCTGGTCGTCAGTTATCCGCAGCATAGGGTCATCAGCAACGGCAAGCGTCATCCGCTGCGCCCACCGAAGCCGCGGGGCGAAGTCTATCGGCGTTTTGATGCGCGCCTCGGTGCCTGGATTTCCCTGCGCACGGTAGACATTGAATTGGACCTGGAGCGTTTCAATCGCTGGCAGAACAGCCCGCGCGTGGCGAGTTTCTGGCAGGAGGAGGGCAGTCTCGAACAGCATCGCGACTACCTGGAAAAACTGGCGGCGGACCCGCACACGGTCACCCTGGTCGGCTGTTTCGATGATCAGCCGTTTGCCTACTTCGAAGCGTATTGGGCCAGGGAAGATCGCATCGCGCCGTTCTATGACGTCGATGATTACGACCGGGGCATCCACATGCTGGTGGGTGAAGAAAACCACCGGGGGCCGCACAAAGTGGCGAGCTGGTTATCGGCGCTGGTGCATTACCTGTTTCTTGACGACCCGCGCACGCAACGGGTGGTGGCCGAGCCTCGCGCGGATAACGCGAAGATGATCGGGCACATGCAGGGGCAGGGTTTTTACTGCGAGAAAGAGTTCGACTTCCCGCACAAGCGGGCGGCGTTGATGGCGGTGGGGCGGGAGCGGTTTTTTGATCGGTGCCGGTTGACTTGATGTTTATGGCTCAAGACCTGTACTGGTCTTGAGTCAGCCATCGCGAGCAGGCTCACGCCTACATTGGATCTATGGTGAACACACTATTCGTGAACACTGGAGATCTATTGTAGGAGTGAGCCTGCTCGCGATGGGGGCACCACAGAATCCAGATCTTAACGACGAGCAAAAGTATCCGCCCGACTCCCCGACACCTTGCGGCAATGCACCAGCGCATCACGAATCATGAAGTTCACCAGGGTCGGCGATACGCCGAGTTCCTTGGCGATGTCCTTCTGCGGCACCCCGTGCAGGCGGTACATCTCAAAGGCGTAGCGGGTGCGGCTTGGCAGCTCCGTCAGCGCATCGGCAATGTGCTCAAGAGTCGAGAAGTTGATGTGCGAGGTTTCGGGTGAAGCACCTTGGATCACCACGTTCAGACCTTCCTCTTCAGGGCCGGAATACTTCTGCTCCAGCGCCTGCTTGCGGTAGTGGTCGATCGCCAGGTTGCGCACGATCTGGAACAGGTAGCTGAGCTGCGCCTTGAACGAGGAGGTGATCGCCGGTGCGGATTGCAGCCGGAAAAAGGCATCCTGCACTACGTCTTCGGCGCGTGACCGGCAACCGGTAATGCGGGCTGCAATCTTGACCAGAATCAGTCGATTGTCGACGAAGGCCTGAAGTAGCGGTGAATCGCACCTGCTTGTGGATACTTGTTCCGTCATGGAAATCACCCTGCTGCCAATAGGTTGGTGGGACGGCACGAAACCCGTGCCGCCCGACACGTCGAGCGACAAATTAGGCTGAATGATAATGATTGTCAATTGAGAAAGAGAAGTAATGCGCCTCGTTGGTGCAAAGTGCGAACTGCCGCACGCCGACGTCCTCGCTTGCACCCTCCATCCCCACTGGCTATCCGGCCTGTCGACTAATTATTTGCAGACGTCATCCGTTCTCATTGGTGAAAGGCGCCGGGCAAATTCCGGCCACAGCCGCATTCCCAAAGCCTTGCGCGGTCGGCGAAGACCGCGTCCTGCACGCCTTCCCATGGGGCGTGACGTCACAAAACCGATTCCACTTGCAAGCCGATATCAGGCAGGAAACCTCATGACCGACGCGTTCGAACTCCCAAGCACACTGGTCCAAGCCCTACAGCGCCGTGCGGCCCTGACGCCGGATCGGGTGGCCTTGCGTTTTCTTGCCGACACGCCGGATCAGGCGGTAGTCCTCAGTTATCGCGAACTGGATCAGCGCGCGCGAACCATTGCCGGTGCGTTGCAAGCCGAGGCGGAGTTTGGCGATCGCGCGGTCCTGTTGTTTCCCAGTGGTCCGGATTACGTTGCCGCGTTTTTCGGCTGCCTGTATGCAGGCGTGATCGCGGTGCCGGCCTATCCGCCGGAGTCGGCCAAACGTCATCATCAGGAACGCCTGCTGTCGATCATCGGCGATGCCCAACCGCGCTTGCTGCTGACCAGCGCCGATCTGCGCGACGCGTTGCAGCAGATCGAAGGCGCGCCGCCGCTGCTCTGCGTCGACACTCTCAATGTTGAACTGGCGGATCGTTGGGTCGAACCAAACCTCGAAGGCAACCACATCGCCTTCCTGCAATACACCTCCGGTTCCACCGCGGTGCCCAAAGGCGTGCAAGTCAGCCACGCTAATCTGGTGGCCAACGAAGTGCTGATTCGCCACGGCTTTGGCATTGATCTGAACCCTGATGACGTGATCGTCAGCTGGCTGCCGCTGTACCACGACATGGGCTTGATCGGCGGTCTGTTGCAGCCGATTTTCAGCGGCGTGCCGTGCGTGTTGATGTCGCCGGCGTACTTCCTCGGCCGGCCGCTGCGCTGGCTGGAAGCGATCAGCGAGTACGGCGGCACCATCAGCGGCGGACCGGATTTTGCCTACCGGCTGTGCAGCGAGCGGGTCAGCGAATCGGCGTTGGAACGGCTCGATTTGAGCGGCTGGCGTGTGGCGTACTCCGGTTCCGAACCGATTCGTCTCGACACCCTGGAGCGCTTCGCCGAGAAATTCGCCCCATGCGGATTTACCCCGGACAGTTTCATGGCGTCCTACGGCTTGGCCGAAGCGACGCTGTTTGTGGCTGGCAGCCCTCGTGCTCAGGGCATTGGTAACCTGCGCGTAGACGATCAAGCTCTGGCGCAACATCGCGCGGAATCGGGCGAGGGCTGCGCGATCATGAGTTGCGGCTTCAGCCAGCCGGCTCACGCGGTGCTGATTGTCGATCCGGTTGCGCTCACTGAACTGGCCGAGAATGCTGTCGGTGAAGTCTGGGCCACCGGGCCGAGCATCGCCCTCGGCTATTGGCGCAACCCCGAGGCCAGCGCCAAGACCTTCGTCCAGCACAACGGCCAGACCTGGTTGCGCACCGGCGACCTGGGGTTTATGCGCGACGGCGAACTGTTCATCACCGGGCGCCTGAAGGACCTGCTGATCGTTCGCGGGCACAACCTCTATCCACAGGACATCGAGCAAACCATCGAGCGTGAAGTGGAGGTGGTGCGCAAAGGTCGCGTCGCGGCATTCGCGGTCAATATCGACGGTCAGGAAGGCATTGGTGTCGCCGCCGAAATCAGCCGCAGCGTGCAGAAAATCCTGCCACCCGAAGCGCTGATCAAAGCCATCCGCCAAGCCGTGGCCGAAGCGTATCAAGAAGCGCCGAGCGTGGTGGTGCTGCTCAATCCGGGGGCGCTGCCCAAGACGTCGAGCGGCAAGTTGCAGCGCTCGGCGTGCCGCCATCGTCTGGCGGAGGGCAGTCTCGACAGCTATGCGCTGTTTCCGTCAGCGGCCACGGAGCGTGAAGCAAACACCGAATCCGGTTCTGAGCTGCAATCCCTGATCGGCCAGATCTGGTGCGAACAATTGCAGGTCAAACAGATCCATGCCGACGACCACTTCTTCTTGCTCGGTGGTAATTCCATCGCCGCCACCCAAGTGGTTGCGCGCCTGCGTGAAGCACTCGGCCTGGAGCTGAACCTGCGCCTGTTGCTCGAAGCGCCGTCCCTCGGTGCATTCGCCAGCGCTGTGGCTCGGCAACAACAGGATGGTGGCCTGGTCCAAGGCGCGATCACCCCGCTGTCGCGCACCGAAGCCCTGCCGCAATCCCTGGCGCAAAACCGCCTGTGGATTACCTGGCAACTCGACCCGCACAGCAGCGCCTACACCATTCCCGGTGCGTTGCGTTTGCGTGGCGAGCTGGATCAAGACGCATTGCGCGGCAGTTTCCAGCAACTGATCGAGCGCCACGAATCCTTGCGCACGCGGTTCTTCGAGCGTGACGGCGTGGCGCTGCAACAGGTGGATGCCGCCGCCGGGTTGAACCTGCGATTGATCGACATCAGCGGCCTGCCAGCCACCGAGCGTGAAGCCCGCGCCGAGCAAATCCGTGAGGACGAGGCGCGCACCCCATTTGATCTGGAGAAAGGTCCGCTGTTGTGGGTGACGCTGGTACGCCTCGATGATGAAGATCACCAGTTGCTGGTGACGATGCACCACATCATCGCCGACGGTTGGTCGCTGAACGTGCTGATCGACGAGTTCTCGCGCCTGTACGCCGCAGCTTCCCAGGGACAACAAGCAACACTTCCGGCCTTGCCGACGCAGTACGCCGACTACGGCAGCTGGCAGCGTCAATGGCTGGCGCAAGGGGAGGGTGAACGCCAATTGGCTTATTGGAAAGCGCGGTTGGGCGATGAGCACCCGACGCTCAATCTGGCCACCGACCACCCGCGTTCGGCACAGCACACTCACAGTGCGGCGCGTCATTCCGTCAAACTGGACGCGACCTTGAGCGATGCCATTCGCCGGACCGCACAGGCGCATGAATCAACCCCGTTCATGCTATTGCTCGCCGGGTTCCAGAGCCTGTTGCACCGCTACAGCGGCCAGCGCGACATCCGCATCGGCGTGCCGAATGCCAACCGTCCACGCCTTGAAACCCAAGGGCTGATCGGCTTCTTCATCAACACCCAGGTGCTGCGTGCCGAAGTGGATTCGCGACAGCCTTTTGTTGAGCTGCTGGCGCAAACCCGTCAGCACGCATTGGACGCCCAAGCGCATCAGGACCTGCCGTTCGAGCAACTGCTCGAAGCGTTCCCGCAAGCCCGCGAACAAGGCCTGTTCCAGGTCATGTTCAACCACCAGCAACGGGACTTGAGCACACTGCGCCGGCTGCCGGGATTGCTCGTCGAAGAGTTGCCGTGGCACAGCCGCGAAGCCAAGTTCGACCTGCAACTGCACAGCGAGGAAGATCAAAAGGGTCGCCTCAGCCTGTCCTTCGACTACGCCAGCGAACTGTTTGATGCGGCGACCATCACCCGTCTTGCCGAACACTTCAGCAACCTGTTGCACGCCATTTGCGAACAGCCCGACACCGCCATCGGCGACCTGCCGTTGCTGACCTCAAGTGAGCACGATCAGCAAACTGCCTGGAGCGCGGCGCCTTGCACGCCGGCCAGCCAATGGCTGCCGCAACGGCTCAACGAACAGGCGAAACTGACACCGGAACGCACCGCCCTGCTGTGGGACGGTGGCGCCATGGACTTCGCCGACCTGCACAGCCGCGCCAACCGCCTCGCGCATTACCTGCGCGACAAAGGTGTCGGCCCGGACGTGTGCGTGGCCATTGCTGCGCAGCGTTCGCCGCAATTGCTGATCGGCCTGCTGGCGATCATCAAGGCTGGTGGCGCGTATGTGCCGCTGGACCCGGACTATCCGGCCGAACGCCTGGCCTACATGCTCGGCGACAGCGGCGTCGAGTTGCTGCTGACCCAGACCGGGTTGCTTGAACGTCTGCCGGCCACCGAGGGTGTCAGCGTGATTGCCATGGACGCGCTCAACCTCGACGGTTGGCCGAGCCATGCGCCGGGGCTGCATTTGCACGGTGACAACCTCGCCTACGTGATCTACACCTCGGGCTCCACCGGTCAGCCGAAGGGCGTCGGCAACACTCACGCGGCGCTGGCCGAGCGACTGCAATGGATGCAAGACACCTATCGCCTGAATGACACCGACGTGCTGATGCAGAAGGCACCGATCAGTTTCGATGTGTCGGTATGGGAGTGCTTCTGGCCGCTGATCACCGGCGCCCGTTTGCTGATGGCCGGCCCCGGTGAACACCGCGACCCGCATCGCATTGCGCAGTTGGTTCAGCAATTCGGCGTGACCACGCTGCACTTCGTACCGCCGTTACTTTCGTTGTTCATCAATGAACCGCTCACCGCTGAGTGCACCAGCCTTCGCCGCATCTTCTCCGGCGGCGAAGCCTTGCCGGCCGAACTGCGCAACCGTGTGCTGGAACAATTGCCCGCCGTGCAACTGCACAATCGTTATGGCCCGACCGAGACCGCGATCAACGTCACCCACTGGCAGTGCACCACGGCCGATGGCGAGTGTTCGCCGGTTGGCCGTCCGGTGGGCAACGTCATCTGTCGCGTGCTCGACAGCGACCTCAACCCCGTACCGGCCGGCGTCCCCGGCGAATTGTGCATCAGCGGCATCGGGCTGGCGCGTGGTTATCTGGGGCGTCCGGGCCTGACTGCCGAACGCTTTGTCGTTGATCCGCTGGGCGAGCCGGGCGCACGTCTGTATCGCACCGGCGACCGTGCGCGCTGGACTGCTGACGGCGTGATCGAATACCTCGGCCGTCTCGATCAGCAGGTCAAATTGCGCGGCTTCCGTGTCGAACCGCAAGAGATTGAAGCGCGGTTGCTGGCGCAGGAGGGCGTTGCACAAGCCGTGGTGCTGGTGCGCGAGACGGCAGTCGGCGGGCAGTTGATCGGCTACTACACCGTCACAGAAGCCAGCGAAACCGAAGACGCCCAGACAACACGCCTGATCACCGCGCTGGCGGCCGAGCTGCCGGAATACATGGTCCCGGCGCAGCTGATGCGTCTGGCGCAAATGCCCTTGAGCCCGAGCGGCAAGCTCGACCGTCGCGCCATGCCCGAGCCGCAATGGCACGTGCGTGAACACGTCGAACCGGTCACGGCGCTGGAGCAACAGATCGCCGGTATCTGGCGAACAGTGCTGGGCCAGACGCAAATCGGTCTTCGCGACGATTTCTTCGCCCTCGGCGGTCACTCGTTGCTGGCCACACAAATCATTTCCCGCACGCGCCAGGCCTGCGACGTCGAATTGCCGCTGCGTGCGTTGTTCGAGAACCGTGAACTGGGTGCATTCGCCGAGCAGGTTCGGCTGATTCAGGTCAGCGGCCAGACCAACGAGCAACCGCCGATCAAGCAGATCGACCGCAGCCAACCGGTGCCGCTGTCCTATTCCCAGCAACGCATGTGGTTCCTCTGGCAGATGGAACCGGACAGCCCGGCGTACAACGTCGGTGGCATGGCGCGGCTGCGTGGCGTACTCGATGTCGGGCGTTTCGAAGCGGCGCTGCAAGCGTTGATCATGCGCCACGAAACCCTGCGCACCATGTTCCCGAGCGTCGACGGCGTGGCCCGGCAACAGGTGCATGGGCAAACCGGAATGCGCATGGACTGGAAGGATTTTTCCGCACTGGCGGGTGAAATCCGCGAGCAACGCGTCCAGCAACTGGCTGACGACGAGGCGCATACGCCGTTCAATCTGGAAACCGGCCCGCTGCTGCGTGCCTGCCTGGTCAAGACTGCCGAGCACGAACATTACCTGGTGCTGACCCTGCACCACATCGTTACCGAAGGCTGGGCGATGGACATCTTTGCCCGGGAACTGAGCGCGCTCTACGAAGCCTTCGTCGATGACCGCGAATCACCACTGGCGCCACTGCCGGTGCAATACCTCGATTACAGCGTGTGGCAACGGCAGTGGCTGGCGGCCGGCGAGCGTCAGCGCCAACTCGATTACTGGACGGCGCAACTGGGCCGTGAACATCCGCTGCTGGAACTGCCGGCGGACCGTCCACGCCCACCGGTGCAAAGCCACCGGGGTGAGCTGTTCCGTTTCGACCTGAGCGATGACCTGGCGGCACGCATTCGGGCCTTCAATGCGCAAAACGGTCTGACCCTGTTCATGACCATGACCGCCGCGCTGGCCGTGCTGCTTTACCGCTACAGCGGCCAGACTGATCTGCGCATCGGTGCGCCGGTGGCCAACCGGATTCGCCCGGAAAGCGAAGGGCTGATCGGTGCGTTCCTCAACACCCAAGTGCTGCGTTGCCAACTCGACGGGCAGATGTCCGTTGGTGAATTGTTTGAGCAGGTGTGCCACACCGTGATCGAAGGCCAGTCCCATCAGGACCTGCCGTTCGACCACTTGGTAGAAGCGTTGCAGCCACCGCGCAGCGCCGCGTACAACCCGCTGTTCCAGGTGATGTGTAACGTGCAGCGCTGGGAGTTCCAGCAGAGCCGCACCCTGGCCGGCATGACCGTCGAGTACCTGGCCAACGATGCGCGGGCGACCAAGTTCGACCTTAACCTGGAAGTCACCGACCTCGATCATCGCCTCGGTTGCTGCCTGACCTACAGCACTGATCTGTTCGATGAACCGCGCATCGCGCGCATGGCCGGGCATTGGCGCAATCTGCTGGAAGCGTTGTTGACCGATCCGAAACAGCGTCTCAGTGAACTGCCGTTGCTGGACACCCGCGAACAACAAGCATTGCTCGATAGTCTTGGCGTCGGACCGGGCGAGCATCGCCTCGACCAGTGCATTCATCAACTGTTCCGCGAGCAGGCGCTGACGCGCAAGGAGGCGCCAGCCCTGACCTTTGCCGGGCAGACCCTGAGCTATGCCGAACTCGACAGCCGCGCCAATCAACTGGCCTGGATGCTTCGCGAGCGTGGTGTTGGTCCGCAGGTGCGCGTCGGCCTGGCGCTTGAACGGTCGCTGGAGATGGTCATCGGCCTGCTGGCGATTCTCAAGGCCGGTGGCGCCTATGTGCCGCTGGACCCGGAATATCCGCTCGACCGTTTGCGTTACATGATCGAGGACAGCGGCATCGCAGTGTTGCTCAGCGATGCGGCAATGTTCGAAGCCCTCGGTGAGTTGCCGGCAACGGTGGCGCGCTGGTGCCTGGAAGAGGACACGGCCGGGCTGGTCAATTACCCGACCAGCGAGCTGCCGTTTATCAGTCTGCCGCAACATCAGGCCTACCTGATTTACACCTCCGGTTCCACCGGCCAACCGAAAGGCGTGGTGGTGTCTCACGGTGAGATCGCCATGCACTGCCAAGCGGTGATCGAACGCTTCGGCATGCGCCCGGACGATTGCGAGCTGCATTTCTATTCGATCAACTTCGACGCGGCGACCGAGCGTTTACTGGTGCCATTGCTGTGCGGCGCGCAAGTGGTGTTGCGTGCGCAGGGGCAGTGGGATGCGCAAGAAATCTGCGGCTTGATTCGTCAACATCGCATCAACATCCTCGGCTTCACCCCAAGCTACGGCAGCCAGTTGGCGCAATGGCTGGCGACTCAGGGCGAAACCCTGCCGGTGCGCATGTGCATCACCGGCGGCGAGGCCCTGACCGGCGAACACCTGTCGCGGATTCGCGCGGTCTTCAAGCCGAGCCTGTTTTTCAATGCTTACGGCCCGACCGAAACCGTGGTCATGCCGCTGGCCAGTCTCGCGCCCGAACAGTTGGAAGAAGGCCTGGGCAGTGTGCCGATTGGCAGCGTGATTGGCGCGCGGGTGGCTTACATTCTCGACGCGGATCAGGCGTTGGTGCCACAAGGCGCGACCGGCGAGTTGTACGTCGGCGGTGCTGGTCTGGCGCAGGGTTATCACCAGCGTCCGGGCATGACCGCCGAACGCTTTGTCGCCGATCCGTTTGCCAACAATGGCGGACGCCTGTACCGCACTGGCGACCTGGTGCGTCAACGTGCCGATGGGTTGGTGGAGTATCTCGGGCGTCTCGACCATCAAGTGAAGATTCGCGGTTTCCGCATCGAGTTGGGCGAGATCGAAACCCGTCTGCTGGAACATGAATCGATCCGTGAAGCCGTGGTGCTGGCCCTCGACGCACCGAGCGGCAAGCAACTGGTGGGTTATCTGGTCACCGAGGTCGCCGAGCAGGACGAAGCGCTACAAGCCGCACTGCGCGAATCCCTCAAGTCGCACCTCAAATCTCAATTGCCGGATTACATGGTGCCCACGCACCTGATTCTGCTGACCAGCATGCCACTGACCGCCAACGGCAAACTGGACCGCCGTGCATTGCCGGCACCGGACCCGGAGCTGAACCGTCAGCAGTACCTGGCGCCGAGCAATGCACTTGAACTGACCCTGGCCGCGATCTGGTGCGAAGTGTTGAACGTCACGCAAGTCGGTCTCAATGACAACTTCTTTGAACTGGGCGGCGATTCAATTCTGTCGATCCAGGTGGTCAGCCGGGCGCGGCAGCAGGGCATCCATTTCAGTCCGCGTGATCTGTTCCAGCACCAGACTGTGCAGACTCTGGCCGCAGTGGCGACCCGTACCGAACAGGTCACCGCCGAGCAAGGCTTGCTCTCCGGTGAATCGCATCTGACGCCGATTCAGCATTGGTTCTTCGATACCGACATCCCCGAGCGCCAACACTGGAACCAGGCGTTACTGCTGGAACCGACCGTGACGCTGGAGCCTCATCGTCTTGAGCAAGCGCTGATGGCGGTGATCGAACAGCATGACGCCTTGCGCCTGCGCTTCATCGAGAACGCCGGGCAATGGCATGCCGAACATCAGCCAGTGTCCGATGCGCCAGTGCTGTGGCAAGTCCATGTTTCGTCGATGGACCCATGCACCGCGCTGTTCACCGATGCCCAGCGCAGCCTTGATCTCGAAGCGGGGCCGCTGTTGCGTGCGCTGCTGGTCGATGGGCCTGAGGGACAACAACGGCTGTTCATCGCCATTCACCACCTGGTGGTCGACGGCGTTTCGTGGCGCGTGCTGCTGGATGATCTGCAAACGGTTTACCGGCAACTGGACGCACAGCAGTCGGTCAACCTGCCGGCGAAAACCAGTGCCTTCAAGGACTGGGCGGCGCGCTTGCAGGCGTACGCCGGCAGCGAATCCCTGCGCGAAGAACTGAGCTGGTGGCAGTCGCAACTGGCCGGCCCAAGCGTTAAGTTGCCCTGCGAACGTCCTCAAGGCGGTCAGCAGAATCGTCATGCGCATACCGTCAGTGTGCGCCTTGATAGCGAGCGCACCCGCCAATTGCTGCAACAGGCGCCGAGCGCTTACCGCACGCAAGTCAACGACTTGCTGCTGACGGCACTGGCACGTGTGATGTGCCGCCGGAGCGGCGACGAATCGACGCTGATTCAACTGGAAGGCCACGGCCGCGAAACCCTGTTCGACGAGATCGACCTGACCCGCACCGTGGGCTGGTTCACCAGCGCCTATCCGCTGCGACTGACGCCGATGGGCGGGCAGGGCGACTCGATCAAGGCGATCAAGGAACAACTGCGCGCCGTGCCGCACAAAGGTTTGGGGTATGGCGTGTTGCGTTATCTGGCCGACGACCTCTGCCGACAGGCGATGGCTGAGCTGCCGGCAGCGCCGATCACCTTCAACTACCTCGGTCAGTTCGACCAGAGCTTTGGCGCGGATGCCTTGTTCCGCCCGCTGGATGAAGCGGTCGGCGCGGCCCACGATCCGCACGCGCTGCTGCCCAATGAGCTGAGCGTCGACAGTCAGGTCTACGGCGGTGAACTGGTGCTGCGCTGGACCTTCAGTGCAGAACGCCATGATCCGCAAACTATCTCCGACCTGGCAGACGCTTACGTAAATGAATTGCACAGCCTGATCGAACATTGTCTGCAGGACGAGGCGGGTGGCCTGACACCGTCGGATTTTCCGCTGGCGAAACTGACCCAGGCGCAACTCGATGCACTGCCGGTTCCGGCCGCCGTGATCGAAGACGTCTACCCGCTGACCCCGATGCAGGAAGGCATGCTGTTGCACACCTTGCTGGAGCCGGGTACCGGGCTCTACTACATGCAGGACCGCTACCGCATCAACAGCGAGCTCGACCCTCAGCGTTTCGCCCAGGCCTGGCAAGCGGTGATCGCCCGTCACGAAGCCCTGCGTGCGTCCTTCTGCTGGAACGTCGGCGAAGACATGCTGCAGGTTATCCACAAGCCGGGCGGCACGCCGATCGAATACCTGGACTGGACCGCGATGGCTGAAACCGCGCAAGAGCCGACGTTGCAGGCACTGCTGAAAAGCGAGCGTGAGGCCGGGTTCGATCTACTCAATCAGGCCCCGTTCCATTTGCGCTTGATCAAGGTCGGCGCGGCGCGTTACTGGTTCATGATGAGCAACCATCACCTCCTGATCGATGCCTGGTGCCGCTCGCTATTGATGAACGATTTCTTCGATATCTACACCGCTCTCGGCGAAGGACGCGAAGCGCAATTGGCCGTACCGCCGCGTTACCGCGACTACATCGGCTGGCTGCAACGCCAGAGCCTGGCGGAAGCGCGGCAGTGGTGGAAAAACAACCTGCAAGGCTTCGAACGCACAACGCCGATCCCGAGTGATCGACCGTTCCTGCGCGAACACGCCGGCGCCAGCGGTGGCATGATCGTCGGCGACCGCTACACCCGGCTCGATGCCCGTGACGGTGCGCAATTGCGTGAACTGGCGCAGGCGCATCAGCTGACCATCAACACCTTCGCCCAAGCGGCGTGGGCGCTGGTGTTGCGGCGCTTGAGCGGTGATCGCGACGTGCTGTTCGGCGTCACCGTGGCCGGGCGCCCAGTGGACATACCGCAGATGCAACGCACTGTGGGGCTGTTCATCAACAGCATTGCGTTGCGGGTGAAAATGCCCGAAGACGATCAGCGTTGCAGCGTGCGCCAATGGCTCAGCGGTTTGCTCGATAGCAACATGCAGCTGCGCGAGTACGAATACCTGCCGTTGGTGAGCATTCAGGAACACAGTGAACTGCCCAAAGGTCAGCCGCTGTTCGACAGCCTGTTCGTGTTCGAGAACGCCCCGGTGGAAGTGTCGGTGCTGGACCGTGCGCAAAGCTTTAACGCGACCTCGGATTCGGGCCGCACCCACACTAACTTCCCGCTGACAGCGGTGTGTTATCCGGGCGATGACCTGGGCTTGCACCTGTCTTACGACCAGCGTTACTTCGACGAATCGACCATCGAGCGCATGCTCGGTGAGTTCAAGCGCTTGCTGCTGGCGCTGGTCGACGGGTTCCACGGTGACATGGCCGACTTACCGCTGCTGGGGGGCGAGGAGCGGGACTTCCTGGTCCACAGTTGCAACCAGAGCGAACACGACTACCCGCTGGAGCAGAGCTATGTCGCGTTGTTCGAAGCGCAAGTCGCGCAGCATCCGCAGCGGATCGCTGCGAGTTGCCTCGATCAGCAACACAGCTACGCCGAACTGAACCAGCGCAGCAACCGCCTCGGTCACGCCCTGATCGCTGCCGGTGTCGGGCTGGATCAACCAGTGGCGTTGCTGGCCGAGCGTGACCTCGATTTGCTCGGCATGTTCATTGGAAGCTTCAAGGCCGGTGCTGGTTATCTGCCGTTGGATCCGGGCCTGCCGAGTCAACGTCTGAGCCGGATCATCGACCTGAGTCGCACGCCGTTGCTGGTGTGCACTCAGGCCTGCCGCGAACAGGCGCTGGCGTTGCTGGACGAGTTCGGTTGTTCCCAGCGGCCTAAATTGCTGGTCTGGGAAGAGGTGCAGGCGAGCACTGTTTCGGAGGCCAATCCGGGCGTTTACAGCGGGCCGGATAACCTTGCCTACGTGATCTACACCTCGGGCTCCACGGGTTTGCCCAAAGGCGTGATGGTCGAGCAGCGCGGCATGCTCAATAACCAGTTGAGCAAGGTGCCTTACCTGAACCTGAGCGATGCCGATGTGATCGCCCAGACCGCTTCGCAAAGCTTCGATATTTCGGTCTGGCAGTTCCTCGCCGCGCCGCTGTTCGGTGCCCGGGTGGACATCGTGCCGAACACCATCGCTCATGATCCACAGGGCCTGTTGGCGCATGTTTCGGCGCAAGGCGTCACCGTGCTGGAAAGCGTGCCGTCGCTGATCCAGGGCATGCTCGCCCAGGAACGCATGAGCCTCGACGGCCTGCGCTGGATGCTGCCGACCGGTGAAGCGATGCCGCCGGAACTGGCGCACCGATGGCTGTTGCGTTACCCGGAGATCGGCTTGGTGAATGCCTATGGACCGGCGGAATGCTCGGATGACGTGGCGTTCTTCCGTGTCGACCTGGTCTCGACACGCGGCAGCTATTTGCCGATTGGTACACCCACCGACAACAACCGTTTATACCTGCTCGATGGCGCGCTGGAACTGGTGCCGTTGGGCGCGGTAGGCGAGTTGTGCGTGGCCGGTACCGGTGTCGGTCGTGGCTACGTGAGTGATCCGTTGCGCACGGCGCAGGTGTTTGTGCCGAACCCGTTCGGCGCGCCGGGGGATCGGTTGTACCGCACTGGCGACCTGGCCCGTCGTCGCAGTGACGGCGTGCTGGAGTACGTCGGGCGTATCGACCATCAAGTGAAGATTCGTGGATACCGCATCGAACTGGGGGAAATCGAAGCGCGTCTGCACGAACAGCCTGAGGTCCGCGAAGCGGCGGTGGGGGTGCAGGAAGGGGTGAACGGTAAACATCTGGTTGGCTATTTGGTTGCGGCTGATTCAGCCTTGAGTCCGAGCGAACGACTGGAGCGGATCAAGCAACGACTGCGCGCCGAACTGCCGGAATACATGGTGCCGCTGCACTGGTTGTGGCTGGATCGCCTGCCGCTTAATGCCAACGGCAAACTCGATCGCAAGGCGCTGCCAGCGCTGGAGATCGGCCAGTTGCAGAGCCAGGACTATCTGGCGCCACGCAATGATCTGGAGCAGACGCTGACGGACATTTGGGCTGAGGTGTTGAAAGTCGAGAAGGTCGGTGTGCGCGACAACTTCTTTGAGTTGGGTGGGCATTCGTTGCTGGCGACGCAGATTGCTTCGCGGGTGCAGAAAGCGCTGCAAAGGGATGTGCCGTTGCGAGCGATGTTCGAGTGCAGCACGGTGGCGGAGTTGGCTGAATACATTGATGAATTGGCGGCGAATGACATCACCGAGGAGAAGGTGGATCGGCTGAATGACCTGATGGCGGAGTTGGAAGGGTTCTGATTCTTTAGGGGCTGGTAAGGCCTCATCGCAGGCAAGCCAGCTCCCACATCTGATCTGTGTTTGCAGAACCAATGTGGGAGTGAGCTTGCTCGCGATGGGGCCGGTACAGACACTCAGAGTGTTGACTATGGACCCACGGCAGCCCAGTCTCCCCACTCCAGTTTTCACCAAGGAAACAGTCAATGCCCTTCGCAACGATTGATGGTCAACCCCTCCATTACCTGGATCAAGGCACCGGCCCGGCGGTCCTGCTGGCCGGCAGTTACCTGTGGGACCAGGCCATGTGGGCCCCGCAAATTGCTGCCCTGTCACCGCACTACCGGGTCATCGCTCTGGACCTGTGGGGCCACGGCGAATCCGGCTCGCTGCCCGCAGGCACGCAATCGCTGGACGACATTGCGCGCCAGGCCTTGGCGCTGCTCGATCATCTGGATATTGATCGCGTCACGCTGGTTGGGCTGTCTGTCGGTGGCATGTGGGGCGCGCGGCTGGCGCTGTCCGCACCGCAGCGAATCAACGGTCTGGTGCTGATGGACACCTACCTCGGGGTCGAGCCGGAACCGA
This sequence comes from Pseudomonas sp. SIMBA_041, assembly GCF_046535095.1. NCBI lineage: Bacteria > Pseudomonadati > Pseudomonadota > Gammaproteobacteria > Pseudomonadales > Pseudomonadaceae > Pseudomonas > Pseudomonas sp. SIMBA_041. Next base: position 262,556 of record NZ_JAWRXJ010000009.1, read on the forward strand.
CTCGCCAGTACTATTTCTCGTTGTTCAAGCAGATCGAAGACACCGGCGTGATCTCGGCGCCGCTGCTCGACATCGTGGTGCCGATCTTCTTCCGTCCAGGCATCGATCCGCAGTCGGCGCTGTATCAGGAATTTCGCGCGAAGCTGGCCGCGCTGTCGCCGCAGCGTCTGCGTGAAAGCGTCGTGCCGATGGGGCGGATTACGTTTGCGCGGGATGATCTGTTGCCGCGTCTGAGGGCATTGAGTCCTGAAACCACGCTCGTGATGTGTGGCGATCAGGACAAGCCGCGGCCGCCGTCGGAAGCGAAGGAAATGGCTGAGCTGATCGGGTGCCCGTCTGTGCTGGTGCCGGAAGCGGGGCATATCTCCAGTCTGGAGAATCCCGGATTTGTCACGGAGGCGCTGCTGAAGTTTTTGGCTGAGAGGAATTAGTTAAATTTGCCGGCCTCATCGCGAGCAAGCTCGCTCCCACAGTTGATCGCATTCCCCTGTTGGAGCGAGCCTGCTCGCGATGGTGTCGATAAGTTCTACTTAGGTCCCAAAATTTTAGCCAACTTGTCCGGCGAAGGCGCGCCTTGCTGCTGTTGCAGCTCACCCTTGTCATCCATATAGAAAATCGCCGGCGTCGCCTGCAACTCCAGGTCCTCCATCAATTGCATGTTCGCCGCCAGTTTCAGCTGAATCGCCGGCGGCACTTCCTTCAGCGCCTTGAGCGAACTCTCCTTGCCAGCCTTTTCGTGCTCTTCCAGCGCTTTGCTCGGGTCCTTGGCCGCCAGCAATGCCGCCGATTTGCCCGGGCTGTCTTCGCGAATGATCCCGACCATGATGTGGCGCAATTGCACCTTGCCGGATTTCACCCATGGCCGCGCCTGTTCCCAGAACAGGTTGCAGTAAGGGCAGTTCGGATCGCTGAACAGGTACACGACACGCGGGGCATCTTTTTTGCCATCGCCGATCCAGTTACTGGCTTCCATCTTGCCCCAGACTTCCTTGGACATTGGCGCGTAGACCAGTTTCTGCAACGGCGCCGCGGACAGGTCATTGCCCTCGGCATCGTAGAGGTTGCCGAGCAACACATGCTTGCCATCCGGGGTCAGGTACAGCGCCATGCCACGGTTCTGGTATTGCGCCGCGTAACCGCGCAAGCCGTCGGGGGCATCGAACTGGCCGACGATTTTCGCACCCTTGGCTTCGATCTTCTTGATCGCTTCGGGCAGTTCTTCGGCGGCCTGCACCGACGGCAGGTGCAGCAGGGCGGCGCCGAGGGTCAGCGTCAGCAGGTGGCGGAGGCGGGGCATGGCAGTTTCCTTGGAGAAGTGGACGGTGCGGCAGAAGAAGGACTGTCGAAGTTTTCCAGGGCGCGGGCCAGACTGGCTTCCGAGAGCTCGCCCAAATGACTGCCCAACAGGCGGCCGTCATTGCTATAGAACAGCGTAGTCGGCAAAGCCATGGAACCCACGGCCTGACCCAAACGACCGCCACCATCGAACAGCACGTTGGTCAGGCTCAGGCCCTGGGTTTCGAGGAAGGTGGCGACGCTTTGCATGCTTTCGGCCTGATTGACGAACAGGAACGTCAGGTCCGGGCGGTGTTGCTGGGCATTTTCCAGTACCGGCATTTCTCGACGGCACGGCGGGCACCAGGTGGCCCAGAGGTTGATCACCAGCGGCCCCCCCTGGTAATCGGCCAGTTGCACGGTTTCACCGGCGGCATTACGCAAGCTGATTTCCGGCAGGCGTGTGCCTTGCTCATAAATGCTCAGGGAGACGGTCGCCAGCAGCCAGAACGCCAGGCCGCTGCCCACGCCGAATCCCAGAGGACGGCGCAGCCCCGGCCGACGCCAGCCGCGATACAGCGTGGCGAGCAGCAGCACAATCACCCCTGGCCAGGCGAGAAAACCGCCGTCGCGCAGGTCGATGATTTGCCACGGATCGTTGCGATAGTGCGTCCAGTAAATGGCGACGAAACTGACACGGGCCGCCAGCATTCCCATCAGGAACAGGCTGAACAGCACCGACTCGGGGTTCTCGCCACCCCGTTTGGCCACCCGCCAGCCGACAAATGTCGCCAGTGCCAAGGCACTGATCAGCAGCAGATGGTTAAGCGCGATGGCAAAGGTGCCGAGGGTAAAGGTCAGCATCAACGGGCGTCTCGGGTAGTGGTCCAGCGTTGCAGGAAGGTGTCGGCATCGACCTCGCCGGTGATGCGCTGGCTGCGACGCTCTTCGCCGTCGGCGCCGATCCACAGAAAACTCGGTGGCCCCGGCACTTTATAACGGCCGAGCAGTTCGCGGCTGGCGGCATTGTCGGCGGTGACGTCCAGCCGGAGCAAGCGCACATCGCTCAACGCTTCCATCACATGGGGTTTGCCGAACACCTGCTTTTCCATGACCTTGCACGACACACACCAGTCGGCGTAGTAGTCCAGCAGCACCCATTGGCCCTGGGCCTGGGCGGCGTCCAGTTCCTGTTGCAGCGCTTGCGCACTGTTGATCGTGGTGAACGCGTCATGGCCGGTCGGGCGAGCGGCATGACCGGAAGACGCTGAGGCGCTGTAGACCTGCAACGGTTTGAGCCAATCATCACTGCCCCCGGCGGCGCCAATCATCAGCAGACCGCCCCACATCCCAAGCAACAGCGCACTGGCGCCGAACAGATGGGCGACGCGGCCGAAACCTTCCGACTGTTTCCAGGCACTGTAGGCGGCGATCAGCAGCAAGGCGCCGCACAAACCGATCCACAGCGATTGATCCAGCACCGGGCGCAACATCAGCAGCGCGGTGGCGAGGAACAGGAAGCCGAAGATGCCTTTGAGCAAGTTCATCCAGGCGCCGGGTTTGGGCAGGAAACGAGTGCCCACGGTCACCAGCAACAACAGCGGCACACCGATGCCGATGCCCATGGCAAACAGAATCAGCCCGCCATTTAGCGCATTGCCGCTTTGCGCGATGTAGAGCAGGGCGCCGGCCAATGGCGCGGTCATGCACGGACCGACCAGCAACCCCGACAAGGCCCCGAGCACACCGGCACCGGTCAGGCTGCCGCCACGCTGATTGCGCGATACATTTTCCAGCCGGTCCCGCACCGCCACCGGCAGTTGCAGCTCGAAGAAACCGAACATCGGCAACGCCAGCAGGACAAATATCGCCGCGAAGCTGCCCAGCAGCCACGGGTTCTGCAACAGCGCCTGCAGGTTCGCCCCGAGCAGCGCGGCCAGCACGCCCATCGCCGCATACACCAGCGCCATGCTCACCACGTAACTGGTCGCCAACGCAAAGCCGCGTTTGGGTGTGGCCCCGCTGCCGACGATCAACCCGGCCAGAATCGGCAGCATCGGCAACGAGCAAGGCGTAAAGGCTAACAACAGCCCCAGGCCGAAGAACACCAGCAAACTCCAGCCCAGCGCCCGTTGTTGCAGGCCACTGGCCAGGGCTTGATCCGGTGCTTCGTTGGTTGTGCCTGCAATGCTGCCGCCCAGGTCCACGACCTGAGTCTGCGGTGGATAGCACAAACCGGCATCGGCACAGCCCTGGAAGCCCACCTTGATCTGACCGGTGGCGCCCGCTGGAATCTTCAGCTCAAGGCCTTGGCGATACACCTGTTGTTCGCCGAAGAATTCATCACTGTGCGCTTCGCCTTCGGGCAACTGCGGGCGCTGCTCCGGGGGCAATGCTTCGAATTTAAGGCGTTTCTGGTAAAGGTAATAACCGTCGGTAATTTGCCAGAAGAGCTGAGTTTCGCCTGATTCAAGGCGCTCGGAGGTCAAGACAAAGGCCTTTTCCACGGGCAGGAATTCAGGTTTGGTATCGAACGGATTGGTCCCTGCCTGGGCCACACCCGAGATCAAGAGAACAAAAAAAAGAATCAGTTGACGCATGGGTAAGCCTTATCCCTGTGCAAGTGAGGTGCACAATGGGAGGCGGCGATTAACCGATGATTAACCGCCGCCGGTGCTGCCCGCTGAGCTGATCAGAGGGCAGCCGCTACTGTTCAAGTCATCAGCTGCGCAACAGGCCTGGCCAGGACTGGTTGTCTACTGCGTGCGGGCCGGACACCAGGCGGTTTTGCGGGATGTTATAGATCAGGTACTGATTGCCGGTCAGAAAAACATAGAGCGCGTTGTCGGCAAAGGTTCGATCGTTTTGCGCCGCTGTAATAATGCGGTCTTTGTAAAGCGCCAGACCTGGCCACGTGGATTCTGTGATGGGCTCGAGTCTTATCGTTTGAATGGGTGTCTCAACAGGGTTAAAGAGGTTGTCGTCATATTTATCGTCTGCGTAGTCACGCAGAGGGGCGCGGGGCACCTCATCCCAGTCCAGGTAAAGAGAGTTTCCGTCATTCATGATGAATCGGAACAATGAACTGCGGTTGACTTGCCACCATGTCCCCGCAACGATCCGGTCAAAGTAAGGCAGCAACAGACGCCATTTGGAAGACCGGACGGTGCTTGTTTGCAGGACCGAATCAGTGTCCTGATTGTAGGCGCAGACCATGGGCGTATCGCCGTCATAATAGAATAACCACAGAATATCCAGGTCAGACGTATCCATCGGCTTATCCAGTGTCAGCCCGGTCGTGGCAAAGCCAAATCGCAGGTTCTTGACGTGGTTATCGAATGTTCCCCAACTTCCACTGACAGGGGAAGGATATCCAGCAGGGACTTCCTGGTCGCCGATATTGAAGCGAGCGTAAGTGTCGGTGTCTTTGAAGAAGAAATAAATTCTGTCTTTTCCTGCGCGCCAATCGACGGCAATACACTGTTCGAGTGTTGGCATGATCTGAATCCTTTCAGTCAAGTTAAAGTGGCTTTAAATAGAGGGGTAATATCTTTCGAAGTGTTTTTTTTTCGATGCCTGATTCCCGCCTCACAATATCGTGAGTCAACCAGTTCTCTTAAGTCTTTTATGAGGCTGTTTGTGTCTGTTTCAAAATCTGCCGTTTTTATAAAAAAGGCCTGATGTAAATCGGTACGATGGCCAGCCAAAGCCGTCGCTTCTCGTCAGCGACATGCCTTGCCATAATTGCGGCTTAATCCTCAGCTGCTTCACTGGTTTTTTTTGCTTCGGGAGCTCCCATGCATGTACTGGTTTGCGAAGACGATGAGCTGATCGCCAGCGGCATTGTTGCCGGCCTGACCGCGCAAGGCCTGACCGTCGAGCACGTCGCCACCGCGTCGTCTGCGCGCGCGATGCTCAAGGTTGCTGAATTCGATGTCATGGTGCTCGACCTCGGCCTTCCCGACGAGGACGGTCTGAAGCTGTTGCAGCAACTGCGTCACAACGGTCTGGAGATTCCGGTGCTGATTCTCACCGCGCGTGATTCAGTGACGGATCGGGTCGATGGCTTGCAAGCCGGCGCCGATGATTACCTGCTCAAACCGTTCGACCTGCGCGAACTGGCTGCGCGTCTGCACACGTTGCTGCGCCGGGTGGCGGGGCGCAGCGTCAACCTGATCGAACACGGTGCGCTGACCTACGACCCCAGCAGCCGCGAAACCCTGCTCGGCGGTCAACCGGTGGACCTGTCGCGTCGCGAGCAGGCGTTGTTGCAAGCCTTACTGCATAACCGCGGGCGCGTGCTCTCCACCGAGCAACTCAAGGACAGCGTCTACGGTTTCAACGACGAACTGGAAAGCAACGCCCTCAACGTGCACATCCATCACCTGCGGCGCAAACTCGGTAACGGCATCGTCGAAACCGTGCGCGGCCTGGGCTATCGCCTGGGGCCGGCTGATGGCGGAGAACCCTCGAAGTGATGAGCCTGCGTTTGCGCCTGAGCCTGACCCTCGGCGCCGCTTTTGCCTTGATCTGGGCCCTGGCGGCGGCCTGGATGCTCAGCGACCTGCGAAACCAAATGATGTTTTCCCTCGATCAGCGGCTGGTGGCTTCAGCGCGCATGGTCGCCGGCCTGATGGAGCAATTGCCCGCGTTGCCGACCAAGGGCGAGGGCACCCATTTCAGCGCTGAACAATTGAATGTCCCCGGCGGCATGGCCTGTCAGGTCAGTTCATTGCGTGGCGAAATCCTCGCCCGCAGTCACACCGATCCGCAGCAAACCCTGGAAGCCGAGAAAATGGGCTTTCACGACCAAATGATCGACGGCGCACCGTGGCGCAGTTTCACCCTGGCGCGCGGCGATCTGCGCATCACCACCGCCGACCGGCAAATCGAGCGCGAGGCGCTGAACATGTCGATCCTGCTGGCCGCGTCGGTGCCGGTGGGTGTGGCGTTGCTCGGCTGTTTGTGCCTGCTGTGGCTGGGCATCGGCCAAGGGCTGGCACCGCTCAACCGGATGCGCGATGCGCTGATGCGGCGTAGCGCCGATTCCCTCGAACCGTTGCAGATACAGCCGCTGCCTAGTGAACTGCAACCGCTGCTGGACACGCAGAATCAGCTGTTCCAGCGCATCGGCAAGACCATCGAACGTGAACGACGTCTGACCGGCGATGCGGCGCACGAATTGCGCAGCCCCCTGACCGCGATCAAGACCCACCTGCAAGTGGCGCGCATGACCGACGGCGCGGCGCGGGATCAATCCCTGGCCCGCGCCGAAGAGGGCGCCGACCGCATGCACCGGACTCTTGAACAACTGCTGTTGCTGGCGCGGGTCGAGGGCAGTTTGTCGTTCGACGACGGCGTACAGTGCAGCGCTGAACAAGTGGCGAAACTGGCCATCCAGGACGCCGCCAGCGGGGATCGGCAGCGCATCAAGCTGCAGATGCCGAACACGTTCTCCAGTGCGCCGGTGCAAATGCCCGCCGTGTTGTCGATTGCCGCGTTACGTAACCTGCTGGACAACGCCTTGCGCCATACGCCCGGCGATGGCGCCGTGGAATTGAGCCTGGAGACCACCGGCAATCGTGCGCGTTTTCTGGTTCGCGACCATGGACCGGGGATTGCAGAAGACGACCTGCAGCACCTGACCCAACGCTTCTGGCGCAATGGCCAGAGCACCGGTTGCGGGTTGGGGCTGGCGATTGTTCAGGCAATTGTCCAGCGCTGCGGCTGCACGTTGCGGTTCGACAGCCGACCGGATGGGTTGCGGGTTGAACTGACCATGCCCCTGCAAACAATCTAACTCACACCCCCAAACCCTGTGGGAGCGAGCTTGCTCGCGATAGCAATTTGTCAGTCACATCAATTCTGGATGTGCCACCGCTATCGCGAGCAAGCTCGCTCCCACAGGGGATCTGTGTTGCACATCAAATGTAACTTCTCTTCATTGGCCTTTTGCCGGCCGTCAGCGCTATCGTCCCCGGCAGCTTTTTCTCAATGGATTGAGGTAACAGCGCCATGGAAGCATCGGTTCACATCTGCAAGGCAACCTCCGCCGACGCGGGCATCATCAGCCGTATCCTCGAGCGCTCCATTCGGGTGGGGTGTGCACTGGATCACCGCAATGACCCGCGCACCGTCGCCACCTGGGTCCAGAACAAAACCATCGGCCACGTCCAGCCCTGGCTGGCTGACCCGCGGTTGTACCTCAACATCGCCCTGTTGCATGACAAACCGGTTGGCGTCGCGATGGCCAGCATCAGCGGCAAGGTCGCGTTCTGTTACGTGCAGCCGGAATGGTTCCGCCGCGGTGTCGGGCAAGCGCTGGTGCGCGACCTTGAAGGCTGGTTGATCGAGCAAGGTGTGCACCAGGCACGACTCAACAGCACCCGAACCGGCGAGGCCTTTTACCGGCATCTGGGTTACCAGGCCTGCGCTGAAACCTTCACGGTGGCCGGGCTTCAGGCGGTTCCCATGCACAAAGCGTTGTCGACGCTCTAAATCCTTGAGCCCCTGATGCGTTTCCAGAACAGGAAACCTTATTGAGGGGTCGAGAAATGTCAGTCGCTACCAGCCTTATCGAAGATCAGCCGGCCCGGATCGTCCCGACGCCTGCCGAAACGCTGTACCAGTTCAATGAATCGCCGCTGCTGGCCCGTCAAAACCAGCAGGAATCCAATGCCCGCAGCTACCCACGGCGTATTCCCCTGGCGCTGAAACGCGCCAAGGGCATTTATGTCGAGGACGTCGAAGGGCGCCATTTCATCGACTGTCTGGCCGGTGCCGGAACGCTGGCGCTGGGGCACAACCATCCGGTGGTGATCGAAGCGATCCGGCAAGTGCTGAGCGATGAACTGCCGCTGCACACGCTCGACCTGACCACGCCGGTCAAGGACCAGTTTGTGCAGGACCTGTTCGGGCTGCTGCCGCCGGCATTGGCTGCCGAGGCGAAAATCCAGTTTTGTGGCCCGACCGGCACCGACGCGGTGGAAGCCGCGCTGAAACTGGTGCGCACCGCCACCGGACGCAGCACCGTGTTGTCGTTCCAGGGTGGTTATCACGGCATGAGCCAGGGCGCATTGAGCCTGATGGGCAGCCTGGGGCCGAAAAAGCCATTGGGTGCCTTGCTCAGCAGCGGTGTGCAGTTCATGCCCTATCCCTACGATTACCGTTGCCCGTTCGGCCTCGGTGGGGCGCAGGGCGTGCAGGTCAATCTGAACTACCTGGAAAACCTGCTGAATGATCCCGAGGCCGGCGTGCAATTACCGGCCGCGGTGATTGTGGAAGTGGTACAGGGCGAAGGCGGCGTAATACCTGCGGATCTCGATTGGCTGCGCGGCGTGCGCCGCATCACCGAAAAGGCTGGCGTGGCTTTGATCGTCGATGAAATCCAGAGCGGTTTCGCTCGCACCGGCAAGATGTTTGCCTTTGAACACGCCGGGATCATTCCGGACGTGGTGGTGATGTCCAAAGCCATCGGCGGCAGCTTGCCGCTGGCAGTGGTGGTTTACCGCGACTGGCTCGACACCTGGCTGCCGGGCGCGCATGCCGGGACCTTCCGTGGCAATCAGATGGCCATGGCCGCCGGTTCCGCGGTGATGCGTTATCTGGTCGAACACAAGGTGTGCGAGCACGCGACCGCGATGGGCGAGCGCTTGAGCGAACACCTGCGCATCCTGCAGCGGGACTTCCCGCACATGGGCGACATCCGCGGTCGTGGCTTGATGCTCGGCGTTGAGCTGGTCGACCCGTCCGGTGCACCGGACGCTCAGGGTCATGCACCGATATCGGCTGCACTGGCGCCGTTGGTGCAGCGCGAATGCCTCAAGCGCGGGTTGATTCTCGAGCTGGGTGGCCGTCACGGCGGCGTGGTGCGCTTCCTGCCACCGCTGGTGATCACGGCGGCTGAAATCGATCAGGTGGCCGGGATTTTCGGTCGGGCCATGACCGCTGCCACCGCCAGTCTCTAAATTTTTTGCCGCCCTGAACGTTCTTTCTACATAACGGCTGCGCACGCCGCGCAGCCCACCCTACAGCGATGGAGAAACGCCCATGACTTCAGTATTCGACCGCGAGGACATCCTCTTTCAAGTCGTGGTCAACCACGAAGAGCAATACTCAATCTGGCCTGACTACAAAGCCGTGCCGGAAGGCTGGCGCACCGTGGGCAAAAGCGGTTTGAAAAAGGAATGCCTGGCTTACATTGAAGAAACCTGGACGGACATGCGCCCGCTGAGTCTGCGTCGCAAGATGGAAGAGCAGGCGGCAGTGGCTCACTGATTGACCGTACGAAAAAGCCCGCTGAACCGCGAAGGTCAGCGGGCTTTTTCATGCCTGAAAGTTGTGTTGTTTATCAGGCCTTCATCGCTGGCAAGCCAGCTCCCACATTGGATTCGGGGTGTGACACATATCCCTGTGGGAGCTGGCTTGCCAGCGATAAACGATAACGCGGTCCAACTGACTTAAACCCCGTTCAACCCCTTGATCACCAAGTCCACATTCCTCTCCAGCTCCGCCACCGGATCCGCGGCATCCACACTCAACACCACCAACCGGCTACCGGCCTCGGCGATCACCGCTTTCACCGCGTCCGAAGGCTGCCGATGATGCAACACCACCGCCACCTCGTTGTCCTTCAACGTCGCGCCCAATCGCTTGAGCGCTTCCGGCGTCCACTCGGCATCCGAGCGTGCATCGATCCCGATCAGCTCCAGATTGAGCCCGCCCATCAAATAGCCAAAGTGATCACTGAGGCTCATCACACTGAGAGTGTCAGCACTGGCCAGCCGCGCTTCGCTGTCGGCGCTGAACTTGAGCAAGCGCTGTTTCAGCGCCGCCAGGTTAGCCTCGATTGCAGGTTTGGCTTCTGGTGCCAGGCGCACGAGATCGGCGGCCATCACGTCCGCCATCCGCCCCATGTTGTTGCTGGACAACCACGGCTGACTGTTCAAACCCTCGACCTTGTTGTCCGGCTGCACGGCGATGCCGGGCAGGGCGCCGTCCACCGGGCGCGCGGCGTCGACTTCGACAATGCGAATGTTGCTGCGACGGGAGATCGGGTACAGCGGATCATCCGCCCACAGTGACCGCAGACCGATCACCGCGTCGGCGTGGGTTGCCAGTTTGGCCAGCGTCGGGGCACCACGGCCGGTGAAGTACGCGGTCTGACGGCTGCCAGGCAGGTTCGCCGGTGCGACGCGTTCAAGGTTGACGTCAGTTCCTTTGAGCAAGACTTCACCCAAGCCGTAAGTGATTGGCAAGGACGCCAGCACATGCAGTGGTTTGGCGTTGTCCGCCGCAAACGAGGTGTTGACCAGCCCGCAGAGCGCCACGGCCAGGGTCAATTGACGCAGAGAAAAAACCATTTATCCGAGATTCCCTTTGAGGCTGGGGACGACACCGCGCGCAATGGCGGACAGGGCGAAAGCGATACCGGCCACCAAAATGATCGCGGCACCGGACGGGATGGGCAAGTCGAACACAATCGGCGCCAGAATCCCGCACAGCGTGCTCACCGTGGCGATCAGCACCGAACACCAGAAAAAGCCTTTGAGCGACTGGCTGAGCAAGCGCGCGGCGGCGGCTGGAATCACCAGGAGCGCGCCGACCAGAATCGCGCCGATGACCTTCACCGCGGCCACGGTGATCAGCGTCACCAGAATCACAAACAGGTAATCCAGGGTCTTCACCGCCACCCCGCGCACCGCCGCCAATTGCGGGTTGAAACTGGCGAGCATGATGCGGTTGTACAGTGGCAAGGCCAGCGCCATGACCAGCGAACCGACGATGGCCAGGACCGCCAGATCGTTACCGTTGACGGTCAACACCGATCCGAACAACACGTTTTCCAGAATGTGCACGTTGATCTTGCCCGCCAGAATCAGCAGCAGGCTCGCGCCCAATGCCAGCGACACCGACAGGAATACGCCGATCAAGGTATCCGGCGCCAGGCCGGTGCGGTTGCGCAGGTAATTGAGCAAAATGCCGAACAGCAGGCAGTAACCGAACAGGCTGCCATAAGGCCCGGTGTAGGGCTCGCCGAGCAGGATGCCGATGGCCACGCCGGTCAACGCCGCATGACCCACCGCTTCGGAGAAAAACGCGAAGCGCTTGACCACCACCAATGTGCCCAATCCACCGAGTACCGGGCCGATCAACAGGCCGGCGAGCAGTGCGTTGACCACAAATCCGTAGGCCAGCGCCTCGGGCAGATACCCCGAAGACGCCCAGCCCTGAACCATCAAGCGAAAGGCTTCGTAGCTCATTTGGCAGCGCTCCGTGGATGGGTGGAAAACAGAGTCAGCAGACGTTCCGGGGTCAGGGCCTGTTTCGGCGTGGCATCGAACAACACCCGGCGATTGAGCCCGGTGACGCGATCCGCCAGGCGCCCGACGGCCTCCAGATCGTGCTCGATCCACAGCACGGTGATGCCGCTTTGGCGCCAGTCGCCGAGCAGCCGTTCGAACACCCGGATACCGGCTTCATCCAGCGCCGACATCGGTTCGTCGAGCACCAGCAGTTGCGGCGCCGGGATCAGCCCTTGAGCCAGCAATACCCGTTGACGCTCACCGCCGGACAATGCGCCCATGCGCCGTTTGCGTTTGTCCTGCATGCCGACCCGTTCCAGCGCTTCACCGATCGCGGCGGCGTAGTGTTTGCTCAAACCGAGGAACGCCGGGCGGCGCTGGCACATGGCGGCCATGAAATCGTCGACGGTCATGGGCAGGCCGCGATCAAACTCCAGGGCTTGCGGCACGTAGCCGATGGTCCCGGGTATGTCCGGCCATTGCAGGCTCAGCTTCCCCTGATGCGGCATCTGTCCGAGCAGGGTCTTGATCAGCGAACTCTTGCCACCGCCGTTGGGGCCGACCAGCGCGTGCACACTGCCGGGGGAAACCTGAAAGGTCACGTTGTCGAGGATCGTTGTACGCCCGAGGGTCAGGCTGACATCGCTGAAGTCCAAGGTCGGGCCGCTGGTTTGGGCCGAGAGGTTTTCTTGAGCAGTCATTGACCCGACTCCTGTATCGCCCGGACCACAGTGTTGAGGTTGCCGGTCATTTCCTTTTCGTACTTGTCGGCGGTGTATTCGCCATAGGAAATGTGCGACAGCGGGTACAGCTTCACCCCGGATTCACGCTGGATGGTGTCGACGTAAGTGGAGGGGAAATCCATCTCCGAGAAGATCACTTTCACGTCCAGTTCGCGCAGTTGGTCGATGGTCTTTTTCAACTGACTCGGGCTCGGTTCTATGCCGTGCGCAGGTTCAACCACCGCAGTGACTTCGAGGCCGAATTCACGCAGCAGGTAATCGTAAGCCGCGTGAACGGTGGCCACGCGAAGTGCGGCGTTGGGTGCCTGGGTCAGCTTCGCCAAGGCGTCGGCGCGCATCTGCCGCAGACGTTTGCCGTAGGCGCGGGCGTTTTGCGTATAGGTCTTGGCGTTGGCCGGATCAAGCTTGCCCAGTTCCCGGGCGATGTTGTTGACCTGGGCAATCGAGGCGCTGATCGACAGGAACGTGTGCGGGTTGACCACCTTGCCCGCACCGCGTGCGGCGACGCCAGTGGCGGCCAGCAGCGGCACGTTTTCGTTGGCTTCGATCACCGTGATGTTCGGGGTTTCGCTGGCGGCAATCATGCGGTCGGCGAAGTCGTCATGACCGACGCCATTGAGCACGATCACGTCCAGTCCGCTGATGCGCTTGATGTCCTCGGCGCGGGGCTCGTAGGCGTGCGGATTGAAACCGGCCGGAATCAGCGGCACCACATCAGCCTTGTCGCCGACGATGTTGGCGACGTAGCTGTAATAAGGGTGCAGGGTGATGCCGATGCGCAGGCGTTTGGCGTCGTCGGCATGGGCCAGAGGAGTCAGCAGGCAGGCCAGCAAGCCGACCGATAGCAGGCGCAGGAAAGATGAAATAGGCATGGGAAAGCGGTCTTCTCTCGGTTGAAGGCGAGGGGTCAGTGCCGATGCTGGCGGGTCACGCCGGCATCGAATTGCGCGACGATCAGTTGCCAGCCGGTGCTTTCGAGGGCGGCGTCCGTCAGGTCGGTCGGGGCTTGGAGGTCGGTGGCGCGGTGGAGCCAGATGTCCGGTGCCTCGTCGCCAGCGGTCAGGCGCATCAAAAACGAACCAGCCACGGCGGGTGCCTGGCTCTGGCCGAAGTACGCCTTGGCGTCGAGCAATTGCCATTGATGGGCGCCACGACTGACGGAGCTGGCGTCTTGGGCGAAGGGTGCAAAACCTTCCTCGGCGAGGGCTTCAGGTGTTGGCAGGGTTTGCTGTTCCTGTTGCAGCAAGTGAATCTCGTCCAGCGTTACCCGCAGGTCGGCGTAGATCCCTTGCTCGGACGCGCTCAAGTCGCGGCGGGCATCCAGTTGATGGCTGCCGACGCTGCTCACGGCCTGGGACTCGTGGCGCCAGGCAACCACCGAACCGGCTACCGCCAGAATCATCAGGCACAACAGCAGCACATAAAGGGTTTCGTGGCCGGCACCGGCCGGACGGACGACGTATGTGGTGGGCGTACTCATGGGGTTTCGATGTCCGCTTGGTCGATCTCGACGACGTGGCCGGGACCGGCGTCGAACAGCACATAAAATTCCGCGCCGGGTTTCTTGAAGGTCAGCGTGGAATCGGCGCCGAGCTTGCCCGGCACCAGAATGGTTTCGTCGTAGCCGATCACGTCCAGGGTCACGCCCGGTGCGCCGCTGCCGTCGGAGAAGCCGCCGGTGCATTTGATCTGTTCGGCATCGACGGCTTTGCATTCGCACATCGGGTTGTGCGCCAGCGCGCTGGCACTGAATCCGGCGCAGAGCACCAGCAACACAGTTTGAAGTGGGCGAAAAATGCTGATCATGGTTTGCCTCCTTGTTGGTTCAGCCACGCGACGGTGGCCGGCGATGCCTGGCTCAGGGGGAGGGCGGCCTGGTGCATCGCGCCGTCCCAGCCTTCCATGGTGATCCACAGCTCGGCGTCAGCCTTGGTCTTTTCCGGGATCGGCACCATGGCGCCCATGCGATGCGGCGTGCCGAAGAAAATCACCCCGGCGGCCCGCAGGCTGCGCGGTTTGCCGATGCGCAGGTAAGTCGCCTTGACCTGATCGCGGCAGCTGTCGCACAGTGCGGCGGTGAAGTTCTTCATGTGGCCGGCGGGTCCGTCGAGCGTCGGGGCTTCATTGCGCAGTTCGGCCAGGCGCAGGCTCCACGGGCCGACCTGGATTTCCCCTATCTCCCGCTCACCGAGCCCGGTATCTCCGCGAAACAGCGCCTCGTCAGCGAAGTATTTGGGCATGAACCCCAGTGGCACCAACAACAGCAGAACGTTGATATGGAAGCGCCATTTGAGCCAGAAGCGGCGCAGGGTCGAGTCCGGTGTTTGCTTGGCGTGCGCGTTCATTGGCTGACCTCCGTCGCGGCTTGCACCCGTGGCTGTTTGTGGCTGCGCTTGAGAGCGTTGGCGGTGGCGAGGGCGGTGCGTTTGGTCCAGATCAGCAGGCCGCTGAGGACCATCATGCTCAGGATCAAACCGAAGAAGAACCAGATCAGTTTGATCCAGATCCCGCCGAAATCACCGGTGTGCAAGGGGCGCATGGACTCGGTCACCAGCTCCAGGCCGCTGCGGTCCGACAGCAAGCGCGTGGCGGCGACGTCGCCGGTGTATGGGTTGATATCGGCCGTCTGGTACATCAGCGGATACCAACTGCGTCCACCCACCGACAAGTAGCTGTAGGCATTGGCGGGCAGGCTGACGAAGCTGTCTTCCAGGCCGGGAATGCGTTCCTTGGCCTGGGCAATCGCGGTTTCGAGGCTGATCGTCGGTGCAGGGGAGCCATCGCTGCTCACCGGTACGCTTTCACGCGGCACCACCAGGGCCACCGGCGCGGTGGAAATCGAGACCTGGTTATCGAACATGAACGCCTGAATCAGGAACCAGGTGCTGGTGATGGAAATCACCGCAATAAACCAGATCGACCAGATGCCACTGAGGCGATGAAAGTCGCCCCAGAAAATCCGCGCGCCATGACGAATACGCAGGGTCGGCCGGAAGAAGCCCTTCCAGAATTTTTTGTAGACCACCAGCCCGGTGACCAGCGAGGCCAGCAGCGGCAGGCTCAAGAAGGACACCAGGTACCAGCCCCAGCTGTAGCCATTGGTGAACGGCACCAGCCACCAGCCGTGCAACGCGCGGGTAAACGCCTTGAAATCGAAGGCCGGGGCGGTGCCCTGAATAACGCCGCTGTACGGGTTGACGTACACGGTCACCGAGCGGCCGTCGGGGTAGCTGACGCTGACGTCGAGGGCGAAGTGGGATTCATCGGGGCGGCTGATGGATTCGACCAGCGTGTCCGGTTCGGCCTGTTTGATTGCCGCGATGATCTGGTCATAGCTGAGTAACGGCGCATCGTCCGACGGCTGGCTGGCGCGCATTTGCGGGTTGGCCAGCCAGACGATTTCCTGACTGATCACCGCCAATGTGCCGGTGACACAGACAATCAGCACGAAAAACCAGATCGGTAATGCCAGCCAGCTGTGGACCAGAAACCAGAGTTTGGAACGGGATTTCTTCGACATGATTAAAGGTCTTGTATCGATGAGAGAACCTCTGCTGCGGGCTTCCCAGCGATGAGGTCCATGAAAAGGCCAGCGATGGCTGTTGCGGGCGCACGCCGACTGCATCTCTATAAGACGGATGAGGAACAGAAATCCCGAAGGGGGAGATGAAAGTAAATGTTTCTTATTGGCGAGAAGTTGTTACCGGGGGGATTTGCGATGTTGGGGATGGCCCCATCGCGAGCAAGCGCGCTCCCACAGGATCACCGCTGTACCTGTGGGAGCGAGCTTGCTCGCGATGGGGCCCGATCAGGCGACAAAGCTCTCAACCCTGCTGAAACATCTCCTTCGCCCGCTGCTCAATCTGCGCTTGAGTCAGGTTTTCCTTGCGCGTGGCCAAAAACCACAAATGCCCATACGGATCTTTCAACGTCCCGGAGCGGTCGCCATAAAACTGATCCTTAACCTCGGACACCACCGTGCCACCCGCATCAATCGCCTGTTTATAGGACTTGTCCACATCCGTCACATACAGATGCAGACCCACTGACGGCGACTTGTCCGGGTTGCTCAACGGCCCCTGATCACATGGCGTGCCGAGCATGATCGGGCAGTCGCCGATCCTCAGTTCGGCGTGACCAATGCCGCCATCGGGCATGGCCAGGCGCATGACTTCGATGGCGCCAAAGGCCTTCTTGTAGAACTCGATCGCTTCGGCCGCTTTTTGAATGCCCAGATACGGGGTGATGCTGTGATAACCCTCTGGAATGGGTTTGACGCTCATGATGAATCTCCCTGTTTGTTGTTGTGGGTGGAAAGTGTCCTGCGCCGATTTCCGGCCGAATAAATATAGGTCAGCGTCGTGTTGCCAGCCGAGCACCCGACGAGCAGCCACACTGTTCAGCCAGCAACAGCGCGGCAGCAGATTGCTCGGCTGCATCATCAGAAACGCTGATAAATTCCCGTCACCCCCCCCCCCGAAAGCAGGGGGGCTCGGCACAGAAGCTGCAATGGCTCTGTTAAATACAGTTGTAGAGAACTCGCGCTCGGTGAGTCAGGTCAACCTGGCGTTTGTCATTGCCAACGACGCGCTGGAAGCGGGGATCGACACCAACAGCGCGTTGATTGTCGAGAAGGGCAGGAGCCTGTACATCGAATTTCTGGCGGCGCGGCCGGACAACATCAATGATCCGGCCTTGCAGAAACTGGCCAAGGCGTTGAATTCGGATGAGGAACGGCAGTTCATCCTGACCCGCGATAGCCGCGTCGCTATTTCGGACCTGTCCCCAATTCCAGCAGCTGCGCTCCCGGCCCCTGTTCCCCCAGCACATCGCCAAAATTACGCAACGGACACGCCTCCATCGACAAACACCCACACCCGATGCAGCCATTGAGCTTGTCGCGCAGCAACGTCAGCTGATTGATCCGTTCATCCAGGTCCTGACTCCATTGCGCCGACAACACCTTCCAGTCCGCCGCCGTCGGTGCGCGGTTATCCGGTAGCGATTTCAACGCTTCACCGATCTCCGCCAACGGAATCCCCAGGCGCTGCGCGACTTTGATCAGCGCCACCCGCCGCAACACTTCCCGTGGATAGCGCCGCTGGTTGCCCTGATTGCGCGTGCTGTTGATCAGCCCCTTCGATTCATAAAAGTGCAGCGCCGTGATCGCCACACCGCTGCGGGCGGCCAATTGGCCGACGGTGAGTTCCTTGTGCAGAGTGTCCGGGGTGATCATTTAAAAATCCTACTTGACCTCTAGTTAACTCGAGGTTTTACCCTGCAGGCCTTCGGATCGCAAGATCCGCCTGACACGTGAGGGGGACTATTCATGCAATCGTCAGAGAACAATCGCAGCTTCACCCAACTGATCGAGTTCGAGATCGAGCCGCATCAGCAGCCTGCACTGGTGTCGGCGTTGTCCCGGCAGACCGAGCGTCTGGCCCGGGATTTCAGTGGTTTTCTGAGTGCCAGCATCCAGGCCAGCGACGACGGCCGGCGGGTGCTCAACTACCTGCAATGGCAAACCCGCGCGGCGGGAGAGGCGGCCTTTCGCAGTTTCGAAAGCGGCGAGCAGGATTTCTGGCAGCTGATCCGCGCGCATCAGGCGAAGACCGTGACGTTCGGCTCGTTCCAGGTGCTGCACAGCCTGGCGCTCAGCCACGACAACGCGCTGCACTGCCGCCTGGTGGGTTAAATCGACAACTGCATCACCCGCTCGCCCTGGACATTCTCCATCCCCCGGCGTTTGTTCACGGCCAGTTCGCCGATCTTGATCAGCCGCGTGCGCGTCACGTTTCGGCTCAGGCCCAGCAGGGCAGCGGTGTGCACCTGATTGCGCTTTCTGCAGCAAGACGAATGCGGGCCTTCAAGGGCTCACCGATTATTTGGTAGTTGGCGAAATCGGCTTCGGTGGCGTAGACGCCAATCGGCAAAAAATAAATATTTATAGTTCGTTAATGAATATGTTTTGGCGTACCTGGAGAGTGTTTACCAAAGTCGATAGCCACTATTGAGAGCGTTGATTTCTGCCCGCCAAGCCGCGCGAGTAGCCTGTGTTCATTCCCCCGAACCCAGATGCAGGACGCCAAAAACGAAACCTCTAATCGCCACTTTTCTGCTGCTCGCGGTCTCTGTGCTTGCCGGATGTGCCAGTCATGTTTCACCGGAATTGCGGCCGTACACCGCCGAGGAATCAAAGGAATTGGCGCTAGAGGATTTGAATCGTCGTGGCCTGTCCTTCGAGGAATACCACGCGAAGAAAGCCGCCTTGCTCGGTCAACCGCAAAAGTCGTTCAGCTTCGATAAACAGGGCGAGATGAACGCCGAACGTGCTGTACAGCTTCATGGTCGTCCAAGCTGATCGAAAACTGTACCGCTCGAAGTTTCACGTAACTGTCCATGGGTTTCCGGCAAGGCGTGCGATAGGGTCTTAACACCCGATTGACCCTCATGGACTGCCGCTGATGACGCTTTCACTCGATCTGCTGATGGGCTTGGCCTTGTTTGCGCTCGTCACCTCGATTACTCCCGGCCCCAACAACACCATGTTGCTGGCATCGGGTGTGAACTTTGGCTTTAACCGCACCATCCCGCATATGTTGGGCGTCACCTGTGGTTTCTTTGTCCTGGTGGTCGCCGTCGGGTTCGGCCTCGGTGCCGTGTTTAAAACCTATCCTTTGCTCTATACCGTGCTGCGTTACGTCGGCGCGGCGTATCTGCTGTACCTGGCATGGAAAATCGCCCATTCAGGTCCGGTCTCCGAGAGCGAGAACGGCGAAAGCAAACCCATCACTTACCTGGGCGCAGCGGCGTTCCAATGGGTCAATCCAAAGGCGTGGATCATGGCCATCGGTGCCATCAGCACCTACACGCCGATGCAGGGTTATTTCACCAACGTGATCATCATTGCGGCGGTGTTTGCCTTGATCAACCTGCCGAGCGTCGGTCTCTGGGCCGGGTGCGGCACGTTGTTGCGCAATGTGTTGAAGGACCGCCGCTGGTTGCGCCTGTTCAACTGGGGCATGGCGGCGCTGTTGGTGGCGTCGCTGTATCCGTTACTTCTTGAAAGCTTTAGCTGACGCATTGCTTCAACCGGTTGCCCGATGCCTGTTAAGCTCGACTTCAGGAGCGTTCCTACGCACTTTTAAATGAAGTTGTTCTTCTTTAACGGCTTCCGATCAGGTATTTCTAACGTGCTGAAATATCGGCGCAGCTCACAAGGCTGCGCCTCGACGTTTCCGTCATGAGCTTCCTGATCCCGGAACACGCTCTGCGAGTCTTTTATGAATAAGCGTCCGTTGTATTTCGATTACGCCGCCACCACGCCGGTGGATGAGCGGGTCATCAAGGTCATGGTCGAGTGTCTGGGTTTTACCGGCAATTTCGGCAACCCGGCGTCCAGCTCCCATGCCTATGGTCAGCAAGCCCGACAGTCGGTCGAGCACGCCCGGCAGCAGGTTGCCGAACTGGTTGGCGCCACGGCGCAGCAAATCGTCTGGACCTCCGGCGCCACTGAATCCAACAACCTCGCGCTCAAAGGCGTGGCCCAGGCCCGTGGTGTCAGCGGCGGGCACATCATTACCAGCCAGATCGAACACAAGGCGATTCTCGACACGGCGAAGCAATTGCAGGACGCCGGGGTTGCGGTCACGTACCTGGTGCCTGACGCCGAAGGTTTGATCACGGCGCAAGCAGTCAGCGAAGCGATGCGCGAAGACACCTTTCTGGTGTCGCTGATGCTGGTCAATAACGAACTCGGCACTGTCAATGATATCGCCGCCATCGGCGAAGTCGTGCGTGCTCGCGATGCGTTGTTTCACGTCGACGCCGCTCAAGGCGCGGGCAAGGTGGCCATTGATCTGGCGCGCCTGCCGGTCGACCTGATGTCGTTTTCCGCGCACAAGATCTACGGTCCCAAAGGCATCGGTGCGTTGTACGTCGGCCCGCGCGCTCAGCAACGCTTGCAGGCTCAGATTCACGGCGGTGGTCACGAAGGCGGGTTGCGCTCCGGTACCCTGGCGACTCATCAGATCGCAGCCATGGGCGCGGCCTTCGCCTTGGCCGCCGACCTGTTCGATGACGAGAAAGCCACGATCGTGCGCTTGCGCGAACGGTTGCTTGAGCAGTTGCTGAGCCTTCCCGGTGTTCGCCTCAATGGCAGCCCGGCCCAGCGCATTCCCCACACCCTCAGCCTGACGTTCAGCGAAGGTGAGTTCAATTCTGCGGCGTTGAGCCATTCGATCGCTTTTTCTGCGACGTCGGCCTGTAACTCCGCCAGCAACGCGCCATCCCATGTGCTGCTGGCCCTGGGGCATGACGCCCGCTCGGCGAGTCGCACCATCCGCTTGAGCCTCGGCCGGTTCACCACCGAGCAAGACATCGACCAAGCGGTGCACCTGATCAAAGCGGCCTGCGCCAGTGCCCCGGCATTCTGGCAGTAGCGCCTTAAAGCGCCGACTCAGATCGGCACTCAACAATAAGCTGAAGTGATTAGCAGGAGACACGATGAGTACGCAGCCTTCGATCAATGGATCGGTGCCACAGCGCCTGGCGCAAACCCGCGAACTGATGAGCCGCGAAGGCATTCATGCCTTGCTGGTGCCGTCGGCCGATCCGCACCTGTCGGAATATTTGCCGGGTTACTGGCAGGGACGGCAGTGGTTGTCGGGCTTCCATGGCTCGGTCGGCACACTGATCGTGACCCCGGATTTTGCCGGCGTCTGGGCCGACAGTCGTTACTGGGAGCAAGCGACCAAGGAACTCAAGGGCAGCGGCATCGAATTGGTCAAGCTGCAACCGGGTCAACCTGGCCCGTTGGACTGGCTGGCCGAGCAAACCCCTGAAGGCGGCGTCGTCGCGGTGGACGGTGCAGTGATGGCCGTGGCGTCGGCGCGTACGCTAGGTGGCAAACTCGAAGAGCGCGGTGCCCGCCTGCGGACCGACATCGATCTGTTGAGCGAAGTCTGGAGCGATCGCCCGACATTGCCGAATGAGCCGATCTACCAGCATTTACCGCCGCAGGCGACGGTCAGCCGTGGCGAGAAACTGGCGAAACTGCGCGAAGTGTTGAAAGAACGTGGTGCTGACTGGCATTTCATCGCGACCCTTGATGACATCGCCTGGCTGTTTAATCTGCGCGGCGGCGATGTGTCGTTCAATCCGGTGTTTGTATCTTTCGCCTTGATCAGTCAGGAGCAGGCCACCCTGTTCGTCGCTTTGAGCAAAGTCGATACTGAACTGCGTGCGGTGCTCGAACAAGACGGCGTGACCCTGCGCGATTACAGCGAAGTGGCTGCTGCGTTGCGCGCCGTGCCGAGCGGCGCGAGCCTGCAAGTCGATCCGGCGCGCGTCACCGCCGG
Source organism: Pseudomonas sp. SIMBA_041 (assembly GCF_046535095.1). NCBI lineage: Bacteria > Pseudomonadati > Pseudomonadota > Gammaproteobacteria > Pseudomonadales > Pseudomonadaceae > Pseudomonas > Pseudomonas sp. SIMBA_041. Next base: position 284,237 of record NZ_JAWRXJ010000009.1, read on the forward strand.
TTTGCTGGATAACCTCGACAAAGGCGTAAAACTGGTCGAAGGCCTGAACCCGACCACGCTCGCCAAGTCGCAAAAAAGCCTGGCCGATGCCGAGCATATTCGTCAGGCGATGGAACAGGACGGTGCCGCCCTGTGCGAATTCTTCACGTGGCTGGACTCGGCCTTGGGTCGTGAGCGCATCACCGAGCTGACCATCGACGAACACCTCACGGCCGCGCGCACCCGCCGTCCAGGCTACGTGTCGCTGAGCTTCAACACCATTGCTGCGTTCAACGCCAATGGCGCGATGCCGCACTACCACGCGACCGAAGAAGAGCACGCGGTGATCGAGGGTGACGGTCTGCTGCTGATCGACTCCGGCGGTCAGTACCTGGGTGGCACCACCGACATCACGCGAATGGTCCCGGTCGGTACACCCACTGCTGAACAGAAACGCGATTGCACACGCGTCCTCAAAGGCGTGATCGCGCTGTCCCGCGCGCAATTCCCTCGTGGGATTCTGTCGCCATTGCTCGACGCCATCGCTCGCGCGCCGATCTGGGCTGAAAGCGTCGACTACGGTCACGGCACCGGCCATGGCGTTGGCTACTTCCTCAACGTTCACGAAGGTCCGCAGGTCATCGCCTATCAGGCTGCTGCGGCTCCGCAAACGGCGATGCAACCGGGCATGATCACGTCCATCGAGCCGGGCACTTATCGTCCGGGCCGTTGGGGCGTGCGTATCGAGAACCTGGTGCTGAACCGTGAGGCGGGTTCCAGCGAATTTGGTGAATTCCTCAAGTTCGAAACCCTGACACTGTGCCCGATCGACACCCGTTGCCTGGAGCCGTCGCTGCTGACCCTGGAAGAGAAGCAGTGGTTCAACGCCTACCACGCCGAAGTGCGGGAGCGCTTGAGCCCATTGCTCGATGGCGCGGCCCTTGAATGGTTGAACACCCGTACCGCGGCTATTTGACGGGCTGGAGTTCAGGCGCTTGTTTTAGCGCCTGACTCATGTAGTCCACGAAAGCTTTGACCCTGGCGGATTGGCGACGATTCGCCGGGGACACGGCATGAATCGGCAGCGACTGCGCCGTGTAGTCTTGCAAAATCGCCTTCACTCGGCCGGCCTTCAGATCCTCGCTGAATAGCCACACCGGCGACAGCGCAATGCCCAATCCCCCCAGCACCATCTCGCGAATGGCCTCGGAGTTGTTGCTTTGCGCATTACCCCTGATGCGCACTTCGTGGTGTTGGTTGCCTCTTTCGTAATGCCATAGGTTCTGACTGTTCAGCAAATTGAATTGCAGGCAATTGTGCGCGCCGAGTTCTTCCGGGGTGTGCGGCTCGCCGTGTTGCTCAAGGTAGTCAGGCGCTGCAACCGTGATCCGGTGGGTCGTACCGACGTGGCGTGCGAGCAGACCACTGTCGGCCAACTCACCGATTCTGAATGTCACGTCCAGCCCTTCACTGACCAGGTCCTGATTTTGATCGCTGAGTTGCAGGTCGATCTGAACCTGAGGGTGCGCTTTGAGAAACGCAGGGAGTCGCGGCGCAATGTGCAAGCGCCCGAAACTTACGGATGAACCGATTTTCAGGTTGCCGGCGACGGATTCGCGACCTGATCGAAAACGCTGTTCCGCCGCGTCCACGGCGGCCAGGATTTGCCGGCATTCGTTGTAGTAGCGCTGACCTTCATCGGTCAGTGACAGTTGGCGGGTGCTACGGGTAATCAGCTTGGCGCCCAGTCTGATTTCCAGCGCCCTTAATAACTTGCTGATAGTCGGCTGGCTGGTCTGCATCTCCCGGGCAACGGCCGAAAAGCTGCCACGTTCGACGACCCGGACGAACGTGGCCATTGCGTTGAGTGTGTCCACGTGAATTCTCATTGATGCCATATGGGCATGATCACTATAGCGATATAGCGTCTTATCGGTATGAGTGAACTGGAAGAAGATTAATTCCACATCCACTTCTCATGGAATTTGCCGAAATGACTGACTCACTTGAAATGCGCGCTCTGATGGTTGACACGGCCAACGGCCCTTTACGCTTGGTTTCCCTGCCGCGGCCGGTGCCTGGAGCGGGCCAAGTGCTGGTGAGGATCAAGGCCAGCGGGGTGAATCCGCTGGATGCGAAGATTCGTTCGGGGCAGGCGGCTCATGCCCGGCAGCCATTGCCGGCTGTGTTGGGCATGGACCTCGCGGGGACCGTTGAGGCGATAGGAGAGGGCGTCAGTGAGTGGCTGTCGGGCGATGAGGTCTATGCGATGGCGACTGGAATCGGTGGTGCGCAGGGCTCTCTCGCGGAGTTCGCGGTGGTTGATTCGCGGCTTCTGGCGCACAAGCCGAAAAATCTGAGCATGCGCGAGGCGGCAGGGTTGCCGTTGGTATTGATCACGGCATGGGAAGGGCTGGTTGATCGGGCGCGGGTTCGGGCTGGTCAAAAAGTGCTGATTCACGGTGGTGCGGGTGGAGTCGGACATGTTGCTATGCAAATTTCCCGGGCTTTCGGTGCAGAAGTGTTTGCCACGGGTTCAGCGGGTCATAAGGGGCTTATTGAAAGCTTTGGTGCAACGTTCATCGATTATCGTGCGTCGTCGGTGGAGGACTATGTGGCTGAGTTCACTTCGGGGGAGGGCTTCGATGTCGTCTATGACACGGTGGGCGGTGGGGTATTGGATGATTCATTCAAGGCAGTTCGGGTTTATGAAGGGCATGTAGTGAGCTGTCTGGGCTGGGGCCAACACAGCCTTGCGCCGTTGTCGTTTCGTGGGGCGACTTATTCCGGGGTGTTTACGCTGTTGCCGCTGTTGACTGGCAAGGGGTGTGAGCATCACGGGCAGATTCTTCAGGATGCGACGCGGCTGATTGAGGCGGGTCAGTTGAAACCGCTGCTCGATCCTCGGCAGTTCACGCTGGAAACTGCCGAGACCGCTCATGAGTTGGTCGTTGCGGGAGGTGCGCAGGGGCGGTTGGTGGTCGAGATTTAACTCAGGGCTTCAACCACGAAGTCCAGCCGATCCTGGCCGAAGAACAACTGATTGTCGACGAACATACTCGGCGCCCCGAAGACACCGCGCTGTACTGCTTTCTCGGTATTGTCCTTAAGGGCGGCTTTAACCTCTTCGTCGGCTGTCAGGGCGAGTACTTCATCGGGGTCAAAGCCGTTTTGTGTCAACACGGCGGCGACGGTGGCCGGGTCATCAAGGCTGCGACCTTCGACCCAGAGGGCCTTGAACAGACAGTCGATAAACGCCAGGAAGCGCTCGGGATGACGTAACTGAATCCCGGTCACCGCACGCATGAGCATCAGGGTGTTGATGGGGAAATGCGGATTGAATTTCAGTGGCACGCCATAGCGTTTTGCATAGCGGTCCAGGTCTTGAAACATGTAGCGGCCCTTGGCCGGAATGACTGCAGGCGAAGCGTTACCGGTGGCCTTGAAGACGCCACCCAGCAGCATCGGTGTGTAAATCAATTGGCTGCCGGTTTGCTCACAGATTTTGGGGAGCTGGGTATAGGCCAGGTAGGTGGCCGGGCTGCCGAGGTCGAAAAAGAACTCCACGGTTTTGCTCATGGTCGGTGCACTCTGTTTATTGTTGTAGAGGGAGGGCTTACCAGCGTTCGCTCCAGGGCCGTAAATCCAGTTCGAACGTCCAGGCGTCCCGTGGCTGGCTGTGCAGGTACCAATAGTTCTCGGCGATATGCTCGGGGTTGAGAATGCCGTCTTCATCCTTGGTCGCGTACTTTTCCGGGAAGCTCTCTCGGATGAAATCGGTATCGATAGCACCGTCGACGACGACATGAGCAACATGAATGTTCATGGGGCCGAGTTCACGGGCCATGCTTTGGGCCAAGGCTCGAATGCCATGCTTGGCACCGGCGAATGCTGCGAATCCCGCGGCACCGCGCATACCAGCGGTGGCTCCGGTGAACAGGATGGTGCCCCGTTGGCGTTTGGCCATGCGCTTGGCGACTTCACGAGCATTGAGAAAACCTGAAAAACAGGCCATTTCCCATATCTTGAAATACTTGCGGGCCGTTTCTTCAAGAATGCTGCAGGGCACATTCGCGCCGATATTGAACACAAACGCTTCGATGGGGCCGATCTCGCTTTCGATCTGTTCGACTAACGCTATCACCTCTTCTTCCTTGCGCGCATCGCAGGCAAAACCGTGGGCGTCACCGCCATTGGCTTTGATGGTGTCGACCAGCGGCTGAAGCTTGTCTGCACTGCGGCGGGTGACACAGGCGACGTAGCCTTCTTGGGCAAAACGCTTGGCAATGGCGCCGCCGGTAGCATCCCCTGCGCCGACAACCAGTACGACTTTCTTATTATTCATAGGTTGATCCCTTTGCTAAACGATCGTTAACTAAACGAACGTTATGCTACGATTTGGCACGCGTCAAGGCGATCAATCCTGAGGAGAGGGCAATGCGCTACTCGGCCAGTCACAAGTTGGAAACCAAAGAGAGGCTGCTGGAAAGCAGCGCGGTGTCAGCCAAGAAGTCGGGTTTTGCCACGGTCGGTGTCGACGGATTGATGAAGGCGATTGGTTTGAGCGGCGGGGCGTTCTACAGCCATTTCTCGTCGAAAGACGAACTGTTCGCCTCAATTGTCGAGCGTGAGCTGTGTCAAAGCCTGGAGCGATTAAGCGCCGATCAGGGGCGTGAAAAGCTTGAACGGTGCCTCAAGCACTACCTCAGCATGGCGCATGTCGAACATCCGGAATCCGGCTGTGCGTTACCCGCGTTGGGGGCTGAGATCGCTCGTTCGGATGTGCTGGTTCGTCAGCAGGCTGAGCGCTGGATTTGTCAGCTACAGGAGAGTTGGGCGCGCATCCTGGAGAGCGACAGCCTGGCTTGGGCCATTTTGTCGCAATGTATCGGAGCTTTGGTCGTCGCGCGGATGCTGGCGACGCCAGACATCCAGCGTAATGTGTTGAAGTCCAGCTACGATGAGATTGGCCGCCAGATTGCCGGGCGGCAGCAACCTACTTGCAAATGACGATCATGCTGCGGCTTGTGTAGCCGGCGGGGTTGAGGCCGAATGGATAATCGCCTGGTTCTTCCACCGCGTCCCCTGACTTGGCGATGACCTTGTATCCCTTGGGGGCGCACGAGTTGGCTGCGCTGGTGTAGCACTTGTCCCAGGAGGATGAGAGCCCTGAACAGTTGATATGCAGCCCTTTCTTGCCATGCTTGACTGATGTTTTCGAGGTCGCCGCGCAGCCCGCAACTGCAAGCACGGCGATCAATATCAAAATTCGTTTCATTGCTGTCCTTATAGCGTTCCCGGATCTTGCGCCCGGGTCTGGCTGCATTCGCTTTCGCTGAAGCGTTCTGATGTCCCTATCCTGAAAAATCCATGTATGGCACTGGGTTGCGGGCCTAAACATGGCCTAATTGAGCGGCAATTACCAGACCTGCGTCAAATCCTGTCTCAATCTGCCGCAACCGCTGGCTTGGCACTGCTGCCCATGGTCATGGTGGCACCCACGGAAGCCAGAATGATGCACAAGATAGCCATCCACTGTGACAGTGAAAGGTATTCGTGGAGGAACAACAGGCCTGACAACGCGCCAATCGCAGGTTCGATGCTCATCAATGTGCCAAACGTGCGAGCTGGCATTCGGGTGAGCGCGACCATCTCCAGTGTGTAGGGCAGGGCGGTGGAGAGAATGGCTACGCCGATGGCTACGGGGATCAGCGACGGAGTCAGCAGCGCGGCGCCGGCATGGACGATGCCGATAGGGGCTACGAACAATGCAGCAATCATCACGCCCAATGCAGCAGTCTGCACACCATTGTCGGCGCCGGCCTTTTGCCCGAATAGAATGTACAGCGCCCAGCAGACACCCGCGCCCAATGCATAGCCGGCACCTTCAAGATCAATCCCGGCACTTGTCGCTCCTGTAGGGATCAAGAGCAGCAAGCCGATAGCCGCGAGTGCTATCCACAAAAAGTCGATCGCACGGCGTGAAGCATAGATCGCCACAGCCAACGGCCCAGTGAACTCCAGAGCTACGGCAATACCCAAGGGGACGGTGCGTAACGACATATAGAAGAGGAAGTTCATGCCGCCCAGTGCCATGCCATAGATGATGACGGTGCGCAGGGATTTTGCGGTGAGCTTCGCCCGCCATGGCCGTAGCATGAGCAGCATGATCACGCTGGCGAACATCAGGCGCAGGGTAGTGGTTCCTTGAGCACCAATCACCGGAAACATGCTTTTAGCCAGGGATGCTCCGGACTGGATCGAGGCCATGGCTATTATTAACAGGCCTACCGAGAACAAGGTCGAGGCAAGGCTGCGGGGCTGATCATTCATTACGTGGCATCGTCCGAAAATGGAAGCGAGAGTATTGATGTCGTGCAGTTGGGCAATATAGTGCGCATTCGTGGCCGGCGCGTCTATATATAGCAGTGATTTTGGATTGATCGATAGAAAAACCAAATCATTGCTTGACGGCAGATTCTGGATGTCTATAATTCGCCCCACTTCCGGCGCAGTCGAAACGGAAAACTCC